>NZ_JBSFRG010000004.1:0-269376 GCF_053589115.1 Rhodococcus sp. NPDC003383 | reverse complement strand
CCGCCCGACCGCCGGCCGCCACGATGTCGTCGGCCACCTTCACCGCACGCTCGTAGTCGATGTCCGCGACAACCACCGTCATTCCGAGGGATCCCCCCGATACGGGGGCGGCGCCGCGGCGTTTCGTCTACACGCGCGGGCGGGGTCAGTCCACGCCGCGCATCGCCCGGCACGAGCGGATATCCGACGCCAGGATCGCGCGGGCCCCGATCTCGGCGAGCCGATCCATCACCGCGTTGTGGCCCTTGCGCGGCACCATCGCCCGCACCGCCACCGAATCATCGTTCGCCAGCGGCGAGATCGTCGGCGACTCCAGCCCCGGCGTCACCTTCACCGCCTCGTCCAGCAGGTGCTTCGGGCAGTCGTAGTCGAGCATCACGTACTGCTGCGCGAACACCACACCCTCGATCCGCGCGATCAACTGGTTGCGGGCCGCGTCGTCCCGGTTCGAGCCCTCCCGCTCGATCAGCACGCCCTCGGACTCGCACAGCGACTCCCCGAACGCCACCAGCTCGTGCTGGCGCAGCGTGCGACCCGACCCGACCACATCGGCGATCGCATCCGCGACCCCGAGCTGAATCGAGATCTCCACCGCACCGTCGAGCCGGATCACCGTCGCCTCGATCCCCCGCGCCGCGAGATCCTTGCGCACCAGATTCGGGTACGACGTGGCGATCCGCAGCCCCGCCAGATCCTCCACCTTCCAGTCCCGGCCCTTCGGCGCCGCATACCGGAACGAGGACCGGCCGAACCCCAGCGACAACCGCTCGGTCACCGGCGCACCGGAATCCCCGGCCAGATCCCGCCCGGTGATCCCCAGATCCAGCTCCCCGGACCCGACATAGATCGCGATGTCCTTCGGACGCAGGAAGAAGAACTCGACCTCGTTGACCGGGTCGAGCACCGTCAGATCCCGCGAATCGGTGCGACGCCGGTACCCGGCCTCACTGAGGATCTCGGCGGCGGACTCGGACAGGGAACCCTTGTTGGGAACGGCGACGCGCAGCATTCGGGACTCGGCCTCTCTGGGGAAACAGCGACAAACGGGGGCGGGACGATGCGGGCAAACAGGCTGGGATCGATCGACGATCACAGATGCTTGTAGACGTCCTCGAGCTTCAGACCGCGCCCCACCATCAGCACCTGCACCCAGTACAGAAGCTGCGAGATCTCCTCGGCCAACTCCTCGTCGCTCTGGTACTCGGCGGCGATCCACACCTCGCCGGCCTCCTCGATCACCTTCTTGCCCTGCGCATGGACGCCGGCGTCCAACGCGGCAACGGTGCCGGACCCCTCGGGACGGGTCACGGCACGCTCGGACAGCTCGGCGAACAGGGATTCGAAGGTCTTCACGGGAGCCCATTGTTTCATGACCGGCCCGATGCCCTGCGCGCGGCGTCCCCCGTCAGAAATCCAGCACCCGGCGACTGTCGAAACGCCGCGGCCGCCCGGTCAGCGGATCGTCGAACTCGAGGGTGCGCGCCAGCAGCCGCAGCGGATCGGTGAAATCGTCGGGCGCGCGGCGCCGGAACTGCGGATAGAAGTTGTCCCCCACGATCGGTGCCCCCAGCGAATTCAGGTGCAGCCGCAGCTGGTGGGTGCGGCCGGTGCGCGGAAACAACCGGTACCGGGCCCGGTCCCCGGCCCGCTCGACCAGTTCGATGCGGGTCTCGGCGTTCGGTTCCCCCTCCACCTCGACGGCGGTCAGCTCCCCGTGCCGCTTCCGGATGCGGCTGCGCACCACCCGCGGGAACTGCACCCCGGGCCGGTGCGGGGCGATCGCCTCGTACACCTTGCGGACCCGCTGCTGCTCGAACAACTCCTGATAGGGCCGCCGCAACGCCGGATCCGCGGTGCACAACAGCACCCCCGCGGTCATCCGGTCCAGCCGGTGCACCGGCACCAGATCCGGCAACCCCAGGTCCCGGCGCAGCCGCACCACCACCGTCTCCCGGATGTGCGCGCCCCGCGGGATCGTCGCCAGGAAATGCGGCTTGTCGACCACCACCAGCCCCGCATCCCGGTACAGCACGTCCACCGCGAACGGCACCGGCACCTCCGGCGGCGGTTCCCGGTAGAAGTACACGAACCGGGTCGGCTGATAGCGGGTGTGCACGTCCACGGCGCGGCCGTGCTCGTCGACCAGTTCCCCGGCCGCGATGCGCCCGGCCCAGTCCTCCCCGGGATGCGCGGCATGCAGGTATTCGACGACGGTGCGCGCGGCGGCCCCGGCGGGCATCCGCACCCGGTCCGGGCCGAGCCCGTCCCGGATCGGCAGCGGCGCGGCCGGCACGGTCAGGAACCGACCGGATCGGGCACGCAGTCCTCGCACACCAGCGTCTGCGCCCGCCCGTTGACGTCCGGATGGTTGCGGTACCGCGAGGTCGGCGCCTCGCACAGCGAACACCGCCCCAAGGTCACCGCATCGTCGGAAAATTCGACGTTCATGCGCCCGTCGAACACGTACAGCGAGCCCTCCCACAGGCCGCCGTCCCCGAACGTCTCCCCGTAGCGGACGATGCCGCCGTCGAGCTGATACACCTCGTCGAAACCGCGGTTGCGCATCAACGCCGACAGCACCTCGCACCGCACCCCACCGGTGCAGTAGGTGACCACCGGCTTCGACTTGAGGTGGTCGTAGCGGCCGCTGTCGAGTTCGGCGACGAAATCGCGGGTGGTGGCCACGTCCGGCACGATCGCATCCCGGAACCGGCCGATCTCCGCCTCGAACCGGTTGCGGCCGTCGAAGAACACCACGTCGTCGCCGCGCTCGGACATCAACGCGTGCAGGGCCAGCGGCGACAGGTGCTCCCCGCCGCCGACGACGCCGTGCTCGTCGACCTTCACCTCGTCCGGCACCCCGAAGGTGACGATCTCGGGACGCACCTTCACCGACAACCGCGGAAAATCGGTGCCGGTGCCGTCCGACCACTTCACGTCGGTGTCCTTGAACGCCGGATAGCTGCGCAACCCCCGCACGTACTTCTTCACATCGGCGATGTCCCCGCCGACGGTGCCGTTGATGCCGTGCTCGGAAATCAGGATGCGCCCGGTCAGGTTGTGCGCCGACGCGAGCGTGTGCTGCCACAACCGGATCGCCTCCGGATCGGGCAGCGGCGTGAACTTGTAGAACAACACGATCTTCGGGACGGCCATGCTCAGCGCTCCCCGGCGGCGTGCAGTCCCCGCAGGTCGGCCACCGTCAACCCCTCCAGGGTGGACCGGAACACCCGCCGCGGCGAACCCGGCACCGTCGTCAGCGACGGCACCACCAGCACCGTGCAGCCCGCGGCGTCGGCCGCGGCCGCCCCGGTCGGGGAATCCTCCACCGCCAGGCACTGCGCCGGGTCCAGCCCGAGCAGCTCCGCGGCCCGCAGGTACGGCGCCGGATCCGGCTTGCCCGCCGGCACCTCGTCCCCGCACACCGTGTGGTCGAAATGGGTACGGCCCAGGGTCTCGAGCGCCACATCGCACAACCGGCGGCCGGTGTTGGTCACCAGCGCCTGACCGAGCCCGGCCTCCCGCACCGCACCCAGCGCGGCCCGCGCCCCGGGCCGCCACGGCAGCCCCTGCGCGAACAGCTCCGCCATGAACGCGTTGAGCCAATCCTCCGCGGCGGTCTGCTCGTCCGGAGTCGGGGCGAGCCCGAGACCGTCGAAGGTGCGCCACACCGACAGATCCAGCGGCCCGCCGATCGTCGCGATCCGGGTCTCCTCCGACATCGGGCCCCCGAGATGCAGCGACAACTCCCGCATCCCGATGTCCCACAACTGTTCCGACTCGAGCAGCGTGCCGTCCATGTCCCACAGCACCGCCCGCAGCGCAACGGGCTGTGCCGATGTGCCGAGGGCCGCCGCGTCGAGGACGGAATCGATCAGCTCAGACATTGAAGTACTTGGCCTCCGGGTGGTGCAGGACGAACGCGTCGGTGGACTGCTCGGGATGCAACTGCAGCTCCTCGGACAGCTCCACCCCGATCCGCTCCGGTTCGAGCAGCTCGACCAGCTTGATGCGGTCCTCCAGGTTCGGGCACGCCCCGTACCCGAACGCGAACCGCGCCCCCCGGTAGGCCAGCTTGAAGTAGTCCGCCACCTCGGCCGGATCGTCGTCGGCGGCGGTCCCGCCCCCGGCGAACGCCAGCTCCTGCCGCACCCGCCGGTGCCAGTACTCGGCCAGCGCCTCGGTCAACTGCACCCCCAGGCCGTGCACCTCCAGGTAGTCGCGGTAGGCGTTCGCGGCGAACAACTCGTTCGCGAAATCCGCGATCGGCTGCCCCATCGTCACCAGCTGGAACGGCCACACATCGACCTGCCCGGTGCGCTGCGCCTCCTCCCGCGACCGCACGAAATCGGCGATGCACAGGAACCGGGGCCGCTGCTGCCGCGGGAACGTGAACCGGAACCGCTCCGGCGCGTCCGGCCGCGGCTCGGTCAGCACCACCACGTCGTCGCCCTCGGACACCGCCGGGAAATACCCGTACACCACCGCGGCGTGCGCCAGGATGCCCTCGGTCGACAACCGGTCCAGCCAGTACCGCAACCGCGGCCGGCCGTCGGTCTCGACCAGTTCCTCGTAGGTCGGGCCGTCACCGCCGCGCTGCCCGCGCAGCCCCCACTGGCCCAGGAACAACGCCCGCTCGTCGATCAGACCCGCATAGTCGGCGACCGCGATGCCCTTGACGACGCGGCTGCCCCAGAACGGCGGCGTCGGCACCGGCAGATCCGCCGCCACATCGCTGCGCGCGGGGATCTCCGCCGGGGTCTCCGCGGCCTTGCGCTTCTCCGCGATCCGCTTGCTGCGTTCGTGCCGGGCCTTGCGTTCGGCGGCCTTCTCCCGCGCGGCGATCGCCTCCGGGCTGTCCGGCGCCGGACCCTCGCCACGCTTGACGGCCATGATGCGGTCCATCAACGCCAGCCCCTCGAACGCGTCCCGCGCGTACGACACCTCGCCCTCGTAGATCTCCGCCAGATCGTCCTCGACGTAGCCACGGGTCAGGGCGGCACCGCCGAGCAGCACCGGGAACTGCTCCGCCACCCCGCGGGCGTTGAGTTCCTCGAGGTTCTCCTTCATCACCACGGTCGACTTCACCAGCAGACCCGACATGCCGATCACATCGGCGCGCTTGTCGATCGCGGCGTCGAGGATCGTCGCGATCGGCTGCTTGATGCCGAGGTTGACGACCTCGTAGCCGTTGTTGGACAGGATGATGTCCACCAGGTTCTTGCCGATGTCGTGCACATCGCCCTTCACGGTCGCCAGCACGATCCGGCCCTTGCCGTCGTCGCCGGTCGACTCCATGTGCGGCTCGAGATACGCCACCGCCGCCTTCATCACCTCGGCCGACTGCAGCACGAACGGCAACTGCATCTGCCCGGACCCGAACAGCTCACCGACCGTCTTCATCCCCGCCAGCAGCGTGTCGTTGATGATCGCCAGCGGCGGCACCTCCGTCATCGCCGCATCCAGATCCGCCTCGAGACCGTTGCGTTCGCCGTCGACGATGCGCCGCTCGAGCCGCTCGAACAACGGCAGCGCCGCCAGCTCCTGCGCGCGGGACTCCCGCGCCGACGCCGCCGACACCCCCTCGAACAGCTCCATCAGCTTCTGCAGCGGGTCGTAGCCCTCGCTGCGCCGGTCGTACACCAGATCCAGCGCGACCTGCCGCTGCTCCTCCGGGATCCGCGCCATCGGCAGGATCTTCGACGCGTGCACGATCGCGGTGTCCAACCCCGCCTCGGTGCACTCGTGCAGGAACACCGAGTTCAGCACCTGCCGCGCCGCCGGATTCAACCCGAACGACACGTTCGAGATGCCCAGCGTGAAATGCACCTGCGGGTAGCGGCGGTGGATCTCCCGGATCGCCTCGATCGTCTCGACGCCGTCGCGGCGCACCTCCTCCTGACCCGTCGAGATCGGGAACGTCAGCGCATCGACGATGATGTCCTCCTGCGCCAGCCCCCAGTTCTCCGTCAGATCGGTGATCAACCGCTCGGCGATCCGCACCTTGTGCTCGGCGGTGCGCGCCTGCCCCTCCTCGTCGATGGTCAGCGCCACCACCGCGGCACCGTGCTCGACGACGTGCTCCATGATCCGCTGGAACCGCGACCCGGGACCGTCCCCGTCCTCGTAGTTCACCGAGTTCACCGCGCAGCGGCCACCCAGATGCTCGAGACCGGCCCGGATCACGTCCGGCTCCGTCGAGTCGATCATGATCGGCAGCGTCGACGCCGTCGCGAACCGCGACGCCAACTGCGCCATGTCCGCCGCCCCGTCCCGGCCGACGTAGTCGACGTTCAGGTCCAGCATGTGCGCGCCGTCGCGGATCTGATCCTTCGCGATCTCCAGACACTTGTCGTAGTCGGCCGCCAGCATCGCCTCCCGGAACGCCTTCGACCCGTTCGTGTTGGTGCGCTCACCGACCATCAGGATCGACGCGTCCTGCTCGAACGGCACCGCCGCATACAGCGACGACACCCCCGGCTCGGACACCGGCCGACGCTCGGCCGGTGCCAGCTCCCGCACCGCCTCCGCGACCTGCCGGATGTGCTCGGGCGTCGTCCCGCAGCAGCCGCCGACCAGCGACAACCCGTAGTCGGAGACGAACCCGGTCAACGCCTCGGCCAGCTCCTCCGGCGACAACGGGTACTCGGCACCGTTGGCGCCCAGCACCGGCAGACCGGCATTGGGCATCACCGACACCGGCACCTCGGAATGCTGCGACAGATACCGCAGGTGCTCGGTCATCTCCGCCGGACCCGTCGCACAGTTCAACCCGATCAGGTCGATACCCAGCGGCGCGAGCGCGTTCAGAGCCGCCCCGATCTCCGACCCCAGCAGCATCGTGCCGGTCGTCTCCATCGTCACGTGCGTGATGATCGGCACCCGCCGCCCGGCACGCTCCATCGCGCGGCGACTGCCGATGATCGCCGCCTTCGCCTGCAACAGATCCTGGCAGGTCTCGACGAGGATCGCGTCCGCACCACCGTCGATCATGCCGAGCGCGGCCTCCAGATAGGCATCGCGCAACGCGTCGAACGGCGCATGCCCCAAGGTCGGCAGCTTGGTGCCCGGACCCATCGACCCGAGCACGAACCGGCCCATGCCGTCGGGGCCCGGACCCATCTCGTCGGCCACCTCCCGGGCCAGGCGGGTCCCGCGTTCGGACAGGTCACGGATACGGTCGGCGATGTCGTAGTCGGCGAGATTGGGCAGGTTGCAACCGAAGGTGTTCGTGGAGACGGCATCCGCGCCGGCCTCGAAGTACGCGCGGTGGATACCGCGGATCACATCCGGCCGGGAGTCGTTGAGAATCTCGTTGCACCCCTCGAGGCCACGGAAGTCGTCCAGCGACAGATCCGCGGCCTGCAACATGGTGCCCATCGCCCCGTCTCCGACGACAACGCGCCGCAACAGCGCATCGAGCAAGGCAGAGTGCAATGGGGTGGACATGGCCACCAGACTAGTGGGCGCCCCATCGGCCGCTGGCCGTAGGCTGGACAGGTGAGCGAAAGTGAATCCGCCGACGGCACGGAAACGGACGTCCCCGTCCTGCGCAACCCGGTGCTCATCGCCGCGTTCGAAGGGTGGAACGATGCCGGCGACGCCGCCAGCGGCGCCGTCGAACACCTCGAGCTGATCTGGGACGCCGAACCGTTCGCCGAACTCGACTCCGAAGAGTTCTACGACTACCAGGTCAACCGGCCGCAGGTGCGCCTCGTCGACGGCGTCACCCGCGAGATCGACTGGCCGGCCACCCGCCTGTCCGTGTGCTCGCCGCCCGGCAGCGACCGCGACGTCGTGCTCCTGCGCGGCATCGAACCCAACATGCGCTGGCGCAGCTTCTGCGACGCGATCCTCGAACTCGTCGAGGAAATCGGCGCCCACACCGTCGTCATCCTCGGCGCCCTGCTCGCCGACACCCCGCACACCCGGCCCGTCCCGGTCACCGGCACCGCCTACAGCAGTGAAGCTGCCAAGAAGTTCAACCTCGAGAAATCCCGCTACGAAGGCCCCACCGGCATCACCGGGGTCCTGCAGGACGCCTGCGTCCGCCGCGGCATCCCCGCCATCTCGTTCTGGGCGGCGGTCCCGCACTACGTGTCCTCGCCCCCGAACCCCAAGGCCACCGTCGCGCTGCTGCGCCGCGTCGAGGACGTCCTCGACATCGAAGTCCCCCTCGGCGAACTGCCCACCCTCGCCGAGGAATGGGAACAGACCGTCACCGAGATGACCGAGGACGACGAGGACATCACCGAATACGTCCGCACCCTCGAAGAACGCGGCGACGCCGAAACCGACCTCGACGACAGCATCTCCACCATCGACGGCGACGCCATCGCCGCCGAATTCGAGAAGTACCTGCGCCGGAGGGGACCGGGCGGCCTGTCCCAGTGAGCAGCGCCCGCACCACCCTGCAGCGCGCCGCACTGTACGTCGGGGGGTTCCTCGGACCCTTCGGCGGCGGGGTCGTCATCTCGATGCTGCCCGAGATCGGCGCCGACACCGGCGTGAGCACCGGCGACGCCGCCCTCACCATCACCGCCTACCTGGGCCCGTTCGCCCTCGCGATGCTCGTCTCCGGCACCCTCGGCGCCCGCTGGGGCCGCGTTCGGACCGTGCGCACCGCCTACGCCGTGTACGCCCTCGCGGCACTCGCGTCGGCGCTCGCGCCCACCATGACGCTGCTGCTCGGCACCCGGGTCCTGCAAGGCGTCGCCAACGCCTTCACCACCCCACTGCTGCTCGCCGCGCTCGCGATGATCACCCCGAAAGACCAGCTCGGACGCGCCCTCGGCCTGTTCGGCGCCATGCAGGCCGCCGGTCAGACCATCGCACCACTCGTCGGCGGCCTTGCCGCGGAAGTCGGCTGGCGATGTGCCTTCGTGGTGCTCGCCGCGGCCGCCCTCGTGCTCGCCGTGATCGGCCTGCCCAGCGGTGTCGGCCGCCCACCCGACGCCGCCCCCGCCCGGCTCCGCGACGCCCTGCGACCACGCGTGCTGCGCATCGGGGTCGTCGCGCTGCTCGGCTGGGGCGCCCTCGGCGGACTGAGCTTCCTGCTGGCCTTCCGCGCCGAGGACATCTTCGGCCTCGACCCCGCCCCGCGCGGCGCCCTGCTCACCGGATTCGGCATTGCCGGGATCCTCAGCGCGCGGCGCGTCGGCGTCCTCGTCGACCGCATCGGCGCGACCACCACCGTCCTGATCGGCTCGATCGCCGGAGCGGCGCTCGTGATCGTCGTCGGTCTCGCACCCACGCTGTGGCTGGTCGCGGCCGCCTGGTTCGTCGCCGGCATCGCCTCCCAGTGCGTGCTGGTCGGCGTCAACGCCGCGGTGCTCGGCGGAGAAGAACGCAACCGCGGCGGCGCCGTCTCGGTCGTGCAGGCATTCCGGTTCGGCGGCGGCGCCGCGACCCCGATGGCGCTGACCCCGCTGTACGCGGCGGCCCCGGTGGCAAGCTTCGTGCTGCCCGCGCTGCTGCTGGCGATCGTCGCGCCGATCGCGATGCCCAAGGACGCCGCGCCACCGAAGGACACCGAAATGCCCGAGGACACCGCGAGGGTCGAGGACACCGGGAGTCCCCGGGAGGAGGACCCGGCCTAGTCCGTCCCGCCTCGGTACTCATCGTCGGCTCGGCCTCGGTACCCATCGTCGGCTCGGCCTCGGTGCCCGCTCGCGGCGGAATCGTGCACGGCCCCGACGATCGGATCCAGGTAACCGCGGGCCGCGGCCTGCGCCCGCACCTCGTCGCGGGCCTCGATCGCGTCGACGACCTGCTCGTGCACAACGGTGCTCGACGCCGGATCGAACGCGCCGTGGGTGAACTCGTAGGTCGCGCGGATCAGCTCGGACAGTCGAGCGAACAGGTCCTCGAGCACAGAGTTGTGCGCGGCCCGGACCACCGCGGAGTGGAAGGCGATGTCCGTCGAGGCGTATCCGGCCTCGTCGGCGCCGTCGCAGAAACGGGCGCGGGCGGCCAGCGCCTCCCGCAGCTGCGCGATGTCCTCGTCGGTGCGGCGCTCGCACGCCAACCGCACCGCCTCGAGCTCGAGTGCGCGGCGGACCTCGAAGGCGTGCAGGATCTCCGCGACCTCGACGCGGCGGTTCAGCAGTCCCCCGAGTTCGCTGCGGGCCCGCACGTAGGTACCGAACCCGCGGCGGATCTCGAGCATGCCGGCGGAGGTGAGGTACTTGACCGCTTCGCGGACGGTGTTGCGTCCGACCCCGAGGATCGACACCAGTTCCGCCTCCGTGGGGATCCGGTCGCCGACGGGCCAGTCACCCGATTCGATGCGGGTCCGCATCCACTCCAGCGCCTGCTGGTACACAGATTCCGGTCTCACGACCACCATTTCCAGATCCTCCCACGACGACGCACAACGCATCCTACGATCGGACATGGGATGTAGGATGTCCGACGTGGCTTCAGCAATCTCGTCGACGAACACGGTGATCCCCACGGCCCGCCCCACCGACGAAACCCCGCCACGACGCTCCGCCCGGCACTACTACGGCCTCGGCTACGCCCTCACGATCCTCACCCTCGGATCGAACATCCCCACCGCCCTCTACGGGCTGTACCGAGCCGACCTCGGCTTCAGCCCCCTCACCCAGACCGCGATCTTCGCCGCCTACGTCGCCACCCTCGTCCCGGCACTGTTCCTGCTCGGCCCCCTCTCCGACCGCACCGGCCGCCGCCCCGTCCTCCTCGCCGGTCTCCTCACCGGAGTCCTCGGCGCCGTCGTCCTGGCCGGCGCACCCACCACCGGATGGCTCTTCGCCGGACGCCTCCTGCAAGGCCTGTCCATCGGCGCCTGCTCCGCCGCCGGAGCCGCCGCCCTCCTCGAACACGTCCCGGCCGGCAACCCCCGGCGCGCGGCTCGAGCCGCGACCGTCACCGGAGCGGCCGGATGCGCACTCGGACCGATCTGGGCGGGACTGGCCGCCGAATACCTCCCGTTGCCGCTGGTCACCCCCTACGTCGTGTTCGTGCTCGCGCTCGTTCCCGCCCTCCTCGCCCTGTTGGCCCTGCCCGACACCACGACCACCCGCACCCGCGCCCGCCTCCTCGAACTGCCCCGCGTACCCGCAGCGATCCGGTCGGTCTTCCTGCACGCGGCGCTTCCGGTCGCGGCCTCGTGGGCCGTCGCCGGACTGTTCCTGTCCGTCGTCCCGTCCTGGACCACCGATCTGCTCGGCACGTCGAACCTGCTGGTCGGAGCGATCGCGGCGTCCCTGATGCTGCTCTGCTCCGTGACGACCCAACTGTCCATGCGCGGAACGGATCCGCTCACCGCCCAGCGCACCGGTCTCGCCTGCAACCTCGTCGGCGTGATCGGCCTGGCCTTCGTCGGCGCAGCCTCGAGCCTGGGCCTGCTGCTCGCCGTCACCGCCTGCGTCGGCATCGGACACGGCCTCACCTTCGCCAGCGGCATGCAACGGGTGAGCGCCGCGATCGCCACCGACGCCCGCGACACCGGCGGCGCCGTCCTCGCCGCCTTCTTCACCTGCGCCTACACCGGAATGGCCCTGTCCTCCCTGGCAGTGGGACTGCTCATGAACCATCAGAGCGCCACCACCGCCGTGATCGAATTCTCGATCGCCACCGCACTCGTCACCGCGATGGCCCTGCTCCTCAACGCGCGACGGTCCTGAACACGAGCGAGGCACCTGACAGCACCGGACCCGCCGCTGTGAGGTCTTCCTGATCGCCGCTTAACCCGCGTGCCGCCGAACCGTCACCGCTGCGTCCGACCCTCGACGCATGACACCGACACCGCCCAACCCGGAGACCCCGCGCCGGCGGCTGCTCGTCGTCGGAAACGGCATGGCCGGCGCACGCACCGTCGAGGAAATCCTTGCGCGCGGCGGTCGCGAGCAGTTCGACATCACCATGATCGGCGACGAGCCGTACGGCAACTACAACCGCATCATGCTCTCGCACGTGCTCGCCGGTGAGGCCGGCGTCGACGACGACGAGCTCGTGCTCAACCCCATGAGCTGGTACCGCGAGAACGGCGTCACCCTCTACGCCGGCGACCGTGCGATCGAACTCGACCGGTTCGCCAAGACCGTCACCTGCGAATCCGGCCGCAAGGTCGACTACGACCTGCTGATCGTCGCGACCGGTTCCAACACCTTCTTCCCGAACATGGACGGCCTCCGCGAAACCGACGGCCGCCTCGGCCGTGGCGTCTTCGGATTCCGCACCATCGCCGACACCAACGGCATGCTGCAGATGGCCGAGGCCCACGACGACGTGTCCGCCGTCGTCATCGGTGGCGGCCTCCTCGGTCTCGAGGCCGCCTACGGTCTGCGCACCCAGGGACTCGCCGTCACCGTCGTGCACTCGCCCGGGCACCTGATGAACCAGCAGCTCGACGAGCGCGGCGGGCGCGTGCTGCGCACCGAGATCGAGAAGCGCGGCATCACCGTCCTCACCGGCACCCGCACCACCGCGATCCTGCGCGACGACCGCGGCGCCGTGACCGGCGTGCGCTTCGCCGACGGCGACACCGTCGCCACCGACATGGTCGTCGTCGCCGCCGGCATCCGACCCAACACCGAATTCGCCCGCAACGGCGGCCTCGTCGTCGAACGCGGCATCCTCGTCGACGACCAGATGCGCTGCGAGGACGAATCCAGCGTCTACGCCGTCGGCGAATGCGCCCAGCACCGCGGCGAGGTGTACGGCCTCGTCGCACCCGTGTGGGAACAGGCCGTCGTCCTCGCCGAACACCTGACCGGCACCAACCCCGACGCCGCCTACACCGGTTCCCGCACCACCACCAAGCTGAAGGTCGCCGGGATCGACGTCGCCGCGATGGGCGTCAAGGGCCCCGAACGCGAAGACGACGAGTTCGTCCAGTTCTACGATCCGCGCAGCGGCGTCTACAAGGCCGTCGTCGTCCGCGACGGCACCCTGATCGGGGCGATGCTGCTCGGCGACATCGGCAAGGCCTCGATGCTCGCGCAGGCATTCGACGGCAAGATCGACCTCCCCGAGGACCGCGCGGCGCTTCTGTTCGACATCGGCGAACCCCAGGGCCCCGACGTGGCCGCGGACCTGCCCGACGACACCCAGGTGTGCAACTGCAACGGTGTCACCAAGGGCGACCTCGTCGCCTGCGTCCACAGCGGCGCCGCCACCCTCACCGAGGTGTGCGCGAAGACCCGCGCCGGCAAGGGCTGCGGCTCCTGCAAGGGCCTGGTCGCCGACATCGTGGCCTGCGCGGCCGGCGGTGAACTCGCCGACGACCCTGCCGCGAACTGGTACGTCCCGTGCATCCCGCTCAGCAAACCCGACCTGATCGCCGCGATCCGTGCCCAGGGCCTGCGCTCGGTGTCCCAGGTGTTCGCCGCGCTCGCCCCCGCCGGGGAGGACGCGACCGCGAAGATGCCGCTCGCGTCGCTGCTGCGCGTGGTGTGGGGACCCGACTGGATCGACGAACGCGGCGCCCTGTTCATCAACGACCGCGTGCACGCCAACATCCAGCGCGACGGCACCTTCTCGGTCGTCCCCCAGATGAAGGGCGGCGTCACCACCCCCGACCAGCTGCGCCGCATCGCCGACGTCGCCGACCGCTACTCGGTGCCGATGGTCAAGGTCACCGGCGGCCAGCGCATCGACCTGCTCGGCATCCGCAAGGAAGACCTTCCGAACGTGTGGGCCGACCTCGGCATGCCGTCCGGATACGCCTACGGCAAGTCCGTGCGCACCGTGAAGACCTGCGTCGGCAGCGACTACTGCCGGTTCGGTCTCGGCGACTCCACCTCGCTCGGCATCGCCATCGAGGACCGCTTCCAGGGCCTCGAAACTCCGGCGAAGCTGAAGTTCGCGGTCGCGGGCTGCCCCCGCAACTGCTCCGAGGCACTGTGCAAGGACTTCGGCGTCGTCGCGGTCGGCGACGGCCGCTGGGAGATCTACGTCGGCGGGGCCGCCGGCGCGCACATCCGCAAGGGTGACCTGCTCGCCACCGTCGACTCCGGTGACGAGGTCCTGACCATCGCGGGACGGTTCATCCAGTACTACCGCGAGAACGCCCGATGGCTCGAACGCACCTACGACTTCGTACCACGCCTGGGCATCGACCGCCTGCAGGTATTGCTGCTCGACGACGAGGAGGACATCGTGACCGGATTGGACGAACGGATCGCGGCCGCGGTCGCCGGCTACCGCGACCCGTGGCTCGAACGCACCACACCGAAATCCCCGGCGCAGTTCGCCCCGTCGCTGCCGCTGCTCCCGCTCCCCCAGGTTCCCGTCCGATGACCGCCCTGCACGACGGAGTGACCGTCGACGTCGGAGCGATCACCGACCTCACCGCAGGCGAAGGCCGCACCTACGCCGTCGACGGCCGGCAGATCGCCGTGTACCTGCTGTCCGACGGCACCGTCCGCGCGACGGACGCGATGTGCCCGCACAAGGCCGGTCCGCTCACCGACGGCCAGATCGACGACGCGGTCGTCGTGTGCCCGCTGCACCAGTACGCCTTCTCCTTCGACACCGGCGCCTGCACCACCCCCGGAATCGGTTCCGTCCAAACCTATCCGGCGCACGTGGTCGACGGACGGATCCTCTTGACCGTGGGATAGCACCCGTGCGGTCGCCGGGCTGGCTACCGTAGGCGAAGCCGCCGAAGGGATCCTCCGATGAGCCACCCCGTCATCGTCGAACACGAATCGATCGTCGCTGCGGATGCGCCCGCGGTGTGGGCCCGGGTGACGGACCCCGCCGGCATCAACGACGAACTTGCACCCCTGCTCGCAATGCGGATGCCGCGAGGAGTGCACGGCATCGGTGTCGACCGGGTTCCCGTCGGTGTACCGCTCGGGACGGCGCCACTTCTTCTGTTCGGCGTGCTTCCTATTGAATACGACGCGCTCACGATCGTGGAGCTGGAACCGGGCCGGCGCTTCCACGAGAAGTCCACGATGGCAACGATGCGGCGTTGGGAGCACGAACGCACACTCACCGCCGCCGGAGCCGGTCGTACCCGCGTGCACGACCGGCTCACCATGGAACTTCGTGCTCCTCTCGCACGACTCCCCTACGGCGACGAGCTGGCCCGACAGATCATCACAAGACTCTTCGAGCACCGACATCGACGCCTTGCACTCCATTTCGCGGGTTCGGTACCCAACCTTAGAGGTTGGTGAGTTCTGATGGAGGCGAGATGGGTGGTTTGGTGATGGGTTTGGAGTGAGATTCTGTTTTTCTATTTGTTCCGTCATGTCCGGAATAATTCCTCACGTTTCGACAGCTGCCCGAAGACCCACGCCGAAGAATTCTGGGCTTCCGGATTTTCGCGGTCGGCCACACTCCCCGTTTCGTCGCTCCCCGCCCGGCGCCGGCAGCGACTCCCCGCCCCTCGACAGACTCGCAGGCTGGTAGACGCCTCTCCCCCTGTGGATTCCACATGGTCGGCGACGCTTGCCTTCCTGCCTGCACCCGATCGAACCGGCGTCCGCTCCCCCGATCGGATCCGGACTCGGAATATCGGCACTTCCGGTGAAAGACAGGCAGTGGTGGATCGAGGTAGGCATCCGCGAGAGTTCTGTATTTCTTTGCGTTCCGTGCTTTCCAGAAATCTTGCTCGCGCTGAAGTGCTCCCCCGACGCTCCGGTTGCGGGGATACGCTTGCTGTCGCTGCTCTTTCAGCCGGTCGACAGATCGATCCCACCGACGTAGGGACATTCACATGTCGGAAAACGAACCGGATGTCGTACTGGGGCCCTTCTCCTCTCCGGATGCGCAAGCAACGCCGTGGGCGTCCGCGCTGACGGTTATCGATGCGGCAGAGGTGTTCTGGCTTTCCACCGTGCGCCCGGACGGGCGTCCACACGTGACGCCGTTGCTGGCGGCATGGAGTTTGGGCGGTCTGTGCTTCACGACCGGTGCCCAGGAGCGCAAAGCGCTCAACCTCGAACACAATTCGCACTGTGCGCTCACGACCGGCACGAATTCTCTGACCGGTGTGGACGTCGTCATCGAAGGCGTCGCAACGGCAGTGAGTGAGCGCACCGAACGTGCACAGGCCCTCGCAGACTTCGAGCGGAAGTACGGCCCCCACCTGACCGGCCGCGACGGTGCCTGGAATCGATTGGGCGAAGCCGTCATTGCCGGTGACATCCGGCTCTATCGAGTTGCGCCGACGGTCGGCTTCGCTTTCGGCAAGCTGCCCACATCCAGTCAGACCCGCTACACGTGGCCGAACCGGTGACGGCGATGTCCGCGCTGCAGCACCGGATCCGAAGTCTGCTCGACGAATTCGTCGGCACCGGAGCCGAAACCGGCTTGCAGGTTGCCGTGTACCACCGCGGTGCGCCGGTCGTCGACGCCGTCGCGGGCATCGCCGACAGCCGAACCGGGCGCGCAGTAGCCTCCGAAACCCCGTTCTTCAGCTTCTCCGCCGGCAAAACCATGACGTCGCTGATCGCCCATCTGCTCGTGCGGACCGACGCCCTCGACTACGACACACCGCTGGTCGACCTGTGGCCGGAGTTCGGTGTCCACGGCAAGGAGGGCGCGACTCTTCATCATGTGCTGACCCACTCCGTGGGGGTACCGGCCATGCCTCGTGACATCGGCCCCGCCGACCTGACCGACTGGCCGCGGGTCTGCACCGCCATCGCCGCAGCCGAACCACTCTGGCGTCCCGGGACGGAGACGGGATACCACTCGTACACCTTCGGCTTCCTCGTCGGCGAGATCGCACGCCGCACCACCGGCAAGCCGATGCGGCAACTCCTCCACGACTGGATCGCCGCGCCGCTCGGTCTCGACCGCGAGCTGTACTTCGGTGTGCCGCGAACCGACCTGGAGAGACTGGCACGGCTCGAAGACGCCGCACCGCAACAACTCCCCCCGGACGACGGCATTCTCGCGCCGTGGGAATTGCAACCCACCGCGGCCCTGGGGAACAGTCCCGCGTTCCTGGAGGCGGACATCCCGTCGGTCGGCACCTTCACCGCCCGGGGAATCGCCGCCGTGCACGGCGCGGTACTCGAGGGCCGGCTCATCGATACACACCAACTCGAGGAGATGACAGCGCTCGCGTTCGAGGGCACCGACCGGGTCGTCGGCAGCCAGGTGCGACTGGCCCTGGGCTATCCGCTCGGCCGCCTCGGCGCTTCCCCTGACGAGACACCCACCACGTTCGGCTGGGTCGGGGGCGGCGGCAGCTACGTCTGTGCCGACACCGCCACCGGCACAGCTTTCGCCATGACCAAGACCCGCCTCACCCCGCATTTCGACACCGCCCGACGACTCGTCGACGTGACCGCAGCCGAGATCACCCGGCGTTCTCGGGACTCGGCACCATGACGGGACTCCCTCGTCCGTGTCGTCAGTTCTCGGCGGTCCCATCGATACCCGCGTGATTCGCGTCATCGTCCGGGCGTCGCCGCAACCAACCGATTCCGATGCCCAACGCCACGATCGAGACTCCCACCACCACTGCAGAAATCCGGTGTCCACTACCGCTCGTTCCGATCCCCTCCCCCTGCAGCGGCGCGTACGCGGTCCACCCGTATCTCGCAGACAGGGGCACGAGAATCGCAGCCGGGGCCGCGAGCGCCGTCATCACGACCGTCGGCGCCGACGGCAGGCAGGAGGCGACGAGAAACGCGGCCGCGAGGGGAAAGACAACAAGAACGGCGACCAGGTGGGTGTTGTCCCACGGCGGGCTCTCCACGAGGCCGGTCAGTGCCACGACAACGAGTCCGACGATGCCGAACCACGGGCGGCGCACCCGGATTCCCACCACCGACCCGAGCGCGGCCAGCGCCACCGGAATCAGCAGCGTCCACCACTGCTCCGTGTACCACGCGAGTTCGCTCGGACCGACGAACGCCACCGCTGTCCCGGCGAGAAGCACAGCGCCCGCCGGACCCGGAATCCATGCGGCCGCAGCGAGTGTGACCGGAATCAGAGCGAGCCCACCCCACCACCAGCCCGAGAACACCGTGGTTCCGTGCAGGCCGCTCACCGCCCCGACGAAACGCCAGTGCAGGATCAGCCAGACTGCGGGAAGAACTATCCCGACGAGCACTCCCCTTCCCCGCAACCGGACGTCTTCCGTGGTGACGGTCCCGGTGTCCGCCTGCCACATCAGCACGAACACGGCGAGCACTGCCGCTGCGACGAGTACCAGAAGAACCACGTCGGGCTCGGACGACGCCGGAAGATAGTCGGCATACCGGCGCGGAGACGACTCGCGTCCCAGCCGCGCAAGAGGTTCGGCACATAGGATCCCCGCGAGTCCTCCTGCTGCGACGGAGACCTGACCGCGCCCAGCGCCGAGTGACGGAACGGTCGCGGCCAGGGCACCGAGGAGCAGGCCCGCCCCGGACGCCGCGGCGAACACTCCGTACTCGCCTCCCCACGGTGCCGCCGAGAGACCGATCAGCACGAGGCCGACCGCGGCCGCAAGCGCCCGGTGCGACCGTACCCGCATTCCCCAGGCGACCACCGCCGCGATGAATGCGCCCAGGGTCACGCCGACGGCGCCGCCCGAGAACAGCAGGCCGACCCTGCTGCCACCGGTGACGAACGCGAACGAGTCGGTGGTGGTCGACGCCAGGGCCGATCCCGCGGCGAACGCTCCCACGGCGAGGCACAGCTGGAAACTGCGGTAGTGCATGTGCCACACGTTTCAGGACGGCGGAAGTTTCGGACGGGCGGCACGCCGAGGGGGTGATCAGTTCGCGATATTTCACGTTTCCGTCTTGCCCGGATTAATGCCCCGGGCGAGACGGACAGGGGGCGGAGAAGTACTACTCCGTCGGCAGCGAACGCAGCGATTTCACCGTCGTATCGACGGCCCGCGCCGCCTCGGCGCCCTTCTTCACGAAGTGCCGCGTGAAGTACTCGACGTGCTCGTCGTGCTCGTGGAAGTTGTGCGGGGTGAGCACCACGGAGAAGACCGGGACATCCGTGTCCAGTTGGACGCGCATCAGGCCGTCGATCACCGCGGTCGCGACGAAATCGTGCCGGTAGATACCGCCGTCCACGACCAGTCCCGCAGCGACGATGCCGTCGTACCGCCCGGTCTGCGCGAGCCGGCGGGCGTGCAGGGGGATCTCGAAAGCTCCCGGCACCTCGTAGAACTCCAGGGTGTCCTTGGAATGCCCCAGGGCCACCATCTCGTCGGTGAAGCCCTCACGGGCCTGGTCGACGATGCTGCGATGCCATGTGGCCTGGATGAAGGCGTAGCGGCCGAGACTGTCACTCATGCGTTGAAACTATCGCATCACGCTCCCCTCCCCGTGCCGACAGGCGCAGCGGCTTCCCGGGGACCCACGTTGTGACCAACGGCCCGCAACGGACACCCATTCCGGAATTTCTGCTTTTCCGTTGCAGACAGAGTGAGTAGTGTGGTGGGTGTGACTGTTGCGGATGATTCCAGCGGGTCGGTCGAGGTCGTCGGTCCTCGTCCCGAACGCCACATCGACATCTACCGCCGCGCGGTGGCGAGCCTCGAGGCCTGCCTGCCCCTCGGCTGGTCGGTGACCGCCGACCGCGCCCGCTCCCCCGAAGCACCCAAACGCATCCTCGTCACCGCGCCCGACGGAGATTCCGTCTCCTATTCCGTCATCACGTCCCGGGGTGTACTCAGCGGCGACATCGCGCGGATCGCGGCCGAACTCACCGAGTCCGACCGCGGGTTCGTGTGCGCCCACTACCTGTCCGATCCGGTGCGCCGCCAGCTGGACCAGCACGGCATCTCCTACGCCGACGCGACCGGCAATCTCACACTCGTCGCCGCCCGGCCCGCGATCTGGGTGCGCAACCGCGGTGCCGACGCGGATCCGTGGCGCGGGCCCGGCCGGCCCTCGGGCGTGCTGACCGGCGAACCGTCCGAGCGGGTCGTGCGGGCGCTCGCCGACCACGTCGGCGACATGTCGGTTCCCGAGCTGATCAAGCTGTCCGGCGCATCCACCGGCGCCGCGTACCGGGTGGTCGAGGTCCTCACCGAACGTGAACTGATCCGTCGGATCCCCCGCGGCCCTGTCACCTCCGTGCGTTGGGAACCGATGCTGCGTGCGTGGGCGGCGGATCGGAAGCCCTGTGCCACTCGCAGTTTCGCCGCACCCGACGGGCTGGATGCGGTGCGGACCCAGCTCGCCGAGCGTATCGACCTCGGGTATGCCCTGACCGGCGTGGGTGCGACGGACTACGCACCCACGGATCTGCTCGAGGTGTACGCCGACGATCCGGACGAGTTCGCCGCCGCCCTCGGGCTGCGCCCGGTGGACCGCGCCGCGGACGTCGTGGTGGCGATCCCGTGGACGCCGGTGGTCTTCGACCGGATGGAGCGGCGGGAGGGGTTGCGGTTCGTCGCACCCGCGCACGTCTACGCGGATCTGCTGGCCGGACCGTTCCGCAATCCGGACGCGGCCGACCATCTGAGGTCCCGCATGGAGGCGGACGAGTCGTGGTGGCGGCGGCCGGTCGGACGGGGTCTGTGAGGGTTCCGCTCAGAGCCCGAGTTCGGTGACGGCATTGCCGACGAGGCCGGCATGGTGGCGGCTGTAGAGCGCGACCATCCGTTCGTCGGCGTGCCCGGTCTGCGTCATGATCGTCTGCGTCGTGGCGCCGTTGCGCACCGCCTGGGTGACGAATCCGGCACGCAGGCTGTGCCCGCCGAGCGTGGCCACGAGTTCCGGGCTGAACCCGGCCTGGCGGGCCCGCCGCCGGATCATCGAGTGCACCGACTGGCCGGTGAGGACTCCCGAACCGATCGACCCGGTGCGATGGACGGGCCGGAACAGGGCACGGTCCGGGCCGGCCGTCTTCGACGCCAGGCCGCGGCAGTGGTGGTCGCCGAGTTCGTCCACCGCATCCTCGAGCAATGACACCGCGGCCGCACGACCACCGTCGTCCCACACGTCGAGCACCTCGCGCCACCGCCGGTACGCGCACACCGGGCAGGTCTGCGGATCGCGGCCGTACGGCAGCGTGACGACGCGGCCGTGGGCGTCGCGGTCGGTCTTGGAACGACGGATGGTGACGTAGAGGCCGTCCGAGCGGTGCGCGACCACGTCGGATACCGCGATGCCGCACAGTTCCGAGCGTCGCAGCGCACCGGCGAGCCCCATGAGCAGCAACGCCGAATCGCGACGTTCGGCGACCCGGTCCGCGAACCCGGTCGCGGCCGCACGCATGGTCCCCACGATGGCACGCACGTCCTCGGTGAGCAGCGGCGTGCGCCGAGCGGCTGGGGTCGCGCGACTGCGCCGGATTCCCCGCAGCAGGTCGCGCACGGTCTCGCTCCGCCCCGGGACCGGCAGGCCGGCGAGAGCGTGCACCTTGTTGATCGTCGCGACCCACCGCGCCAGCGTGGACGGCGCATATGCCCACCGGCCGTCGGGCCGGAGTTCGCCGGACTTCTCGGTGAGATACCAGCCGAGCAGTTCCGGCGACGCGGGCAGCGGGGTGTTCCCGGATCCCTCACACCAGCGGACGAACTTGTCCCAGTCGGCGGTGTGCGCGGCACGGGTGTTGTCGGAGGACGCCTTCTCGCGCAGCCGGCGCATCGCATCCTCGGCGCCGGCCGGGAGATTCGGTGGCGCCCCGGCCGGTTCGGGAGGCGCGAACGCGCCGGAGGACACCAGTTCCGCGCCACCGACATCTTTCGTCACTGTGACACTCCCCTTCGTCCCGGCCCCATCCGACTCAACGCACCGTATCCACCGCGGTGGAGCACCGCCCGATGCGACGATGGATCGGCGTGTCGACCGGACAACCCACCACCTCTCGAGGGAGGGCCATGAACATCCACGCCATCGCCGATCCTCTGCCAACCGCCGGCGCCCGCGTCTACGGAGAACCGCACGAGACGGCGGACGGCACCACCATCATCACCGTGACGGACCTCCGGCGCCCCTGGTTCCGGCGCACCGATGCGACGCCGGTTCCGAAGCCATTGGGTGTCTTCGTCGTTCACGACGGTGAGGTCCGCTGGGAAGCGGCGGTCGACGGGACGCGGATCGCGCTGATGGGTGAGCTGATCGGGTTGGTCGCCGCCACGATCGCCACCCTCGCCATTCTCCGCCGGCCGCCGTGGCCGGATGTGCGCATCGACTGACGCTCGTAGCCCATTTCCCCTGTTCGAGGGGCATTTTCGCCGGCACTCCAGGGGCGCCCGGCACTGCGGTGCCGGGCGTGCCCCACCCCTACCCAGTTTTTCGATCCCCGCGCGACCTTGATCGTCATAAGTGGGGATTATGACGATCAAAAGGAATACATGCTGACATATGCATGTACGCATTCTTAGAACATGATTTCCGAAACCCAAGACAAAACAACCACCCATCCTGCAAAGCACACCCGTCGCTACCTGCAGTTTTGGCGACACTTGGCATTCTCTTTCGTTTCGTTTCAAGTAACGTTTCGTGTATCGTTATGTTATAAATGCTGTTCAAGGCGCTGAAGGGGCCGAAAATGGGCGAGAACGAAGCTGTCGAGGAGTCGAAGCCGCGCGTCGGCAGGCCGCGCAAGTACGCCTCCCCCGCCGATCGGGTGCGCGCACACCGCGAACGGGAACGACAGCGGAAGGAAGCGGCCCAGCTCGCAGAACTCACCTCCCCTGCGGATCCGGCCGAAGGCGCGAGCAACCTCGCGGCGGCGGTGTCGTCACTGCGCGCGTTGACCGCGGCGAGCCTCGAGCAGTACAACGCCGTCGCGGCGCAGATCACGGCCGCCGTCGACAAGCTCACCGATCCCGCGGCGCTCGAAGCGCAGCTGAACCGGGCCTCGACCGAACTTGCCAAGGTGAAGGCCGATGCGGACGCGAAGATCGTCCGCCTGCGCGAGCAGCTGGCGCAGGCGACCGAGGATCGCGAGAACGCCGATGCTGCGGTGAGTGCCGTCGACGCCGAACTCGCCGACGCCCGCGCCGCCCACGCCGAGCAGCTCCGGGAGCTTCGGGAAACGCATCACGCCGAACTCGCGCGGATGGCCGACGAGCACGCCGCGACGTTGCACCGCTGGCAGGAACAGCTCGCCGATACGCAGGAGGAGCACGAGCAGATCACCGCGGAACTGCGGAGCACCGTCTCCGAGCTGACAGCGAAGATCACCGAAACCCGGGACCTCCTCGAGCGGGCCGCCGAAGAGCGCGATCGCCTGGCCGCCGACCTGCAGGACACGCGCGCCGAACTCACGCGCGCCCGCGCTTCGCTCGAACGGGAGTCCGCCGCGCTCGAACGCGTCGAATCGGAGCTGGGCGCCGAGCGCACACGCAGCGCGGACCTGCGCGATCACCTCGAGCAGGCACGCGTCACGGCCGCGTCGTCGGCGGCGACCGAGGCCGCCGCGCGCGAGCGCGGGGACGAACTACGTGCCGAAATCGCCGAACTGCGAACCGAACTCACGGCCGCCCGTGCTCGCCGCGCTACCGAAAGCACCGAGAACGTCGCCGAAGACACCAAGATCCAAGACACCGCGAAGGAGAAGCGTCCCCCGGCGTAGCGACCGGTACCGCCTGCGAGCGGCCGACGCAGGGAATCAGGCCGCGCAGACCCCGAACACGGGGAACCGGTCGGCGGGGCGGGCGGACCGCAATTCCACCCGTACCGGCGCGTCGGCGCCATCGGGGAACGAACCTTCGATCTTCGAGTAGACCCATGGTCCGTCGTCGAGTTCGACGATCGCGATCGTGAACGGCTCCTGGTCGCGGTGCCGTCCGTGCGACGCGTGGTGCAGCACTTTCCACGACACGATCGAGCCGGCACCGGAACAACACACCGACTGAAGTTCCGCGCTTCCGCACGAGGAGCACTTCGGCGTCTGGGGTGCGAAGTGGGTGTCGCAGTCGTCGCACCGCAGGATGGTCAGGGCGTTGCGCGTCGTGGAGCCCGGGCGAACGGGGTCGAGGTCGGCGGCCATCGAGGTCCTTTCCGCGATAGGGATCGTCTGCAAGACACAGCCGGAGCACCGCGTCGGCTGTGTTTTGTCCCCATCGAGGGTGACGGCGGGACTCCCGTCGTCATCCTCATTCGACGGTAGGTCGCTTCCGTCCGGATTCCTTCGGGCTGCCGGCACACAGAGCCGGTGGCGCGCTGGGCTGTCCGCACAAGAACATCGGCCCCGTCCAGCGCTGCGATGTGAGGTTCGTCCCGCACGAGGTCTCGGGTGAGGACCGTCACGCCGTCGACCGCGTTCGGACCGACGACGACACTGTGCGCTCCGCCCAAGCGTCGCAACATTCAGTGTGCACGCAGACCGGTGAATCCTCCCTAGGACACTCCTACCGTCGAACAGGAAGGTGCAACCCGGTGGACGGGTCGCACTCGGCCCCTGTCGCTTCTCCTGCGGATCGATCGAGTGGGCACGAGTTCCCCCGTAAGGAGTTCATTCACATGACCACCGGACCTCACCTGCACGCGCCGTCGCACCTGCTCGAGGGGCCCCGAACGTACCGCATGCACCATGGCCTTCACGAACCCACCGCCGTTCTGCGCCGGGAGTTCCGCGGTGCCAGCCTGCAGGCGCGGCTTCTGGCACGGTCGATGCGGATGACGCTGCGACCACTGCTCGGACTGTGGGGCCGCGCCCCCGGACTGCCGTGGCCCACCGGGTTGCTCGACCTCGCCGGAACCCTGCTACCGCCCATCGAGGGAACCCGGTGTCGTCCGGTCGTCCTGACGAACTGTGGCGGGTCCTGGGTCGAGGCGCCCGGGGCCGGGGACGAGCGCGTCGTTCTGTACATGCACGGTGGCGCCTTCCTATGCGGTGGCCTGAAGAGCCACCAGCGCCTCGTCTCCCGGATCTCCGCGGAGGCCGAGGCAGCGGTGCTGGCGGTCGACTACCGGATGCTGCCCGCCCACTCCATCGGAGATGCGGTCGACGACGGGGTGGATGCCTACGAGTGGTTGCTGTCCCGGGGTTACCGGCCCGATCAGATCGTCGTGGCGGGAGACTCCGCCGGCGGTTACCTGGCATTCATGATCCCGCTGGCTCTGCGGGACCGGGGCTTGCCGGCGCCCGGGGCCATCGTGGCGCTCTCGCCGCTGACGGAGCTGGATCCCAGCCGCAAGCTGGGACATTCGAACGCGGAACGCTGTGCGCTGTTGCCGGGGAATGCGTTCGAGGGGCTGGCCGGTCTGTCCTACCGTCGCGACGCCCGCGTGCGTGCCGGGTCCGACAGGCCCGGCCGGGTGTGCCCGGTGGACGCGGATCTGTCGGGCATGCCGCCCGTCCTCATCCAGGTCGGCTCACACGAGTTGCTCCTGGTCGACGCCGAGCTGATCGCCGATCGCCTCGCCTGGTCCGGCACCCGATGCGAACTGCAGGTCTGGGACCGGCAGGTGCACGTCTTCCAGGCCGCGGCCGACCTGCTGCCCGAATCGCTGCAGGCGATCGGCGAGATCGGAGAGTTCATCCGGGCCACCGTTCCGAGCCGCATGGCGGCCGCCGGTTAGGCGGGGTGTCGGCGGCCGGGGGATCTTCGTTCACCTGGCCGATGCGGGAGTCGCGGTCGGCGCGGTGAGCACGGCCGAGCCGAGCCAATGGCACAGAGCCAGGGCGTTCTCGAGGTCGAGCCGGGACTCCCGCACGCTCCGGCCGAGCAGTTCTTCGGCCTTGTTGATCCGATACGCGACGGAGTTGCGGTGCATGTGCAACTGGGTCGCCGCGGCGATGTAACTGCCTCCGCTGGAGAGGAACTCGAACAGGGTACGACGCAGCTGCTCGGCGCCGAGATCGTCTGCGGCGAGCGGCCCCAGGACCTCACCGACCCACGACCGGGCCGCGTCGAGGTCGTGGCACATCAACGCCACCGCCCCGACCGCGCTGATCGGAACGAATCGCGGTCCCGGCAGCTGCGAGGCCTGCGCCACCGATCTGGCCTGAGCGGCCTGCCGATGGGTGCGGACGAACCCGTCGACTCCGTCCTGCGGGTCTCCGAAGGAAACGATGAACGGGCGCTCCCAGCCTGCGACGATCGGGGTCAGCTCCGTGAATTCGACCTGCGAGACCCCACCGAGCGGAATCCACGCCCAGCCCGTGTGTTCGTCGAACGGTTCGAACAGCGCCCGGCTTCCCGCCCCGAAATAGTCCGCGAGCGTGGTCACCGCCTGTTCGAGTTCGGTCAGCTCGTTGTCGGCGGTCTCGGTGTCGTCGGTCCAGACCATCACGCCCAGGTGGTGCTGGCCGAGCCGGTAGCCGAGGGTGGCTTCGGCGTCCGTGACCTCGATCGGGCGGCCCGCGAGGATGTCGTGGATCCGCGCGGAACGGGACGCGTTGCGGTTGAACAGCCACATGTCGCGCTCGGCCTCGTACACCCCGAGCAGGCGCTGGGACACCCCGTCGATGCCGGCGGACAGTTTCGTCAGGATCATCACGCCCGCCTGCATGACCGCCTCCGTGTCGTTGCCGAGGCCCGCGAGCACCTCGAGGCACCACCGGAGGATGCAGTCCTGGGCGAGGCGATTGCTCCGGTCCACGACCGTGACCGGTAGTCCCTGCCGGGCGAGCGTCCGGACGAGACCGTACGACGCGTCGGGGATCTCGATCTCGTCGAGGTCGTCGCGCAGGAACCGGGTGATGACGGCGACGCCGTCCCACGCGGCCCGGTCGAGTGCGCCCCGGGTCGGACGATCCGCGGACATCGCGCCGATTTCCGAGGTGAGCCGGTCGATCATGGCTTGCGCGATCTCGCCTTGCCGCGTGACCGAGAGTTCGGCGACCTCGGCCACCAAGGCGCGGGCAACAGCACCGGAGTCGGCACCGCCACGAGCCTGGGCATGTACTTCGCGACCGGTCATCTTCCTCGTTTCCGGAGAACTTCCGATGAACGAGCGTACTGCGTCGGCGGGGGATCCGGCGGCCGATGCGCGGACGCCACCCGGTACGTCAGCTACGTCGAGCGGCCGCGAGCCGGACGTGGGTGTTGGCCGATCCGTATCCGTCGTACCCGCCGCGACGTTCCAGAATCTCGACCTGGAAGCCGCCCTCCCCCGGGACGGTGTAGGCGTGCAGCAACTCTCCCGTGGCGTTCCGGTCGTAGAGCAGATCGTGCTTACGGAGCAGGACGAGCAGATCGGGATCGAGGGCGAAGCGAGCGTCGAGATCGGCGTAGTAGTTGTCGGGTGGGCTGAGCAGTTCGACGCCGCGGGAACGGATGCGCCGCACTGCGTCGACGACATCGGGTGTCGCGAACGCCATCTGGGTGATGCCGTGCTGCTGTGCTCCGGCGCCGCTGTCGGAAACGGTGAGAGCGACACGCAGATCGCCCTTCTCCGCGCGCAGCGCGCGAATGCGCAGCCGTCCCTCCGGCTGGATGTATTCCTCGGAACTCACCGGGTGCAGGCCGAACAAGGTGCGGAAGAACGAGAGCTCTTCGTTGAGCTGATCGGCGGAGACGGCGACGTCGAGGTGGTCGAGCCCGAGCCACCCGTTATCCGGTGCGCGCTCGTCGTCGGCGACGAAGTCGGTGTGCCAGTCGTCGGTCTCGCCGGGTTCGGCGCTGACGAACACGTGCAGGCCGGACGGCGACGTGATCCCCGGCAGGTCGGCCTCGCCCTCACCTCGCGTCTTGTCGACGGCGGGCCACAACAGTGCCGCGGCGCGCTCGGCGACGTCCGCGACCGGCGGCGCGACCAGCCCGAACGCGGTCGCGGCGGGGCCCGGTGCTGCTTCGTTGACCACCACGTGCGCGCCGCCGTTGCGCCACCACACGACGGGTTTGGTGCGATGCCGACCCGCGACGTGAAAGCCCAGTCCGGACAACAGGCCGGGATATACCGATCCGGTGGGGTCGGACAGTTCGACGAACGCGACGTCGGTGCGGCGCGGGACCGGGGGTGCGACGGAGATCTGTTCCCGGACGGGTCCGGACAGGCGCTCGCCGAGCTGATCCTCGAGGAACACCAGCGATCGCATTCCGTCGCGGGCGGTGACGAACGGATCGGCCTCGCGCACGACGTCGCTGAAGATCTCGAGGGACAGCGGTCCGCGGTAGCCCGCCTCGAGCACGGCCGCGACGACCCCGGCGACGTCGAGCGTGCCCTGACCGGGGAAGCACCGGAAGTGCCGGCTCCACTCGAGCACGTTCATGTCGAGCAGGGGTGCGTCGGCCACCTGGAGGAACCCGATGCGGTCACCGGGGATCCCGGCGAGGGCCGAGCCGTCGTCGCCGCGCGCGAGCATGTGGAAGGTGTCCACCGCGAGGGTGATCGCGGGGTGGTCGGCGCGGAGCACCGCGGCCCACGCCCGGCCGACGCGATCGACGTGCCGTCCCCAGGCCAGGGCTTCGTACGCGACGGTGATTCCGAAGGACGCGGCGAGTTCCCCGACCGCGTGCAGTTGCTCGGCCGACAGGTCCGGGTCGTCGACGGCGTCCGGCAGCGCGTTGGAACACGCGAGTACCGTGCCGGCGCCGAGCGCGGACGCGACCTCGAGCTTGCGGCGCATGCGGTGCAGGACGGCGGGGAATCGTGCGGGGTCGACGCCTTCGACGTCGCGGATCGGCTGGAACAGGTCGACCGTCAGGCCCAGGTCGGCGCATCGGCGGGCGATCTCCTGCGGCGGGAGCGGGGATGCGACGAGATCGTTGTCGAAGATCTCGACGCCGTCGAACCCGGCGGCGGCGATAGCCTCGAGTTTCTCCTCGAGAATCCCGGACAGGGACACGGTCGCGATTCCACGGTGCATCAGCTGGTCAGCTCCTCGAAATGGCGCAGCATCCGGTCCGCGTCGGGTTTGCGGCCGGTGAAATATTCGAACGCGCCGACCGCCTGGAAGACCGCCATGCCGCCTCCGGGCACGACGCGGCACCCGCGGGAGCGGGCGAGCCGGACGAATTCGGTTTCCAGCGGGAAGTAGACGACGTCGGAGACCCACAGGTCGCCGTGGACGAGGTCGGCGGGCACGGGCAGCCCGGGATGGCCGGTCATGCCGGTCGGGGTCGCGTTGATCAGTCCCTGCGCGCCGGCCAGCGCGCCGGCGAGATCGGTGGTGGCGGTGATGCGGTCGTCGCCGAATCGTTTGGCGAGGCGGGTCGCGCAGTGCTGGGCCTTGTCGGTGTCGACGTCGACGATCGACACGTGCGCCGCGCCCTGGTCGAGCAGCGCGTAGGCGACGGCGGATCCGGCGCCGCCGGCGCCGACGAGCACGGCCCGGTCCGACACCGCGTCGGGCAGCACGCGCCGGAACGCGCGGCCCCAGCCGGACCAGTCGGTGTTGCGGCCGAGTGCGCGACCGTCCCGGAAGACCACGGTGTTGACCGCGCCCAGGTCCTCGGCGTCCTCGGTGAGTTCGTCGAGCAGGTCGATCACGCGCTGCTTGAACGGGTGCGTGATGTTGAGTCCGTCGAAGCCGAGGCGGCGGGCCCAGTCGAGGACCTGCGGCAGTTCGTCCGGGCCGAAGCCGAGCCGTTCGGCGTCGATCAGCCGGTAGGCGAGGCCGAGGCCGGATTCGTGTCCTTCTCGTTCCTGCATGGCGGGGGTCAGGGAGCCGCCGATGCCGGCGCCGACGAGGCCGAGGACGAAGGTGGGGTGGTCAGTGGTGGGCATCGTGTCGTTCCTCGATGTGGTTGTCCAGGGCGGCCGGGCCGTTCAGTGCCGCGACGTGCCGGACGGCGTATTCGTAGCCGGCGGGTCCGATCCCGGCGATGACGCCGGTCGCGACGGGCGCGATGTAGGACAGGTGCCGGAACGGCTCTCGCGTGTGGACGTTGGTCAGGTGCACCTCGATCACGGGTGCGGCGACGGTCGCGAGCGCGTCGCGCACGGCGACCGAGGTGTGGGTGTAGGCCGCCGCGTTGATCACGAGGCCGCGGACCCGTTCGCGGACGTCGTGGATGTGGTCGACGAGGGTGCCCTCGTGGTTGGTCTGGCGGAAGTCGAGGTCGTAGCCGAGGTCGGCCGCGGTCCGTTCGCAGAGTTTCTCGATGTCGTCCAGGGTCGCGGTGCCGTAGAGGGCGGGTTCGCGCCAGCCGAGCAGGTTGAGGTTGGGTCCGTTGAGGACCGCGATGGTGGGGCGGGTGGTCATCGCGGCGCTCCGACCGGGACCGGCGAGGTGTGTGTCTCGGGTGTCGAGCCGAGGTCGGGGGTCGCGATCTTGTGGGTTCCGTTCGGTCCGGTGGCGACCGCGACGGCGGCGATGACGACGGCTCCGGCGGCGAACAGGGCCACGCGATACCAGTTGCCCGCGTCACCGTTCATGAGCGAGCCGGCGATGGCCGGGGTGAAACCGGCGAGGGCGAAACCGAACTGGGTGCCGATCGCCATTCCGGACAGGCGGACGCTCGTCGGGAAGTATTCGGCGTAGGTCGCGGGCCAGCAGGCGTTGGGCATGCTGTAGACGACGCCGGCGAGCAGGATTCCGGTGATCAGGACGAGGGGGACGTCGCCGCGGGAGATCGACCACAGGAACGCCGTGACGAGGATGGCGCTGCCGATCAGGCCCGTCAGGAACACCGGTTTGCGGCCGATCCGGTCCGAGAGCATGGCCCACAGCGGGATCGTGCCGACGGCGATGACGTTGGCGATGATCGCGAGCCACAGCATCGTGCTGGAGTCGATGCCGATGTCGTATTCGTCGTCGGTCGCGAAGTTGAGGGCGAAGACCTGGAAGGCGGTGTTGACCATCGCGATGAAGGACGCGAAGAAGACGCGCAGGACGCCGCGCCAGTGGTCGCGCAGCAGGAGGGACAGCGGTGCGCGCGGGACCTCGGCGTGTTCCTGTTCGGCGTGGAATTCGGGTGTCTCGTCGAGGGTGCGCCGGATGAGGAATCCGACGAGGACGACGACGGCGCTGAGCCAGAACGGGATCCGCCAGCCCCAGGCGTGCAGCTGTTCGTCCGACAGCAGCGCGGCGAGCGGGAGGAACACCGCCGGTGCGAGCACCTGGCCGCCCTGGGTGCCGCTGAGTGTCCAGCTGGTGAAGAAGCCCCGCCGGTGGTCGGGGGCGTGTTCGAAGGACATCGAGTTGGCGCCGGCCTGTTCGCCGGCGGCCGAGATTCCCTGGAGGAGCCGGAGGACGACGAGCATCGCCGGGGCGAGCAGGCCGACCTGACCGTAGGTGGGCAGGCATCCGACGAGGAAGGTGGAGATGCCCATCAGCAGGAGGGTGCCGATGAGGATCTTCTTGCGGCCGTAGCGGTCTCCGACGTGTCCCATCAGGAAGGAGCCGAAGGGCCGGGCGATGTAGGCGACGCCGAAGGTCGCGAGGGAGGCGACGGTGGCGGCGGCGCGGTTTCCCTCGGGGAAGAAGATCGTGGGGAACACGAGCGCGGCGGCGGTGCCGTAGATCGCGAGGTCGTAGTACTCGAGGGCGCTGCCGCTCCAGGCGGCGAGCGCCGCCTTGCGCGGCGTCCGCTGCACGGTCGTTGTTTGGGTCATGAGACTGCTTCCGTCGGTCGCATGGTCATTGTCGGTCGATTCCGACGCTAGGGGTGGCCGAGGTCACACGGCAATCGTTTGCCATTCTTTGCCATACTTGCGCCATGGCTTCCGAACCGGCCGCTCGGCACCCGCGCAAGCGCGCCACCATCACCGACGTCGCCCGGGCCGCCGGGGTCGCCGCGTCGACCGTTTCCCGCTCGTTCACGAACCCGGGCCGGGTCAACTCGAGCACGCGCGAGCACGTGCTCGAGGTCGCCGCCGAGCTCGGCTACTCCCCGAATCCGATGGCCCGCGCGCTCGAGTCGGGGCGCACCAACACCCTCGCCCTGCTCGTGCCGGACATCACGAATCCCTATTTCGCCGGGGTGATCAAGGGCGCCGAACGCGCGGCGGCCGCGGCGGGACGCACCCTGGTGCTCGGGGACACGCAGGAGAGCGCGGCGACCGAGGCGCGGCTGCTCCAACGTCTCGGGCCGGCCGTGGACGGTTTCGTTCTCAGCGCCTCCCGCATGCCCGACGACGACCTCCGGCGCGCCGCCGAACTGAACACCATCACGCTGGTCAATCGGGCAGTGCGCGGATTCTCCTGCGTCGTGGCCGATTACGATTCCGGTACCCGCCAGATCGTCGACCACCTCGCGTCGTTCGGACACCGGTCCCTGATCTTTCTGGGCGGCCCTCCCGAATCGTGGTCGGGCGCCCGGCGCTGGTTCGGTCTCCGCGCGGCGGCGCAGGAACGCGACATGGAGGTGCGCCGGTTCGGCCCCTACTCCCCCACGCTGGGCGGCGGTGCCGCGGCGGCGGACGCGGCGGTGGCCGCCGGTGCCACCGCGGTCGTCTGCCACAACGACATGCTCGCGCTCGGCGTGCTGCGCCGACTGCACGAACGCAGGGTCGCGGTCCCGGAGGACATCAGCGTCGTCGGATTCGACAACATCTTCGGCTCCGACCTGTGCACCCCGACGCTGACCACGCTCGCCGAGCGCACCGAGGATGCGGGGTCGCGCGCGATCGAGATGCTCGGGCGGCAGACCTACGAGGGGGTGGTGGAACCGGCCGCGAGTGTGCTGCCGACCCAGTTGGTCGTGCGCGGGTCCACGGGGGCGGCGCCGTCCTGACGCGGCAAATTACATCAAATCGATTTGATGTATCGGTGATATCCTGGGGTTATGGCGTCGGCACTTCCCGTTCCGTCCTTCGTGCAGCTCGCCGCGCATCCGGTGCGGTGGCAGCTGCTCACGATGCTGTCCGGCAGCGACCACCGGGTCCGGGAGATGGTGTCCCTGATCGGGGAGCCGCAGAACCTGATCTCCTACCACCTGCGCCTGCTCCGCGACGGCGGCCTGGTGCGGGCCACCCGCAGCAGCTTCGACGGCCGCGACAGCTACTACCACCTGGACCTGGACCGGTGCACCGAGATGCTGGCCGGCGCCGGCGCCGCCCTGCATCCGGCGCTGGGCCGCACCCTCGCGCCCCCTCGACCCTCCCCGGCCCCGGCACCGGTGTTGTTCGTGTGCACCGGCAACAGTGCCCGATCCGCGATCGCGGAGGCGCTGCTGCGGTGGCGCACCGACGGCGTCGTCGAGGCGATCAGCGCCGGGACCCGACCCAAACCGGACATGCACCCCGACACGGTGCGGGTGCTGCGCGAGGAGTTCGGGATCGACCTCGGCGATCGGCGCCCCCGTCATCTCGACGCCCTCGCAGGTCGTCGGTTCGGCACGGTCGTGACCTTGTGCGACAAGGCCCGCGAGGTCTGTCCCGAGTTCGGCGACGACGACACCCGCCGGATCCACTGGAGCATCCCCGATCCGGCAGCGGCCGGCGGTGCCGACGAGGACACCTATCCGGCCTTCCGGGCCACCGCCACCGAGATCGACACCCGCATCGGGTACCTGATCGCGACTCTCACCACCCCCACCATGACAGGGAGTATCCGATGACCACCTCCGACGACTACGTCAGTGTCCGCTACCTCGTCGACGACGTGCCCGCGGCGATCGACTTCTACACCCGCCGTCTCGGCTTCACCGTGCTCACCAACCCCGCCCCCGCCTTCGCCGACGTGATCCGGGGTTCGTTGCGCCTGCTGCTGTCCGGCCCGGCCAGTTCGGGGGCTCGCGCCACGCCGACGGAGTTCGCGGGTCCGGGCCGCAACCGGATCCATCTCGTCGTCGGCGACCTCGACGCCGAGATCGCCCGCCTGCGCGGGGACGGCGTCGAGTTCCGCAGCGAGGTGGTGACCGGGCCGGGTGGCCGCCAGATCCTGCTCGCCGATCCCGCGGGCAACCTCATCGAGCTGTTCCAGCCCGCCGCTCGGGACGCCTCCACGACCCCCTGAGCCGACCTTCACGCATTCGAATTCGGACGAAAGCCCCCACCGCTCCGAAATCGGACCCTACGGTTTGGCGGAACCCGCTCGGATGCCGTACAAATTGTGTCGTGTCACACAGCTGTGATGTGAATCATGGTTCGAGGCACATTCCGGCGGGGTCGCAGGGGAACCCGCCACGACCTGCTCGCAACCCGAGCGGAGGAAACACATCCATATGCGTCTACCGATGTCGCCGACCGATTCGATGTTCCTTCTCGGCGAGACCCGGGATCGCCCCATGCACGTGGGCGGCCTGATCCTGTTGCAGCCTCGCGACGGCACGACCGCCGCCGACCTGAGCGCCCGGTTCACCGACTCGGTCCGCGACGACCACGTCGATCCGCTGTGGCGCAAACGCGCGGCGCGGTCGCTCGGCACGCTCGGCCAGTGGGCCTGGGAGGAAGACCGCGAGTTCTCGCTGTCGTACCACGTCCGGCGCAACGCGCTGCCGCGGCCCGGCGGCCTCGACGAGCTGTGGGACCTCGTCTCGCGGCTTCACAGCACCCTGCTCGATCGCCACCGCCCCCTGTGGGAGGTGCACCTCATCGAGGGTCTCGCCGACGGCCGCCTCGCGGTCTACACCAAGATCCATCACGCGCTCGCCGACGGTGTCGGCGCGATGAAGCTGCTGCGCCGGGCCCTGAGCCCGGATCCGGACCGCACCGGCATGCCCGCGCCGTGGGAACCGATCGAGCCGCCGAGCCGCACCCACACCGGCGGGACCGCACTCGGTCTGCCCGAGGCCGCGATGCAGACGATCCGGGCCGCCGCCGGGGAGGCGATCGGTCTCGTCCCGGCACTCGTCGGCACGGTCGATCGGGCGCTGCACGGCCGCGGTGGTTCCTTGTCTCTCGTTGCACCGAACACCATGATCAACGTGCCCATCTCCGGCACCCGCCGGTTCGCGGCCCGGTCGTGGCCGCTCGAGCGGCTGCGCGCGGTGGCGAAAGCCGCCGACGCGACCGTCAACGATGTCGTGCTCGCCATGTCGTCGGGGGCCCTGCGCGCGTTCCTCGGCGATCACGGCGAGCTGCCCGACAGGCCGCTCGTGGCGATGGTGCCGGTGTGCCTGCGGCCCGACAAGGGCTGCTCGGGCAACGAAGTCGGCGTCCTGATGTGCAATCTGGCCACCGACGTCGCGGATCCCGCCGAGCGGCTCGCGGCGGTGTCCGCGTCGATGGGACAGGGCAAGGACGCGATGCACGGGATGTCCCCGCTGTCCCGGCTCGCCACCAGCGCACTCGGCGTCGCTCCGCTGGCGGTCGGCATGCTCACCAGGAACCGGGCGCTGCCGCGACCGCCCTTCAACGTGATCGTCTCCAACGTGCCCGGCCCGGCGCACCCGCTGTACTGGAACGGCGCGCGCGTGGACGCGGTGTATCCGCTCTCCGTTCCGGTCGACGGCCAGGCCCTGAACATCACCTGCACGAGCACCGACGATTCCATCGCCTTCGGTCTGACCTCGTGCAGCCGGAGCCTGCCGCACCTGCAACCGCTGCTCGACCGCCTCGACGACGCCCTCGTCGCCCTCGAGCGCGCCCACGGTCTCGAGCCCCGGCCGGCCGCGGTCACCGTCGACCCGCTGCCCTTCCGCTCGCCGGATCCCGGGTCCCGACCCGTGCAGGTCGTGGCAGAACCGGCACCCGCGCACGCGGGTTGAGCCCGGACCCGCGCGGAGCCGTAAACGGTGGCCCCGAGTGGGCCGCCTGGGTCGACGGATCGCCGCGACTGCTGTCCCGGATCGTCGACGAGTGGCGGTTGACGCCAGACGGCGCCGCGATCCACGGGCACCGGTCGCTGGTCCTGCCGGTGCGCGACGCCTCCGGTGACCTGGCCGTACTGAAGGTCGGCTTCCCCGACGAGGAGTCCGCACACGAGCACCTGGCGCTGCGGCACTGGCACGGTGACGGCGCGGCGCAGCTCGTCCGGGCCGATCCCGCGCGCCGCGCGCTGCTGCTCGAGCGGCTCGGTTCCGAGGATCTGACCGGGTTGTGGGACGTGGAGGCGTGCGGGATCGCCGGCGAGCTGATGCGGCGGTTGCACCGTCCGGCGGTCCCGCGGCTGCGGCGGTTGTCCGCGTATATGGGGCGTGAGGCCGAGATTCTGGAACGGCTGCCCCGCGATGTTCCGATCCCTCACCGGCTGGTCGAGCAGGCCGCGGCGCTGGCGCGGGAGCTGACAGCCGACGAGGGCGCGTCGTCGGTGATGCTGCACGGCGATCTGCACTACGGGAATGTTCTCGCCGGGGAGCGTCGGCCGTGGCTCGCGATCGACCCGAAACCGTTGGCCGGCGACCGGAACTTCGAGCCGGCGCCGCTGTTGTGGAACCGGTGGGACGAGCTGGCCGGCGATGTCCGCGGCGGGTTGTTGCGCCGGTTCGAGGCGGTGGTCGATGCCGGGGAGCTCGACGAGGAACGGGCGCGCGGTTGGGTGGTGGTGCGGTCGGTGATCAACGCGCGGTGGACGCTCGACGAGGCTCGGGGTCCTCTCACCAGGGAGCAACGCGATCGCGTGACGCGGTTCGTGACCATCGCGAAGGCAGTTCGACGCTGAGTGCTGCGGGGTACGCTCGCCGTCAGCGGTGTCCCGGACGGAAGGACTCGGAACGTGTATTCCTACAAGGTGGTCGAGCTCCGGGAGAAGATGCTCGGCGGAAAACTCTCCGGTGAGAAGCTCGAGAAGGTTCTCAACGAGCACGCGCGAGACGGCTGGCAGCTCAAGGCGATCACTTCCGCCGACATCAAGGGACGCGTCGGACCGGGTGGCGTGGAGGGCCTGTTGATCACGTTCGAACGCCGGGACTGATCCACGGAACGGACGGTCGTCGATCGGAGCGACCGCCGGATCGGGATGCGGGCGTGCTTGCCTGTCGTCGTGATGTTCCGGGTCGGAGCACCGTGCGGTGGCGACTCTGCCGAACCGGTGCCCTGGCAGATCGTGCCGTTCGGGAAGTGGTTCGTCGTGCCGTAGTCCGACACGGTCGGCGGGTGATGCGGGTGCGGCGGCCCGGTCCGCCTACCCTGTCACGGTGAGTGAAACAGTGCAGTCCCATCCCGGCGGGGTCGAGGACCCGATCGCGCGGGGTGAGCGGCTGCGGCTGTTCTCGTTCGCGACAGCGGAGAAGCGCACCGAATATCTGTGGGTGTTGCGGGCGTTCGACCATGCCCGCGCCAACTATGTGGTGTTGCTGCATGCCGGGGAGGTCGCGTCGATCCTCGGGCGGATCGGCGGGGACGATCCGGCGGCGGCGTTGTCGGCGCAGGACGTCACGCCGCTGCTCGAGCAGCTGCACGCGTGGGGTCTGCTCGAGCGCAGCTACGACGGGACGCGGGCGGCGACACTCGCCGAGTACCGCAATCGGCATTTCGTGTATCAGTTCACCCGGCCCGGTTATCACGCGTTCCGGGCGGTGGAGGACGTGCTGAGCGGCCGCGGGGAGGATGCGTCGCTGTCGCGGCTGGCGCTGGCGGATCTGCTGGCGGATCTGACCGATCTCGCGGCGGCGAACGAGGCGGGTGACGGGGAGCTGGTCATCCGCAAGCTGATGCGGCTCGATGCGACGTTGTCGGACATGGCCGAACGGGCGGCCCGGTTCTATCTCGTGCTCGGTGACATGGTGCGGACCACGGAGATCACGCCGGAGGTGTTCCTCGCGCACAAGGACGCGTTGCTGATGCACATGCGCGAGTTCAGTTCGGATCTGGCGCGGTTCGCGCCGAAGCTGACCGCCGCGCTCGAGCGGGTGCAGGCGACCGGTGTCGAGCAGTTGTTGGCGCGGGCTGCGGCCCACGACGAACGGGTGTTGTTGCCGGTCGAGGAGCGGGAGGCGGACTGGCGGTCGCGGTGGCGCGGCATCGAGCACTGGTTCGCCGGGGTGGGGTCGGCGCCGAGCGAGGCCGATCGGCTGCGGGAGGGCACGATGAGCGCGATCGCCGCGGTGCTGGCGTTGCTGCGGCGTGTCACCGAGACCCGCAAGGGCGGGGTGAGCCGGGAGTCGCAGTTGCGGCACCTGGCGGGCTGGTTCGCGGCCGCACCGAGCGAGGAGGCGGCGCACGCCCTGTTCGGGGTGGTGTTCGATCTGGGCCGGCCGCGGCATTTCGCGATGCCGCACGCGGATGCGGAGGCGGTGCCGATCGGGATGTCGTGGTGGGAGGCGCCGCCGGTGGAGATCTCCCGGACGCTCGCCGAGACGGGCCGGACCCCGTCGGCGGGGGCGCCGGGCAAGGTGGTGCGGAACGAGTCCGGGATCCGGCGGCTGCGGGAGGTGCAGCTCGCGGCGCAGCGTCGCCGCGCGGCGGCCGCGGCGTCGCTGGCCACCGGGGGTGTGCGGGAGCGGGAGTTGTCGGAGGCCGAGACCGAGGTGCTGTTGGGTCTGCTGGATGCGGCGTTGTCGGCGCGGGTGCCGATCAGTGCCCGTGTGGGTGATGCGGCGACGGGTTCGGGGAACGGGGTGACATTGACGTTGACGCCGAGCGCGGAGTCGATGGTGGTGCACACGGCGCGGGGCCGGTTGCATCTGGACGGCCTGTCGGTGGACGTGCGGTGAAGGCGCGGGGCATTCCGTCGCTCGAGCTGGATTCGTTCCAGCGGGCGGTGCGGTTGATTCTCACTCACCATCTGGTGACGGTGTCGTATCCGGATCCGAATGCGCTGCCGCTGGTGCGGCGGTGGGCGACGGAGTTGCGCGCGGATCTGCTCGAGGCGTTCGGGTATCGGCTCGAGGTGACCGAGACGACGGCCCGGTTGTTCACGGTCGCGGATCGGCTCGACCCGGGGGCAGGTACGTCGACGGTGTCGGATCGGCCGTTCGATCGGCGGCGCTACGCGTATCTGGCGTTGGCGCTGGCGGCGTTGGGGCGGGGCGGGAATCAGATCAGCCTGTCCGAGCTGGCCGGGCACGTGGCGGCGGAGGCGTCGCAGGTCGACGGGGTGGAGCTGGCGGCGGACCGGGCCGCGGACCGGGATGCGTTCGTCGATGCGGTGGCGTGGTTGTGCACGCGGGGTGCGATCACCCTGGCCGACGGGGATGCCGGCCGGTGGGCGTCGGATCCGGAGGTCGGTGAGGCCTTGTACGACATCGACCGGGCGGTGGTGACGGCGTTGTTCCGGCCGCCGCGGGTGTTGCAGCATCTGCGGTCGGTGCGTGGGCTGCTGGCCGACGGGGGCGTCCCGGCCGATCCGGAGCGTCCGGTCGCGGCGGCGGAGGTCGCGCGGCGGGTGCGGCGGGCGCTGGTGCAGCGGCCGGTGTTGTACGCGGAGGAGCTCGACGATGCGGAGGCGTTGCAGTTGGCGTTGCCGCGGACCGCGGCGGACGTGGAGTTGCTGACCGGTCTGGTCGCCGAGCGTCGCGCCGAGGGCGTGGCGCTGGTGGATTCGTCGGGCCGGCTGTCGGATCTGCGGTTTCCCGGGACCGGGTCGGTGGCGCAGTTGGCGTTGCTGCTGGCCGGGGAAATCAGCGCCCGGGTGCTCGACGCGGGGGTGCCCGAGGACGAGGACGCCGGGCTGCTGCGCATGCCGTTGCCCGCGGACGGTCACGAGGCGCTGGTGGCGGCGGTGGATGCGGCAATCCCCGCGGCGGGGGTGTTCGCGGCGCTCGCCGTGGAGGACGGCGCAGAGTCGGGGTCCGACCCGGCGCCGGAGCCGGAGCCGGCCGAGGAGCGGCCGGCCGCGCTGCATCCGCTCATCGAGGACGGGTGGCTGGCTTCGACGGTCGGGCAGCTCGTCGACGCCTACGGGCGCACGTTCGCGGCGCAGTGGCAGGCCGATCCGGCCGGGTTGGCCGCGGCGGCGCTGGATCTGCTGGAGAAGCTGCGGCTGGTGGTGCGGGTGCCCGGTGGGGTGCTGGCGTTGCCGGCGCTGGCGCGCTACCGCGGGGTCACGGTCACCGTCCGGGAGCGGGACCCGCAGATCGATCTGTATCCGGGAGACTCGAGCGAGGCGGAGTTGTCATGAGCAGTGCCCGTTTCCGGCCGACACGGGCCGGGATCATCAACCTGTGGGACTACCGGGACCAGGAGTTCTCGTTCGCCGACGGGCGCCTGGTGCTGCGCGGCCCGAACGGGTCGGGCAAGACCAAGGCCCTCGAGGTGCTGTTCCCGTTCGTGTTCGACGGCCGGATCGAACCGCGCCGTTTGAACCCGTTCGCCGGTGAGGAACGCACGATGCGGTCGAACCTGCTCTACCGCGGGCAGGACAGCGCGTATTCGTATGTGTGGATGGAGTTCTGCCGCGGTGACCGTGACGATCCGGAGGCCGTGACGGTCGGCATCGGGATGCGCGCCACCCGCGGCAACGACAAGGTCACCCGCTGGTATTTCGTCGTCGACGGCCGGGTCGGGGTGGACTTCTCGCTGCTCGACGCCGAGGATCGGCCGCTGACCCGCAAGCAGTTGATCGACGAGGTCGGTGCGGACGCGGTGTCGGATCGGCCGGTGGACTACCGGGCGGCGATCGACGCGCGGCTGTTCGGGCTCGGCGCACAGCGGTACGACCAGCTGATCAATCTGATCCTCACGCTGCGGCGGCCGCAGCTGGCGAAGAATCTCGACCCGAAGGGGTTGTCGCAGGCGTTGACCGACGGTCTGCGGCCGCTGGACGACCGGCTGGTGCTCGAGGCGGCCCGCTCGTTCTCCGACATGGAGGAGGTCGCGCGGGTGCTCGAGTCGCTGTCGGCGGCGGACGAGGCGGCGCAGCGGTTCGTCACGGTGTACGGGAGGTATCTGCGGCAGCAGGCGCGGGCGGACGTCGAGCAGGTCGCGGCGCGGCTGGCGGCGGTCGACGCCGGGATCGAGACGCTGCACGGCGCGGCGGCGGACCGGCTGCGGTCCGGGACCGAGCGTGCGACCGTCGAGCAGCAGCTCGCCGAGACCGAGCGGGAACTCGAGCAGGCCCGCGCGAATCTCGAGGCGCTGCAACGCTCGAGCGCGTACGAGGGCAAGCAGCAGCTCGACGACCTGGCGCAGGCCGTCGCGAATCTCGAACGCACCACCATCGCGCAGGGCGAGCAGGCCCGGCGGGCGCAGGCCACGCTCGCGCAGCGCACCGAGGAAACCGAACGCGCGGCCGCCGCGGTGACGGCGGCGGCGGCGGCGCTCGCGCGGGGCGAGGCGGCGCTGGCCGCGGCGTCGGAGGACGCGGGAATCGTCTGGGCCGCACCGCAACCGGATGTGCGTGCCGAGCAGCTGGCGGCCGCGATCGACGGGCACGTGGCCGAACGCGAAGCCGATGTGCAGGCGGTGCGGTCGGCGCTCTCGCGCGTCGAGGGCGCCGCGTCGGCGCGGACGCGCGCGGAGGCGTCGGCGCAGCGGGGCCGCGCGCAGCTGGACACCGCGCGGGCCGCGGTCGAGGCGGCGGAGACGATGGTCGAGCTCGCCCGCGCCGAGACGGCGAATCAGCTGCGCACCTGGTGGGGTGAGCACGGCGACGAGTTCGCGGCGGCGGGGGTCGCGACCGGGCTGCTCGACGCCCTCGACGACGCGATCGCCCGCGCCGGCGACGACGATGCGCCCGCCCCGGCGGCGGTGCTGGCGGCGCACACCGCGTCCGCGGTGGAGGAACTGAAGTTCCGGCGGCGGTCGTGCGCGGCGGACGCGGAGGCGCTCGAGGCGCGGATCGGGGAACTCGAGTCCGAGCGGGCGGCGATCGCGGCCGAACATGACGACGCTCCCCCGCCGTTCCCGGCCCGGCGCGGCGACCGGGAGGGTTTGCCGGGTGCGCCGTTGTGGCGGCTGGTGCGGTTCGCTGACGAGGTCACGCCGGAGGCGGCGGCCGGGATCGAGGCCGCGTTGGAGGCGGCGAATCTGCTGGACGGCTGGGTGTCCGACGAGTCGGTGCCGGCAGCGGACACCGAATCCGGGCAGTTCCTGGAGCCGCTGCCGGCGGCGCAGCGTCCGGCCGGGCGCACCCTGGCCGATGTGCTGGTCGCCGAGCCCGATGCCGGTGTTCCGGAGCAGCGGGTGCGGGATCTGCTCGCGTCGATCGCGTTGACCCCGGCGGACGGGTCGGTCGCCGTGGCCGTCGACGAGAGCGGCCGGTTCCGGCAGGGCGTGCAGGTCGGGCGCCACGGCAAGGACCACGCGGAGTTCATCGGGGCGACCGCGCGGGCGCGGCGTCGGCAAAGCCGGATCGCGGATCTGGACAGAATGATCGCCGAGGCGCGAGCCGCGGTGGAGGCGCTGGGCGCGGACCGGCGCCGGCTCGGGGAGCAGCTGACCCGGCTCGAGCGGGCCGCGTCGGCGTTGCCGCGCACGGGCACCGTGTCGGCGGCGTTGCGGAAGGTCACCGAGTGCGCCGGCGCGCTGCGGACCGCGACGGAATCGGCCGCGGCGGCGGACCGCGACTTCGATCAGGCCCTGGCCGAGCATGTGGCGCGGGAGCAGCAGGTGCGGGCCGCGGCGGCCGCGCATCGCGCCCCGCACACCGCCCGCGAGCTCGACGCGGTCGCGGCGGCGATCCGGCACTTCCAGTCGCATGGTCAGGCGCTGCTGCGGGCCCGGCGCGAGCACACCGCCGAGCTCGAGCGGGCGCGGGATGCGGCGGCGCGGCTCGACGAGGCGCGGCGGGCCGCCGAGGAGTCGGCCGAGCAGGCGGCGGTCGCCGAGGAGTCGTTGACGGCGCAGCAGCAGCGGCTCGAGACGCTGCGGGACGCGCTCGGTGCCTCCGCGGAACAGATCGACGAGCAACTCGAGCAGGCCCGTGCGCGGATCGAGGCGGCGAAGGCGGCGCAGCGCACCGCCCGCAAGGCGTACGACGCGGCGATCGAGCGGATCGGCAAGGCCGAGGCGGCGCACACCGCGGCCGAGCAGACGCTGCGGTCGGCGCTGGTGGAGGCGCTCGCCGACGCCGAGCACCTGGCCCCCTATGCGCGCCCGGAGTTGTTGGGGCTGTTGGGGATCGAGCAGCCGCACGCGTGGCCGGCGGGTCCGGCGGCGTGGCTCGACGCCGATCAGCTGGTGTATCGGATCCAGCGTGACACCGGCGAGGAGGTGCCGGTGCTGCCGGCGGAGGTGTCGGCGCTGTTCGCGTCGCTGCTGGCGGCGACCGAGTCGGTGACGGTGTCGGAGTCGGCCCGCAAGTCGACGCGCACGGCGCTGACGTCCGCGTTGCAGGAGTTCGATGCGCAGCTGGCGGCGGCCGGTCAGGACTATCGGCTGCACTGGGACGCCCCGGACGGGGTGACGGTGGTGCGGGTGCAGGACGAGCAGGGGTTCTCGTCCGTCGGGCAGTTCGCGACGCGGATCGCCGCCGCGCGCCGGGAGCAGGAACTGCTGCTCACCGACGCCGAGCGTCGCATCCTCGAGGACGCGTTGCTGACCGGGCTGGCGCAGCAGATCCACGAGCGCACCGTCGACGCCCGCGCGCTGATCGCCCGGATGGGCGCCGAGATGCGCAAGCGGCACATGTCCTCGGGCAACACGATCGGGGTGCACTGGGCGTTGGCCGATCATCTCGACGACCGGTCGCGGGCGGTGTGCCGCTTGCTGGACCGGGACGCGTCGGCGTTGGGCGCGGACGAATTGTCCGAGGTGCGCGCGCATTTCGCGGCGCAGATCCGCGCCGAGCGGGCGGCGCACCCGGAGCGGTCGTACCCGGAGATCCTGGCCTCGACGCTGGACTACCGGCGGTGGCGGGTGTTCTCGTTCAGCCTGATCGCCGCGGACGGCACCGAGGACCGGTTGACGGTGGCGCGGCATTCGGCGCTGTCCGGGGGTGAGCAGTCGGTGTCGCTGCATCTGCCGTTGTTCGCGGCGGCGCACGTGATGCTCGATTCGGCGGATCCGCACGCGCCGCGGCTGCTGGCGCTGGACGAGGCGTTCGCCGGTGTCGACGACACCGGCCGCAGCGAGTTGCTGAGCCTGTGTGTGCAGTTCGACCTGGATCTGTTCATGACCGGGTTCGACCTGTGGATCACCTACGCCGGCGTGCCGGCGTGTGCGCACTACGACCTGGCGCATTCGGTGGCCGAGCACACGGTCGCAGCGACGCTGCTGGTGTGGTCGAGCGGGGATCTGCTCGCCGAGCACGACGGGTCGGAGCTGACCGCGGCGCTGGGTTCGCCGGGAACGCGGCGGGTGCTCGCGCCGGTCGAGGGGGCGCTCGAGTTCGCCTAGCGACCCGGCCGGCGGGGTGCCTGCTCCCCGCCGTCGCCCGATATCCCCCGTGCGGGGGATGGTCACCGGCGCGGCCGCGGGCTCACACTGACGGTATCGGCAGTACCGCCCGGTCGCGTGAAGCGTAGCGGAAAGACTTTCCGGCAGAACGCGTTTCGATGCGCGCCGGTCGTGGAACCTGGCTGCCGTGTCGGTCCAGGAGGTTCGCGATGACCACCGTCGGAGAGCATGTGAGCAACCGCCCCGTCCAGGTGTTCCGGGGTCCGGGCGACGTGCTGCTGTGCATGACCAATGTGCGCGGGCTCGGGCGGGACAGGGTCCTGCGTCGTGGGCGCACCGCGGTGCGGCCGGGGTCGGAGGAATCCGGCTCCCCCGCCGCCGGGCTGTACGCGCGGTGCGTCCGCGGCCGGCTCGGGCACTCAGCCCGCTCCGTCTGATCCGACCTTCGATCCCCGGTTCAGGAGCACCCATCATGGAAACCGGAGCCCCGCACCCCGATCCGCCCGTCCGGCGCGTCGTCGACGCCGTGGTCGACGCGGTCGCCGACCTGGGGGTGAGCCACGTCTTCGGGGTGGACGGCGCCAACATCGAGGACCTCTACGACGCGTTGTTCGCCACCGACCGGCCCGTCCAGGGGGTGGTGGCCAAGCACGAGTTCACCGCCGCCACGATGGCCGACGGCTATGCCCGCACCACCGGCGGGCTCGGGGTGGTGGCCGCGACCTCCGGCGGCGGAGCGATGAATCTGGTGGCCGGGCTCGCCGAGTCCTTCGCGTCCCGGGTTCCGGTGCTGGCGCTGGTCGGGCAGCCACCGACCACACTGGAGGGCGCCGGCGCGTTCCAGGACTCGAGCGGTAAGGCCGGCACGATCCACGCGGCCCGGCTGTTCACCGAGATCTCCCGGTACTGTGCGCGGATCGAGGGTCCGGACGAGCTGCCCGGGCATCTCGACCGGGCGGTCGCCGCGGCGTGGTCCGGTGGGCCCGCCGTGCTGTTGCTGCCGAAGGACGTGCAGCAGGCCGCCGTCGACCGCGGATTCGTCTTCTCACCGCCGCCCCGCCGATCCGGCCACGATCCGGTCGGTCTCGCCCGGATCCGGGACCGGCTCGCCGCGGCCCGCCGGACCGGCAAGATCGTGCTCGTCGCCGGTGATCAGGTTGCCCGCGACGACGCCCGCGCCCAGCTGCGCACCCTCGCCGCCGCGACGGATGCCGCCGTCGGGGTCGTCCCGGACGCCAAGGACGTCTATCCCGCCGACGAACCGGGCTTCAGCGGGGTGGCCGGCTGCATGGGGCACGCCGAACTGGTCGAGGCGGTGCAGCATTGTGCGCTGTGCCTGCTGATCGGGACCCGGATGCCGGCCCTGGCGCGCACCGGCCTGGAGGCCGCCCTCGACGCGGTCCGGGTCGCCAGCATCGGCGCCGAACCCCCGTATCTGCCCGCCGGGCATGTCACCGTCCTCGACCTGCGTGCCGGGTTGAGTGCCCTCGCCGAGGAGTTGTCGACGGCGCGTCCACCCGCGGCCGTCGCGCCCTGGGTGTCGGCGCCGATGCCGGTCCCAATGCGCGACGGACCCGGGCTGCGCTACCGGGAGGCCGTCGAGGCGCTCGCGGTGATGATGCCCGCCGGCGCCGACGTGTTCGCCGACGCCGGCAACACGGGAGCGTCGGTCGTGCACCATCTTCCGGTGTCGCGGGGCAGCCGGTTCGTCGTCGCGCTCGGGATGGGCGGCATGGGCTACAGCTTCGGCGCGGCGATCGGCTCCGCGTTCGCGCGGCGGCGCCGGACCTTCGTCGTCGCCGGCGATGGTGCCTTCTTCATGCACGGCCTGGAGATCCACACGGCGATCGAGCATCGGCTGCCGATCACCTTCGTGGTGTTCAACAACAACGCCCATGCCATGTGCGTGACGCGCGAGCAGCTGTTCTGCGGGAATCGGTACAGCTTCAACCGGTTCCGGCCGTCCCGGATCGCCGAGGGCGTCGCGGCGATGTTCCCGTCGATGCCCGCCTATCCGGCCGGGACCGTCGACCAGCTCTTCGACGCGCTCGAGCTCGCGACCTCGACGAGCGGCCCGTCGTTCATCGCCGTGGACTGCGACCCCGACGAGATCCCCCCGTTCCTGCCCTTCCTGCAATGAGCCTCGAGGAGGACCACCGTGACCGTCCCGCTTCCCGCCCTCGCGGACATCCCGGGCGGCGAGCTGCCCGGGGTGCTGCGGATCGAAACCTCCGACCGCGAGGCGACGACCCCGATCATCCTGGACATGCTGCGGTCGGTGTATCCGCACGACCGGATCTTCGGCGACTACTGCACCGTCAACGGCTACATCGCGGCGCCGCCGCGCGAGGTGTACCGGTACCTGTCGGACACCCGCAGCCTGGAGGAGTGGACGTACAGTCTGCGCGACTTCACGCCCACCGAAACGCCCGGGCTGTGGTCGGCGCACGACCGGCTCGGCTCCGACACCACCATCTACACCCGCACCGTGGCGAACCCGGACGCGATGACCATCGACTACCACTGCGCCTGGGATCAGGCCCGGCACCTGTGGATGATCTACCTGCTGCGGGTGGTCGACGCGCAGACGGTGTTCGACAAGCCCGGATCGGTGGTGCTGTGGACGAACTGCCACCACCCGTTCTACGACCGCAACCCGTATCCGGAGACCGCACCGGCGGGCCGCAAGGTCTGGGTCGGGGACTTCTGGGACATGTTCGCCGCCGGGCACCGGCTCGAACTGGACAATCTCACCGCCTTGTGCGAGTACCGGGCCCGTCACGGCCTGGCGATCACCCCCGCCTGGATGAGGTGAGCGCGGCATGGTCACGGTCAGCCTGCTCGACGTCGCGAGCTACCTGCCCGGCCCGCCGATCGGCACGGAGTTCTTCACCCGGTTCTCGCGGTCGGACCGGATGGCCCGCAACGTCATGTTCCGCGCACCCACCCACCGCCATCACGTGGCCGACGGTGAATCGGCCGTCGACATGGCCGAACGCGCCGTCGCTCCGCTGATCGAACGCCACGGCCGCGCGGCGGTCACCGGCGTGGATGTGCTGCTCACCCACACCCAGCTGCCGGACCTGCCCGTGTGCGGGTGCGGGGCGGAGCTGGCACGCCGGCTGGGCATGACGCCGCGGTGGATCCTCGACGTGCACAACGGGGGCTGCGCGGCGTTCGTGCACATGATCGAACTCGCCCGGACCCTCCTGACCGGTACCGGGGCCGGTACGGCGCTGATCGTCGCGGTGCAGAATAGCGCCGGCCAGATCTTCACCCAGCCCGACGTGCGGTCGCTCGCGCAGGCCGCGGTCCCCGGGGACGGTAGCGGCGCTGCGCTGCTGGGGGTGTCGGAACGCGCGCCGATCCTCGGCATCGAGAGCCGGCATCATCCCGAGTACGCCGGGGACATGACCGCCGAGATCGACCCGCCCCGCAAATACTGGGCCCCCGGCACCGGGCAACTGCACATCGCCTTCACCGACGCGAAGATCACCGCCGTCTTCGCCCGCGGCAACCGGCTGGTCCCGGAGGTCGCGCTGGCGGTGTGCAATCGGATCGGCGTGAAGTCCACGGAGGTCGATACTTTCGTCACCAACCAACCCAACCGGTTGTTCCTGCGCAACTGGCGTGAGGCCCTCGAACTGGCCCCCGAGCGGCATCCCGACACCTTCGACGAGTGCGGCAACCTGTTCGGTGCGGCCCTCCCGGTCACCCTCGACGTCGAGAACCGGGCCGGCCGGATCCCGAACGGATCGCTGGTGCTGCTGGCCGGATTCGCGCACGCCGGTGACTACGCCGCCGCGGCGGCGATCCGGTGGGGCGCGGCGCCGTGAGTTTGTCGCGGCAGTGGGTCAGTTCGGCGGCGGGAGTTCGACATCGGTGAATTCGACGGTCGCGCCCTCGGTCAGCGGCGGGGTCTCGCCGGCCTCGCCGTGCCGGAAGAACATGGGTGCGCCGAGCGTGGCCCGCAGCGTGTAGGTGCCGGGGTCGGGCACCACGAAGTTGTCGGCGTAGTGGAAGAACGTGGAATAGTAGAAGTTCAGCTGCTTCGAGTCGACCACCTGACCGTCGCCGCCGACGACCTCGAGGGTGATCGGCACGTCGGGCACGATCCGCCCGGTCGACGCCTCGAACGGGATTATCTCGATGTGGTAGTTCTCCCCCGGTGCCGGTTCCCGGAACTGCTGCTCGGCGCCGGCCGGTTCGTACCACGGTTCGGCGGCCTCGACGATGTACGCCACCCGCCAGGGACCCGAGGTGGTCTCGCCGCCCTCGGCGGCGATTTCCTCTTCCACGGTGGTGTACTGCTCGACGACACCGGCCGGGGCCGCGGCGTCGGCCGCTTCCGTCGTGGTGGCGGTGGTGGTCGAGTCGGCCTCGCTGCTGTCGCTGTCGCTGCAGCCCGCCAGGGCCAGAGCGCCGGCGGCACCCGCGGCCGCGAGAATTCGAGGGATCCGTCCCATCGGTTCCTCCTCGGAAGTGCCGGACCGGAGGGGCTCGAAGCAAGTGAGGCTAACCTAGCATCGCTGTCGGGTGGTCGTGGGCCTTTCCCGGAACCGGCTCGTCCGGGCCGATATTCGATTGTCCGGCGGCGCCGGCGCTGCTTGGATCGGGGCCATGAGCGAGCGCACCCGGATCACCCGCAAACCGGACCGCGGCACCGACGATCGGACGGTCCTGCACGGGCTGCTCGACGACGCGCGGGTGGCGCACGTGGCGTTCGTCCGTCACGGATATCCGGTGGTCTTGCCGATGGCGTTCGGCCGGGACGGCAACCGTCTGTTCCTGCACGGGTCGACCGGTGCCGGCGCGTTCCTCACCGCGCGCAGCGGCCTCGAGGTCTCGGTCGCCGTCACCAATCTCGACGGCCTGGTGTTCGCGCGCTCGACGTTCGACAGCAGCATGAACTACCGCAGCGCCGTCGTCTTCGGGGTCGCGACCCCGGTCGCCGACGACGAGAAGGAAGACGCACTGCGGGCGGTCACCGAACACCTCATGCCGGGCAGGTGGGACGAGGTCCGTCCCCCGTCCGCGAAGGAACTCGCCGCGACGACGGTGCTCGAACTTCCGTTGGACGAGGTGAGCGTGAAGGTCCGCGCCGCCGGGCCCGGCGAGTCCGCCGATGACGGTGAGGACCACAGCGTGTGGGCCGGGGTCGTCCCGCTGCACACGGTCGCGGGTGTGCCGGAGCGGTCCCCGCTCACCGATCCCGCTGTGCCACTGCCGGGCTCGGTCCGTTCCCTACTCTGACCCGCGGTGGGTGTGCACATCTTGTCGCTCCGTCTCGGCGTGTCGCGACAAGATGTGCACACTCGGAAGCCTGTGCCGCTGCCGCTCGTCCCGGATCACGTGCCGCAGAATGTCCGGAAGCTCTCGGTGAACGATTGCGGGGCAGGCTCGGTGTACTCGGACCACTCGTCACGGCGGTCGAACGGATGCGTCACGACCTCGAGCAGCTTCTCGAAGGGCGCGAGGTCGCCGCCGGTCGCGGCTCGCAGGGCTGCGTCGAGCCGATGGTTGCGCGGGATGTAGAGCGGGTTCACGCGGTCCATCGCGTCCGCCGCCTCCGACGGTCCACGGCCCTGCTGCTGCAAGGCATTTCGCCAGCGTTCCAGCCACGGCCCGATGTGCTCGCGCGGTACGAGTCGGTCGAGCGGCGCCGGATCCCCACGCAGTTCGTCCGCGAGAGCGCGGAAGGTGCCCGTCCAGTCGGCGCCGTGGCCGGCCAGCAGGGTCAGCAGGTCGTCGATGAGCGCCCGATCCACGGACCCGCCCGTGAAGCCGAGTTTCGCGGCCATCCCCGCCGTGTAGTGGTTCTCGTACCGTTCGTCGAAGGTGTCGAGGACGGCGGTGATCGCGGCGATCGCGTCGTTCGGCTCGGAATCGACCAGTGTCAGCAAGGTTTCCGCGAGGCGCGCCAGATTCCACTTCAGGACGCGCGGCTGGTTCCCGAACGCGTAGCGACCGGTGTGGTCGATGGAACTGAACACCGCCGCCGGGTCGAACCCGTCGAGGAAGGCGCACGGACCGTAGTCGATGGTCTCGCCGGAGATGGTCGTGTTGTCGGTGTTCATCACCCCGTGTACGAAGCCCACCAGCATCCACCGCGCCACCAGCGACGCCTGCGCCTCGACCACCGCCTGGAAGAAGGCCAGGTACCGACCGTCCTCCCCCTGCTCCGGCAGGGAGGTGAGCTCCGGATAGTGGCGGGCGATCGCGTAGTCGGCGAGCGACTGCACGACCTCGCGCTGACGGACCGCGAACTCGAAGGTACCCACCCTCAGGTGACTGGACGCGACGCGCGCGAGCACGGCACCGGGTTCGACGCCGTCACGGTAGACCGGCCGGCCGGTCGCCACCACCGACAGCGACCGGGTGGTGGGGATCCCGAGCGCATACATCGCCTCGCTCACCAGGTACTCGCGCAGCATCGGCCCGACCACCGCGAAGCCGTCGCCGCCCCGGGAGAACGGCGTGGGCCCCGAACCCTTCAGATGCAGATCCGCGCGCCGACCGTCAGCGTCGACGAGTTCGCCGAGCAACAACGCCCGCCCGTCCCCGAGGAGCGGGGCGTACCCACCGAACTGGTGACCGGCATAGGCCATCGCGACCGGCTTCGCCCCGACCGGCACCGCGGAGCCGGCCAGCACGGCGACGCCGTCGTCGGTTCGCAGGGAGGCCGCGTCCAACCCCAGCGACGCCGCGAGGTCCTCGTTGAGCACGAGCAGCTTCGGGTCGGGTACCTCGGCGCCCTGCCACGGCACTGCCAACCCGCCCATCTCGTCGACGAACGTGCTCTCGAGGCCGGACACCGCGGTGCTCGTGCCTGTCGGGAAATCCGGGATCGTCGCCATCCCCCGAGCCTAGCCACCCCGCCGTGCGGTGCGCCGCGCGCACGACCGTCAGGTCGGTGCATGTGCACCGAGGAAGTCGTCGATCGCCTGCACAACCTGCGCCGTCTGTTCGTCGTGGGGATTGTGCCCGGCGTGCTCGATGATCCGCAGCGTCGAGCCGGGGATGCCGGTCGCGAGCTCGTGTTGGCATGCCGGTGGGAAGACGAAGTCGTCGCGGCCGCCGAGAACCAGTGTGGGGGCATCGATCTCGCCGAGCCGGTCGAGGACCGACCACCCCTTCAGCAGGTAGCGACCGGCGAAGATGAGCGGCTCGGGCCGGGGTCGCGAGCGCCACGCTCCGGCGGCGAGTTCGCGAGCCAGGACGCCGAGACTGTAGTGGTGGAAGTACGCACGCCCGATCCGCGCGAAGATCGGGTAGTACTCACGCGGGGTGAACTCGCCCGTGAACCAGCGCCGCACCAAGTCGGCGTCCGCGCGACTGTAGCCGCGTTCGAGCACGACCTCGGCGGCGTTCTGCCGTTCCCACCGGCTGTCGGCGCTGGTGTCGAGCAGGACGAGTTGCGAGACGCGGTCGGGGTAGCGCAGCGCGTATTCGAGCGCGACCTGCCCGCCGAACGAGTGTCCGAGCACCGCCCACCGCCCGAATCCGAGGTGCTCACGCAGGCCGTCGGCGTCCGCGGTCAGGTTCTCCCAGGTCATCGATTCGACGGGCGCACCGACCGAGCGACCGTTGCAGCGATGGTCGTAGAACACGAGCGTGAACCGATCCGCGCACGCCCGCAGCGACTGCATCGTCCACAGATCCGCGGACGGGCCACCATGCATGATCAGCAGCGGAGGGCCCTGCCCGACGACGTCGACATACAGGTGGGTGTCCCGGATCGGGATGCGGCCGGGCCGGACGCGGCGCAGCCCGGCCCACCCGCGTGGACGAATGAGATTTCCGCGGGGCGCAACCGCGTCCGTCGGAGGCTCCGAAGTCCGGGCGGCACGTTCGATGTTGCGCTTGAGAACCCTCAGCATGCGGGCCTGCATGATCCACACCATGGGCGGGAAGACCCAGAAATACACGAAACGGGCGACCCAGCGCGGACGGCCCGTCTGATACCCGCTGATGACCAGCCGGGTGCGCCGACCGGGAAGCTCCTTCAGCAGAAAGCCCCACGATCCTTCGATGTAGGCGGAGGGGCGGGGTTGACGAGGGTCGAGAGTTCGGCCGCGTAGATCGCTCAGACCGTGGAGGCCGAGGAACCGGTTCTTCTCCATCGTCGCGACGGTGTACGCGTCTCCGGGACCCGCGCCGGGCGCCCAGTATCGGAGGGTGTCTCCGCACCGGAGGTCCTGCCACTCCGGATGAACCCGGCTCGCGCTCGGACGGCCCGCGTTGTCCAGGTGATCCCACGAGTACCAGCCGCCCCGGTCCCAGCCCATCTGCACCAGCCAGGGCCAGACCTGTTCGGGCGGAGCGTCGATGGTGACGGCCATGGCTCCCGATCTCTCGCCGTCGGGAACCAGCTCGGCGCCGGGGAACGGTCCGGTGATCTCGTCCTCGGTGGCTCCCCATCGCACGAGTCGAGGACGTATCACGCCGGCGTAGATGGCGGCCGCTGCCGCTCCCGCGATCCCGATGCCCGGTGCGAGTGCCATCCGTTGAGGGTGCGCCCGTTCGCCGAAGCTGCGCAAGGGCGCCGGATACGGTCGAGGTACGCGACCGGTCGAGAGGAGGCCGCACAGCATGAGCGCTGGTCACAGCATGAGCGCTGGTCCCGGCACGTTGTGGACGATCGGGCATTGGACCTGCCCGCCCGCCGTCGTGCTCGACACGCTCACCTCGGCGGATATCGAATTGCTCGTCGACGTGCGCAAGATGCCGGGCTCGCGCCGGAGCCCGCAGTTCGACGCCGACGCGATGCCGGCCTGGCTCGACGGCGCCGGCATCGGATACCTGCACCTGGCCGAGCTCGGCGGCCGGCGCCCGAAGCAGAGGGATGTCGACCCGGCCCTCAACGCCGGGTGGCGGAACGCCGCTTTCAAGAACTACGCGGACTACACGCTCACGCCCGCCTTCGAGGCCGGGCTCGCGCGCCTCACCGGCCTCGCGACGGACCGGCACGTCGCGATCATGTGCGGCGAGCCGATGCCCTGGCGCTGTCACCGCCTGCTGATCGCGAACGTCCTGGCGGCACGGGGATGGACGGTCGTGCACCTGATGACCGAGGCCGCTCCGAGGCGGCACGAGCTGGGACAGTGGGGTGCGGCACCGTCGGTAAGTCCTGACGGCGTCGTGACCTACCCGCAGACGACAGGAGACACCGCATGAGCGAGAAGTTCGCGGTCGGCGACCACGTCGGCTGGAATTCCGAGGCGGGCCGGGTCTCCGGCACGATCACGAAGGTTCACACGAAGGACTTCGAGTACAAGGGGCACACCCGTCACGCCACCGAGGACGAGCCCCAATACGAGATCGCCAGCGACAAGACCGATCACGTCGCCGCCCACAAGGGTTCCGCGCTGACCAAACTCGCGGACGGCGCCGGGTAGCTCGTCCTGCAGGGCGGCGGCGTCGAACACCTCCAGGTCTCGCGTATCGATCGGCCGAGGCCGGCCGCGCCGCATCTGCCCACCGAACCGGTCGGTGTGCTCGCCCTGGCGGCTCTCGCCGCTCCCACCTCGGTGGTCCCGCTGCCGTAGCGGTGACCGGGCCCGGATGTGGCTGTGCGGCAGTACCGTCGTCACCCGATCCACGCCGGTGTAGCGCGCTGTCCATCGCGGCGCCCCACACCGCTGCACAGATCCTTCTCGTCCGCCATCGCAGTCAGGCCCGCACCCCGGAACCGCGCCAACGCTGCAGAGACGTCCCCGGATGTCTGCACCTCGACCCCGAGATGGTTCAGGTCCTCTCGTACACGGTTTTCGACCAGCACCGTCTTCAATGGCGGGTCCTCGACCACGAAGTTGGCGTATCCGGCGGGCTACTTGTGCGCCGGCACCCCGAACAGAGTCGATTAAGACGCGGTCGCCGTTGCCACGTCCTTCGACGTTGAGCGCAAGCTGAACTCGGGTGGTAGACATTGTCGTCACTTCTCGGGATTCGGACACCGGCCCGGGTCGTCCCGTCGGACGCTCGTGACCGCGTGTCCCCCTTACAGACGCAGCCGCCCTCGCGGACGCAGCCCGGCCGACGTCACGAACGCGGTGACACCCTCCGATGGGTGTGCACATCGTGTCGTCGCGCCCTGCTGCCGTGCCGCGACAAGATGTGCACAGTCGACAACCCCATCAGCGAATTCGCTGCTGCATCGACGCTCACTACCGGTGGATCCGCCTCGGCGCCTCGGCGGCGGCGCGGGCACCGGCTTCGTCGCCGAGTCGCTCGGCCAGGGTGTGCTGCGCCAGACCCGGCGGCAGCGCCGCGGAGAACTTCAGGCCCGACACCGCGCTCGCCGCAACCTCGGGCGCCCGCCAGGCGACGTTCGCGACCGCCGCAGCCACGTCACGCGGACCGATGCCCGGCAGCAGACGCAGCGACTTCTCGTCGATGCGCTGCCGAGGATCGACCAGCGTCGGCAGGGACGCCTGCAACGTTCGATTCGCGGCGGTGCCGGCCCAGGTCCACCACCGCCCGGTGCCTTCGGACGGCAACGCGACCACGGCCGCATCGGGATCGATTGCGGGTGCGTATCCGGCCCGCAGTTCCGTCAACATGGCCTGCGCGCGGCGGGTCAGAGTGACGCCCGGCGGCGTCTCACCGAGCATCACATGCCGCATGCCCTGCGCGATCGAGTAGGACACGCCACCACCGAGCCCCGACCACTTCGCTTTCCCGCCGGAGTCGACCGGTTCGACGAAGCAGCGCCGCCGCGGCCAGTCCACGTGCGTGACCTTCCACGACCGGCCACCGAGCAGGAGCACACGCGGACCGTCGACCTCCTCCACCAACAGGTCGGTACCGATGGTGCCGACCTCGTTACGCCCGGCGAGCACCGTGAATTCCGGTGGCGCGCTGAACACAGCGGTCAGGTCGGAGAAGTAGCGCCGTCCGAATCGCCGCTCGGCTTCCGGCCCGATGTGCAGAAATCCACCGTCGCGTTCGAAATAGCCCTCGGCGCAGAGGAACTGCAGGATGTCGTCGGCGGTGTCGTCGAAGATCGGCAGACTCCCCCACCAGTCGCGCCACGTCGCGGCACCGATCCGGTGTTCCTGCAGACACAGTGCCATCAACTGTTGCGCGACGATGTGCCGCGGCGACGGCGGCGGAACGATCGGCTCGACCCAGCCGCGCGCCCAGCGATCCAACATGCCGAGCGCGAGCAGTTCCTGCTCGTCGTCGAGACACAGGAACAGGCAGTTGCGGGTCGTGCCCGCGCGGCGACCGGTGCGGCCGAGTCGTTGCAGGAACGACGCGACGGTGCGAGGCGCACCGATCTGGATGACGCGGTCGAGGTCTCCGACGTCGATGCCGAGTTCCAGGGTCGAGGTGGCGACGATGACGGTGTCGCGCGCTTCGGCGAAGGCGGCTTCGGACTGCCGGCGTTCGGCGGCGGACAGCGACGAATGGGAGAGGAAGGTCGTCACGCCGCGTTCGCGGAGCGCTGCGCCGAGTTCCTCGGCGCGGCGGCGGGAGTCGACGAATACCAGGCGCTTCTCCCCTTGGTGTAGGGACGCGATGACGGTCGCCGCGTTGGCGACGGATCCGACGTAGTCGACGGTGATGTCCGGCGCGGCCGCGGGACCGTTGACGACGGGTGCAACAACCCGCTTGGCGCGCGTGCTGAATCCACCTTGCAGCCAGGACAACAACTCGTCCGGGTTACCGACGGTGGCGGACAGTCCGATGCGCTGGATGTCTCGCCCTGCGACGCGCGCCAGCCGTTCGAGGACCGCGAGCAGGTGCCAGCCACGATCGTCGCCGGCGAACGCGTGCACCTCATCGACGACGACGGCGCGCAGACCGGAGAACAAGACCCGCGGATCCACCTTGGTGGACACCAGCATTGCTTCGAGCGATTCGGGGGTGGTGAGCAGAATGTCAGGGCGCTCCCGCAGGATCTTCTGGCGCGCGGACTGTCCGACATCGCCGTGCCACACCGCCGCGGTGCGGCCGAGCCATTGGGCGTAGTCGTGCAGGCGTGGCTGCAGGTTGTTCAGTAGCGCGCGCAGTGGGCACACGTACAGGACGGACACGCCCTGCCAGTCCTGCTCGGCCATCGCCGACAGCAGCGGGAATGCGGCGGCTTCGGTTTTGCCGCCGGCGGTCGGGGCGAGCACGAGTGCATCTTCACCGGCGAGGATCGGCGCGACCGCGGCGGACTGTGTGGGTCGGAGCCCGTTCCAGCGCAGGGTGTTCGCGAGGTGGTACTGAACTCCCGGATGTAGAAGGGCGAAGGCGTCGTCGGTCACGAATCGAGCCGCTCGGTTGCGTAGTGGTCGGGCACCAGTCGATCATTCGCGGTCGAACGAGTCGGAGCAACTTCATCGGGAATCGATGGCGTACCGAAATCACCGCCGCAACAGAACGAGCAACAGGCAGGCGGTCGGAGTCACCGGCCGGTCGAAGCAAGCACTCAGCCAAGCGTTGTGCGACAGCCAGGTGCTGCGGATTGTAGTAGCCGACAGCACGGCCGAATCACACATACCCCCTGAAGACTGGCCGGAACGGATCATCCCCTTCGGTTCGCAATACGGTGCTGCAATCTGCGTTCCATTTCGCGGAGCTCGGCAAGACGCGCTCGACTGCTCTCCGTTCGGTCGTAGCCTTGCTTCTGTTGATCGCGAATGCGCAGCTGCACCGCCGCGAGGAGTCGCCGATCGTCGGTCGGATCGGGTATCCCCGCGTTCCCGGCTGTCTTCGTCTTCTTCGGCTTTTTCTTCGGCGTCACGCTGGCATTCGACGGCACCTTCGAGGTGCTCCGGCAATCAGGTTGACTCGAACGAGCCTTTCCAGCGCTCTTGTCGGACTTCCTCTTCGTCGGCCGCCGACGCACGTTGTTGAGCGCGGTACGGGCTTTCGCGGCGGCCCTGCGGTGCTGCTCCTCTGCCGGACTCTCCGAATCGACGGAGCCTCCGAGTGGACGCAATCCGTTGGAAGACAGATACTTCTCGGCCGCGGCGATTGTGCGTTCATGCTTGGCGCAGCGCTTGCAGCGTTTGGGGTTGGAGCCCGCAACAGCATTCGGCGAACCGCACCAACCGCACTTCGCGGGACGCGCGCGTGGTGCACTTTGTCGAGGCGCGTCCGGATCGACGACGGCACTCTTGACGTCCCGGCCACCCCACACAGGCGTACGTGCTCTGCTTGCGGGAGCACCGGTGTGGAGATGGACTCCCGAGCGGCGCGCACGAACCATGATGCCCTCCCGAACCCCGCCGAACATGCATGCAGCTCACCGCAAACTACAGGACGCCAACTGGACGATCTCACCGGACCGCTGCCGTCCAGTCGCCGCATCCAAGCAATACGGCCGAGTCCGACCACCAGAGCCGGGGATCCGACCGGTGACCCAAGGACCCACCAAGTGAGACATCGACGATCGAACAGGAACCGTTGATGCGCACACAGCCGAGAGCTCCCGGACATCCTCGTCGTCGCCGAACGTGTCGGAATGCAGTAGTAGTTTTCGCGGCATGCCGAATATCGACGCCTTGGATGATCTGGTAGTGACATTCAATGCCCGGTCGCGCTTCGACGGTGGGGATTTCGGCCCTGAACGCTGGAGCCCGACAGTCTCCCCTGTCTACGACCCCGACGCCGCGGTCTTTGCGCCTCTATTCGACGGGGATGAGCTCGCAGATGACGTCGGGGTTGAGGGGTTCGGAAGTCGACTGGTACTGATCAACCACGTCACGCTCGCTCAACAATGGCGCGGGCTCGGCGGTGTCGGCCGCTACCTGACCAGCGTGGCGATCCGCCGCATCGATCACGATGCGGCGTGCGTTGCGCTTCATGCGTCACCGTTCGAACTGCGCAATCGCTACCCCGAATCCAATGGTCACGAGGTCGAGTGGGAACCTGGCGCATCCGCACTCGGTGAACTGTGGCAGACACTCGGCTTCCGTCACCACTGGGGCCGTCTTTACGTGCTCGATCCCAACACCGTCACCCTGGAACAGAAGATCACCGAGTGTCGCTCCAAATCCGTGAGCGAAGCAATCACTGATCGACCGTATCGGTGTCACGTCGCTCCGCGTGCGCTCAAACAGACAAGCGAAAGCGAGATCCATCCGAATGCCACAGGAATGCGCGGGCGACGCCAAACTTTGCGAAGCCCTGACAATGCTGGCCGAACAACACCCACAATGCTGTCGAGACGCCGGCATAGTCGGGCCTGGGGCTGTACTCGATGCGATGGCGGTAGGCCTCGTCGAGGACGTCTGGCGGAATGGACCGGTCGAAGGCATGCATGGCAGCAAACGCGGACCAAGCGACACGACGATGTTCGCCGAATCGACCGCCTTACACACGCACGCAGTGGAGGCGCTTTCCTCACCCGACCGCGTGCACGGACTCCTCGATTTCGAGCAACATCTCCTCGATCGAGAACGCGTATGGGCTTGCACGGATGGACGCACGTTGAAGGAACTCGGATACGGGCACCTCGGCGCCTACACCCGCCACGTGCGAGGACGCATCAATCTGATGATTCATCTCGATCAGCACACCTGTACCGACATCGCACTCGAGAGCTTCCTCGTATACCAAGCGCTGCGCACCGGTGCACGCCACAAAGGAATGCCAGAATGGCCGCTCATCGTCGAGCGCATCGGGGTCCTGCTCGCCGACCCGAACCATCCCAGCTGGCCGGACGAGTCTCGAGGGTCGCTCGCGCGATCCTCGATGCCGAACTCCGTCGTCTCCGTCGAGGACATGCAGCACGCGTTACTCGAAGACCCGCCAAGCCTTCCCTGCGACGTCCTCGACTGGCTGTCACAGTTCTTTCTGTACTGCGCCGGCCCGCCCTACCGCATGGTCTGGGACAGTCCGAACTGACCTGCTGTCAAACCGATGGATACCCCGATCGCAGAAGCTTGAGGGGTACTAGAGATCCAGCTCGACGTCGTCGGCGCTGACTGCCTCCCGCTCGGCTGCGGACATCTCCGATGCAGCAATCTTCACGTCGTAGTCGGTGTACGGGTCGAAGTCCGGGTGCAGTTCGATGACGTCGAGCACGTCGACGAGTTTCCGTAGGAAGAGTCGTGGCGCGATCCCGACCCGTCCGCCGAGCCCCCCGGCGACCGCGGCAGCGAAGCGGCGCAGGAATTCGTCGTCGGCGGTTGCGCGGACCCGCTCTGCAGAGTCGATTCCGCTGCAGAACAATTCGCGTACCCGTCCACCTAGTTCGACGAGCCGGTCCAGATCGAAGCCGGTGAGGCGCAGTTGCGGTGCGCGGGGGTTGTCGAAGCGCGGGTCGCGGGAGAAGTCGGTGTGCAACCGGTCCGCGAGCGGCGGCAGCAACTGGATGCCCTGTCGGCCCTCGAAGAACGCGGGGGTTCCGGTGATGAGCAGGTACAGGCCTGGGAAGTGCCCGTCGTGTACCTCGTCGACGAGTTGCCGCAACGCGTTCAATGCCTTCGCGCGGGCATCGGACCGGACACGTTGCAGCGTTTCGACCTCGTCGAGCACCAGCAGCAGCCCGGCGTTGCCGGCGTCGGCGAGCACCGCGAGCAGTCCACGGAGAAAGCCGAGGGCGAGGAAATGATCGAGGTCGCCCTTGATGCCGGCGCGGCGTTTGACCGCCGCCGCCACGTGCGGTTGCCCACCGAGCCACGCCACGAGGCCGTCGGCCCCATCGTTGTCGCCGTCGGCGAGCATCCGCCGGTACGCGCGGATTGCCATGGGGAACACCGGTGCTCGGGTGGCGACGTCGGCGAGGCGGCGTTCGAGCAGGTCGTCGACGGTCACGCCCTGCTGCGCGGCGTCGTCCTCGATGGTGAACAGCCACGCGTCGAGGATCGGTCGCAGCGCGGACGGCGGGACCGATGCGGTGCGCAGCGACTCGATGCTGCGCCGATACACCGTTTCGAGTTTGTGCAGCGGCGTGTCGATCTCGTTGATCTGCACCTCCGCGACCGCGAACCCGCGCTTCATGGCGCGGTCGGCGAGCCAGCGGGCGAAGAACGTCTTGCCGGAGCCGTAATCGCCGCGCACCGCCTTGAACATGGCGCCGCCCCCGGCGACCACCGACAGTTCCGTGTCGAGTTCGGTTTCGAAACGTCCCAGCCCGACGGCCAACTGGTCGAGACCGTTGGACGGGACGGTGCCGCGGCGCAGCGCGTCGAGGATCTCCCGGCGTCGACGCGGCGAAACCGGCGCTGTCACGAGCCGATCCCGAACTGCTCCCGCAATGCCGCTTCGTCGAGCCCGACGACGCCGCCGTCGAGCAGCAGCACCTCGTAGCCTTCGACGTCGAGCACCCGCTTGATCTGCAGCAGCGCACCGCCGACGCGGGCCGGGGCGATGCCGAGCAGGCTGGCAGCCTGTGCGGTGGTCAGTTCCCGTGCCGGTGCCGCGAGCAGCGCGGTAAGCAGCGCCCGGATCTGCTCGGGCTGCACCACTATTCGTCCGGCAAGCCGCTTCTGGTCGGCGAATACCGCGGTCGCGATCACCTGGTTGGCGAGGTTCACGGTGACGGGGGCCGGATCGTCGGCGTCGAACAGGGTGGGCGCCGCCTGTTTCGCGGGCGCAGGCGCCACCGGCGCCTCACCGAGTGCTGCGATCTGCACGGGCGCATACCACCACCGCGGTTCGACAGGATCGAGTTCGGTGAGGGTGGCCGGCCGTTCCCCGGTGTGGAATGCGAGTACCGGCACGAGCACTTCGGCGGGTGCGGCTCCGCCGTGGTAGCCGGCGTTCACCGGCCCGTAGCGGACGGTCTCGTCGACCGCGAGCACCACCGTGTTGCTGTCGGTCAGCACCCGCGGGCCGCGGACCACGATCTCCCCGTCCTCGACGTGCGCGAGGTCGCCGTGTGCACGCTGGCCGTAGAGGTTCGCGCGGTCACGTTTGGCGCTGGTGCGCCGTTCGATGATGTGGCCGTGATCGGACGTGACGATCACTGCGCGCCCGGCGCGCTGCGCGGCCTGCAACAACGCCCGCAGATGGGTGATGGTGCCGAGGCCCCAATCGGTTCCGCCCGGATCGGTGTGGTGAAGGGTGTCGTCGACGAAATTGAGCACCGCCGCGACGAGCGGCCGGCCGGCGGTGTCGGCGATCGCGTTGGCGACTTCGGTGGCCAGGTCCGCGCCCGCGGGCACGGTGTCGAGCGCCTTCTTGTGGAAGATCGGGTCGACACGGCCGGGTGCTGCTTCGAGTCCCGCCGCGCGCAGCGCGTCGAGAAATCCGGCACGTTCGGCTGCGTCGTTGCCTTCGCGCAGGTCACCGGTCAGCAGCGAGCAGCGGCTTCGTTGCGTGAGTGTGGGCAGCACCGCCAGCGCGGCGGTTCGACGGGAGTTGCCGAGCACCGCGGCTTCGCTCCATCCGGTTTCGGCTGCGGCGGCGGCGATATCGGTGGACGCAGCGATCGACAGTGCGTCGACGACGACCAGCAACGTGGGTCGGGCTTTGGCCAGTGGCAGCACGACGGTGCGCAGCAACTGTTCGACGACCGGCCCGGTGGGCTGCGGCGTGTCGGCGAGCACCGCCGCGAATCGGCGGTCGTGTCCGCGACGCCGCGCCGTGACGAGGTCGATGACGCGGGTGATGGCGTCGGCGAGCGCGCGATGGTCGGTGCCGCGGTGCGCGGCGGCCAGGGCGGCGTCGACCCAGCCGTCCCCGTCGACGTATCGCCGGGCGTGAGCGTCCAGGCCGCCGGTGGAAGGGGTGTCGACGGCGAGCCAGCGCAGCAACCGCACGGCGGCTTCGGCGGCCCGGTAGGACGACGAGGTACGCGCGGACAGGTGCCGGAGCGTCTGCTGCCACGCCGACTCGACGCTGTCGAGTCCGCCTTGTTTCGGTCCGAACTCGGGGTCACCGGGAAGAGCCACCTCGATGGCGTTGGCAAGCGCGTCGAGTCGGGCGGTAAGGCCCTGTGGGAGCAGTTCGGAGCGGCCCGCGAGACCGTCGATTCCGAGTTCACGCGCATGCGTGGCCGCGGAATCGAGTACGGCGCGTCTTTCGCTGTCGGTGAGAGTGCCGATCACGAGGCCGGACGAGTCGTCGTGCCAGGCGGCCAGGTCCTCGTTCGAAAGACCGGTCAGCCCGTAACGACCGAGAAACAGACCGCGGGCGAGGTCGCTGCCGGGATCGGTGAACAGGCCGGCGAGCAACCCGAGCGGGACCAGGTCGGCGATGCGCTGGCCTTTGAGCAGTGCGGCAACAGGTTTGGCGAGACGTCCGGCGCGTTCAGCGATCCACGCGGTGGTCGCGGCGACGAGTTCGGCGCCGCCGTCGGTGCGCAGCCGGTCGAATTCGGCGGTGACGCCGGGCCGGCGACTCCATTCGAGGACGACGAGGGTGTCGACCTCGGTAGCGGGGTCGTCGGTCATCGCCAGCGCGCCACGCGCAACGGCTGACATCGCGTGCGCGCGGGTGAGGACCCCGCCCGGCGCGGGAGTGACCGCGGCCGTGGGGATCGCGGCGAGCAACCCCATCGCGAGAGCACGATCGTTGGCCACCCGGTAGAGGGCGGGTTCGACGGTGGTCGCCGAGAACATGGACCGCAACGCATCCCACGGGTCGGGGCTGATGAGGCGGCCGTCGAGGAAATGCGCGAGCACCCCGACGCCGAGGTCCGACTCCTCGATGGGGGTGAGCACGACGAGCCACTCATCGTGGTTGCGCTGTTCGAGCGCCTCCCACACCGCGAAAGTCGACGGGCACGGCACGACCGTGACGGGCACGCCGTCGTGTACGAACGTGCCACCGTCCCATTTCGGGGTGGCGCGCAGCCCGAGGACTCCGTTCCGGTACCGCTTCTCGACGGCTTTCGCGAGCTTGGCTGCGATGATGGGGCGGGTCGCGGTGAGGGTGCTCACTCGACCCACCACTTCACGCGCAGACCCGGCCCGTGTTTGGCGAATTCCTTGCGCAGCCTTTCTGTGACAGCAGCGACTGCGCGCTCCTCATCGAGGAGGATCACGGTGTCCGGATCGGTGTTCACTTTCTTGCCCGGCGGAAGTGGCGGCGGCGGAGGCGGAGGCGGAGGCGGATTGTTCCCGACCACCCACTCCACCAGGCGGGTTTCCGAATCGTTGAGTTCCGCCGATAGCGATATACCAGGGGTCGCGACCAGCTCGCGCAGCTTCTTCAGAATGACGCGCGCGGATTCGCCTCGCTCGCCACCGGTTTCGGCACCGTCGAGGAGACTCCCGACCAGCTTCCACTGGAAGGTACGCAGCGCCGCTGCGTCCTGTCCGGCTTCGGAACGCAGATTCCCTGCGGTCGGTAGTTCCACCGGTAGCTCAACCGTAGCCAGCAAATCGATGAGCGCGACGTTTCCGGATGTCACTGCCATCTTTTCGAGGAATTCGAGGAGAGCACGAGCGGCGCCGAGTCGGTCGGTCGTCGTGGTATCCAGGCCCAGCACGCGGTGTGCATCTGCGAGCCGTTCCACCAGTTGCCGCAGCTCCGAAGTCCGCTCCCCCGCCTTGATCCGCACCTGCTGGGCGAAGTCGGCGACGTTCGCGCCGGTGAGATAGGTGCGCGGGATGGTGTAGCCGAACAGCTGGGTGGCGGCGAGTCGAGCGGCGTCCCAGGCCTTCTGCTCGGGCAGTTCCTCGGCGCGCAGTTCGACGCTCTCGCGCATCCGTCCCAGGGCCGGGGCCGGGACCGGGGAACCGGCCTCGAACCAGGCGCGTTTGCGGAGCAACGCCCAGGCCGCGACGATCAGGTCGCGGGCCTCGGGCCGCAGCCCCCATGCAGGGCTGACCGTGTCGATACGGCGTTGCAGCACACCGACAGTCACGCGGTCGGTGTCGGCTGCGGCTCGGTCGAGTTCTCCGGCCCAGAACGCGAAGGTGTCTTCCCCGAAGAGGAAGTGGTCTTCGGTGGCCTTGCCGACCTTCAGCGGTGCGGCGACACGCTGCGCGATCTTGCGTTCGGCGCCGGCGGTGGGGACCCGGCCCTGCCGGTCGGCGACGGCTTGTTCGACGAAACCGCGGACGATTTCGTAGTGGCGGGCGGTGATCTCCTCGTCCGGGTTGGGGAACTGCGGGTGGTTCGGGTACAGCGCAGCGAAAGCCTGGTCGATGACCTTGTTGAAGGCGTCCTCGAGGTTCCGCGCGGTGGGCAGCTTGGGGCTGAAGTCCTTGCTGAGCGAGACGAGGATCTCGGTGTGGCCGGGATCGTCGATGAATCGCTTCGGATCGGGCGCTTCGATGCCGTAGGCCTGTTCGAGCAGTCGCTCGAACGAGTGAAGCGTGCCGCGGTACAGGTTTTCGAGGATGCCTCGGGCCTGCGCGCGATCCGAGGGGGACAGGTGATCGGTGTTCTCCTGCCAGCGGTCGCCGGTGCCGGTGAACAACCAGTCGAGCTTGACCAGTAGTGCAAGGTCCTGCAGTGCTTCATCGGAGAAGAATTTCGGCAGCCACACGATGGTGTGGCGGTCGCCGTCGGCGAGGAGCCTGTCGATGCGGGCGATGTCGTCGGCGGCGGAGAAGTTCTGTTCGTCGAACGGGTAGTCGACGACGAGCCGCCACGTGCCGGGACGGTTGTCGAAGTTCTGTTCGGGCACCGATGAGGCGTCGCGGACGTTGCCGAACACGACGTCGACCTCGCGGCGGGATCCGCGCCAGATCACTGTGCGGGTGGCGCCACCGGCGAGGTCGTCCTGCTTGCTGTCGACGCCGAGCGCCTTGTGCACGAGGGTGCGGATGAGCACCTTGCGTTTGCCGAGGTTGTCTTCTCCGCGGATGCGTTCGAGCACCGAGTTGTAGTCGACGTTGGCGAGCTGCACCCGGATGATCGGGTTGGTGCCCTCGGAGACGGTGATCTCGGGGACGTCCTTGGCCCATTCCCGGACGACGCCGAGGACGACGCGGGCTTCGCCGCCCTTCATGCGGGTCTTGATCGAGCCGTGGTTGAGGGCGGCGAGGCGGGATGCGGTGAGGTCGCGCAGCGCCGGAACCTTGGGGGCGATCGCCGAGAGCAAGAGCGTCTTGGCGATGCGGTCGTGTGCGCGGAACCCAGCAGGCACCGACTCGGGGTCCGTTTCGAGCTGCTCAGCGGTCACCTGATGGCGGGCGAGCAGCAACGGCAGCAGCTTGTCCTTGTAGAGGTTGGCGGCGGCGGTGAACAGGGTGCCGGCGACGCCGTCGATGGGGTCTTCACCGTCGACGATGGGGCCGAAGGCGTCGCCGACGGGAATGAGGTCGGCGGTGGTGAGTGTGTCGCGCCGTTCGACGAGCATGCGCTGCATGACCTTCAGGGCGGTGCGGTCGCGCTGCATCACCGATGCCAGTTCCCGCAGGGTCGCCACGAGCGCCGGGGAGAACGGGTAGGTGAGCCGGAATTCGTGTTCGGAGGCGCCGCGATAGTCCTCGGTGGTGTTCATCGAGTCGCGCAGCACGTCCCACACCTCGGGGCTGCGGGTGACCGAACGGAACGCGTCGTCGAGGACCTGCCGTGCCTGGTCGTCCTTCGGCTGCAGCAGCCGAACGTTCGCGACTTCGGCGAGGTTGTCGTTGCCGAGTTCGATGGTGCGGAACCGTCCCTGCTGGTACTGCAGGGCACGGTCGGTCGCTTCCTGCTCGGAGCCGGAGGCGCCGGCGTCGGCGAGCCATTTGCGCAGGTCCATCTGACGGGAGATGAACGAGATCAGCGGGATCGGTCGGGGGTTGCCGGCGGCTTCGACGAGTTTGGTGATCTTCTGCGATTCGCGGCCGAAGAACTCGTTGCTGCGGACCGAGAAGATCAGCCACAGGATCAGCTCGTCCAGGAACAGCACCACCGCGTCGTAGCCGAGGGACTTGGCGTGTTCGGACAACACGGCGAGGCCGCGGTCGATGTCGATGTAGTCGGCTTGTTCGACGAAGGACGAGAAGTAGCTGCGCACCAGTGCGGACACCAGTTCCTTGCGCAGTTCGCTCTCGGCCGGGGCGGCCAGGGCGCTCTGGTACCGGTCGAGGGTCCAGCCGTCCCCGAGCACCCCACCCCAGCCGTCGTCGGCGGCGGTGTCCGAGTCGCCGCCGAGCCCGGCGAGGAATTGCTCGTCGCCGATGCGTTCGCGCAGGTTCTCGGCGTCGGCGAGCAGCGAATCCGAGACGTGCAGGGCAGGCAACGGCGATTCCGGGTGCAGCCGGGCAATCTGGCGCACGTACCCCTGGAAGATGGCCTGTTCGAGGGATTTCGCACCGATTAGGTGGTACGTGAGGCGCAGGATCCTCTTGCCGGCGAGTTCGCCGTCGTAGCGACCGGTGAGGTCGCGAAACCGGTCGACGCGCAGTGCCGGATGGTTGCCGAGCAGCGCGTAGAGCACGGCCATGAAATGCGACTTACCCGAACCGAACGAACCGGCGAGGTAGGCGCCACGCGAGGTGTTCTTCTTGATCGCATCCGCGATGAGCGCGATTGCGGAGGCGAAGTTGTCCTTGAGCGAGTCGGTGAGGACGTAGGCGTCGAGGGTGGCACGGATGTGCGCGTCGTCGTCGGTGCTGTCGGTCAACCGCAGCACATAGTCGTCCGCGCCGATACGTTCGGGAATGTCGATGACGTCCCGCAGCAGGATGCTCACGCGCGACCTGCCCTCCTTCGTGGTCCTCGTGACGCAGCGACCCCGAAGCGAGGTCGCTGCATGATCCATCCTGCCAAAGAACTGCGACAGCTCGAGCCTCACCCACCTCGGCGTGCCGTGTCCTCAGTCCGTTTCCTTCGGATGTCCTGGCTCGCACCGTTCGAGCAGTACGCGGCCGGCGATCTTGTCACCCTTGGGAGCCGGATCGAGGAAGAACCAGATACGCCCACCATCGGTCACCTTGTATTGGTAACGGGCAAAGTTCCGTCCGCCGTACGTGCCGTAGGCGTACTCCCCCTTCAGCTGATACAACCGCGGTGTCTGCACCGTCGGCTCCCGCGTGAGTGTGTCCCATGCATCGACGGTCGCGTTGCGGGCTGTCGCCACCAGATCGGTCCAGCCCTTCTGCGCATCACGCGTGGCAAACACCAGTTGCCACTCCACGCGCTTGATCGGGCGAGGGACTGCTTCCCCCTTCTTGCTCACGCGGAATGATCCGGACGTGCGACCACCTCTGCAATGTCGAGGTACTCCAGGTCCGAACCATCTGCAGTGAGGCTGGGATCTGCGTACGCCTCCGCGGTCGCCTTCCACGCTTCGAGCAGGATCGCGAGCCGGTCGAAGCGGGCCACGGCGATGCACGCTCGCGCCGTGTCCTGGAACTCGGCGACGAACTCCGCATGCAGGGACTTCGGCAGCAGGCCGACCCACGGCAATACGACGGAGAGCCGAGTGGCGATCCGATCGAGCGCCGCCTCGTCGAGGGACGCCGCGAAGAGTTGCCCGACCACACCGAGGGTGTTCAACTCTGTCCGGCTCGCGGATTCCTCGGTCAACCGCAACGAGGGCGCATTGCGTCGCGTGAGCACCACTTCGCCGGCGTCCTCGAGGACGCCCAGAACTTCCTTCGGCGCCCGAAGGAACTCGGAAAACGTGGCGGTGGCAGGCGACTTGCTCATACCCACCATTACATCAGAACTAGTTCAGATATTCCACGGCCGGGCGCGCACTGCACACTCGCAACACGAACGCGTGTTCGAGTTGACGCTTCGCGGCCCTCGTGGGACCATCCCTGCACCGACCTGAATACAGGTCGACCCCGGAAGGTGCTACCAACACCGACCGGGGTCTGGGCACAAGACAGAGAGTGACTGTCATGCACCGTAGGGTGGATTCTATCCACACGCCCCGCAGAGGCGTACATCAGCAACGAGCCGCGAGCGCGTTCCGCCCCGGCCGACACTTCCCCTGGTCGCCAGGTCCCCTTCCGACGTCGTGACGTTCCGGCCTCTCGATCCCGCAACCCGCGGTCCGATCGAGGGGCTCGAGATGTTTCCTCGCCTGTCTCGGCGTGCGCGCGGGCCGTTCCGGTAACCACGGCACACCGACGGTGGGTGTCGTCGCTCGTCTCCCACAGTCCGACGTCAGCGCATCGACGCTGCGAACCGGGGTGCCATTCCCACGGTTCGAAACCGACTGGGCACCAGTAACCCTCGTCTCCACAGCTGGTGGTGGAGCACCTGATCGAACGGGTCGACACGAACGGTCAGGTCCAGTACAAGCCGCACGTCCTCCGCGACGTGGGGCCAGAAGTGCTGGCCGAGATGGTCTATCGGGGCATGGCGACCGGGCAGCGTTGGGGAAGGGGCCGAAGACTCAGGGACCCGAAGGGTCTCCGATCGGTTGAACGCAGCCGCCCGCAGGGCGCCCTCTTCACGAGGCTCTTCCCCGACCACCTCGAAAGCCGCGGTGGGCAAATCGAGTCCGTCCCCACCACCAGCACAGCACACATCGCCGCGCCGACCGAGCGAACGCGCGCGGCCACGATATGCGAGCGTGTCGGCCCGCGCCCTCCGCACATCGGGCGCGGGCCGACAGCCACCTCAAGCCGGATCGGACTCCTTCGTGGACTTCTTGGCGGTGCGACGTCCCCGGGTCGGGGCCGGAGGACGCCACGCGGCAAGGTCATCGGTCGTGACACCCAGCTCAGCGCTGTGAGAGCGAAGAACTTCCTCGATGGTGTCGGCGACGGATTCGCCATACTCCGGATCGATCTCGCCGTGCCACTGCCGCACCCACGGCAACAGTTCCGCCAGGCCCGCCAGCATCGGAATCAGCTTCTCCGGGCTTGTCTGGTCCCAGCCATCGACAGTGACACGCTCGTCCACCAGCCCCGCCAAAGCCAACGCCTGTTCGGCGTGGTCCCAGCCCGCCCAGCCGAGCAACATCGTCGGGTCGGTGTCGCGGTTCGCGTTCGGATACGAGATGAATCGTTCCTTCGGCACATCGAGCTTGCCGCGCCGCGACCAGTACGAACTCTTCACGAAATCGGCAGGCTTGTACTTCGGCGGAACCGGAATCGGGGCGTCCAGCGTCTCCCCCGCATCCTCGCGGCGCTGAAGATCCCAGGTGTGTTCCCACGCTTCACGTTTGATCAGGCCTGACGGCTTGTAGCGCAGCGCCGCAAGGTAAGGCACGCCCTCTTCGTCGAGGAGCTTCGCAAGCGCGGTGCCGGTGGACACGTCGGCGTTGCCGGCCCACAAGCGCAACACTCGCCGGAAATCCTCATCGCGGTCGAGCTTGTCGGCGAGTTGAGCGACGCTGCGGGGGGTGGGATGCCCGTCCTCGAACCACAGATTGCGGTTCTCGATGCGATTCAACAGCCAGTCACGCAACGCGTCCGTGACGCGCTTGTCCCACGGTTCTGTCGCCCACCGCCGCTTGTATTCAGGCTTCTCCAACAACCGGATATGGGGGTTCGACGCGATAACGTCGAGGCGACGCTGGACCAAGTCGCGATAGTCGGCAGGCAGATGAGCAGGGATCTCAGTAGTCGGGGTGTAGTTATGATTGTGATGGGTAAACCATGTCGTATCTTCTGATCCTGCAACGACCCGACGGGCCAAGTCGATCGCGAAAGCACGCTCCTCTGAACGAATTTCCGGAACTTCCCCACCATAGGTAAGGTCCTCGTCGATCAGGCCATAGAGGCGATAGCACTCCCAGTCGAGTTCCTCCTGATGTGCGACCATTAGCGCTCGAGTCCGGTTGAACGCCGCAAGAGCATCATTCAGCAGCTCGGCCGAGGGAACCATGTTCGTGGCGATAGCGGTCGGGGTACTGCCAGCGAGTTGCCGGGCAAGGACATCTATCGTGCGCGCGCGAATTAGCGAATAAGACGACGGGAGTGGAAAGTCCTTGAGGGTCGTTCCGGTGAACTCGTAACTCTCACGCCATGCTTCCCCTCTCGCCGCGTATCCTGCATCTACGCGCGCCCCGCCACCCTCACCTTTGTTGTGACTGTTCTGCTTGAGCCAGAAGCACGCCACCGAGCTGTTCAGCACGCCGAGAAGCCGCAGGTGGTCGTCCTCGGTCGCCCCCTCCGGCAACTTGATCACCGGCGCGGATTGCTTGAACACCTTGCCGCCGCGGTCCAGGACGAAATGGTTGTGGGTCGCGACGAAGGCAAAGGTGATCAGTCGGTCAGCAACTGAGAAATCCTTATGCAGATGGCCGTATTCGGTCCACACCTGCCCCCGTTGGTCTTTTGTCTTACCGAACCACAAGTAGTTCCGAACCGATGTTCTGAACGGCCACAAATCGGCCGGGGTCTGATAGTCATCGGTGACCGCGTACACACCGTCAACCAATTCATAAGGCCAGTAGCGGTAATATCCCGAGGTAATCGAGAAATCCCGCACGACATCACCGTCGACGAATACACGCTTCGGCAACTGCGTCCGGGACGGAAGTTCGTACGGCTCTTCCTCACCTACAACCGCATACACGCCGATTGCTGTGCTATCGCCCAGTCGGGCTACCGAGCCTGCATCCAGGGCCTGACTTAGTTCCGGCGCACCGCCACCTGCAAGACTCCAGGGATGCTCTCGCAGCATCGCCCGGTCGAGTTCTGCGACGCTGATCCACCCATTGTCGAAGCCCGGCTCATCCACATGTTCAACGATCGCCGACCACACGACCCCGTTCGCGGGCTCATCCGGCCGTCCCGGCTCACCGCGCACGCCCAGTACTGCACGAACCGTGTCCCCCAACGGCGCACGATTGCGACCCACCAGAATCACCGTCGGCGTGCCGTGCCCGGGAATATAGGCTCCCGACGTGTCGATGACCCGATTGAGATCTCGCTTCGAGAGGAACTCCTCGATGAGCTTGGACCCGAACTCACGCTTCATGAACGAGTTCGAAGTGATCTGCCCGACCCATCCGGTCTTGCTGGAAGAACCGTTTTTCGCGAGGTCGAAGAACAATTCCATGAACGGCACCGTCAACGCGTACTTACCGTGGCACGTAGGGTACAGCTCGCGGTAGGTCTTGTTTAGCGCCTTGTCTTTCACCTGGATATACGGCGGATTACCCACCACCACATCATGTTCCCGCTGCAGGATCGCCTTCAACGCGTCCGCGTTCTCGGTCGCATACGCCATCTGCTCCTGGCCAGTGGACCACAGGTCGTCGCTGATCGCCTGCTGTCGCGCACCCCACAGCAGCGAGTCGCCCGCCGCGAGGTTCAGTTCGATGTCGATGAGTTTCTCGATCGACTTGTCCCCGCTCGCATCCAACGCCGCCACCATCAGCCGGAAGCGCGCGATCGCGACTGCGAACGGGTTGATGTCCACCCCATACACCGAACCGAGCGCCTTCTGCACCAGCACGCGCGGACCCAGACCCGGCGCCTCCCGCTGCCACCGGTCGAGCAGCCGGTGGAACGCACCGAGGAGGAAGTGCCCCGACCCGCAGGTCGGGTCGATCACCGTGAAGCCCTCCAACGGCCGTTCGGCGAGCGCCGGCTCCAGGGTCTGGTCGAGGATGAACTCCTCCACGAACTCCGGGGTCTGCAGCAGCGCGTACGTCTTCTTCGCGAACTCCGACAGATCCTGATAGACGTCACCGAGGAATCGGGTGTCCACGCCGACGAAGCTCCACAGCGGCTCACCGGAAGCGTCCTTGTCCCACCAGAATTCGAGCAGCCCGCGGGCCGCGTCACCCGAGGGGGCCACCTGGTGCAGCGGCGAATAGTCGTCGACGAGGCCGCGGGTGGCTTCCATCTTCGCGAAATGCTCGATGATCGTTTCGAGCCACTCACGGTCGGTGTGTTCGGGGAATTCCGTGAAATAGGCGCGGCGGGCATCGAGGGCCTGCTGGCGAGCGTCGGCGTTCGGGCCGCCGATCCACGCCTTCGACACCAGCGCATGGTCCTCGCAGTAGCGGGCGAACACGGTGAGCAGCACCCACGCCACCGCGGCCTGTGTGACGCGTTCGTCGCGCCACGCCTGCCACGACGCCGCGGTGCGCTGCGCCGTCAGCGCCGCGGTGTGCTCGGCGCGCCAGCGTTCCCCCACACCCGCCTGCCGGGCATCGACATCCGCACCGTCGACACGCGCCCGCAGATCGTCCTCGAGGACGGTGACCTGCTTACGCAGCGCCTTCACCAACTCGGTTGCGGAAAAGTCCGCCATCACACCTTCTCGCTCTCCACAGCCTCGGTCTTCCCGACCGAGTACGTCACAAACTGCCCACCCGGCGAACCCAACTGGATCGGCTCACCATCGACCATCGCGCCGCGCTGCCCACGCATCTGCGGCAACACCACCCACACCGGACGCCGACGCGGGGCCGACAGGTCGGCCAGCCGCGCCACCAGGTCGAGGTAGCCGTATCGGGCCAGCGGCGACAACTCGGTGAGAACCAGCGGCGTCGCCGGCGCACCGTCGCCGAACGCCTGCGCCTCGATGCGGGCACACACCCGGGGCATCACCTGATCGAGCACCGCGCGCAGGCCCCGCGCATCGCGAGTGCCGGCCTCGGCGGCGTCGGCGCTGCGGATCAGATCCCACGACACGCCTCTCTCGGCGGCGAACCCGCGCATCGCCTCGACGATCTCGCCGGTCACATCCACCAGGTCGGCGCTGTGGGTGGCGACCAGTTCTTCCGCGACCTTCAGATGATCGCCGGGGCGATGCACCGTCACACCGAACGCGAGGAACCCGTTCTCCCGCAACGACGTCGCGACCAGCGAGCCGCGCGCCGCGCCCACCGAGGCCGGAGTGGATCCGGTGTCGCCGGCGGGGCCGGTGTAGGTGGCGGTTCGGGTCTTCAGGCTGGTTTCGCTGGGCGGCGTGGCCTGCTCGTAGCGGTAGCCGGTGCCGTCCCAGGTCAATCCGAGTCCGGCGCGGTCGATGTGTGCGTCGAGGGCCGGGCGGCCGGGCAGGCGATCGAGTTCCGGGAACCGGGCCGCGACACGCGCCCGGACCTCGATGGGCGAGAGCGCCTCGGTCTGCGCGAGGCCGGACAGTGCGATGCGCAGCGCGTCGGACGGGCCGAGATTCCGGCGGTGCAGCTCGCCACGACCCGACACTGCCGCGTGCTTGGAGATGGCTGCGGCCAGGCGGATCAAGCGTGCATCCGACGGAAGCGGCACCTGCACATCCGGTCCCGCAGCACCCTTGTAGGCGCGAGTGAAGGCCGCGCGCAGGTCGCGGCCGGCGGTGCTGACGCGCACCACCTCGGATGCCGGGGTGGATTCCATCAGTTCGTCGGCGCGACGCCCGGCCGCTTCGGCGCCGGCGAGCAGCAATTCGTCCTCGGCGATGAGGGCGAGCCGTCCGGCGTGACGCCGCCGCACCCAACGGCGGGTGCCTTCGGCGGTCTCGTGCTCGGTGAGCCGGTCCAGGGCCGCGCGCAACAGGCCCGCGGCGGCGCGCTCGGCGAGACGCGGCGCCACCGCATCGGACGCCGCAGCCGGCGGTTGCGGCAGCCGCCCACGGATCTCGGCGGTGAGGGTGGACACGGCCACCACTCCACCAGAATCGTGCAGCACCTGCTCCACGAGGGCGATCAGTTCGTCGAGCAGTTCACGGGTGGCGGGGTTCTCCGCCCAGTCGGCCTGCAGTTCCTTCAGGAGCTGGTGGCCGCGCGGGCCGGTCTTCTTCAGCGCGGACGCCAGTTCGTTGCCGGACGCGAACGCGTCGAGGGTGCCGGTGGCGCCGAGCAGCAGTTCCGCGGCCTGACGTCGGGTGCTGGTGCGGCCGGTCGCGACGGCGGACAGCAGCAGGGCGACGGCGTCGTCGAGACCGAGCAGCCCCTGGGTGCTCACGGGTTTCGTTGTCGACCGGCCGAATTCCTTGACCCAGGCGCGGTGCCGGTCGCGGATCTCGGTGCGGGTGGCTTTCGCTTCCTTCGCGACGAGCCGGTTGAGGCGGGTGGAGTCGAGCGCCACCAGCTCTCCGACCGTGGTCACCTGCGCGGCCGCGAGGGCCGATACCGCGCGGGCACTCAAGCCGGCCGCGACGAGAGCCGTGGCGGCCTCCACCTTCTTCACCGGCTCGGGGGTCGCGTCGAGGTCGGTGAACGCTCGCCGCCATGCGCGCAGCATGTCTTCGGCGGTGTCGGGGCGGGCGGCGGCGTCGCGGGACAGCGCCGACGTGAAGAACGCGGTGAGCGCGGCGGCGACCGGCGCCTCGAACATGGCCGGATCGACGGTGACGTCGTCGTCGACGGTGGCCGGGTTCGCCTGCGGGTCGGGTCCGTACTGTGGGGCGGTGCCGGTGGCCATCTCGAACAGCACCACCGCGGCGCCGTAGCGTTCGGCGGCGGTGTCGTACTGGCGGCGACCGCCGGTGCCGAGGAAGGGGTCCAGATAGGGCGGGGTACCGGCCTCGATGTTGCGCGGGTCCACCCCGGCCATCGAGAAGTCGAACAACCGCAGGTGCGTGTCGGCACGCGAACTCGTCTGGTGCACACCGAGATTCGACGGCTTGAGATCACGGTGGGTGACGCCGGCGCGTTCGAGGGCGATCAACGCCTGCAGCAGGTCGGTGCCCCAGCGTTCGAGCAGGTCGATCGACAGCCGACCGCCCTTGGCCGCCAGTTCCTCGGCGAGAGTGGTGCGGCCCGCATCGTGCACCACCAGGGCGGTGCGTCCGCCGACGTTCTCTTCGGAGGCGAGCTGGACGATGCGCGGATCGTCGAGTTTGGCGAGCACCTGCGCTTCGGCGTGCAGCCGGGCGGCGGCCTCGTCGTCGCGGGCGACCTTGAGAACCCGCTCGTGGTCGCCGGCCTTGCGGTCGACCACGAGGATGCCCACCGCGGTGGAGCCGGCACCGAGGCGGCGCTTGTAGACGAATCGGCCGTCGCCCAGTTCGTCGCCGGGTTTCGCTTCGAGCGGGTCGGTTTCGCCTTCCGCGCGGAACAGGTCGCCACGGACCTGTTCGAGACGTTCGAGCAACTCGGCGACGGTGGCGATGCGCTCCGCGGGGCTGGGGTCGGTGGCGTCGAGGACGAGTTGTCGCAGCACCGACGGCACCTGCGGCAGTTCCACGGCCAGATCGAGACCGCCGTCGCGGCGCAGCCGGTCGAGCAGCTCGCCGCGTTCGGTGGCCGGGGACACCCCTCCGCTGAGCAGATAGAACGCCAGCGCGCCGAGTCCGAAGACGTCCATGCGTGCCGGGTCTGCGGGGCTGGTGCCCTCCGGCGCGGCGAACAGGCGAGCCTGGTCGCTGAGCGCCCCGGCCATCAGGCTCAGCGGCCCGGCGGACAGGCGGGTGACGCCGGTTTCGGCGTTGGCGGGCAGTACCCCGGCGGTGTCCCAGTCGGTGACCTGCGGCTGCGGACCGGCGGCGCGGTCGCGCACGACGACCGCGCGCGGATTCAGGGTGCGGTGCACCACTCGATGCCGGTGCGCGTAGTGGACGATCTCGGCGATCTCGGCGATGAGCTCGAGTTGCTGCTCGAGGGTGAGCGCGGTCCGGTGGTCGGCGAGCCACAGGTCCAGCCGCAGTTCGTCCTTGGACTGCAGGAACACCAGGCCGATGCCGAGTTCCTTGTCCTTGACGACATCGACGGGCACCTGCAGGCCGTCGTGCTTGAGCCGCGACAGCAGCTTGTATTCGTGTTCGACGCCGCGCGCCCGGGCGTGCTCCTCGGCGGAGGTCGCGCCGGGTTTGGGCAGGTAGAAGCGGATACGCGCCTGCCGCTCCATGTCGACGTGGTGGAACGCGGGCCAGTCCTGCCAGCCTTCGCCATCGCCGAGGGGCTGTTCGTCGATCACCCACGAGCCGAGTTCCCGCTGCCGGCGCGGGGCGAGGCCGATCGCGGTCATCAGATCGCGGATCAGCAGGGATTTCTCCTCGCTGACCGGCTCGTGCTTCGACGGCGCCAGCAGGCGCTCGCCGATGCCGGGCAGTCCGCTGCGGCGTTCGTTGCCGTCGAGGCCGTACAGGTTGATCGCGGAGCTGGCCGGCAGCGCACACTGAAGGTCGGGGTGGTGCAGGAACACCAGTTCCTGCACGAACGGGATGACGCCCTTGAGGTTCTTCTTCCCAGTCTTCTCCGCCAAGCGGTCCTTGAGCAGCGACGAGAAGTACTGGGCCTTCTTGCGGGTGAGCAGCAGCGGCGAGTCCTCGGACCGATATCCGCCGCGGCTCCACACGTGGTCGTTGCCGCGCAGCGTGCCGCTGTAGTACTTGAGCTCGATCAGGTAGAGGGTGTCGCGGCTCAGGACGAGCAGGTCCACCTCGTGCCAGCGACCACGGTTGTCGCGGAACTCGAAGTTGGACCACGCCCGGAACGGCGGGGCGTCCGGCAGCAGATTCTTGACGAAGTCGAGGCCGAGCTTTTCGTGCTCGAACTGCGAGGGGCTGATCTCGACCCAGCGGTCGCTCTGCACCGCGCTCCCACCCCTATCCGTCCGATCGTTTACGTCCGTCACAACTTACCCGGCCGCACCCCGGCGGGGCGCCTCGCCATACCGGACGGCCGCGGCGGATTCGGCCTGCTCCACAACCCGACGACGTTCCGGGACTACTACCGCAGGTCCATTGCGGTCGACACCGGCCCCGAACTGCTCGCGTAGCTCGCAACGGATCGACCCGTTGATGTTGCGGTGCACCATGAAGCAGGTCGAGGTCGATCTGTCGGACAAGCAGGAACAGGTCCTCCAGCCAAGGGAGGAGTTCCGAGCCCTCTTCACCTGATGCGCGCCGAGCTCCGGGACTCGGGTCCTACGATGACAAAGGGGCCTAGAGACGGAGGTACCTGCCGTGCCTTTCCCTGCACTCACGCACGTCGCCGTGACAGTGTCCGATCTTGCTGCCAGTACCGCGTGGTACTCCCGCCTCTTCGATGCCGAACCCGTGCTCGACGAGGACGACGAATCCGGCACTTTCCATCACGTGGTCTTCGCAGTCGACGGTGGCACACTGTTCGGGCTGCACACCCACCCCGGTTCGCCGCCGCAGAACACATTCGACGAACGGAACGTCGGCCTCGACCACATCGCCTTCGGATGTACGGCGAGCGATCTGGTGAAATGGCGTGATCGGCTCGACAGTTTGGGAATCGCGCACGGAGACATCAAGAACGCCCGATACGGTTCGGGGCTCTCCTTCCGTGATCCCGACAACATCGCGCTCGAATTCTTCGCGCCCCCGAATTGATCGCGAGCTTCCGGCGGCGAGTCCCGTCGCCGTGCCACACCGCGGCGGTGCGGCCGAGTCACTGGGCGTAGTCGTGCAGGCGTGGCTGCAGATTGTTCAACAGCGCGCACAGCGGACACACGTACAGGACGGACACGCCCTGCCAGTCCTGGTCGACCATCGCAGACAGCAGCGGGAATGCGGCGACCTCGGTCTTGCCGCCAGCGGTGGGGGCGAGCACGAGCGCGTCATCGCCGGCAAGGATCGGCACGTCCGCGGCAGCCTGCGTGGGCCGGAGCCCGTTCCAGCACAACGTGTTCGCGAGGTGGTACCGGACTCCCGGATGTAGAAGGGCGAAGGCGTCGTCGGTCACGAATCGAGCCACTCGGTCACGTACTGGTCGGGTACTCCGTCGATCATTCGCTGCCAAAAGAGCAGAGCAAATTCCCGACCCGGGAATGCTAGCGCATGCGCTAGCATCAAGGAGTGACCAAGGCCGACAAGATTCGCGCGGCGATCGCACGCAATCCGCAGGGGGTGCGCTACGACGACTTGTATCGACTGTGTGTCGAGGTCTTCGGTCAGCCGCGGCAGGACGGGACCAGCCACGCTGTGTTTCGAACGCCGTGGCCTGGCGACCCGCGGGTGAACATCCAGCGCGGGAAGCACGGGGAAGCAAAGCCGTACCAGGTCAAGCAGGTCCTTGCCGCGATCGAGAAGATGAAGGAGGACTCATGAATCGACCGGATGCACGTCACTACAGCTACCGGGTGCAGTGGTCACCGGATGACGGCGAACACGTCGCGACCGTCCTGGAATTCCCGAGCCTGTCCTGGCTCGACGAAGATCAGGGCCGAGCGTTGGAAGGTCTCGTTCAGCTCGTCGACGGCGTCATCGACGACCTGATCGCCAGCGGGGAGAATGTGCCCGAGCCGTTCTCGGAACGTTCCTACAGTGGCACGATCTATGTCCGCACCTCGGCCGAACTGCATCGACGGCTCGCGATGGAGGCTGCGGAACGGCACGTGTCCCTCAACCAACTTGCGGTGCAGCGTCTAACCAGCGCGTAGCGTGTCGGACCGCTCGTATGAGAACGGAAGACCCGTCTGCATGACGTCGAAGTGCACCGGCAATGCCGGAAACTGCGAACGCCTACCCTCCTTGCCGGCCAACACCGACAACTCTGTCAAGAAGCCGGTCTCACCGAGCCCGCCGCCGTCATCGCAGCCATGGCCGTGGGACTCGTCGCAGACGTCTGGCGCAACGGGCCTGTCGAAGCCATGCACGGCAGCCCGCGCGGACCGACTGACACGACGATGTTTGCCGAATCGACCGACCTGCACGCACACGCCGTGAAAGCCCTCACCTCACCCAACCGCGTAGACGGGTTGCTCAACTTCGAACGGCACCTCGTCCGTCACAACTTTCCCGGCCGCACATTCCCGGCCGCAGATCGGCTGATGCGGAGCCGTGGCCATACACTGTCCACTCATGTCCTCGCTGCGCCGATTCGATCTCCTCGTCCAGTCGATGGCAGCGACGGTCGGGGCGGCCACCTACCAGCGCGGTGCGCGATACGCCCGCGACGGCGCCGTGCTGAGCTGCAACTTTCTCGACGACGAGCTGTGTGTGGTGGGTGAGGTCGCGGGCAGCGAGGTCTACGAGACCGAAGCGGTCTTCCGGACCGGCCCGCGGGGCCCCGAGTTCGAGTACGGCGAGTGCAGCTGCCCGGTGGGATTCAATTGCAAACACACGGTGGCGCTGGTGCTCGCGTTCGTCGCGACGTCGACGGTCGTCACCCCGGCCAAACCGGCGTGGGAGCACGCCCTCGACACGATCGTCGGTGCCGAGGACGCCGAGGGCGGTGATCCGTTGGCGTTGCAGTTGGGGTTGTCCATACCGGCCGGCTTCGCGACGCCGACGCTGACTGCCCGGCTGCAGCGGCCGGGCCGCACCGGGTGGGTAGCCGGGAACCTGTCGTGGTCGACCCTGCGCTACACCCATGACGTGAACCGCCGGCACCAGCGGTTGCTGCTCGAGCTGGCGGCGCTGGCGCAGTCGTCGTCGCAGACCTATTACATCCCCAACGCCACCGCCACCCTCGACCTGTCCGGCATGTCGCCGCGACTGTGGTCGCTGCTCGACGATGCGCTCGCTCTCGGGATCGAACTGCGGTACGCCCGCAAATCGCTCGGCGCGGTGCCGCCACCGACTGCGGCGGAGGTATGCGTCGACCTGGCGGACACCGGCGCCGGCCTCTCCGTAACCCCCACGGTACGGGTCGACGGCGACGACCTGCCCGCCACGGTAGTGGGGTTCCTCGGCGAACCGGCGCACGGCGTGATCTTCCTGCGGCCCGGCGACCGCGCCGGGTCCGGGCCGGCCGAATGGCCGTTCCGGATCGCGCGGCTGCGCGGCAGCGCCCCCGCCGGGATACAGCGGTTGCTGCTGGACAACGCGGCGGTGACGGTACCCGCCGATCAGATGCCCCGCTTCGCGGCGACCTACTATCCGCGGTTGCAGCGGGCCGCGTCGGTCACCTCCGCGGACGGCTCGTTCACCGCCCCAACGGTGAGCGGCCCCCGACTCGTCCTGCACGTGGCCTATCGCGCCGGGCACCGCGCCGACCTGCGCTGGCAGGTCCTCTACACGATCGGCGACGCCGAGCACGCCGTGGAGTTGTACGACGGGCACGGCGATGCGGTCCGCGACGGCGAGGCCGAGGACCTGCTCCTGGCCGAGATCCGTCCGGTGGTCTCACCGTTCGGGCTGGACAATCACCTCGACGGCCGGTTGCTGTCGCACGCGACCCTCAGCGGGTTCGACACCGCCCGTTTCGCCACCGAATTGCTGCCGCTGCTGTCCGGCCGCGACGACGTCGAGGTGCGGGTCGACGGCACCCCCGCCGCCTATCGCGACGTGAGCGACGATCTGCGGATCGGACTGTCCACCAAGGCAACCGGGGACGCAGACTGGTTCGACCTCGACATCACCGTGACGATCGACGACCGGACGGTCCCGTTCCGGGACCTGTTCACCGCGCTGAACGACGGCGCCACGCACCTGCTGTTACCCGACGGTGCCTATTTGGCGTTGGACAAACCCGAGTTGCAGCAGCTACGCCGACTCGTCGACGAGGCTCGCGCACTGCACGACGCCGACCCGGATCGGTTGCGGCTGAGCAGGTTCCAGGCGGGTATCTGGGAGGAGCTGGCGGCACTCGGCGTCGTCGATCGGCAGGCCGCCGCTTGGAGGAAGCAGGTTCAGGGCCTGCTCGACGTGAGGGCGACCACGAAGACCCGTGCGCCGAAGGAACTTCTGGCGACGCTGCGGCCGTATCAGCTGGACGGATTCCGCTGGCTGGCGTTCCTGTGGACGCACAACCTCGGCGGGATTCTCGCCGACGACATGGGTCTCGGCAAGACCCTGCAGTCGCTCGCGTTGATCTGCCACGCCCGGACGAATCGCCCCACAGATGCGCCGGCGCTCATCGTCGCGCCCACCTCGGTGGTGTCGAACTGGGCGGCCGAGGCACGGCGCTTCACGCCTCATCTGAACGTCGTCGCGATCACCGAGACGTCCGGCAAACGCGGTGTGGGACTGGGTGAGCTGCTCGACGGCATCGACGTGGTCGTCACGTCCTATACGCTGCTGCGCCTGGATATCGACGACTACCTCGAGCGCGACTGGTCGATGCTACTGCTCGACGAAGCACAGTTCGTCAAGAACCATCGGGCCAAGGCATATCAGTGTGTGCGACAGGTCGAGGCGCCGCTGAAGGTCGCGATCACCGGCACCCCGATGGAGAACAACCTGATGGAACTGTGGTCGCTGCTGTCGATCACCGCGCCCGGATTGTTCCCGAACCCGACGAAGTTCCAGGACTACTACCGCAAACCCATCGAGAGCGGCACCAGCCCCGAACTGCTTGCGCAGCTGCGGCAGCGGATCCGGCCGCTGATGCTGCGTCGCACCAAGGAGCAGGTCGCCACCGATCTTCCGGCCAAGCAGGAACAGGTGCTCGAGGTGGAGCTCTCGCCCAAACACCGCACCCTCTACGACCGGCAGCTGCAACGCGAGAGGCAGAAGATCCTCGGACTCGTCGACGACCTGGACCGCAACCGCATCACGATCTTGAGGTCGCTGACGGTGCTGCGGCAGATGAGTCTGGACGCGGCCCTGTGCGACGACGCGCACGCGAAGATCGGGTCCGCGAAGATCGACGCGCTGCTCGAGCAGCTCGACGACGTGATCGCCGGTGGGCACCGCGCGTTGGTGTTCAGCCAGTTCACCGGGTTCCTCGACCGGGTCCGTGCCCGGCTCGACGCCGCCGGCATCGAGTACTTGTATCTCGACGGCAAGACCAAGCAGCGCGGAAATCTGCTCGGCGAGTTCAAATCCGGCACGGCACCGGTGTTCCTCATCAGCCTGAAGGCCGGCGGATTCGGTCTGAACCTGGTGGAGGCCGACTACTGCTTCCTGCTCGACCCGTGGTGGAATCCCGCGGCCGAGGCCCAGGCGATCGACCGCACCCACCGGATCGGGCAGACCCGCAACGTGATGGTGTACCGGTTGATCGCCCGCGACACCATCGAAGAGAAGGTGCGGGCGCTGCAGCTCCGCAAGTCGGAGTTGTTCTCGTCCGTCGTCGACGACGGCGAGATGTTCTCCTCGGCCCTCACGGCCGACGACATCCGCGCGCTGTTGGCGTGACCGCCTCGTGCGTGGTTCTGGTAGCGGGAGCTACCAGAACCACGCACGGGCGCGTCAGCGCAGGGCGATGCCGAGCAGCGCGTCGACCGCGTCCGCGAACAGGCCCGGGGCCGACGCGTCGTCCCCGCCCCGCTCGACCGCGAACGTCGCCCAGCCGTCGAGGGCGTCGAGGGCCTTGGGGGTGTCGAGGTCGTCGGCGAGGTGCTGGCGCAGCCGCGCGAGCACATCCTCGGCGGAGGCGGCCGACTCCAGTGCCGCGGCCCGACGCCACAGCTCCAGCCGCGCCTCGGCGGCGGTGAGCACGTCGGCCGTCCACGCGCGGTCCTGCCGGTAGTGCCCGGAGAGCAGGCCCAGACGGATCGCGGCCGGGTCGACGCCCTCGCCGCGCAGCTTGGAGACGAACACCAGGTTGCCGCGGGACTTGGACATCTTCTCGCCGTCGAGGCCGATCATGCCGGTGTGCACGTAGTGCCGCGCGAAGCGGCGGCCGCCGGTGACGGCCTCGGCGTGCGCCGCGGAGAATTCGTGGTGCGGGAAGATCAGGTCGCTGCCGCCGCCCTGCACGTCGAAGCCGGTGCCGATGCGGTTGAGGGCGATCGCGGCGCATTCGATGTGCCAGCCGGGCCGGCCGTCGCCGAACGGGGACGGCCACGCCGGTTCCCCGGGCCGCTGCGCGCGCCACAGCAGCGCGTCGAGGGGGTTGCGCTTGCCGGGGCGGTCGGGGTCGCCGCCGCGTTCGGCGAAGAACCGCATCATCGTGTCGTGGTCGTAGCCGGACTCGTAGCCGAACTGTTCGGTGGCGTCGACCCTGAAGTAGACGTCCGGATATTCGGCGTCGTCGACGACGTAGGCGGCCCCGGAGGCGACCAGCTTCTCGACGAGCTCGACGACCTCGTTCACCGATTCGACGGCGCCGATGTAGTCGCGCGGCGGCAGCACCCGCAGCGCCTCCATGTCCTCGCGGAACAGCGCGGTCTCGCGCATGCCGAGGACCACCCAGTCCTCGCCGTCCCGGTTCGCGCGTTCGAACAGCGGGTCGTCGACGTCGGTGACGTTCTGGACGTAGTGCACGTCGTGTCCGGCGTCGCGCCAGATGCGGTTCACGAGGTCGAAGGCGAGGTAGGTGGCGGCGTGCCCGAGGTGGGTCGCGTCGTAGGGGGTGATCCCGCAGACGTACATGGTGGCCGTGGCGCCCGGGGTGACGGGACGGACCGCCCGGTCGGCGGTGTCGTACAACCGCAACGGCGGTCCCTGACCAGGGACGGACGGGAGCGCGATATCGGACCAAGACTGCATGGCTGAAGCCTAGTGGAGGCCGCTGAGCGACCCGGAGCGAGGCCGGTCGTCGATCAGAACGCGGGCCACGGAATGCGACGGTCCCCGAGCGGCTTCGGCATGACCGGCCGCGCGAGCAGCGCGGTGATGCGGGCGCGCAGCGCCGCGACCTCGGCGCCGGTGATGTAGGCGCGCAGCTCGTTGCCGAATTCGCCGTCGAGTCGCTGGGCGAGTTTCTCGAGGTCGGTGAGCAGCTCCGGGTCGACGGATCGGCCCGCCCAGCCCCACAGCACGGTGCGCAGCTTGTTCTCCTGGTGCAGGCAGATGCCGTGGTCGACGCCGTAGACACCGCCGTCGAGTCCTTCGAGGGCGTGCCCGCCCTTGCGGTCGGCGTTGTTGAGGATCACGTCGAGCACGGCCATGCGGTTCAGGCGCGGGTCGTCGGCGTGGACGAGCACGACCTCGGCGCCGTCGTAGTCGCGGGCCCGCAGCACCGGCAGCCAGCCGGCGGGTACCGCATCGAGTGGGCACACGTCGACCAGGTCGACGCGGCCGTCGGGGGCCTCGGCCGGGTCGGGGGTGTCGATCCACTGCTGCACCATGCCGGTGCCGAACGGCCCGTCGCGCAGCACGGTCACCGGGATGACGCCCCAGCCGAGCGCCTCGGAGATCAGGTACGACGCGACCTCCCGTCCGGCGAGGGTGCCGTCGGGAAAATCCCACAGCGGACGCTCGCCGCGGACGGGTTTGTAGACGCAGCGCACCACGGTGCCGTCGAGGGTCGCGTCGCACACGAGGGTCGCGTTGCTCGCGTGCACGACACGGCCGACGACGGTGAGTTCACCGCGCTCGAGCACATCTCGGATGTCCGGGATGCTCACCTGGTCAGGACTCCTCACCGAACCAGGATGCCGGATCGAACCCGGGGGTGCGCAGGTAGCCGTTGGTGCGGATGCACACGTGGCCGCCGCCGCCGATCGGTTCGCCGCACAGCGGGCACGGGGTGCGGCCGGCGGAGACGACCATCTCCGAGCGGGCCGCGAACTCGAGGGCCTGCTCGGGGGTGAGGAACACGCGGACCGCGTCGGGTCCTTCCTCGGTGTCGTCGAGCACGACGGACTCGTCGAGTTCGGCCTCGGTGACGGCGAGGAGTTCGACGACGACGGCGCTGGTGTCGGCGTCCCAGCCCAGTCCCATGGTGCCGACCCGGAATTCGGCGTCGATGGGGGTGATCAGCGGGCTGATGTCGATGTCGGGATCTTCGGGCAGGTCGGTGCCGAACCGCCGGTGCACCTCTTCGAGGAGCAGGCCCATGCGATCGGCGAGGATCTTCACCTGCTGTTTCTCGAGCAGGACGCTCACCACGCGGGACTCGTGCACGGCCTGCAGGTAGAACACCCGGTCGCCGGGTTCACCGACCGTGCCGGCGACGAACCTGTCCGGGGTCCGGAACACGTGTATCGCGCGGGCCATCGCACCTCCTCGAGTCGTATGTTTCGAATGAGCCGAACACTGCCATTATCCGCCGGACGTCGCCGTCGTCGGGGGGTCACCGGCCGGGTTCACCTCGCCGCCGGGCACCGATTTCGGGGGGACGGCGAGCCCGGTCAGATCCGGGCCGGTGTCGTTGATGCGGAGCACGAACGGACGCGTCTCGGTGTAGCGGACGACGCTGAGCGAGGCCGGTTCCGCGACGATCCGCTGGAACCCGTCCAGGTGCGTGGCGAGCGCGTCGGCAAGGACGGATTTGATGACGTCGCCGTGACTGCACGCGATCCACACGACGTCGCGGCCGTGCTGTTCGGTGAGCCGGGCGTCGTGTTCGCGGACCGCGGCGACCGCGCGGGCCTGCACCTGCGCCAGCCCTTCCCCACCGGGGAACACGGCCGCGGAGGCGTGCTGCTGCACCACCTTCCACAGCGGTTCGCGGACCAGTTCGGACAGTTCCCGGCCGGTCCACTGCCCGTAGTCGACCTCGGCGAGCCGGTCGTCGACGAGCGGGGTCAGGCCGCGGTCGGTGGCGAGCGGAGCGACCGTCTGTTGGCAGCGCAGCAGCGGCGAGTGCACGATCTCGGTGATCTCCAGGCCGGCGAACCGGGCGATCAGACCCTTGGCCTGGATGTGTCCGAGTTCGTCGAGTTCGACACCCGGAGAACGACCGGCCAGCACCCGCGAGGTGTTGGCCGTCGAACGTCCGTGCCGCAGCAGGATCACCGTCATGGAATCCAGCCTAATGGGCCACCCGCACCCGGGCAGGTCACGGCGCCGCGCGGGGGCGCGCCGCGCGGTCAGGTCGCGGAGATCACCCCGGTGCCCAGCAGGGCGAGCACGAGGACGCCGAGCAGGATGCGGTAGCCGACGAACCAGTACATCGAGTGGTTGGTGACGAACCTGAGCAGCCAGGCGATCGCGGCGTAGCCGACGCCGAAGGCGATGACGGTGGCGACCAGCAGCTGCGGCCCGGACGCGTTGAGGCCCTCCCCCGCGGGTTCGAACGCGTCCGGCAGGCTGAACAGCCCGGAGGCGACGACGGCGGGGATGGCGAGCAGGAACGAGTAGCGGGCGGCGGCCTCGCGGTTGAGGCCGAGGAACAGGCCGGCGGAGATGGTGCCGCCGGAGCGGGACACGCCGGGGATGAGGGCCATGGCCTGCGCCGTGCCCATGACCAGGCCGTCGCGCAGGGTCAACTGCTCGATGCCGCGCTTCTTGGAGCCGTAGTACTCGGCGGCGGCGATGACGGCGGAGAACACGATGAGCATCGTCGCGACCAGCCACAGGTTGCGGGCGACGGTGCGGACCTCGTCCTTGAGGACGAATCCGAGAATGCCGATGGGGATGGTGCCGAGCAGCACGTACCAGCCCATCTTGTAGTCGTGGTCGGCGCGCAGTTCCTTGTGGAGCAGGCCACGGAACCAGGCGAGGAGGATGCGCCAGATGTCGCGGGCGAAGAACACCAGCACGGCGGCTTCGGTGCCGAGCTGGGTGACGGCGGTGAACGAGGCGCCCGCGTCGGATCCGAAGAACACCTCGGAGACGATGCGCAGGTGTCCCGAGGAGGACACCGGCAGGAATTCGGTCAGCCCCTGGACGATGCCGAGCACGATCGTCTGAATCCAGGTCATGGACTCGCCGATCATGCGACGATCTCCGCACGGGAGTGGGGGCAGCGGCACAGGGGGCGATCGAATCTCACTCGGGGCACAGTACGCGGCGCGCCTGGCCGACTTCGGGACCCTCGCGGCACTAGGGTGCGTGCCAGGGCGAGGAGTCGCGGTTGCGGCCCGGCGACCCGATCGGACGGTCACGAAACGCGGGCGGTTATGGAACAGAGAACGGTGGGAGCGAGCGGGCTGCGCGTCTCGCGGCTCGGTTTGGGCACCTTGACCTGGGGTCGCGGCACCGACGGGGACGAAGCCGCGGCGCAGCTGTCGGCGTTCGTCGATGCCGGCGGCACCCTCGTCGACACCTCGCCCGCGTACGGCGACGGCATGTCGCAGCGGATCCTCGCCGAGTTGCTCGACGACGTGGTGCCGCGCGATCGGCTGGTGTTGTCGGGCAGTTCCGGGATCGACACCTCCAAGCTCCGCGAGGGACGCGTCGACTGTTCCCGCGGTGGGCTGCTGACACAGCTCGATGCAACCCTGCGGGAGCTCGGGACCGATCATCTGGATGTGTGGCAGGTCGCCACGTGGGATCCGCAGACACCGGTGGACGAGGTGGCGGCGACGCTGGAGTACGCGATCACCAGCGGCCGCGTGCGCTATGTCGGGGTGCGCGGCTATCTGGGCTGGCAGCTCGCGACCGCGGCGTCCGCGGCGACGCGGGGTGCGCGTCTGGTGAGCACCCAGGTCGAGTACTCGTTGCTGGCTCGGGGCGTCGAGGAGGAACTGATCCCGGCCGCGACCTATCACGGCGCTGGGGTGTTCGCGGCGGTGCCGCTGGCCGGGGGCGTCCTCACCGGCAAGTACCGCAGCGGGATTCCGGCCGATTCGCGCGGTGCCGACGAGGTGCACGCGGAGGAGGTTCGTCACTATTTGACCGATTCGGCGGTGCGGGTGGTCGATGCGGTGGTCACCGCCGCGGACGGGTTGGGCACCTCCCCGCTGGCGGTGGCGCTGGCGTGGGTGCGGGACCGGCCCGGGGTGGCGTCGGCGCTGGTCGGCGCCCGGGATCTGGCGCAGCTGACCGGGGTTCTGGTCTCGGAGGAGCTGGAGTTGCCGGCGGCGATCGCGTCCGCGCTCGACGATGTGAGCGCCTGAATCCGCTGTCCCGGAGGGAATCCCCTCGGTCGCACAACCCAAGAAAGTTAGGATACCCTGCTTTCGTAGGTTCGGGTTGCCACAGCAGGGAGAGCATATGACCGCCACCGAGGTTGCCGGGTTCGCCGAGCGCATCAAATCCGGAACTGCCGCGGAACACAGCGAGACCGAGAATTCGGCGTTCGTCACCGAACTGCTCGGCGGGCAGCTCAACACCGCCGGGTACGCCGCCCTGCTGGCCCAGTCCTGGTTCATCTACGAGGCCCTCGAACGGATCGGCGCCGGCTATGCCGACGACCCGATCGTCGGCCCGTTCCTCGCCGACGAGCTGCTGCGCACCGCCGCGCTCGAGGCGGACCTGCAGTTCCTGCTCGGCGACGACTGGCGCGCCACCGTGGCGCCGCTGCCCGCGACCGTGCGGTACGTGCAGCGGCTCGAAGAGGTCGCCGCGACCTCCCCGGAGGCGTATCTGGCGCACCACTACCTGCGGTACCTGGGCGATCTGTCCGGTGGTCAGATCATCCGCCGCATGCTCGAGCGCGCCTACGGGTACGAACGCGACGGCCTGCGCTTCTACATCTTCGACGACATCCCGAAGACGAAACCGTTCAAGGACGCGTACCGCGCGAAGCTCGACGCCGCCCCCTTGGACAGCGCGCAGCAGCAGGCGGTGATCGACGAGGCGAACCTCGTGTTCGGTCTGAACCGCGACCTGTTCGCCGATCTCGGCGCCGATCTCGACAGCTACCGGGTGGCGACCCCGCAGTCATGAACCGCCTCCGCCGTAACCTTCTGTCGCTTCTGCTCCCGCTGGTGACGGTGCTCGCCGTCGCCGGATGCGGTGCCGCCGACGAGTCCGGGTCGGCGCCGGCCACCGGGGCGCGCACCGCGGTGATCGCCGACCGGGATCCGCGGCCGATCGCGGAGAACCCGGTCCCGACGCTGCCCGTGACGGTCCGCAGCTTCGACGGGGTCGACGTCACCGTCACCGACGTCTCGCGCATCGTCACCGCGGACCGCTCCGGCACCCTCGCCCAGACCGTGTTCTCCCTCGGTCTCGGCGACAACGTCGTGGGACGGTCGACGGCGAGTTTCCCGGCGTCGGAGCATCTGCCCAATGTCACCCCGGGCGGGCACGGCCTGAACGCCGAGGCGATCCTGGCGCTGAATCCGACGGTGGTGCTCACCGACTCGTCGATCGGGCCGCTGGCCGTGCAGGAGCAGTTGCGGGCCAGCGGAATCCCGGTGATCTTCGTGGACCCGACCCGCACCCTCGACACGGTCGCCTCGGGCATCGAGACGGTCGCGGCGGCGCTGGGGGTGCCCGAGCAGGGTGCCGCGCTGGTGCAGCGCACCGAGGAGGAGATCGCCGTGGCTACGGCGTCGATTCCCGCGGACCATCCCGAACCGACCGTGGCGTTCCTGTATCTGCGGGGCTCGGCGATCAAGATGCTCGGCGGTCCGGGCTCCGGGGCAGACGCGTTGATCGGCGCGCTCGGCGCCCGGGACGCCGGCACGGTCGCCGGACTCACCGCCGAGTTCACCCCGATCACCAGCGAGGCGATGATCGCCTCCGCACCGGACGTGATCCTGATCATGACGCACAGTCTGGAATCGGTCGGCGGTCCCGACGGTCTCGCGGCGTTGCCCGGCGTCGAGCAGACCCCCGCCGGGAAGAACCGCAGCATCATCGACATGGACGATTCGGTGCTGCTCAGCTTCGGTCCCGACACCGGCAAGGTCCTGGCCGCGCTCTCCGACGCCCTGTATCCGCAGGTCCAGGAATGACCACGGTCACCGACAGTACCGCGACGCCCGGAAGCACGAAGGAGGCCGGCGCCCGGCGCAGCACCCTGGTGTTCGCCGGGCTGACCGTCGCGCTGGTGGTGCTGGCGCTGGTGTCCGCGTGCCTCGGGCAGGTGCCGACGTCCCCGGCCGAGGTGGTCGGCAGCCTGCTGCACCGCCTCGGACTGGATGTCGGGCCGATGCCCGCGCACCCGGCCGGCGATGTCGCGTTGTGGCAGGTGCGGTTCCCGCGGGTGGTGCTGGCGATGCTCGTCGGCGCCGCCCTCGGCTGCGCCGGCGCGCTGCTGCAGGGGGTGTTCGCCAATCCGCTCGCCGAACCCGGCGTCATCGGTGTGTCCTCCGGCGCGGCGGTCGGGGCCTCGCTGGTGATCGTGCTGGGCGGCGCGTTCACCGCCGGCTGGGCGTTGGCCGGGGCCGCGTTCGTCGCCGGCCTGCTCACCACCGCCCTGGTGTACGCGCTGTCGCGGTCGAACGGGCGCACCGAGGTCGTCACGGTCATCCTCACCGGTGTGGCCGTCAACGCCGTCGCGGGCGGGCTGATCGCGCTGTTCACGTTCGTCGCGAACCCCGCCGCCCGCGACCAGATCGTGTTCTGGCAGCTCGGCAGCCTCGGCGGCGCGACCTGGGAGATCGTGTCGGTGGTGGCGCCGCTGACGTTCGCCGGGATCGCCGCGGCCATCGTGCTCGCCCCGAAGCTCGATCTGCTCTCGCTCGGCGAGTCCGTGGCCCGGCACCTGGGGGTCGACGTCGAACGCGTGCGGCAGGTCGCGATCGTCATCGTCGCGGTGCTGGTGTCCGCGGCGGTCGCGTTCACCGGCATCATCCTGTTCGTGGGCCTGGTGGTGCCACACCTGATGCGGATGGCGCTCGGTCCCGCGCATCGGCGGCTGATCTGCGCGAGTGCCGTGTGCGGGGCGGTGACGCTGCTCGCGGCCGACCTCGGCGCCCGCACCCTGGTCGCGAACGCCGATCTGCCGTTGGGCATGCTCACCTCGCTGATCGGCGGGCCGGTGTTCTTCTGGATGCTGCGCCGCACCCGCGCGAGCCAGGGAGGGTGGGCATGAGCCGTTCCCGCGTGTTCGGCCGGTGGCGCGACGACCGGCAGGTCCCGGAACGCTCCGGGCCCGGAGCGGTGACGATGCGCGCGACCGGGGTGCGGCTGCACCGCGGCGACCGGCAGATCCTGCACGACGTCGACGTCGAGGTCCGGGCCGGGGAGGTGCTCGCGCTCGTCGGGCCGAACGGCGCGGGCAAGTCGACGCTGCTGGCCGCGCTCACCGGTGATCATCCGATCTCGGGCGGCCGCGTCGAGGTCGACGGGCGCCCCCTCGAGGAGTGGGCGCCGGTCGCGTTGGCGCGGCGCCGGGCGGTGCTCCCCCAGCAGCACACGGTCGGGTTCCCGTTCACCGCCGTCGAGGTGGTGCGGATGGGCCGGTCGGCGTGGGCGCGCACCGCACGGCAGGGTGACGACGACGCCCTGGTCGCCGCGGCGCTCGCCGAATGCGACGTCGCGCACCTGCAGGATCGTCCGTTCCCGGCGCTGTCCGGGGGTGAACGTGCCCGGGTCGCGTTGGCGCGGGTGCTCGCGCAGGACACCGAGACGCTGCTGCTCGACGAACCGACCGCGGCCCTGGATCTGGGGCATCAGGAAGCGGTGATGCAGGTGGTGCGGGCCCGCGCCGATCACGGGCACGCCGTGGTGGTGGTGCTGCACGATCTGGGGCTGGCCGCGGCCTACGCCGACCGGGTGTGCGTGCTCGAACGCGGCCGGGTCGTCGCGGACGGGCCGGCCGGTGAGGTGCTCACCGAGAAGTTGCTCAGCCGCGTCTACGCGTATCCGGTGCAGGTGGGCAGCGACCCGACGACCGGTACTCCCCTGGTGCTGCCGCGGCGGGACCGGCCGGGTCCCTCGGTGGCGGCCGCCGGCCGAGCCGGCAGAGGCGGCACCGCCGGCTGAGCCGGCAGAGGCGGCACCGCCGGTTGAGCCGGCAGATTCGGCACCGCCGGCTGGGCTCGGTTCGCGTCGCCTCGGTCACATTCGGCGGGTGCCGTGCCGAGGCGGCTGCGGTGCCGCCGCCCGGATCAGGAAGACTGGAGCGAGGCGCGTCTCCGATCGGGGCGCGCGCGTGGGGTCGACGGGTGACAGCGAGGAGCAGCGAGATGGGTAGACCGGCAGTACGTGCGACCGCGGTGGTGGTGGGACTTGCGGTCGCTCTGGTCGCCGGCTGTTCCTCCGATACCGATGCGGAGAAGGTGCCGACCCGCGAACCCGCGACCCCGATGGCCGCCCCCGAGACCACGACGCCCCCGGCCGGGACGGTGCAGCAGGTCGGGACCGGCGTCGAGGCGCTCGCGCAGGCGCCCGGCACCGATGTGCTCGCCGCGCTCGTCGACGACGGCACCCGACTGCTGCTCACCGGCTCCGCCACCGACAGCGAGCCGCGCCCGGTGCAGCTGCCGCGGGACGCGGTGACGGTCCTTCCCGGACCGGACGGTCAGGTCCTGGCGCCCGCCGCCGGCGCGGTCCTGCGCGTCGACGTCGACTCCGGTGAGGTCGCCGAGGTCCCGGTGGACGGGGATGCCACCGCGGTCGCGGTGCTGCCGGACGGTCGCTGGGCGGTCGGGACCGCCACCGGCACCACCTACGTTCTCGATCCGGCCTCCGGGGCGGTCGAGTCCACTATCACCGGTCTGGTGTCGGTGGATGTGCTCGTCGCGGCCGGCGACGACGTGGCCGCGCTCGATCGGCGCCAGACCTCGATCACCGAACTGAACCTGAGCGACGAACGGCTGCGGATGGCGCTGCGGGCCGGGGAGGGTGCCGCCCAGATGATCTCCGATCCGTACGGCCGGGTCGTGGTCACCGACACGCAGGACGACGAACTGCTGGTCTACACGCTCGATACGCTCGTGTTGCGGCAGCGCTACCCGAGCGGGCCGGGCCTGTACGGGGTCGCGTACGACGAAGCGCGGGATCTGGTGTGGGTGACATTGACCGGAAGCAACGAGGTTGTGGGCTACGATCTGTCGACCGGGATCCCGAGAGAGAAGCAGCGCTTTGCGACGGTGCGGCAACCCGACTCGGTGTCCGTCGATTCGGACGATGCGGTGTTGGTGATCGGCTCGGCGACCGGTGACGGCTTGCAGCGGATCCCGATCGGGGGTGAGTGATGGCAGGAAGCCGGTTCACGCGACTGCCCGTCGACTGGGACACCAGCAACGACGCCTACGAATACGTGCCGCTGCGGTTGCCGCCGGACGTGTCACGGGTCAGTGCGTCGATGCGGTTGGCGATCTCCGCCGAGTTCCACGGCTGGGAGCTGAGCCGGGTGCGGCTGTACCCGGACGGGAGCCGCCGCGTGCTGCTGCGCCGCCGCAAGACCGATCACCACGTGCCCGAACCGACCGTTCGTTGACACCGACCCCGGACCGCCTCGGCCGGGTTTGCAGGGAGTTTTCGTGTATCGCTATGTCCTGAAACTGATGTTCCTGCTGCCGCCGGAACGCATTCACCACCTCGCGTTCCTCGCGATGCAACTGGTGACGCGTTTCGCGCCGCTGCGGGTGCTGGTGTCGAAGATCCTCGTGGTGGACGACCCGGTGCTGCACAACACCGTGTTCGGGGTGCCGTTCCGGGCGCCGCTGGGGCTGGCCGCAGGGTTCGACAAGGACGCCACCGGCGCCGACGTGTGGGGCCCGCTCGGGTTCGGCTTCGCCGAGATCGGCACCGTGACCGCGCAGGCCCAGCCGGGCAATCCGGCGCCGCGGCTGTTCCGGCTGCCCGAGGACCGCGCGCTGATCAACCGGATGGGTTTCAACAACCACGGCGCCGGCGAGGCCGCCAACCAGCTGCGGCAGCGGCTGCGCACCGTGCCGATCGGCGCGAACATCGGCAAGACGAAGATCGTGCCTGCGGGCGAGGCCGCCGCGGACTACACCGAAAGTGCCCGCCTGCTCGGTCCGCTCGCGGACTTCGTCGTCGTCAACGTCTCCTCGCCCAACACCCCCGGTCTGCGGGACCTGCAGGCCGTCGAGTCGCTGCGTCCGCTGCTCGCGGCGGTGCTCGACACGGTGACCGTGCCGGTGCTGGTGAAGATCGCGCCGGATCTGTCGGACGAGGACGTCGACACGGTCGCGGATCTGGCGGTCGAGCTGGGTCTGGCGGGCATCGTCGCGACCAACACCACCATCCGGCGCGACGGTCTGCGCACCGACCCCGCGCGAGTCGAGGAGATCGGCGCCGGCGGCCTGTCGGGTGCGCCCGTCGCCGATCGCTCCCTGGAGGTGCTGCGGCGCCTGCACAAGCGGGTCGGGGACCGGCTGGTGCTGGTGTCGGTGGGCGGCATCGAAACGGTCGAGCAGGCGTGGGAGCGGATCCTCGCCGGCGCGTCGCTCATCCAGGGCTACACCGGGTTCATCTACGGCGGCCCGTTCTGGATGCGCCGCATCCACAAGGGTCTGGCCCGCAAGCTCCGGGCCTCCGGCTACGCGTCGATCGCCGACGCGGTCGGCGCCGCCAACTGATCGCGCCGCGCGCATGCGGGTGGCGGCCTCGTCCGTGCGTGGCCGCCACGACGCCGGGAGCTGAGCCGAAAGGGCGGGCGACGACGCCGGGAACGGGGACACTGGCCCCATGCTGCACCTGCGCATCCTGTCGCCGAGCGAGCTGACCGAGGACACCGTCCGCATCCTCCGCGACGAACCCGGAGTCAGCGGACTCGCGGTGATACACGGTGCCGCGCTGCGCCCGGTCGGCGACATCGTGCATGCGGACGTGGCGCGGGAGGTGACCAACGACCTGATCGAGCAGCTCCGGGCGATCGGGTTGCACCGCAGAGGCACGATCGAGATCGAACCGGTACATGCCTGGCTCTCGCGCAGCGGGTTCGACGCGGAGTTGCGTACCCCGGGGAGCAGCGCCGACGCCGTCGTGTGGGCGGAAGTCGCGCAGCGTTCCTACGAGGACGTCGAACTGAACTGGACCTACCTCAGCTTCATGACGATGGCCACGCTGCTGGCCGGCATCGCGATCGTCACCGACTCGCAGGTCCTGGTCATCGGTGCGATGGTGCTCGGGCCCGAGTTCGGTGCGATCGCCGCGCTCGGCGTCGCCCTGGTCAAGCGGCGCTTCGTGCTGCTCGCGACGGCGGCCCGCACCCTGGTGGCCGGGTTCGTGGTGGCGATCGCGGTCACCGCGGTGGCCGCGCTCTCCGCTCGGCTGCTGGGCTGGATAACGCTCGACGACATCACCGGTCCGCGACCGGAGACCGATTTCATCTACACACCCGACAAGTGGTCGTTCCTCGTGGCCGTGATCGCAGCGGCGGCAGGGGTACTGTCCCTGACGTCGTCCAAGCTGGGCGGATTGTCCGGGGTGTTCATCTCGGTGACGACGGTCCCCGCTGCGGGCAACGTCGGCGTCGGTCTCGCATTCGGCGCTGCCGAAGAAATCTGGGGCAGCACACTGCAACTCGCCCTCAACCTGTCCGGAATGGCGCTGGCGGGCTGGGCGACACTGGCCGTGCAACAGGTGGCGTGGTCCCGGGTGTCGGTGCGTCGCTTCCGCGCCCTCGATCGCCGCCGCCGGATGCTGTGACCGCACCCGGCCCGGTGCGTGCCCGGCGTGGTTCGACGCCGGGCACGCACCGGGTGGTGGGTCGTCGAGCGAGTGTCACTTCACCTCGTAGGTGCCCGTCAGCAAGGCGCGGGCGATGGCGTGCCCGAACACGTTGAAACCGAGGAACGCCGGAGTGGAGTCGGCGGTGAGCCCGTCGATCGTCTCGACGTCCAGCGCGTGGACGGCGACGATATAGCGGTGGTAGCCGTGACCGGCCGGCGGGGCGGCACCGATGAAGCCGGGGGCGCCGCCGTCGTGGCGCAGGGTGACCGCCTCGGCGGGCAGGCCCTCACCGCCGGCGCTGCCGGCGCCGGCGGGCAGCTCGGTGACGGTCGCGGGGATGTTCGCGACGGCCCAGTGCCAGAAGCCGGACGCGGTCGGGGCGTCGGGGTCGAACACGGTCACCGCGAAGCTCTTCGTCTCGGCGGGGAACCCGGACCACGACAGCTGCGGGGACACGTCGCCGCCGCCCGGGATCCCGAACGCGCCGCTGGCCTGCGCGAGTTTCCACTCCTCGCCCTCGGCGAAGTCCTCGCTGGTCACCTGGAACGTGGGCAGCTTCGGGAGAAACTCGTACGGGTCGTAATCGAACGCCATCGGGGGTCCTTTCCTCGTGGGGGACGGATCTTCAGGAATGCAACAGGAAGTGTTCCATGACACGGGTCCCGAATCGCAGAGCCTCGACCGGGACACGCTCGTCGACTCCGTGGAACAGCGCCGCGAAGTCGAGCTCCGGCGGCAGCTGCAGCGGCGCGAACCCGAAGCACCGGATGCCGAGTTTCGCGAACGACTTGGCGTCGGTGCCCGCGGACAGCATGTACGGCACGGTCCGGCCCAGCGGATCGTGCGCGAGGATCGCCGCGTTCATCGCGTCGACGAGGTCACCGTCGAAACTGGTCTCGTAGGAGTCGAGGCTCGTGATCCATTCGCGGGTCACGTCCGGGCCGATCAGTTCGTCGACGGTGCGTTCGAACTCGGCGAGCCGGCTGGGCAGGATGCGGCAGTCGACGACGGCCTGCGCGGTCTGCGGGATGACGTTGGCCTTGTAGCCGGCCTGCAGCATCGTGGGGTTGGCGGTGTCGCGGAAGGTCGCACCGATGATGCGGGCGATGGACCCGAGCTTGGCGAGGGTGCCCTCGATGTCCGGGGAGGCCGGATCGAAATCGATACCGGTTTCCTCCGACGCCGCGGCGAGGAACTCGGCCACCGAATCGGAGATCACGAGCGGGAAGGTGTGGCTGCCGAGCCGCGCGACGGCTTGCGACAGGATCGTCACCGCGTTCTCCTCGTGCAGGAACGAGCCGTGCCCGGCCCGGCCCTTGGCGGTCAGCCGCATCCAGCCCAGGCCCTTCTCGGCGGTCTCGACGAGGTAGAAGCGGCGCTCTCCCCCGTCGCGGCGGGGCACGGTCAGCGAGAAGCCGCCGACCTCTCCGACGGCCTCGGTGACGCCCTCGAACAGGTCGGGGCGATGCTTGACCAGCCATTGGCAGCCCCAGAGGCCGCCGGCTTCCTCGTCGGCGACGAACGCGAACACCAGGTCGCGGGGCGGGACGATGTTCTCGGCCTTGAATCGGCGGGCCACGGCCAGCATCATGCCGACCATGTCCTTCATGTCGACGGCGCCGCGACCCCACACGTAGCCGTCCTCGACCGCGCCGGAGAACGGGTGCACGCTCCAGTCGGCGGGTTCGGCGGGCACGACGTCGAGGTGACCGTGCAGCATGAGGGCGCCGCGGCTGCGGTCCGCACCGGGCAGCCGCGCGAACACGTTGCCGCGGCCCGGCTGACCGGACTCGACGTATTCGGTTTCGTATCCCACTTCCTCGAGCTGCGCCGCGACCCACTCCGCACAGGCACGTTCACCGCGGGTGGTCGCCGGGTCGCCGGTGTTCGAGGTGTCGAACCGGATGAGCTGGGAGACCAGGTCGACGACCTCGTTCTCGGCTCGGGACGGGGTGTGGGCGCTCACGTGTTCGGCCATGCCTGCATGTCTACCACCGCGGGTCCGCATCTGTGCAGGTGAAGGGGGCGATTTGGGCGCGTGGACGCGGTGGGTTACTCTTTCACAGCACCCACGGAGAGCGGGTGCGAGACAACTGAGTCCGAGTGGCGGAATGGCAGACGCGCTAGCTTGAGGTGCTAGTGTCCTATTAACGGACGTGGGGGTTCAAGTCCCCCCTCGGACACTCCAACGAGGTCACGAACCCGACAGGGATCGTGACCTCGCTTTCGTTTCCCGGACATCTGCTTGCCGGACTTCCCCGACTCCGGATGCCGAAAATCCGTTGCCCCCTGTGTCGTAGCTGCGCTCTACTGTGGCGTTCGTTTCGAAGCACGAGGGGGAAAGAAGATGGCCGCAACGATTCGGCGCGCCGACGGCACCGGCATCTACGGGCCGGGCAAGCTGTCGGACGAGCGCCTGCAGCACGAGCTGGCGCTGCGTCGCCGCGCGCAGCGCATTCCGTCGCGTCGCCGCCACGACGGGAAGGGCGGTCGACGGCAGCAGCGCCGCGCCGCCGCTCAATCCTGGTGACGCAGTTCCGCTTTCTCCGCCGGCGGTGAGTTCGAGGAGCGACGATCGAGATCTGTCCGGCTCAGCGGCGGGTCGATCACCTCCGGGACCTGCCCCACCTCCGGACGCGCATCGCGTGCAGTGGCATCCACCCGCCGCTGCTCGTCGCGGCGCCGCTGTGCGGCGGCGTCCTCCCGCTCGAGGTGGGCGTAGACGATGCGCTGCTGGACGTAGGTCCAGATATTGTTGCTCACCCAGTACAGCAGGATCGCGATCATCAGGACCGGGCCGCCGACGAGGGCCCCGAGCGGGAACACCCACAGCGTGATCTTGTTGATCACGGCGGTTTGCGCGCTCGCCGCGACCACCGGGTCCTGTCGTGCCACCGATGCCCGCGCGTTGAAATGCGTCGCGAGGCTCGCGATCACCATCAGCGGAAGTGCGACGGTCGCGATCGCGCCGGCCGTCGGAATGCCGCCGAAGTGGACGAACGACGCGAGCGTGCTCTCCGGGGTGGTGATCGCGGCGGAAATCGGCGCACCGAAGAGGCGGGCGCCGAGGAAGGACTGCACGTCGGTGGCGCTGAACACGTAGTTGGCGGTGTGGGCGTTCTCCTCTGGGGTCATGCCGAGCTTGCCGATCCCGGTGCCGGTGCGGTTGAACGAAGCCAGCACGTGGCACATACCCAGGAACACCGGACCCTGGAGCAGCGCGGGCAAGCAGCCCATCAAGGGGTTGAAGCCGTGTTCCTTTCGGAGCTTCTGCATTTCCGACACCAGGCGTGGGCGGTCGTCGGAGTACGCGTGCTGCAGGGCCTTGATCCGGGGCCGGAGTTTCTGCATCTGCCGGGCGGTCCGGATCTGCCCGATTCCAGGTTTCAGCAGGACCAGGCGCAGAGTGAACACCAGGAAAATCACGGCGAGCGCCCACGCGACGCCGTTGTCGGGGCCGAGCACCGCGCCGAACGCGTTGTGCCAGAACCACAGGATCGCGGACACGGGATAGTAGACGAAATCGAGCATCGAACACCTTCCGGCACGATGCGGCGACAGCCGGCATCGTGCGGATGAATGGGGGCACCGGACCCGGAGTCGACGGTGCGGCGGACAACTGCGGGCCGCGCGCTCGTGAGAGCGTTATGCGGCGAGCAGTACCCGCCCGGGTGCTCGGGGGCGACGTGGCCGGCCGGGAGTGTTCGGGGCGCTCTGGCGACGGAACGCACCGCGCAGGCGACGCTCCTCGCCAGGAGGGCCGGAAGACGAGATCGGCGGCGGGCACAACGCGGGGAGCACGGTGCACGTGGCGATCGCGACGATCGCCACGATGGCGACCGCGCCCACGGCAAGCGCAGTCGGGGCGTCGATCGCGACGGTGATGGTGACCAGGATCGTGAGCACGGACAGCCACGCGAGCCGAACGACGGCCAGCTGCGCGAGTTCCTCCCCGAAACGTGTCACGACGGCCAGCGTACCGGGCTCGGTCGCGGAACCGGTCGGTGTGCGCGGTGAGGTGGGCGTGCAGCCGCGCGGCTGCCGGCGACAACTCGCGGGCCGGTCGTCAACCCGCGTGATGCGACCGTCGACGCTCGTCACCGGCACGGCGACTTCGCCTGCGGTCGGGGTTCCGCGCGCGGTGGGCACCGACCCTCGCTCGGTTCCGTGTGGATTCGCGCGGCGTGGACGAATCGACACGGAACGCGCTCGACGGGAGCTGAATCAGGCGCGGCGTCCCTTGCGGAAGTACCAGATCGGGCCCACGAAGTTGATCAGGGTGATAAGCGCCCATTTGCCCTTGCTGCCGTTGACCTTCTCGGCGGGCCGGGTGGCCAGGTCCGCCCAGGCCGTCGCCGCCAGCGACAGCTGCACGCTCGCGAGCGTGAGGACCGCGGCCTTCTGCCACGGCGCGAGGTCGGCGAACTTCTTCTTGGCAGCGCTCATGGACGGTGTCTCCTCGGGTGTGTGGGCGGACGCACCGGCTGCGCCCGATACCATTCATTGCTACCGCACGACATCGGAAAAGGTTCATGAACACCCACTGCGACACTCCGGCCGCGGATGCCGGCGCCGTCCCGCCGCGCGCGATCGACCCGGCCGACCTCGAAACCTGCCTGAAGGTTCTCGACCTTGCGGCCGGTCTGGACGCCGACCATCCCGACGCGATCGCGGTGCAGCGGGCCGTCGGCCACATGTTCAAGAAGTTCAAGCGGCTGCGCCGCAACGAGGCCCGCAGCCGCAAGGTCCAGGCCGACCGTGAGGTGCTGTCCGCGACCGCGACCGGGTCGCCGACCCGCATCGACGACGAAACCGCCGGGCTGACGCTGACGTCGACGACGCGCGGCGCGTCCGCGGGCACCCTGCTGCGACCCCGGCACTGCTATGTGTGCAAGGACAAGTACACCCGGGTCGACGCGTTCTACCACCAGCTGTGCCCGACCTGCGCGGCCGAGAACCACGCGAAACGGGACGCCCGTACCGATCTGACGGGTAGGCGGGCCCTGCTCACCGGTGGCCGCGCGAAGATCGGCATGTACATCGCGTTGCGGCTGCTGCGCGACGGCGCCCACACGACCGTCACCACCCGGTTCCCGAACGACGCGATCCGCCGGTTCTCGGCGATGGAGGACAGCGCCGACTGGATTCACCGGCTGCGCATCGTCGGGATCGACCTGCGCGATCCCGCCCAGGTGGTCGCCCTCGCCGACGATGTCGCGGCGCAGGGACCGCTGGACATCCTGATCAACAACGCCGCGCAGACGGTGCGCCGCTCCCCCGGCGCCTATTCGGCGCTGGCCGAGGCCGAATCGGGACCGCTGCCGTCGGGTCAGCTCCCGGAGATGATCACCTTCGGCAAGCCGTCGGACGCCCACCCGGCGGCGCTGGCCGGGTCGCTGCCGAGCGACCTCGCCGCGCACGCGCTGACCCCGGAGTCGGTGACGGCGCTGGCGATGGTTGCCGGCTCCGCGACCCCGGAACGGATCGCCGCGGGGGTCGCGGTCGACGCGGGCGGGTTGCTGCCGGACCTCGTGCACACCAACAGCTGGGTGCAGACCGTCGGCGAGATCGAACCCCTCGAACTGCTCGAGGTGCAGCTGTGCAACTCGGTGGCGCCGTTCATCCTGGTCAACCGGCTGCGTCCGGCGATGGCCGCGGCCGCCGCGCGGCGCAAGTACGTGGTGAACGTCTCGGCGATGGAGGGGCAGTTCGCCGGCCGCCGCTATAAGGGGGCAGGGCACCCGCACACCAACATGGCCAAGGCCGCGCTGAACATGCTCACCCGCACCAGCGCGGAGGAGATGCTCACCGACAGCATTCTCATGACCGCGGTGGACACCGGATGGATCACCGACGAGCGGCCGCATCACACCAAGATGCGTCTGGCCGAGGAGGGCTTCCACGCGCCCCTCGACCTCGTGGACGGCGCCGCGCGGGTGTACGACCCGATCGTGCAGGGCGAGGCCGGGGTGGATCTGTACGGCTGCTTCCTCAAGGACTACAAGCCCGCGCCGTGGTGAGGCCGACAGAGTCGCCGTGGTGAGCCCGACAGAGTCGGCGTGGTGAGCCGCGACTGAGACGTACCCGACAGAAAAGGGCAGGTGGAGACGGGTTCCACACGCGCTCGGCCGTGCTCGTCCGGGTCGGTGCCGGGATACTGGAGGCAGTTCCGTCGAGCCGCCCAGGAGCAGCATCATGACCGTCGCAGTCGTTCACGCCGAGACACCCGAGGGCCGCGCCGCGCTCGCGGCCGCCGTCGACGAGGCCTCCCGCCGGCAGGACGAGCTGCTGGTGCTGCACGTGCTCGACGACGACGGGGCCGCCGCCGAGGCGGAGGTCGAATCGGTGCGCACCGCGGTGCGCCGGGTCGCCGGGGACAGCGGCTGGGAGGTACGCACTGCCGTGCACGACGGGGACGCCGTCGGCACCCTCGTCGAGCTGGCCACCGACAGCGGCGCGGACCGCATCGTGATCGGCAGCCGCGGCCGCAACGCGCTCGGCAAGTTCCTGCTCGAGCGGCCGCTGCAGCGGCTGGTGATCGAGGTTCCGGTGCCGGTTCTCGTCGTCAAGGAACCCGACGAGGAGTAACCGACCTAGGCTGGAACCATGCCCTATCGGGTTCTGGCCGACGGCATCGCGCTCACGCATCTGGCGTTCCTGCTGTACGTCACGTTCGGCGGGTTCGTGGCGTGGCGCTGGCCGCGCACGATTGTGCTGCATGCGGTCGCCGTCGTGTGGGGGCTCGCCTCGGTGCTGGTGGGGTTCGACTGCCCGCTCACCCACGCCGAGAACTGGGCGCGTCACCGCGCCGGCGAGGCGGGGCTGCCGCCGTCCGGATTCATCGACCACTACCTGACCGGGGTGATCTACCCGGATTCCGCGCTCGGCCTGGTCCGCGCGCTCGTCGCGGCCTGCATCCTCGTGTCGTGGGTGGGCCTGTGGCGGCGGTCGCGTCGTGTGAGTTTCGTCGCACGGTGATTTACCCGGCAGTAGGGTGTGCGCCATGAACGCTGCCTCACGCGAACTCGACATCGTCGTCTACGGAGCCACCGGGTTCGTCGGCCGGCTCACCGCCGCCTACCTGGCCGAACATCTGCCGTCCGGGTTGAAGGCCGGCCTGGCCGGGCGGTCGCGCAGCCGCCTCGAGAAGGTCCGCGCGGACCTCGGCGGCACGGCCGCGGACTGGCCGATCCTCGAGGCGGACGCCGGGGATCCGGAGTCGCTGGCCGCGCTGGCCGCGGCGACCCGGATCGTGATCACCACCGTCGGGCCCTACGCCAGGTACGGGATGCCGCTGGTGCAGGCGTGCGTCGAGGCGGGCACCGACTACGTCGACCTCACCGGCGAGGTGCTGTTCCACCGCGAGAGCATCGACCGGTTCGAGGACACCGCCCGCCGCACCGGCGCCCGGATCGTCCATTCGTGCGGCTTCGACTCGATCCCGTCCGACCTCGGCGTGCACGCGTTGTACCGGGCGGCGCAGGCCGACGACGCGGGGGAACTCACCGACACCACGCTGATCCTCACCGCGTTCCGTGGCGCCCCCAGCGGCGGCACCATCGATTCGCTGCGCACCCAGCTCGACGTCGTGCGCAAGGACCGCGCGTTGCGGAAGGTCGCGGCGCAACCGTATTCCCTCAGCCCCGATCCGGCGCAGGAACCTCGGTTGGGCCGAGAGAACGACCTCGCGTTCGTCGACGGCAAGACCATCGCCCCGGAACTGTCCGGATGGAAGGCGCCGTTCGCGATGGCGTCGTACAACACGCGGATCGTGCGTCGCACCAACGCCCTGACCGGGTGGACGTACGGCAAGTCGTTCCGGTACCGCGAGGTCATGAACGTCGGATCGTCCCCGCTGTCGCCGGTGCTGGCCGGCGGGGTCGCGGCGGGTCTCGGCGCGCTGGTGCTGGGCCTGTCGTTCCCCCCGACGCGTTTCCTGCTCGACAAGGTGCTGCCGAAGCCGGGCGAAGGGCCGTCCGAAGCCACTCGCGAGCGCGGGTTCTTCACGATCGACCTGTACACGACGACCACGGCCGGCGCCCGCTACACCACCCGCTTCGCCGCGCAGGGCGATCCCGGCTACAAGGCGACGGCGGTGATGCTCGCCGAGTCCGCGCTCTCGCTGGCGGTGGGTGGTTCCGCGCTGCACGCCGGCGGCGGGGTGCTCACCCCCGCGGTCGCGTTCGGCGACGTGCTGACCGAACGGCTCCGCGCGGCGGGATTCGAGATCGAGACGCGTCGGCTTCCCTGACGGTCCGTGCGGGACGACACCTCCCGTGGGCCCGGAGGTGCCGTCCCGCACGGGATCACGCTATGCTCGACCGGTCGCCGTGTCCTCGGCGACCCGACGACGAAGGACGACAGCCGTGCAGACGACGAGCATCGAGGCCGCCCCGGCCACCGTGCTTGCGTTGATGCCGTTCTGGCCGACTCGTCGTGGCGCGTGCTTCGACGGCGCGTGTTGTTGCCAGGTGTGTTGCTGAGCGGACTCTCCGCTCCCCAATCCCCTTCGGTAACCACGTTCGCGGTCGGAGCATGCCTTGTTCAATCTGCTGATCTTCACTCTCGTCGGTGTCGGCGCACAGCTCGTCGACGGCGCACTCGGCATGGCCTTCGGCGTCACCGCCACCACCCTGTTGATCTTCAGCGGTGTCGGAGCGGCGCACGCCAGCGCGGCCGTGCACCTGGCAGAGGTCGGCACCACCCTGGTCTCGGGCATCTCCCACTGGAAGTTCCGCAACATCGACTGGAAGGTCGTCGCCAAGCTCGGCGTGCCCGGCGCGATCGGCGCCTTCCTCGGCGCGACCGTCCTGTCGAGCCTGTCCACCGAGGCCGCGGCCCCGGTCACCGCGGGAATCCTGCTGGCGATCGGCGTGTACGTGGCGCTGCGGTTCTCGGTGCGACCGCCGGCGGTCGCGCACGCCCGCACCTCCCCGCACACCGCGAAGTTCCTGTCGCCCCTCGGCTTCTTCGGCGGGTTCGTCGACGCCAGCGGCGGCGGCGGATGGGGACCGATCACCACCAGCACCCTGCTCTCGCGCGGGAAGACCGCGCCGCGCACCGTGATCGGCTCGGTCAGCGCATCGGAGTTCATGGTCGCGGTCGCGGCCAGCCTCGGGTTCCTGTTCGGCCTGGGGCGCGAATCTGTCGGCAACCTGCTCGTCGTCGCCGGCCTGGCGATCGGCGGCGCGATCGCCGCACCGGCGGCCGCGTGGCTGGTCAGCCGGGTGCCGGCGACGCTGCTCGGCACCGCGGTCGGCGGCATCATCGTCATCACCAACGCCCAGAAGTTGTTCAAGTCGTTCGAGGTGACCGGCACCGTCGCGATGCTGCTGTATCTGCTGATCGCGGCCGGCTGGATCGCGCTGCTCAGCGTCTCGTGGCGGCGTTCGCGGCTCACCCGCGCCGAGTCCGCCGGGTCGCTCGAGAAGCTGCAGACCCCGGTCGCCCCCGTCCTGCGCGAAGAGGTCTGAGGCGCTTCGCGCCGGTGTGCACAAATGGCGGCTGGGACCGCCACAAAGGCACACGGGCGGCGGAGGCGCACGCGGGTTAGGATCCGACGATGAAGTCGCCGATCCCCGACTATCTGCTCGAGGTCGTGGAGGCGTGCGGGACGGACAATCCCGGGGCGACCGCCGACTACATTCCCGAACTCGCCCACGCCGATCCGGACCGGATCGCGGTGTGCCTGTCGACGATCGACGGGGTCGTGTACACCGCCGGGGACGCGGATGCCGAGTTCTCGATCCAGTCGATCTCGAAACCGTTCGTGTACGCGCTGGCCCTCGCGGATCACGGCGTCGACGCGGTGCTCGCCCGGGTCGGGGTCGAACCGAGCGGTGAGGCGTTCAACGAGTTGTCGCTCGACAGCGAGTCCGGGCGGCCGCTCAATCCGATGATCAACGCCGGCGCCCTCACCGCACACGCGCTCGTCGGTCCCGCGACCGCGACGACGGAGGAACGGTTCGAGCGGGTGCTGCGGGGCCTGTCCGCGTTCGCCGGGCGCGACCTCGCCGTCGACGAGTCGGTGTTCGACTCCGAGTTGGGTACCGCCTACCGCAATTCGGCGATCGCGAACATGCTGCGCAGCTACTCGGTGATCGACGGCGACCCGGCCGAGGTGGTGCGCGGCTACACCCGTCAGTGCGCGATCACCGTCACCGTGCGCGACCTCGCGGTGATGGCGGCGACCCTCGCGAACGGCGGCGTCCAGCCGCTCACCGGTCAGCGCGTCGTGTCCCGGACGGTGGTGCGGCAGGTGCTCAGCGTGATGATGACGTGCGGCATGTACGACGCGGCCGGCGACTGGATGTCGACGGTGGGGATTCCCGCCAAGAGCGGGGTGTCCGGTGGGGTGCTCGGCGCCCTGCCCGGTCAGGTCGGGATCGGCGCGTTCTCCCCGCGTCTGGACGCCCACGGCTCCAGCGTGCGCGGCGTCCGGATGTGCCGTCGGCTGTCCGACGACATGGGCCTGCACATCATGGACGGGCCGGAACCGGCCCGCTCGGCCATCCGGCGCGACCGCCGGTTGCGGGGACCGGACGGCCACACCGTCCGGGTGTGCAGCCTGCAGGGCACCCTGCAGTTCAGCGGCGCCGAACTCGTGCTGCGCGCCCTGGCATCGGCGGAGGATGCGGAGCGGCTCGACGGCGTGGTCCTCGATCTGCGGCGGGTCCACTCGGTCGACGACGTCGCCGAGCGGATGCTCCGCGAGGCGCTGCGGCGGCTGCGCCTGGACGGCCTGCGGGTCACGGTCGTCGACCCGGAGCGGGTCCTTGACACGCACGCGCACACCCGCAGACCCGCCCGCGACGGAGAGATTGCCGACGAATTCGCGCCGGACCTCGCGTCGTTCGACGACTTCGAGAGGGTGTGACCGTGCCCGACCTGCCGCTGCCGATGCCCGACCTGCACCTGCCGCACGACTACGCGAAGGCGCTCGCCGAGGCGGGACTCGACGCCACACCGACCGGTGACGTGACGTGCCCCGATCCGGGGGCTCTGCTGGCGGCACAGCTGCCGGTGTTCGCGCTCGCCGCGGGCGCGGTCGCCGCATTCACGCAGGCCGCGAACCGGGTGCGCGCGGCGGCCGGCGTGCGTCCACGCCCGGTGCGGCTCGATCCGGAGCGGATCGCCGCGTCCTTCTCCGGGGATCGGATGCTCCGGTTGTCGGGGACCCCGATCGACGGATTCGCCGACCTGTCCGGCTTCTTCCGGGCCCGCGACGGATGGGTGCGCACGCATGCGAACTATCCGCACCACCGCGCACGCCTGCTGCGTGCCCTGGACGTGCCCGCCGACGCGGGCCGGGAGCAGGTGGCCGACCGGATCCGCGGCCTGGACGCCGCCACGGTCGAGACCGCGGCAGTGGCGCACGACGCGATCGCGGTACGGGTGCGCGACGAGGCGCAGTGGCGGTCGTCCGAACCGGGACGCGCGGTGGCCGCGGAACCCCTCGTCGCGGTGACCCGCCGGGCCGACTCCGGACGCGTGGCCGCGCCGGCACCGACGGAGACGGCGCCGCTCGCGGGGGTACGCGTGCTCGACACGACCCGGGTCATCGCCGGCCCGGTCGTCTCCCGGGCGCTGGCGCTGCTCGGTGCGACGGTGCTGCGCATCGATCCGCCGCACCTCCCCGAGATCGAATGGCAGCACCTCGAGAACGGCCAGGGGAAACGCAGCGCGCTGCTGGATCTGCGCGACCCCGGCGGGGCTGCGACGTACCGCGCGTTGCTCGCCGACGCCGACATCCTGCTCACTGGGTATCGCCCCGGTGCGCTCGAGGCGCTGATCGGCGACATCGGCGCGATCCGCCCCGGCCTGCTCCGGGGCCGGGTGTGCGCGTGGGGCACGACGGGACCGTGGGCGGGGCGCCGCGGGTTCGATTCGATCGTGCAGGCCGCCTCCGGGATCGCGGTCGTCGAGTCCGGCGGCGACGCACCCGGCGCGCTGCCCGCCCAGGCGCTCGACCACGCCTCCGGGTACCTGCTCGCCGCCGGCGTCCTGGACGCCTTCGCTCGCGGCGACGGCGTCGGCCGGGACGTGACGGTGTCGCTGGCCCGCACGGGAACGTGGTTGCTCGATGCGCCGGAACGCCGGACCGACGCGCCGCGGCCGGCCACCCCGGGTGCGGCGACCGTCGCGACCCACGGTGCGGTCACCGCGGCCCGGCCCGCCGTCGCCGACTACCCCGAGCATCCGTTCCCGGCGCGCCCATGGGGTGGGGATCCCCCGTCTTGGCCGATACCCCCGGAAACACGCTGACCTGCGACGATACCCCTGAAATCGGGCAACCGGGACCAAGATCAACGAGCGGGCCCGCGGCCTATACCATGCAGCGGTGAATCGAACTCGACTTCTCGCCGTCCCCGTCGCACTCGTCTGCGCGCTGCTGCCCGCCTGCTCCTCCGAGGACTCCTCGTCCGACGCCACGTCCCCGGATTCGGCGTCCTCGGATTCGGGGTCGGAGTTCACCCCCGGCACCCTCGACGAGGACATCCTCGCCCGCTTCTCGAGCTGCGCGGACATCGAACCCTATGTCGCCGACTACATCGACGGACTGCAGGCCGGCGCCGCGAGCGAGGCCGGCGAGAACGGCGCCTACTGCCAGTGGGAGAGCCCCGCGACCGAGCCCGGCGAGATCCGCACCGTCGGCGTCATCCTCGAACCCGGCACCGGCACCGTCTACAGCGCCGACCAGATGGGTGGCTCCGGGCTGACCGTGATCTCCGACGCCGACATCGAGAGCGCCGGCGGCATCGCCTACACCCTCGAGCAGGAGATCGCCGTCGCCTCCGTCGCCGTGACGACGGTGACGCTGCCCGAGGTGTCGGTGACGATCACCGGCGGCAAATGGGGCGATCACCCGGCCCTCGACGGACCCGCCTCGGTCGCCCTAGCGAAGGAACTGATCGGAATCTGATCCCCCGTCCCGGCCGGATCGTGACCAGGTCAGGCGGTCGCGGCCCGGCCGGGGCTCGACACCACGCGGTCGGCGACCGCGCGGGCTCCGACCGCGATGAGCACCTGCGCCGCGATGTAGGTGGACATGACCGCGAAGCCGGAGACGGACAGGTCGGTGAACGCCCCGAGCGCGATCAGCGCGTCCGAGACGACGAACAGCACCGCGCCGGTCGCCACCACCGCGGACACGCCGGTGGCGAGCACCGCCATCGTGGCGAGCAGCAGCCCGTACACCACGACCGGGACGAGCAGGGCGCCCGCGCCGGCCGCGCACACCCCGATCAGCGCGAGAACGGCGACCACCGGGATCGCCAGTGCCCAGCGGCGGGTGTGCAGGATGCTCGCCGCCCGGTACGGCGCGAACGCCGCGATGTATACGACCTGCGCGCACAGGAAGAACCCGACCATCACCAGGAACGCGGCGTCCCCATCGAACAGGTCGGGTGCGCTGTCCCCCAGCCACGACAGGCCGAGTGCGACGAGCACGAGATTCACCAGCCGGGTGCGCGGCGCCGGGGTGGATGCGGCCAGCGCGGCCGCGAGCAGCGGCATCAGGAACCACTGGGAGATGTCGGTGAACACCGATTCCGGTGCCACCGGTTGCGCGAGGAGATGCGCGACGGCGACGGCCGCGAACGCCGCCGAAGCAGCGGTCGCGGCCGGCCGTGTCGTCATTCGGTGCCGTCGAGCGATTCGGTGCCGTCGAGCGGTTCGGTGCCGTCGAACGCGGCGAGCAGTCGCTGCGCGGCCAGCGCCGCGGTGAGCGACCCGTCGCGCACACCCTGCTCGACCTCGCCGCGGATCTTGCCGACCCGCGGGTTCGTTTCGAGGCGGCGCAGCAGCTGGTCGTGCACCATCGTCCAGGTCCAGTCCACCTGCTGGCGGCGGCGGTTCTCCTCGAACAACCCCGCCGCGGTGAGCACCTCGCGGTGATTCAGGACGGTGTCCCAGAACGTGTCCAGGCCGTTGCCCTCGAGACCGCTCATCGTGATGACCGGCGGTTTCCAGATCGCGTCGTGTGGATGCACCAGGCGCATCGCACCGGCCAGTTCCCGGGCGGCGACCCGCGCGTCGCGCTCGAAGTTGCCGTCCGCCTTGTTCACCGCGACGAGATCGGCGAGTTCGAGCACACCCTTCTTGATGCCCTGCAGCTGATCACCGGTGCGGGCCAGGGTCAGGAACGTGAAGCAGTCCACCATGTTCGCGACCGTCACCTCGGACTGACCGACGCCCACGGTTTCGACGAGGATCACATCGAAGCCGGCGGCCTCGAGCAGCACCATGGTCTCGCGGGTCGCCTTGGCGACACCGCCGAGCGTCCCGGCCGTCGGGGACGGGCGGATGTAGGCGTTCCGTTCGACGGACAGGCGGGCCATGCGGGTCTTGTCCCCGAGGATCGACCCGCCGGTGCGCGTCGACGACGGGTCGACGGCGAGCACCGCCACCCGGTGGCCCTTCTCGAGCAGATACATGCCGAGCGAGTCGATGAACGTCGACTTCCCGACACCGGGAACACCCGTGATGCCCACCCGGATCGCGTTGCCCGCCTTCGGGAGCAGGCGCAACAGCAGCTGCTGCGCCTGCTCCCGATGGTCGTCGCGGGTGGACTCGACCAACGTGATCGCCTTGGCCAGGCCGGCCCGCCGGTTGGCGAGCACGTCCTGTTCGAGCCGATCGAGATCGACCGGAGGTCGGCCCATCTGGGATCAGTCCTCCGAGTCGTGGCCGAGCTGCTCGGAGAGCTTGCCGAGCAGACCCACGGCCGCGTCGGCGATGACCGTGCCGGGCGGGAAGATCGCCGCGGCGCCGGCCTCGTACAGCTCGTCGAAGTCGCCCGGAGGGATGACGCCGCCGACCACGATCATGATGTCGGGGCGGCCCACCTCCGCGAGCGCCTCCCGAAGCGCGGGCACCAGCGTGAGGTGTCCCGCGGCCAACGACGACACGCCGATGACGTGCACGTCGTTGTCGGCCGCCTGGTTGGCGACCTCTTCGGGGGTCTGGAACAGCGGTCCCACGTCGACGTCGAAGCCGAGGTCGGCGAAGGCGGTGGAGATCACCTTCTGTCCGCGGTCGTGACCGTCCTGGCCCATCTTCGCGACCAGGATGCGGGGACGACGTCCCTCGGCCTTCTCGAACTTCTCGACGAGTTCGGTTGCCGTGCTGATGTTGCCCGCCTTTCCGGCCTCGTCCCGGTACACACCGCTGATGGTGCGGATCTCGGCCTGGTGACGTCCGTAGACCTCTTCGAGCGCGTCGGAAATCTCGCCGACGGTCGCCTTGGCGCGGGCCGCGTCGATCGCGAGGGCGAGCAGGTTGTTCTCCATGCCACCCTCGGTGGAGGCGGCGGCGCGGGTGAGCGCGGCCAGCGCGGCGCGGGTGGCGTCCTCGTCGCGTTCGGCGCGCAGCCGCTCGAGCTTGGCGATCTGCTCGGCGCGGACCTTCGAGTTCTCGACCTTGAGGACCTCGATCTGCTGGTCCTCGGCGACCTGGTACTTGTTCACGCCGATCACCGGCTGGCGGCCGGAGTCGATGCGCGCCTGCGTGCGGGCCGCGGCCTCCTCGATGCGCAGCTTCGGGATGCCCTCGGAGATGGCCTGCGCCATGCCGCCGGCCTCCTCGACCTCGGCGATGTGGGCGCGGGCCCGGTTCGCGAGTTCGTGGGTGAGCCACTCGACGTAGTACGAGCCGCCCCACGGGTCGATCGGGCGGGTGGTGCCCGACTCCTGCTGCAGCAGCAGCTGGGTGTTGCGGGCGATGCGCGCGGAGAAGTCCGTCGGCAGCGCGAGGGCCTCGTCGAGCGCGTTGGTGTGCAGCGACTGGGTGTGGCCCTGGGTCGCGGCCATCGCCTCGACGCAGGTGCGCGCGACGTTGTTGAACACGTCCTGCGCGGTCAGCGACCAGCCGGAGGTCTGCGAGTGGGTGCGCAGCGACTTCGACTTCGCGGACTTCGGGGAGAACTTCTCGACGAGTTCGCTCCACAGCAGGCGCCCGGCCCGCATCTTCGCGATCTCCATGTAGAAGTTCATGCCGATCGCCCAGAAGAACGACAGACGCGGCGCGAACTTGTCGATGTCCATGCCCGCGTCGAGACCGGCGCGGATGTACTCGATGCCGTCGGCGAGCGTGTAGGCCAGCTCGAGGTCGGCGGTCGCGCCGGCTTCCTGGATGTGGTAGCCGGAGATCGAGATGGAGTTGAACCGCGGCATCTTCGCCGACGTGTACGCGAAGATGTCGGAGATGATCCGCATCGACGGCTTCGGCGGGTAGATGTACGTGTTGCGGACCATGAACTCCTTCAGAATGTCGTTCTGAATGGTTCCGGCCAGCTGCTCGGGCGCGACGCCCTGCTCCTCGGCCGCCACGACGTACAGCGCGAGGATCGGCAGCACCGCGCCGTTCATGGTCATCGACACCGACACCTGCGACAGGTCGATGCCGTCGAAGAGCTGCCGCATGTCGAGGATCGAGTCGATCGCGACACCGGCCATGCCGACGTCACCCTGCACGCGCGGGTGGTCCGAGTCGTAGCCACGGTGGGTGGCCAGGTCGAACGCCACCGACAGGCCCTTCTGGCCGGCCGCGAGGTTGCGGCGGTAGAAGGCGTTGGATTCGGCGGCGGTGGAGAACCCGGCGTACTGGCGGATGGTCCACGGCTGGTTGACGTACATCGTCGGGTACGGGCCGCGCACGAACGGCTCGATGCCGGGGTAGCTGCCCAGCGGGTAGCCCGCGGCCTCGACCGCGTCACGGTCGGCCTTGGTGTAGACGGGCTTGACGTCGATGCCCTCGGGCGTCGACCACACCACGTCGTCGACGGTGTAGTTGTTCGCGGTCGCCACGGATTCGACGAGCGCGGCGGCCTGCTCCGGAGTCGGCGCGGACGGCGCCGGCGACGCCGGATCCGTCAGCGGGACATCGGCGAAGCTGCCGATCTTGTGTTCGATGCTCACTTACGCTCCCAGAGTGTTCAGCAGGTCGGTCAGCGCGGCGATCGCGTCGATCTTGGCGGTGAGGAACCCGTCCGGACGCGCCTCACCCTCCACGTCACCGACGGCCTTCTCCGGCCCGGCGAGCAGGACGGTGGAGATGCCGGCGGCGCGCAACGCGGCGGTCGCAGGACCGGCGTCCGCGTCGTACCGCTTGTCGGTGCCGCACAGGACGGCGACGGTCGCACCCGATTCGGCCACGGTGTGCGCGATCGTGTCGAGCGCGAGGGTGCCGGGGTTGACGGCCTCGATGCCGCCGGCGGCCAGCAGGTTCGTCGCGAACGTCGAGCGGATGTTGTGCTCGGCGATCGGTCCGAGCGGTGCGAGCAGTACCTTCGGACGGGCACCGTGTGCGGCCAGGTACGCGTCCGAGCGGTCGCGCAGGGCCTCGAACGGTGCGGCGTAGCGGGCCGCGAACGCACCGGCCTCGGCGACGTCGGCGGGCAGCGGCGTCTCGCCCAGGTTCGGGAACTCGTTGACGCCGGTCACCGAGGTGCGGCGGTGCGCGATGTCGGACTCGCGGCGGGCGCGGGTCGCGGCGATGCGCTCGGAGATCACTCCCGCGTCGAGCGCCGCGCGGTATCCACCGGCCGCCTCGATCTGCTGGAAGAACTCCCACGCCTTGCCTGCGACCTGGGCGGTGAGCTCCTCGATGTACCAGGAGCCGGCGCCCGGATCGAGCACCCTGCCCAGGTTGGACTCCTCGAGCAGCAGCAGCTGGGTGTTACGGGCGATGCGCTCGGAGAACGCCTCGGACACGTCGAGCGCACCGGCGGGCAGGGCGACGTCGAACGGCAGGACCGTGACCGAGTCCGCGCCACCGACACCGGCACCGAACGCGGCCAGGGTGGTGCGCAGCATGTTCACCCACGGGTCGCGCTGGGTCATCATCGCGGCGGAGGTGACGGCGTGCTGCGGGGCGTTGCCCGCGTCCACCGCCCCGACGACCTGGGCGATGCGGGCCCAGACCTGACGGCCGGCGCGGAACTTGGCGATGGTCTGGAACTGGTCGTCGGTGGCCGCGAGGCGGAACTCGATCTGACCGAGCGCGTTGGCGGCGGTCCGACCGGCGGCGACCAGTTCGCGCAGGTACTCCAGGCCGGCGGCGATCGCGGCGCCGAGCTCCTCGGCGTCGGAGGCACCGGCGTTGTGGAACGCGGTGCCGTCGACGGTCAGGGCGCGGAGGGTCTCGGCGCGATCAGCGGCGGCCGTCGCGAGGGCGATCGCGTCGGCGACGGTGACGTCGGCACGGCCGGAGAATGCGCTGGTCAGCGGCGCGGCGCCGAGGCCGATCCGCACGGCGCCGCGGTCGGCGACGTCGGTGCGGGCGTCGAGCAGCGCGTACAGCGCCTCGGCGGCCGCGGCGGTGTCGGCACCGGCGTCGAGGGTGACCGGCGCGAGGTCGAGCAGCACCTTGTCCAGGACCGCGGGCAGGGCGTCGACGGGCAGGCCCGCCGCGCCGACCTGCAGCCAGAGTGCGCTGACGCCGTTCTCGAGGGCCGCGAGGATCCGCTCGTTGGCGGCGGCGGCGTCGCTGCCGCCGAACTGTGCGGACACGAGCCAGCCGGCGTTGACGTCGCGGGTGGCCGAGGCTCCGCGCACGTACGGGAACTCACCGGGCAGCGGCGCCTCGGGGCGCTCGTCGCGGACCCCGTAGAGCGGGTTGACGGTGATGTCGTCGTACGTGGTGGTCTCGAGCAGTCGCTGCGGCTCCGGTCCGAGTTCGGCGGGCTCGACGCGGCGGGACTTCGCGAGCACGCCGGCCACCGCGTTCTGCCACTGCGCATACGCGCGTGCGGCGTCCTCGGCTTCTGCAGCTAATGACACGTGCGGTTCCTCTCCTACGCTGCGGGATGTGGTGCAGGCTCGGTGTGATGCTGGTTCTCGGGCCATGGTGGGCCGTGGATACCTTAGGTGGGTTCTCGTGTGATGCTAGCCGCATACACGCCGCGGCTATTGTGGGGATCACCACAGATTCCCTAGCGATCGTTAACGGACTTGCGCAGGGAAATCTACCTTCCGCCTCCGCGCCGCCCGCAGGCACCGGTCGATTGCCGGGTCCGGGTATCGTGGTCGGTCGTGACGAGGCTCCTGACCGACCGCAGAATCCTCGGCATACTTGCCCTTCTCGTCGCGCTGGCCGCCGCGGCAATGCTGATCCCTCATCCCACGGTCGCGGAGATCCGCGGGTGGGCGGACACCGTGGGCCCGTCGTTCGTCCTCGTCTTCTTCCTGGTTCACACCGTCGTGACCATCGCCCCGGTGCCGCGCACCGTGTTCACCCTCAGCGCCGGCCTGTTGTTCGGCGCCGCCACCGGCATCGCCGTCTCGGTGGCTGCGACCACGGTCAGCGCGGTGCTCGCGTTGCTGTTGGTGCGGTGGATCGGCCGCGGGGCGGTCTCGTCGTATCTGACACATCCCGCGGCCAAGGCCGTGGATCTGCGGCTGGCGCGGCGCGGCTGGCTCGCGGTCGGATCGCTGCGCCTGATCGCGGCGGCCCCGTTCTCGGTGGTGAACTACTGCTGTGCGATCTCGTCGGTACGGCTCGTGCCGTACACGCTCGCCACGATCGTGGGCATCCTGCCGGGCACGATCGGGGTGGTGCTGCTCGGCGACGCGCTGACCGGACGCACGAACCCCGCCCTGATGGTGGTGACGGTGGTATGCCTGCTCGTCGGGGTCGTGGGACTGTGGCTCGAGGCGCGGTTGCCGGTGCCGGCCGGTTCCGCGCTCGATGCGATCGTCGATCCCGACGACGAGAAGTCGACAAGTCTCAGACCTTGATTTACTGAAGTCAAGGCTTCATTCTTGACCAATGTTCGTGTTGACGGTGGATCAACGCGGCAGCCGACGTGACATCGACCGGGTCGCGGCGCTGCTCGAGGAATTCCGCGACGCCGACCTGCTGCGCCCGTTCGAGCGCACCGCCGGCGACGAGGTGCAGGCGGTCGCGGACGACGCCGAGACCGTCGTGGATCTCGCCCTGGACCTGGTGCAGCGCGGCCACTGGAGTGTCGGGATCGGCGTCGGCGCGGTGGAGACGCCGCTGCCCGAGCAGACCCGCGCCGGACGCGGCCCCGCCTTCGAACACGCGCGGACCGCCGTCGAACGCGCCAAGAACGCACCCGGCAACCTCGCCGTCGACGGCACCGATCCCGACGCCGCGGCCGACGCCGACGCCGCCCTCACCCTCCTCGCGACGCTGGTGCTGCGCCGCACCGACCAGGGCCGGGAAGCGGTCGAACTCGCCCGCGCCGGACTCCCCCAGGCCCAGGCGGCGCAACGCCTGGGCATCAGCAAGCAGGCGGTGTCGCAGCGCCTGCACACCGCCGGATGGCAGGCCGAACAATCCGGCCGAACCCTCGCCCGCCGCCTCCTCGAAAGGGCCGACCGTTGACCGTCGTCTCGCTGGTGTTGCTCGCCGTCGTCGCGCTCGCCCCGGTTCTGAGCCTGCGCTCGAACCTGCCACCCTGGCTCGCGCCGGCGCTCTCGACGGCCGCGTTGATCGGGGCGGCCCTGGCCGCGTCGGCGACGACCGCGGTGCACGGCTTCGCCTACGCCGCCACCCTCGTGCTGACGATGCTCGCGGCGATCACCGGCGGCGGCCCGGCCGTCCTCGCCGCGTTCCGCATCGCCCGCCGCCAGCCCGACGCCGGCCCCGAACCGGCCACCCCCGCCCCCGGCGGCGCCCCGATCCCCGGTCCCCTGCGCGGCGGTCGCGTCATCGGCATCCTCGAACGCGCCGCGGTCGCGGGCGCGGTGCTCGCCGGCTGGCCCGAGGGCATGGCGATCGTCCTGGCCGTCAAGGGCCTGGCCCGCTATCCGGAGCTGCGTGAGCCCCAGGCCTCCGAGCAGTTCATCATCGGCACCGGCACCAGCGTGCTGTGGGCGCTCGCGGTGTGCGGGGTCGGATGGGCGCTGATCACCTGAGCGCCGCCGCCTCGTCCCGCACCGCGTCGTCGATCCGGCGCTGGATCCGGCGCATCCCGCGCAACCAGCGGTCGGTGTCGGCGGCGCGTCCCGCGTAGTACTCGGCGACCTCGGGATGTGGGAGGATCAGGAACCCCTCTCCCGACAAGGCGGCCATCACCGAATCGGCGACCTGCTCCGGCGTGAGCACACCGGTTTCGAAGACCACCCGTCCCGCGGCGTCGGTCGGCAGCAGATCCGTCGCGACCCCCTGGGGGCACAGGCACTGCACGATCACTCCCCTGTCCCCGTAGGTCGCGGAGAGCCACTCCGCGTGGGCGACCGCGGCGTGCTTCGACACCGAGTACGGCGCCGACCCCAGCATGGTGAGCAGACCCGCCGCCGAGGCGGTGACGACGAAGCGTCCGCGGCCGCGGTCGAGCCAGCCCGGGAGCAGCGCCCGCGCGGCGCGCACGTGCCCCATGACGTTGACGTTCCAGGACATCTCCCACGCGGCCTCGGCGTCGGGGCCGTCGGCGACCACACCTGCGTTCGCGAACCACGCGTCGACCTCCCCGAGTTCGGCGACAGCCCTCGCGACGAGCGCGGCCACGCCCGCTTCGCCGGCGGCATCGCCGGGGGCGGCGATGCCGCCGATCTCCCGTGCCACGGCGGCACAGGCGTCGGCGTCGAGGTCGTTCACGACGACCCGCGCGCCGGCCTCGGCCAGTCGGTGCGCGAGGGCGCGGCCGATCCCGTTGCCGGCGCCGGTCACGACAACGCCCGCGTCGCGCAGCCAGTCCGGGTGCTCGATCGTCTCCACCAGCTTCCTTTCTTGTCCGTTCGCCGCCCCGTGCGTGGTTTCGGTAGTGGGGACTACCGAAACCACGCACGGGGTGGATGCTCCGAGAGCGATCACATCTTGCTGAGAGCGTCGGTCCCGCCGGCGAGCATCGCCGCGACGACACCGACCGCCGTCACCCCTGTCATCACCAGCGCGACGGCGGCGACCAGCGGATAGCCGCCGTTGGACCAGTACTCGAACAGGATCGTGCCCATCACCTGGGTCTGCGAGGCCCGCACCAGCAGCGACGCGGTGAACTCGTGGGTGAGCAGGACGAACAGCAGTGCCGCGGTTCCACCGAGGCTGCCGCGCATGAGCGGCAGCAGGACCTTCACGTTGGTGGCGACGAACCCGGCGCCGCTCACCCGGGAGGCCTCGAGGTAGGCGTCACCGAGTGCCAGCATCGACGACAGCTGCATCCGGGTCGCGAACGGCAGCATCAGCGTGACGTACACCAGGACGACCACCCACGGGGTGCCGTAGAGGACGATCGGTCCCTGCGTGTAGGTGAGCAGGAACGCCGCACCGAAGATCACCGCCGGCACACCGAGCGGAATCGACACGAGGACGTCCGCGATCACCCGCAGCACCGGGTAGTTGCGTCCCCGGACGATCAGGTTCGCCGCGACGAACCCGAGCGGCAGCACGATCGCCATGGCGATCAGCGAGAACATCACGCTGTTGCCGATCGCGGTGGGGACCGCGGACCCGGAGAAGATCGTGCGGAAGTTGTCGAACGTCAGCGCCGAGAAGCTGATGGTGCCGCTCCAGTACCGCGACAGGGCCACGAACACCAGCGCCAGGATCGGCAGCACCGTCGACAGCAGCGAGAACAACAGGATGATCGCCACCCCGGTCTTCGAGGGACGTCCCTGCGACCGGAAGGCCTTGCCGCCGTGGGTGACGAAGCGTCGTTGGTTGCCCAGCAGCGCCTTCTGCGCGAACACCACCACGATCCCGACGATCAGCAGCGGCGACCCGAGTGCGGCGGCGGTCGCGAACTGCGCCGGCGAGTCACTGATCTGGAAGTACATCTCCGTCGTCAGCACGCTCACACCGGTGTTGGTGCCCAGCAGCAGGGGTCCGGTGAACTGGCCCAGGCCCAGCAGCAGCGCCACGCCGGCGCCGTAGATCAGGGTCGGGCGCAGCAGCGGCAGCGTGATCTTGAAGAAGACCTTCCATTCCGGCATGCCGGACACCTGTGCCGCTTCGATCATCTCGGAGTTGATGTTCTCGAATCCGGACCGGACGAACATGTACACGAACGAACTCAGCGAGAACCCGGTGATGATCACGATCCACTGGATCGAATAGATGTCGATCGGGCCTTCCTCCAGGTGCGACCACCAGGGCAGATTCCGCAGCATCGCGTTGAGATAGCCCGGCCGGGGCGAGAGCAGGAACGCCCACCCGACGATCGCCGCGACCGCGGGAATCACGATCGGCAGGATGGGCAGGATCTCGAGCACCGCCAGCCGGCGCGGCAGGCGGTTCGCGCCCCACGCCAGCGCGGTGCCCAGCACCATCGCGATCGTCAGCGAACCGAGCGCGAGACCGACCGTGTTCCACAGAATTCCACCGAGCCGTTCGAGACCGAACGCGCGCTCGTATCCCGCGGCTCCGTCCTCGAACGCGGTCGACTGCAACCGCACCACCGGGACGACGACCAGATATGCCAGCAGCGCGACGAACGCCACGACACCCAGCCGACGCGCCACCGACCGGACGGCGTCGCTCTGCAATCCACCGGTGACACTCGGGCGCTGTTCGCCGAGGTCGTTGCCCGGCAAGGTCACCACAGCCATCGCCCTCACCCCGCCAGGGCGCCGACGAGCGCCTGCTTAGGCATCGCGAGCGCGTTGCCGTCGGTGTCGAAGGTGCGACCGTCGATCGGTTCGAACGCGAGAACCATCGCCGCGCCCCGGGAGACGGTCCGCGGTGCCCGGGACGAGTCGTACGTCGGGATCCGGGCGTGCAACTGCCGCCGTGCCGAACCCTCGACCGCCACCGAACACATGACATCCAGATGCAGGCCACCGTATTCGACATCGTCGACGTGCACCGCGATCCCGGCCTCGCCGGATCGCAGATCCGCCGCATCGGCGACGAGGCGCACCTTCTCCGGCCGCAACCGGATCACGAACGAGCCCACCGACGCCGCCGCTCGCGGCTGCATGCCGTGGATCTCGGCGCCCAGTGCGTACCACCGGCCGTCGACGTACTCGCACGGCAGCCGGTTCGACATGCCGGTGAAGCCGGCGACGTATTCGTCGACGGGTTCCTCGAACACCTCCCGCGGGGGGCCGATCTGCACGATCTGCCCGGCGCGCATGATCGCCATGCGGGTGCCGAGGGCGAGCGCCTCGCTCTGGTCGTGGGTGACGAACACCGCGGTGAACGGCTTGCGCTGGTGCAGATCGTGCAGCTCGGCGCGGACCTGGTCGCGGAGCCGGGCGTCCAGGTTGCTCAGCGGCTCGTCGAACAGCACGAGGTCGGGGTGCGAGACGAGACCGCGAGCGAGCGCGACGCGCTGCTGCTGCCCACCGGAAAGTTCGGCGGGCAGCCGGTCGAGCAGGCGTTCGCAGTCGACGAGGGCCGCGGTCTCCTCGACCCGGCCGCTGTGGAGCGCGTCGGTGAGCTTGCGGGACTTGAGGGGGTACGCGATGTTCTTGCGGACGGTCATGTGGGGCCACAGGGCGTACGACTGGAACACCATGCCGATGAACCGCTTGTCGGGGGTCAGGTTCACTCCCCGCGCGCCGTCGAAGACGACCTGGTCACCGAGGGTGATCGAACCGCTCGCGGGTTGTTCGAGCCCGGCGAGGCATCGCAGCGTGGTGGTCTTGCCGCAGCCGGACGGGCCGAGCAGCACCAGGAATTCGCCGTCCTCGATCTCGAGGTCGAGGTGGTCGACGGCCACGGTCGGGGGCTTGCCGTCGAAGTTTTTCAGCAACTGGCGGATCGAGACATGGGACATCGTGGACTCACTTTCTGACCGGCAGGAATCAGGCCTCGGGGGCGAACAGGGCCGACGCCGGCTCGCGGAGACGGTCGGGGTTCGGGGCGTCGTCGGAGCGGGCGCTGTCGGTCGCGAGCAGATACAACCGTTGCGCGTGATCGTCCGCGCTTCCCCACAGCACGCTCGAGCCCAGGGCCCGGCGGTAGTAGAGGTGGGCGGTGTGTTCCCAGGTGAAGCCGATGCCACCGTGTACCTGGACGTTGGCGGCGGTCGCGAGGTCCGCCGCGTCCCCGCATGCGAGTGCGGCGATGGCGGCCGCTTCGGCGAGATCGCGATCGGCACCCTCCTCGACAGCCCAGATCGCATGTGCCACAGCTGAATCGGCGAGTTCGACGGCGACGGCCACTTCGGCGAGCATGTGCTTGATGGCCTGGAACTCGCCGATGACACGGCCGAACTGGACGCGTTCCTTCGCGTAGGCGACCGCCGCGTCGAGGCACGCGCGGGCGACTCCGAGGCTGTCGCACGCCAGCGCCACGAGAGCCTGATCGCGCACGCGGCCGGGTTCGGGGCGGTCGGTGAGCAGGGTCGCGGGGACGTCCTCGGCGTGGACTCGCGCCAGACCTCGGGTGGCGTCGGTCGTCTGCATCGGTTCCACCGTCAGATGGGTACGGTCGACCGCGTAGAAGCCCAGGGATCCGTACCGGTCGACAGCGTGGACCAGGACCGTGTCCGCCGCAGCTGCGTCGAGCACGAACTCCGCTCGGCCCGTGAGGGTCACGCCCTCGCCGCCGTCGACGGCACGGAAGGTGCCGTCACCGGGCGTGTCGAGATCGTCCCCGGGGACCACGGTGGCGACGATCCTCGTTCCCGAGGCGATCTCCTCGAGGAGGTCGCGGGCGAGGGGGTGCTCTGCGCAGCGCGCGAGAGCGGTGGCGGCGATGACGCTGCCGAGGACCGGGACGCGGGTCAGTTCCGCGCCGAGGGTTTCGAGGACGGCCGCCACGGTGGCGTAGGAGGTTCCGAGTCCGCCGTGAGTTTCCGGGACGGCGAGGGCACCGACTCCGATCTCGCGGCCGAGGACGGACCACAGGTCGTGGTCGAGGGGACCGTCGCGGTAGACCCGCTCGGACCGTCCGTCGGCCGGGTCGGCTCTGCCGACGGCGGCCCGGATGGTGTCGACGAGGAGCGCCGTGTCCTCTGCGCCGACCGCGCTCGAGAGAATCATGCTGTCGCCTTTCCTGGGGGTGCCGGAGCCGGATGGACTGCTGCCGGCGTCGGGGATCTGCTCAGTCCGAGGACGGGAGGGGGCGGGCCTGCTTCTCGGCGAGCACCGCGTCGCCGATCGCCAGGGGGCCGGCGCCGGGCCGTACGCACAGCACCTCGACTCCCCCGCCCTCGTATCGCTTTCCGATGAGCAGTCCCGGATTCGTCGCCGCCGCGGCGGCCGGTGCCGCGTCGGCGGACATCGGCTCTCCCCCGCACAGCAGGGGGCCGGCCACGTTGCCGTCCACACGGACGATCACGACTTCCGCGCCGCACACGGGGCTCTTGAGACGTTCTCCGACCTTCATGTTTCATTCCTCTCGTGTCCGGGACCGGATCGGTCACCGGAGGCTCGCCGGGGGTGCCGGGATCGGCGCCCCCGGCTGCCGGGGGTTGTTACTGGCTGGAACCGAACAGCCGCGCGAACTCGGCCCGGAAGGCCTCGGTGTCGTCGGCGGTGACGATCCGGCTGTTGACCCAGATGTCGTCCGCGGACGTCGCGGCCGTGGAGATGCCGGGCAGCACGGAGCCGGCGCGGTCGGCGACGGCCTCCTGTCCCGCCTTGGTCACCAGGAAGTTCGCGAACAGCTGTGCGGCGTTGGGATGGGGCGCGTTCGCCAAGACTCCGGTGAGGAAGGGAGCACCGAAGACCGGTGAGGGCAGACCGGAATCGACGGGCGCGCCGGCCTCCTTCTCCGCGGTGAGCGGCATGGTGTAGACGGCTGCGGCGATTTCACCGGAGGTCAGCGCCTGGGCCATCGCCTGGGCGCCCGGGTAGGTGCGGGGCTTCTGGCCCGCGAGCTTCTCGACGAAGTCGGGCGACACCGTGTCACCCAGGAAGTCGTAGAAGTCCACGACCGCGGACGACACCGGAAGCATCACACCGATCTTCCCGTCCGCGAGCGAGGGATCGAGCAGCCCCTCGTATCCGTCGATGCCGTCCGGGACCCGGCTGGTGTTCCAGCCGTAGGTGAGAACCGCAGCCGACGAGAGGAAGATCCGGTCGTCGTCGCGCAGGAACTTCTCACGGTCGAACTCGGCGGCGCCGAAGGCGGGGCCGGTGACCGGGGCGAAGTACCCCTCGGCCAGGCGCGTGTCCACCCAGGGCCGGGAGGCGGTTGCGATGACGTCGGCCGTATGACGACCGGTTTCCGCTTCCGCCGCGAGCTTGGTCTGGAGGTTGGCGTCGTTGTCGCGCACGATCTCGACCTCGATGCCGTACGCCGACTCGAATCGGGAAGCGAGTTCCTGGAGGTTGTCCGTCGGCTGGCCGGTGAAGTAGGTGACCGAGCCCTCCTGCTCGGCGGCCTCGACGAGCTCCGCCCAGGCGCTGTCTCCGGCGGGGCCGAGATCGTCGGCGGAGACCTCGGTCGTGGCACCGGATCCACACGCAGCGACAGCGAAGGTCACTGCGGCGATACCCATTCCGGCGATCGAGCGACGAAGCGACGCGAATCTCATGGCAGACCTTTCGGGGGGTTTCTGAAAGAGTCGAACGACCGTGCGCCGGGGACGCACGGGGGTGGAACGGTGGGACGGTCGCGGAGGGTGCTCAGCTTCCGGAGGTGGCACGGCCGTGGACGCGATTGCGCGCCTCACGCCAGGTCAGACCGCGGTCCGCACGAGCCTCCGCGGGGAGTCCCAGAAGCCGCTCGGCGACGATGTTGCGCTGGATCTGATCCGAGCCGCCGGCGATGCTGTAGCCGGGGGCGCCGAGAACGTGCGCATTCCATTCGTAGGTACCGGGGATACCGGTGTCGGCGATCAGGTTGCGGCCCAACACCGTTCGGGCTGCAGCGGAGACCGCGGCAAGCTTGTCGACCCACTGGATCTTGCGGACCGATCCGATCGCCGAGGGAGCGGCTCCGCCGTCGCGCGCCTGACGGTCGCGCAGCAGATCCACCGCGGCCAGCTGCTGACGCAGATACACCCGGGCCAGCTGCTCCCGCACGCGCGGGTCCTCGTCACGGCCGAGCCGCCGGGCCGTGGCGACGAGCTGGGAGAACTGTCCGCCGACGTTCGCGGTGTTCGAACCGCCCTCGCGCTCGAAGGCGAGCGTGGTCAGGGCGACGGACCATCCCTTTCCCACCTCTCCGAGACGCAGGGAGTCGGGGATGCGGACCCGATCGAGGAACACCTCGTTGAAGCTGCTGCCTCCGGACATCTGCCGGATCGGGCGGATCTCGACGCCGGGGGCGTCGAGGGGCACGAGGAACGCGGTCATGCCCTGGTGCTTGGGCTGATCGGGATCGGTGCGGGCGATGAGTTCACCCCATTCGGCGAACTGCGCTCCGGACGTCCAGACCTTCTGCCCCGAGACGATCCAGTCGTCACCGTCCCGCACCGCACGAGTTCCCAGATTCGCGAGGTCGGAGCCGGCATCGGGCTCGGAGAACAGTTGGCAGGCAAGAAGTTCACCGCGAAGCATCCGCGGCAGGAACCGCTGCTTCTGCTCGTCGGTACCGAGGAGCCTGATGGTGGGGGCGATGAGGTGCAGAGTGACCGAGACGAGCTCGTGCGGCGGGAGCGGGCACAATTCGTTCTCGATCCGCGCGAAGGCTTCGGCGATCTCGGTTCCGGCTTCCGTGCCGCCGTACTCGCTCGGCCATCCGAGCGCTCCGTAGCCGGCGTCGAACTTCTCGCGCTGCCAGGTGCGGTGGCGGTCGAGGAGCGCTCGCTCCTCGTCTTCGCCGAGATCGTGAAAGACCGAGACGTCGTACTCGTCCTCGCGGACGGTGAACGCCAGTCGGGCCAGGGTGTCGGTCACCCAGGTGCGGGCACGGGTCTCGAATTCCGAGAGGGACATGAATACTCCACTGGCTGAGGCTGTCCGGGGGACGGGACAGTCGGGCTTCTGGTCGGTCCGCGGCCGGTGGCAGAAACTATCCGCTCGGCATCCATTGGGAACATACGCATATTAACGGAGATTTGGATCACAGTCCAGCAGTGCGGGAGACGCGTGTCACCCCGCGATCGCCGGCCCGGCGCGGACCGCCGGTGCCGGCCCCGCACGTCGCGCGCGAGGGGCCGGCACCTGGGACTCGAGGACGTCAGTCCAGGTTGTAGAGGGCCGCGGCGTTGTCGTGGAGGATCTTGCGCGCGTCTTCCTCCGACAGGTGCGCGAAGTTGCGCCGGAGGTAGTCGTCCGGGCGGATGGCATCGCTCGCCGGTCCCGGGGACATGGACGTGGGGTGGGGGTAGTCGGTCTCGTAGAGCACGTTGTCGGCGCCGAGCTGCTCGATCGCGCTGCGTGCGGAATCCTGCTCGAACCAGAAGCAGCCGAAGATCTGCCGCTTGAAGTATTCGCTGGGCAGCAGTTCGTAGTTCGGGTGCTCCTTGTGCACGCCGCTGTTCCGCCACTGCCAGTCCATGCCCTCGAGCGCGAACGGCATCCAGCCGATACCCGATTCGACCGAGACGAACTTCAGATCCGGGAAACGGTCGCAGATGCCGCCGAAGATGAGCTGGGAGATCGTCCGGGCGTTGTCCATGAAGAACGAGATGCCCATCATGCCGTAGTTGGCCGCCACGCCGTTGCTCTCGTGCCCGAAGCCGCTCAGATCGACCTCACCGGAGGCGATGTGGAAGTTGATCGGCAGCTTCTTCTCCTGCGCCGACGCCCACAGCCGGTCCCAGTACGGGTCGGTCAGCATCGGCAGCCCGAAGGCGGCCGGGTTCTGGGTGAACACCAGGCCCTTGTGCCCGGCGGCCGCGACACGCTCGACCTCGGCGAGGGTGGCCTCCATGTCCCAGAAGGGCAGGATGCCCACCGGGACGTAGCGGCCCGGCGCGAACTGCGCCCATTCGGTCAGGTAGTCGTTGTAGGCGCGGACACACTCGAGCTGCAGTTCGTTGGAACCGTTGGACTGCAGCGTCTTCTGGCTGAAGACCGCGACGTTCGGGTACAGGATCTGCGCGTGGATGCCGTAGTCGTCCATGAGCGCCAGGCGCTTGCCCGGATCCCACGAGCGCGGATCGGTGTCGACGAAGCGCGGAGGGCAGCTCGGCGGGTACTCGTGCCAGCCGGCCATCGCCGGGGCGCCGACGGCGCTCATACGGGTACCGGAGACGAACCACGCCTCGTCGCCGTGCGCCTCGTCCCACCGCACGTGGGGAACGAGATCGCCCCACTTCTTCGACATCCGGGACGTCCACAGGTCCGGCGGCTCGACGACATGGGTGTCGGTGTCGATGATCTTGATATCTCGAAGGTCGTACACGAGAACTCCTCTTGTGGAGATAGGGAAGGGAAACTGTCGGTGCGCAGGTGCGCGGAAGGCGGCGACCTCGGGTCGCAGCCGGAAGGCTCCGTCGGATCGGGCCGGAATCTCTGTCCGGTCGGGCGGAGAGGCTCTACTTGATCGCACCGGCGATCTTGAGTTCGACGATGCGGTCCCAGTCCAGACCGTGTTCGAGCAGCACCTCGTCGGTGTGTTCTCCGTGGTGAGGGGCTCGCGTCAGCGTCGGGGCCTGCCCGCCGAAGGAGGTCGGTGCCGTCACCATGTCCAGGGTCCGCCCGTCCTCGTACTCGACGGTGCGGACGAAGCCGTTGGCCAGGGCCTGCGGATCCGACAGCACGTCGATCGGCTTGCGGAAGACGTCCCACTGGCCTTCCTGCTTGCCGAGGATGTCGGTCCACTCGGCGAGGGTGCGCTGTTCGAAGACCTCGGTCAGGATCGCCGTGCACTCACGGGAATTGCGCGCGCGGTCCTCGAAGGTCGCGAAGCGCGGATCGTCGATCAGGTGGGACAGGCCGATCGCCTCGCACAGGCCGGGCCAGAACTTCTGGCTCTGCAGCAGCGCGAGATGGATGTAGCGACCGTCGCTGGTCCGGTAGATGTTCGAGACGGGATTGACCGGGTTGTGGCGGTCGGGATACGGCAACTCGTCGGCGCCGATCATCTGGCAGCCCGCGATCGTCGCCTGCATCGCCCACGCACCGACGGAGAACAGCGAGGTATCCACGACGATGCCCTCACCGGTGCGTTCACGGTGGAGGAGGCCGGCCGCGATCCCACCGGCCAGGGCCATGCCGCTCTGGGAGTCGCCGAAGGCGGGTCCCGGCATGTTGGCGGGCCAGTCCAGGTCGTCCGGAGCGATGGACCCGGCGGCCCCCGAGCGTGCCCAGTAGGTGATGCCGTCGAAGCCGCCCTTGTCGCTGTCCGGGCCGGCCACGCCCTGGGCGGTGCCCCGCGCGTACACGATCCGGGGATTGCGGGCGAAGATGTCGTCGACGTCGATGCCGAGTTTGGCGCGCGCATCGGGCAGGAAGTTGGTCATGAAGACGTCGGCGGATTCGACGAGCTTCATGAGGACCTCGCGGCCCTCCGGGTGGGCGATATCCAGTGCGACGGCACGCTTTCCGCGGTTGTTGATCTCGAACAGGCTCGCGAGGCCGTCGACGTGGGCGGGGACGCCCCAGGCCGCGGTGGACCGGGTGGGGTCGCCGAAATCCGAGTGCTCGACCTTGACGACGTCGGCTCCCCAGTCGGAGAGGATCGCGGCCGCCGAGGGGACGAACGCGTACAGCGCCACCTCTACGACCTTGATCCCGTTCATCACCGTGGTCATCGAGTGTTCTCCTTCGTCGTCTCGCGGCCGCGAACGGCCGCGCGCAGGATGGGAAGTCAGCGCCGAACGACTCCGCGAGAGGCGGGTCCGGAATTCGGCGGATGCTCGGACGTGAGCTGAAAACACCGTAACTATAGCAATGTTTTGTGCGTTGTACATCACAATTTTTCGGGAGGCCGCGAGGCGACGCCGCGCGGGGTTGGTCAGTAGAGCGACTCGCCCCCGTCCACCACGAGGTTCGTGCCGGTGACGAACGCCGAATCCGGACTCGCGAGATACAGCGCGGCAGCGGCCATGTCCGCCGGGGTTCCCGCCCTACCCATGGGCACGGTCGCGGCCCGCTCGTCGAACAGGTTGTTGCGGTCCTGGGAGAGAGGGGTCGCCGTGATACCGGGCGACAGCGCGTTCACGCGCACCCCGGTGGGCGCGAGCTCGTAGGCCGCGAGGCGGACGAGCTGGTTGAGTCCCGCCTTCGAGGTGCCGTAGGGAACGAGCGAGGGACGCGCACCGAGCGCCCGGATCGAAGAGACGACGATGATGGACCGGTTTTCGTCCGTGCGCTCGACCATCGATCGCGCCGCCGCCTGCACGCAGAGGAACGTCCCCGTGAGATTCAGGTCGATGCAGTCCTGCCACTGCTGCGGTGTGAGTTCGAGGAAGGGCACCACGCTCCCGCTGCCGGCATTGGCGACGAGTACGTTGAGCGGCCCGTTCCGGTCCTGGGCGGTTTCGAACATCGCGGCGATCGAATCCGCGTCGCTGATGTCCGCGACGACGCCCGAGACCCGGGCCGTGTCCTCGCACCGCGTCTGCAATCTCCCGACCGCCGCGTCGAGCACCGCCGGCCGGCGTGCCGCGAGGGAAACCGTGGCGCCCGCTTCGAGCAGACGTTCGGCGATCCCGTAGCCGATTCCTTCGCTGCCCCCGGTAACCAGGACGTGCTGACCGGCGAGAGTCCTTGCGCCCGTATTCGTTGCGGAAATTTCGCGTGTAGGTGTGTTCTGAGTCATAGAAAGTGGTATAGCATTAACCAACCGAAACATACATATATTTGGGGGTAGCCTTGATCGTGGAACTCCCTCCCTATACTCGGCCGCACGATCATCCCCCGCCCGGACGAGTGCGGGTCCCTTCAGAGACGACGAGGACACCATGACTCGCAACTTCACGAGTTCGCAGTCGGATACCGCCGCGCGGCGACGCGCGGTGGCCATGACTCGCAACGAAAAGGTCTCGCGCACCGTGGCACGCATGGTCGCCAGGGAGATCGCAGACCGTCAGCTCGCCCCCGGTTCGCCCCTCGAGGCCGAATCCGAGATGGCGCGGCGCTTCGGCGTCGGCCGTGCGTCCGTTCGCGAGGGGCTGCGCCTGCTCGAGGCCCAGGGCCTGGTGACGGTACGGCAGGGACTCGGCGGCGGACCCATCGTCTCCGAGCCCACGGGGAGCGAATTCGGTGACACCCTGTCGATGTATCTGCAGGCGAAAGGCGTTCGATTCCGTGAGGTCGCCGAGGCGGCACTGGAGATGGAAGGCCTCGCGGCCGCGATGCTCGCCGATCGCGTCGCAGCGGGCGAGGACGTCGATCTCGACGCACTGGCCGGCAAACACATCGTGCCGGAGATGTCCGACGACGAAGTCATCGACACCGCAGTCGGATTCCACCAGACACTGCGGGAGATGTCCGGAAACTACATCCTCACCCTCACCGGGTCGGCGCTCGCGCACATCTACACCTTCCGCATGCTCGAAGCGCACCCCGATGTCTGGGACGACGAGGAGCGCGAAGGCTTCGAAGGACCCCACAAGGCGATCCACAACGCCATCGCCGCCGGCGAGTCCGAACTTGCCCGCCGTCTCGCACGCGAGCACATGCGCGAGGTGATCGACAATCTCTCCGCTCTGAACCCCCGGATGCTGAACGAACGCGTGGATTGGCGCTGACTCTCCCACCTTTCGGTCTCGACCTGCATCCCGGGCACCCACCCGTGACCTGAACATCGACCCCCGGCGATCCGGCGCGCCCGCACGGCCGCCGGATCGTCGCCGCAGGTCGTCGTACCGAACCGGAGATCAGCTTGCCGTCGAAACCTGTTGCCGATCCGAAACGTCCACGCGGGCGCACCGCACTCCCCCGCGCGGGCTGGGCGGTCGCCTTCGCTACGGTCGGGGTGTTCATGGGTATCGGGGTCGTGAGCCCGATCCTTCCGTCCGTGTCCAGCGAACTCGGCGGGTCGCCGGCCCAGGTGTCCCTGCTGTTCACCAGCTACATGGCGGTGATGGGCCTGGCGATGGTGGTCACCGGATGGGTTTCGAGCCGGATAGGAGCACGTACCACCCTGCTGATCGGCCTGTCGCTCATCGCACTCGCCGCGGTGGGGTCGAGCGCATCGTGGGCCCTCGGGCAGATCATCGGATTCCGCGCCGGCTGGGGGCTCGGCAACGCACTGTTCGTCGCGACGGCCCTGGCCGCGATCGTGGCGACGATGCCCGGACACCATTCACGCGCGATCACCTGCTACGAAGCCGCAGTGGGCGCCGGGATCGCCACCGGCCCGCTGCTCGGTGGCATCCTGGGGCAGATCTCCTGGCGCGCCGCGTTTCTCGGCTCCGCCTCCCTGGTGGCACTGTCCTTCGTCGTTCTGGCGGTGGTTCTTCCTCGCACGCCGGGAGCAGCCGAACCGACCGCGATCACCGCACCCTTTCGCGCCCTCGCCCATCGGGGGCTGTTCTCGGTCGCCGCGGTGTCGCTGCTCTACCATCTCGGACTCTTCGCGTTGTTCTCCTACGGACCGTTCGTGCTGGGATTCTCGCCCGTTCGAACAGGTTTCATCTTCTCCGGCTGGGGCGTGTGCCTGGTGTTCGCGTCCGTCGTGGCCGCACCCCGCCTGAGAGTATCGGTGGGCGCTGTACCGACCGTCGCGGCCGCTCTCGTCCTGTTCGCGACGACTCTCGCGATCGTCGCCGTCTTCACGGACAACCGCGCGGTCGTGACGACCTGCATCATCGTCTCCGGCCTGTTCGTCGGACTGCTCAATGCGCTCGTGACCGAGATCGGGATGCAGGTGTCCACCGTGGACGGAGCCACCGCGGCGGCGAGCTACAGTTTCGTCCGCTTCGGCGGCGGCGCCTGCGCGCCGTGGCTTGCCGGGTGGCTCGGCGAGGTCACCAACCCGCACGTGCCGTTCGCGGCGGCCGCGGGCGCCACCGCACTCGGACTGGGCGCCCTTGCATTCGGCCGACGAAGCCTGTCCGAGCTACCCCGACGCGGAGCTCCCGGTCCGCGGCGCCACGACCCGCAGACCCCCACGGAGGGCGGGCCGATCGCGCCTGCCGCCGCCCCTTCCACGAGCAGGGGGTGACGTAGACCACTGGACGCGCTATGCTTCCTAACACCACAAATATAGTCATGTTTTCGGGCGCTCGTCTGCCGCCCGGACGGCAGCTACCCCTCCCGGCATCGAAAGGCCCCGTCATGAGCGAAGTTTCCCTCGGATCCGGTTCCGTCGTCGTGACCGGCGGAACCGGTGGTCTCGGCACCGCGGTCACCGAACGTCTCCTCGCGACCGGCTCGCGGGTCGTCGTCCCCTGGTACGACGAGGCCGAAGCGAGTCGGCTGACGCCACACCCCGATCTCGTCCTCGTCAAGGCCGATCTGTCCGACGAGAACGACGTCGAGCGGGTCGTCGGCCTCGCCACCGCGGACGAATCCCGGCCGTTGACCGGACTGGTCAACCTCGTCGGAGGCTTCCACTCGGGGAGCCGCGTCCACGAGACACCCGTCGACGTGCTCGACGCTCAGCTCTCCCTCAACCTGCGGATCGCCTACCTCGTCACCCAAGCGGCACTGCCCGAACTCATCCGGCGCGGCGGCGGTTCGGTCGTGTGCATCGGTTCGGCAGCCGCGACACACCCGTTCCCGGGCGCCGCCGGCTATATCGCCTCGAAAGCCGCTGTCGCAGCGCTGGTGCAGAGCATGGCGGTCGAGTACGCTCCCGACTCGATCCGTGTCAACGGCCTGGTGCCGTCCATGATCGACACCCCTGCCAACCGACAGGCCATGCCGAACGCCGACACCTCCTCGTGGGCCCGCCCGGCCGACATCGCCGAGGTCATCGCGTTCCTGCTGAGCGACTCCGCCCGGTCGGTGACCGGCGCACTGATCCCCGTCACCGGGACCACCGCCGGTCATTGATCGCACACCCCGTGGACGCAGGAGGACCCCGCAGCCGAAGCCGCGGGGTCCTCCTGCGTTCGGTTCACCGAAGGCCCGACGCGGCCCTCACGCCGAGCCGGTCCGCGAGGGCCGCCAGGTTTGCACGTCGCTCCGCGACGGTCGCGCCCTTCCAGCCCGCGTCCGCCCACACGACGAGGTCGTCGAGTCCGTGTTCCCGATACCGTTCGAGATCGGCCGCGGTGGTCTCCTCGGTCACCTCGACCCGCACGTAGCACGGGAACTCCGTGTTCCCGCCCGTCTCCAGGCGGTGCCGGCGCAGGACGCCCACCAACTCCACGGCCTCCTCGAAAGTGGGTGTGCCCGAGGAGATCCAGGCGTCACCGAGACGAGCTGCACGAGCAAGCGCGCGGGGCCCGTTGCCCCCGTAGACGACCGGCACGGCCACGGGTCGAGGATGCAGCCGGACCTCGTCGAACCGATAGAAGGTGCCCTCGTGGGAGAACGACTCGCCGCCCCACGCCTTGCGCAGGATCTCCACGCATTCGTCGGTGCGGGAGAACCGCCCGGCGAAGGGCACGTCGAGCGCGGCGAACTCCTCTTCGAGCCATCCGGCGCCGACACCGAACAGCAGCCTCCCGCAGCTGAGTTCCTGAACGGTGATCGTGCTGCGCGCGGTGTGCAGGGGATGACGCAGCGCGGTGACATACACGGCCGTGCCGAGCCTCAAGCGTTCGGTGACCGCCGCGATCGCCGCGTGCAGGGCGAGCGGATCGGTGAGTTCGGTCGTGTCGTCGACGATCGGCCCCGAGTGATGCTGGCGGGTCCCCGCCGACGGGTGCTCGCTCGCGTACGCGGCCGGGTGCAGCACGTGCTCCCCCAGCCACAGCGCGTCGAACCCCAGTTCGTCGGCGGCGCGGGCCAGCTCGAGCGCGTCGTGGGGGGTGGTTCCGTAGGTGCACAGTCCGAGCGTGGACACGGTCTCTCCTCGAGGTCGGGTGACGGCGACATTCGTGTGGTGGCGGCGTTCGTAGAACGCCGAAGGGGCACGTCCGATGGCACGAGGCGGCCGGACGTGCCCCTTCGAGGCGGACTCCCGGTCAGGCCGGGAGCAGCCCGAGCGCCCGGCGCGCGAGCGGCGCGACGAGCTCCCCGCGCTGTCCCATCCGCGGATCGGTGGTCTCCCCGCGCACGAACCGCGCGTAGAGCTGCTGCAGGATGACCACGGTCTTCCAGCAGCCGAAGGCCTCGTACCAGTCGATGCGCGAGAGGTCGAGCTCGCTGCCCGAGGCGTACCGCTCGACGATCTCCGCCCGCGACGGCAGATCGAGGGCGTGCATCCCGGGAACGACGATGAAAGCCGCGTCCGACTCGGGAGCCACGGTCCGGTCCGGCCAGTAGTTGAGCAGGGTGCCCAGGTCCACCAGCACGTCACCGGTGGTGGCCATGTCCCAGTCGAACACCGACTTCACCCGATCGGGGTTCTCGTGCGGGAACTGGCAGTTGTCGACCTTGTAATCGTTGTGCACGATCCCGGCCCGCTGACTCGCCGGAATATCGGCCCGGATACGACGGCCGACCTCCTCGACGAGTTCGGCGACCTCGCGTCCGGGCGCGTACTCGGCAACCGCGTCCCACCGGGCCGACCAGCCGGCGACCTGCCGTTCCAGATATCCCTCCGGCCGGCCGAGATCGGCGAGATCACACGACGCCGGGTCGACCGCGTGCAGATCGGCGAGCGCATCGACCACGGCGAAACCGATCCGCCTTCCGGCATCGGCGTGCTGCGCCATCGAGTCCGGGATCTCGTCCCAGACCACGACTCCTTCGCGGTACTCGGAGACGAAGAACTCGGCCCCCACGACGGAGGTGTCCGCGCAGTGCAGCAGCGCGCGCGGAGCCCGGTCGTATGCGCGGTACAGGCGGGAGAGCACCCGATGCTCACGCGCCATGTCGTGTGCGCCGCGCGCGATCTTCCCGAAGGGCGGTCGCCGCACGACCAGAGGCCGGTCTCCGAAGGACACCCGGTAGGTCAGATTCGCCGAGCCGCGCGGGAACTGCAGCACGGAGAACTCCCCGTCGAGTCCGTCGACGTGGGACCGCAGGTACGTCTCGAGCGCGTCCCAGTCGAGTTCCTCACCGGGACGGACGGGGGCGACCTCGACGCGCGGCTCCTCCGCGACACCGGTCATCACTGCACCCCCAAGGCGGGCAGCCCGAACTTGGCCTCCGCTGCGGCGTCCTGGGCGAGCAGGTGGGCCGTGGGGAACAGTCCCTCGGCCGGCGTCGCCGTCTTCAGCAGCTGCTTGGCGATCTGCTGCTTGTGCAGTTCGGTCGCGCCGTCCGCCAGGCCCATGTGGTAGCTCTCGAGCAGCCACTTGCCGAACGGCATCTCGGTGGAGATGCCGAGCGAGCCGTGCAGCTGGATCGCGCGGGAGACGACGTTGTTGAGGACCTTCGGCATCACCATCTTCACGGCGGAGATGTCTGCGATGACCTTCTTGTAGTCGTCGAGCCGATCGATCTTCCACGCGGTGCGCAGCACGAGGAGACGGAACTGCTCGAGGTCGACCCACGACTCGGCGATCATGTCCTGCACCATCTGCATGTCCGCGAGCGAGCGGCCGCGGGTCTGCCGCGACACGGCGCGTTCGAGCATCATCTCCAGCGACGCCTTGACCAGGCCGACGGTGCGCATCGCGTGGTGGATGCGACCGCCGCCGAGCCGGGTCTGGGCGACGGCGAAGCCCTCGCCCTCCTCCCCGAGCAGGTGGTCGGCGGGGACACGCACGTCGGTGTAGCGGATGTAGGCGTGGGTGCCCTCGGATTCCTGGTGGCCCCACACGCTGACGTTCCGGACGATCTCGATGCCCGGCGTGTCCATGGGGACGACGAACATCGACGCCCGCTTGGTGCGGGGGGCGTCGGGGTCGGTCACGGCCATCACGATGAGGAACGACGAGAACCGAGCGTGCGAGGAGAACCACTTCTCGCCGTTGATGACGTAGTGGTCGCCGTCGCGGACGGCGCGGGTGACGAAGCTCGTCGGGTCCGAGCCGCCCTGGGGTTCGGTCATCGAGTAGCAGGAGACGATGTCGCCGTCGATGAGCGGCTGCAGATAACGCTCCTTCAGTTCCGGTGTGCCGTAGTGCGCGAGGATCTCCGCGTTCCCGGAGTCGGGCGCCTGGCACCCGAACACGACCGGGCCGCTGTGGGTGGCGCCGAGGATCTCGTTGAGCAGCGCGAGCTTGAGCTGGCCGTAGCCGGGACCGCCGAGCTTGGGGCCGAGGTGGCACGCCCACAATCCCTGCTCGCGCACGATCTGCTGCAGCGGCTTGATGAGCTTGTTGCGCGTCGGGTCGGTCACGTCCCACGCGTGTTCGATGACGCGGTCGACGGGCGCGACCTCCTCGTCGACGAACTTCTGAACCCAGTCCAGCTTCGCCTGGAACTCGGGGTCGGTTTCGAAATCCCATGCCATGTCGATCGTCTCCTGCCGTTGTCGTGAAGATTCGGGGGTGGTCAGCGCGTGAGGACGGTGCACGCACTGATGCCGGGGGCGCCGTAGACGTGGGTGAACCCGACCTTCGGATCACCCGGCACCTGCCGGTCTCCGGCGGCGCCGCGCAGCTGCACGACGTTCTCGTACACCTGGCGCAGGCCGGTGGCACCGATCGGTTCGCCGTTGGCGAGGCAGCCCCCGTCGGTGTTGACGGGAATCGCCCCGCCGATCTCGGTGGCGCCGGACCGGATGAGGGTCTCCTGCTCGCCGTGCTTGCACAGGCCGGTCTCGGCGAGGTGCATGATCTCGGCGCCGGCCTCGGTGTCCTGGATCTGCGCGACGTCGACGTCGCTCGGGTCGATCCCGGCGGCCTCGAACGCCGCCCGGGAGGCGGTCACCGTCGGCCCGTCGGCCCGTTCGGGTGAGGTCCACGGGCTGAACACCTCGAACGAGCCGAACAGCCGGGACCGCAGTTCGGCGGCCTCGAGGAAGACCGGGGTGTCGGTGTAGCGGGGGGCCTGGTCGGCGCGCGCGAGCACGAGCGCGACCCCGCCCTCTGCCGGGGAGCAGAACATGTACTGGGTGAGCGGGTCGTTGACCATCGTGGCGCCGGCGATCTCCTCCTCGGTCAGAGGGGTGCGGCGCCACGCGTGCGGGGCGAGCGAGCCGTTACGGAACGCCTTGGCTGCCACCGTGGCCAGCAGCGATTTCGGCAGTCCGTGTTCGACGAGGTACCGCTGGATCTTCATGGCGAAGAACTGGGTGGTGACCATCATCCCGGACTCGCCGTACCAGCGGCCCAGCCCGTTGTCCTCGGGGCGTGGGTTGAACGCGCCGCGGGGATGCTTGTCGAACCCGACGACGAGACCGAGATCGGCCTCGCCGGACCGGATCCGGCTGACCGCCGAGGTCAGCGCGCTGCCGCCGGTGGCGCATCCGTTGGAGACGTTGACGAAGGGCAGTCCGGTCAGGCCCAGGGTGGACACGAGGGTATCGGCGTTGCCGGCGGAATCGCTGCCGCCGTAGGCGAACTGGATGTCCTTGAACTCGACTCCGGCGTCGGCCATCGCCTGCCGGGCCGCGTAGGCGCCCTGTTCCAGGCCGCTCACGCCCTCGGTGCGGCCGAACCTGTGGATGCCGATACCGACGATCGCGACCTTCATGCCGTCTCCTCCTTGCTCGGTGCGAATGCGAAGGTGACGACCTCGGTGCCGTCGTCGTCGACGTGGTTGACGATGCTGCACAACCGCATCGGCATCCCGATCTCCAGTGACTTCGGGTCGTTCACGGTGAGGCGGGACTCGACGATCACGTCACCGAGGTCGATGTAGCCGACTCCGAAGGGGGTGAACGGTTCGGTGTGCAGGAACGGCTTCTTCGGGGCGAAGGACTGCACGGTGTAGGACCAGAGCACCCCCTCGGTGGGCAGTGCCTCGGGGTTCATCTCCGCGGCGCCGCAGCGGGGGCAGCTGTGCTGGATCGGGAAGGTGACGGTCGCGCAGCGGGCGCAGCGGGCACCGCGCAGCGCGCTGCTCGGGTCGTCGTCCGCGAACAGGACCGGGTCGATCGGTCGGGTGGGTGCCGTGGTCATTCGTCCTCCTCGGTTCCGGCGCTCGCGCGCTCGGTGTCGATCTCCCAGACGGGCAGGACCACGGGGTTTCCGGCGGCATCCTCCCCGAGGTCCTCGAAGGTGCAGCGGACGGGGGTGCCGGCGGTGACCTCGGCACGACCGGGCAGGTTGCCGATCAGCCGCACGCCGGCCTCCTCGCCGTCGAGGTCGACGACGATCACGGTGTACGGCACCGGGAACAGCGGATGGACCTGATGTTCGACGACGGTGTGGCTGTACACGGTGCCGGTCTGCGGCGCCGGCGTCCACGCCACGTTCGTGCTGCCGCAGTGCACGCAGCGCGGGCGCGGCAGGTGGATGCGCCGGCCGCAGTCCTCGCAGGTGAGGATCTCGATACGGCGCTGGGCGGCGGCGGAGAAGAAGCCGGCGCTGCCCCGTTCGGTGACGAGGGGGCGGAGCCGGGCGGTGGTAGCCGCGCTCGCGGCTGCTGCGGCGCTCATGCCGCCACCAGGATCAGCGCGGATGCCGCCGGCGGCGGAGCCGAGGTGACCAGGGAGACCTGTGCACCCTCGACCTGACTCGTGGAGGTGCCGCGGATCTGCCGCACCCCTTCGACGACGTGGTTCATTCCGTGGATGTATCCCTCGGACATGTGTCCTCCACTGGTGTTGATCGGTATCGCTCCGCCGAGATCGATCTGGCCCTCGGCGAGGAAGTCGCCGGTGTCGCCGCGCTTGCAGAACCCGTAGTCCTCGAGCTGGATGAGGGCGGTGATCGAATAGCAGTCGTAGATCTGGGCGACGTCGACGTCCGCCGGTCCGAGACCGGCCCGGCTGTAGAGCGTCTCCTGGCACTCCCGCGACGGCAGCGCGGTGATGTCCTCGCGCATGAGCGTCGGGTACATCAGGCCCGGCTGCGGATGACGGCAGGTCGACATCGCGACCGACCGGATGAGCGCCGGAGCCTGCCGCAGGTCCTTCGCGCGTTCGGCGGTGGTGACGACGACCGCTGCGGCACCGTCGGTTTCGAGACAGTAGTCGAACAGCCGCAGCGGCGACGACAGCATGCGCGAGTCGAAGTAGTCGTCGAGCGTCATCGTCCGGTCGTACATCTGCGCGGCCGGATTCGCATTGGCACGCTTGCGGGTCACCAGAGCGATCTGCGCCAGTTGCTCGGAGGTCAGACCGGTCTGCGTCATGTAGCGCTGGGCCACCAGCGCGAAGTACTGGCCGGACGAGAGCAGCCCGTAGGGGCCGAAGAACTCCTCGAAAGTCTCGTTGCCGCCCACCTCCGGGGTGACGACCGGAGACAAACCGAAGCGGCGGCCGGAGCGGCCGTTGAGCGAGCGGAAGACCACGACGGTGGTCGCCTGACCACTCATGATCGCGGCGACGGCCTGGGCGACCATCGCGGCCGGGCCGGAGCCGCCGGGGCCGGCTTCGCCCCAGTAGGTCAGGTGCGGGACGCCGAGGCCGTCGGCGAGGGCCGCGCACGAGACCAGGTCCATGTCGTTACGGACGACGCCGTCGACGTCGGCCGGGGTCAGTCCGGCGTCCTCGAGGGCCGCCGCGGCGGCCTCGACGGCGAGCGCCGTGACGGAGACACCGGAGTCCTTCGAGAACGCGGTGGTTCCGATTCCTGCGATGGCGCAGGCATCCCTGCGCCAGGTCGGGTCGGTGGGCATGTGTGAGTCACCTCTGTGTCGTGCCCGCTGCGAGCGGGCGGGAAGTCAGTTCGCGGTCAATCCGCCGTCGGCGGCGATCGCGGCGCCGGTCACGAAGGAGGCGTCGTCGGACAGGAGGAAGGCCACCACGGACGCCATCTCGGCCGGTTCCGCCGAGCGCCCGAGCGCGGTGTTCTCCACCACCCGGCTGCGGGTCGGTTCCGGTTCCGGGCCCTGCAGCGCCCGTGAGTTCACGCGCAGGCCCGTGGTCACGAGACCGGGGCACAAGCAGTTCGCTCGGATGTTCCGGTCCGCGTAGCCCATGGCAACCGACCGGGTGAGCTGCAGGACACCGCCCTTGGACGCGTCGTAACCAGGGGTGTTCAGGTTGGTCGCCACCAAGGATGCGACCGAGCCGACGGTGACGATCGAACCGCCGCCGGCCTCGAGCAGGTGCGGCAGGGTGGCACGCAGCGGCAGGAAGGTGCCGGTGAGGTTGACCCGCAGGATGCGTTCCCAGTGGGCGAGTTCCATCTCGTGGAGCATCGCCGTCCCGTTGACCCCCGCGCAGGTCACCACACCGTCGAGGCCTCCGAACTCGGCGACCGCCGCAGCCACGGCCTCCTCGACGGAGGCTTCGTCGCCGACGTCGCACCGCAGCCCCAGCGTCTGCGCGCCGGTCTCCGCAACCGCGTCGGACACCGACTCGGCGGCCACACCACGAGCATCGGTCACCGCGACCGCTGCGCCCTCGGCGGCGAGTCGCTTCGCGACGGCCTCGCCGATGCCGCTGCCACCACCGGTGACGAAGATCCGGCGTCCTTCGAGCCTGCGCGGCACCCGGGCGGTCTCGGGCCGGGTTTCGTTGTCCAGAGCAGTCACAGTCGTACCCCCGCATCGACCGGCAGTGCCACGCCGGTGATGAAACGGGCTTCGTCCGAGGCGAGGAACAACACGGCGTTGCTCATGTCCTCGGGCGCGACCCAGCCGATTCCCATCGGGTTGCGGTCCTTCGAACGCTCCCACAGGTCATCGGGCCCGGGGTTCTCGAGATCGGGCCCGAAGATCCGGAAGGTCGCGTCGTTGTGCAGCATCGGGGTCTCGACGGCGCTGGGGTTGACCGTGTTGACGCGGATCCCGTGCGGTCCGAGTTCGGTGGCGAGGGTCCGCATCAGACCGACGACTCCGCTCTTCGAGGCGTTGTAGTGCCCGATGTTGGCCGAGCCGAGCATCGCCTGGATGGAGCTGGTGATGACGATGGAACCGCCCCGGCCGCCGCGGATCATCTCGGGGACGACCGCCCGGACGGTGTGGAACACGCCGGTGAGGTTGACGTCGAGCATGTCCTGCCATTCGGCGTCGCTCAGCTCCCAGGTGGGCCGGAAGCCGACGATGCCCGCGTTGGCGCACACGATGTCGATGTACCCGAAGGTCCCGATCGCGTCGGCCACCGCCGCGTCGAGCTGCGACTGGTCCCGGACGTCGGCAACGCGGGACAGCACCTTCCGGCCGGTCGCGGCGACCAGCGCCTCGGTCTCCTTCAGGTCGTCCTCGGTGGCGAGGGGGTACGGCACCGAGCCGATCGGCGCGCACACGTCGAGGAGGACGACGTCCGCCCCTTCCTCGGCGAGACGCAGGGCGTGCGAGCGGCCCTGGCCGCGCGCCGCGCCGGTGATCAGCGCGACTTTTCCTTCAACTCTTCCCATGGGGGTGACTCCTTCTCCGGCGATCCCGGGACTACTGGTTGAACAGGCGGCCGAAGCGGGCCTTGAGATCCTCGAGTGCTGCCGGGGTCATCGCCTCGGTGTTCTGCGGGGCGACCTTGTCGACGGTGGTGACGGACGAGCCGATGTTCGGCAGGACCGCGGCGTTGCGGAACGAGATGGCTTCCTGACCGGCCGGCGTGATCATGTAGTTGGCCAGGACCTGTGCCGCGTTGGGATGCACGGCGTCGGCGAGGATCGCGGTGTACATGGGGGCGCCCCACACGACGTCTCCGAACGCCGAGTCGACGGGCGCGCCGGTCTGCTGTTCGCTCTTCTGGTCCTGCACGAACGCGGCGACGGCGATCTCACCGGAGGCGAGGGCCTGAGCCAGCGGCAGTGCGCTGGGGTAGATCCGCGGGGTCTGGGCGGCGAGCTTCTCGAGGAAGCCCTCTCCCCCGACCTGTTCGAGGTAGCTGTCGTAGAAGTCGACGTGGGCGGTCGAGGTGGGGGTGACGATGCCGATCTTCCCGCCGGCGAGGGACGGATCCAGCAGGTCGCTGTAGCTGTCGATGCCGTCGGGCTGTCGCTGGGTGTTCCAGCCGAAGGTCAGCACCGAGGCGTTGGTGACGAAGTAGCCGGTGTCGTCCTTCAGCGTCGTCACGTCGTATTCGCTCGCGGAGTCGGTGAAGGCGGGGCCGACGGGTGCGGCGAAGGCTCCGTTCGCGCCGTTCTCCACGGCCCAGGGGACGCTGGCCTGGGTGACGATGTCGGCGACACGGTTGCCGGTCTCCGCCTCCGCGCCGATCTTCTGGTGCAGGTTCGCGTCGACGTCACGCACGACGTTGAGACGGATGCCGTAGTCGGCCTCGAAACGGCGGCCGAGTTCGGCGAGAGCGTCCGCGGCGTTCGACGAGTAGATCGTGACCTCGCCCTCCGCCTTGGCCGCCTCGACGATCTGCTGCCAGGCATCATCCCCGGCCGGACCGGTGGATCCGATCGAATCGGACGAGATGCGGTCGTCGCCGCCGTTTCCGCCGCAGGCCGCGACAGCCGCCGCGAGAGCACCTGCGGTCAGGGCCGACAGGAAGGCACGCCGGGTGCGGCGGGTGTGGATGGGGTTCATATGGGGCTCCTGGTGGTCGGTCGGGGTGGGACCGAGATCTGTCACGGGGTGGAGGTGCGGCCGCCGTCGACGGGGATCACGGCGCCGGTGGTGTAGGTCGAGCCCGGTCCGGCGAGATACAGTGCCGCACCGACGATCTCGTCCGGATTTCCCGCGCGCTGGAGAGGCATCCCCCGGAACAGCTCATCGGCCGATTCCATGTCCCAGGCCTTGCTGATGTCCGTGAGGAAGGCACCGGCCATGATCGTGTTGACGCGCACGTTGGGCCCGTAGGCCTGGGCGAAGCCCTTGGTCAAGGTGTTGAGCCCCGCCTTGGCGGCCGCGTACGGCAGGTCGGTGGTCATCGGCCGCTCGGAGGCGATCGAGCTGATGTTGATGATCGATCCCCCGGAACCGGCCGCCATCCGGGGCCCGACGAGGCTGGTGAGCCGGAACGCGCCCTTGAGGTTGACGCCGATCACCTTGTCGAACAGTTCTTCGGTGACCTGGTCGAGGCTCGGGTACAGCGGCGCCATGCCCGCGTTGTTGACGAGGATGTCCAGGTGCCCGAACTCGTCGTAGATCCGTTCGACGAGTGGTTCGTGAGCGTCCCAGTCACCGACGTGGAAGGCGAGCGGAAGTGCCTTGCGGCCGGTGGTCTCGGCAACCTCGGCGGCCAGCTTCTCACAGCTGTCGACCTTGCGGCTGACGATGACGGTGTCGGCGCCGGCGTTCGCGAAAGCGAGAACCATCTCGCGGCCCAGGCCGCGGCTACCGCCGGTGACGAGCGCGACCTTTCCTTCGAGAGGAAGTGGATGCGAAGTCATGATGGCTCCTGTCGATGAGGTCGGCGCCGGGGGCGCCGAAGGGGTGGGAGGGTGCAGCGGGACACCGGCGTCACCATGGGCGACGTCGGGACGGTCCCGGTGGTGGGTCAGGTGGAGGGGGTGAGCGGAACGAGGGCCTTGCCGGTGGCGGCGCCGTCGAGCATCCCGACGAAGGCGTCCCATGCACCGGCGATGCCGCCGGGGAACTCGGTGTGGACGGGCCGGATCCGTCCGGTCCGGACGAGCCCGGCCATCTCGTCCTCGAACTGCTCGCGTGCGTCGAGATGGTCGGCCAGCAGGAAGCCTTCCATCCGGGCGCGGCGCCAGATCAGTTTCAGGAGATTGCTCGGACCGGGCACGGGTGCGGCGGAGTTGTAGACGCTGATCATCCCGCACAGGGCGATGCGGGCGTGGTCGGCGAGCACCCGGATGGCCGCTTCCAGCTGTTCTCCTCCGACGTTGTCGAAGTAGACGTCGAGAGCCGTGGCCCCGACTTCGGCCATCGCGGTACGCAGCAGGTCCTTCGCCGGCCCGTCGTGGTGGTCGAAGGCCGCGTCCGCTCCGAGTTCCTTTGTGAGCGCGACTTTCTCCGGCGATCCGGCACTCGCGATCACCACGGCGCCGCGCTGTTTCGCCAACTGGACGGCGGTGGACCCGACCGCGCCGGCCGCAGACGATACGAACACCACGTCGCCGTCTCGGACCTGCGCGATCCGGTCGATCCCCACCCAGGCCGTCATCCCCGGGATGCCGAGGACACTCAGGTGAAGAGCCGCGGGCAGGTCGTCGTGCCGGAGCCTGCGGCAGTCGCTCACGTCGACGAGACTTTCCGTGCGCCAACCGTATTCGTGGAGAACGAGCGAGCCCACCGGCAGCTCCGGCCGATCCGAGCGGGACACGACGCCGACCGTCGGCGCGAGCATGGGCGCATCGAGCTCGTACGGCTCGGCGTAGGAAGCCCCTCCCCCCATCCGGCCCCGCATGTAGGGCTCGACGGACATGACGAGATTCCGCACGCGGACCTGCCCGGGAGCAGGTTCGCCGAGAGTCGTCTCGACCAGTTCGACGTCGGTGGCGCGGGGGCGCCCGTTCGGACGTGCCCGAAGGACCCACTCGCGCCGGAGGAGTTCGGTGTCGACGGTGTCGGTCACGGCAATGCCTGTTCTCTCCACGATGCGGACGGCGGGGTCATCCTGCGAGGCCGGCGGTGACCTGTTCGACGAGGTCGCGGCGCACGAGTTTGCCGGTCGGGGTACGAGGCAGATCGTCGACGAACACCACGTCGTCGGGAGTCCTCGAGCCGCGCAGGCGCTCGCGGCACCACGTCCGGATCGCGTCGGCGTCGTCGTGGGCGTCCGCCGCCGGGACGATCACCGCGCAGATCCGTTCACCCCACTCGTCGTCGGGGGTGCCGATCACCGCCACCTCCCGCACCTGGGGATGATGCGCCAGCACGTCCTCGATCTCGGCCGGCGCGATGTTCTCACCACCACGGATGATGGTGTCGTCCGCGCGGCCACCGATGTAGAGGTAGCCGTCCTCGATCCGGGCGCGGTCCCGGGTGGGGAACCAACCGTCCGCGTCGAGCACCGAACCGTTACCCATGTACTCGCCGCTGACCTGCGCTCCGCGCACCCACAGCAGGCCCGTCTCCCCCTCGGGCAGTACGCGATCGCCGTCCTCCGAACGGATCTGCGCCTCGATACCGGGCACGATCCGGCCGGTCGAGGCGAGCCGGCCGCGCAGTTCCGGATTCGCGAAGGCCTCCCGATGGTCCTCGGGACCGAGGACCGCGATCGTCGAACTGGTCTCGGTCAGGCCGTAGGCGTTGACGAATCCGGTGTCGCCGAACGCCGCGAGAGCACGTTCGAGGACCGGTTGGGGCATCCGTGCGCCGCCGTAGGCGAGCGACCCGAGCGTGGGGACGGCGGCGGGCGCGCCGTCGAGGTGGTCGACGATGCGGGCGAGCATCGTGGGCACCACCATGGCGCTGGTGACCCCCTCCGTCCGGACGAGGTCGAGCCACCCCTGCGGCGTGAAATCGGGCAGGTAGACCATGCGGCGACCCGAGTAGACGTTGCTCAGGACGGCCCCGAGGCCTGCGATGTGATACGGCGGGGTGCTCACCAGGGTCGCGTGCTCCTCTGCCGCGGAACCGAATTCGACGGTGTTGAGGAGGTACGAGAGCAGGTGCCGGTGACGGAGCAGCACGTCCTTCGGAGCCGAGGTGGTACCGGAGGTGAACAGCACGATCGCCGTGCCCTCGTCCTCCGAGCGATCGGCCTCCAACGGCTCCGTCGCGTTCGCCAGTCCGAGGAATTCGTCCGTCGAGACGATGCGGCGCGCGCATCCGTCGAGTTTGGTCACGTACTCGGCGTCCGCCACGACCACCGGATCGTCGAGTCGGTCGATCAGTTCGAGCAATTGCGGGGCCGGAAGCCGGTAGTTCAAGGGAGCCAGGGGGATTCCGGCGCGCCCCGCTGCGAACATCAGCGTGGGGAGCACCGGACCGTTGACGCCGACGAAGACGACGTGGCGGGCTCCGAGTTCGGCGAGCAGGCCCGCACCGCGCGAAGCGAGTTCGTCGAGTTGCCGATAGGTCGTGCCGTTCGCCCGCGGACCCAGAGCGATCCGATCGGGGGTGGCGGCAGACGCCATGTCGAGGACCATCCCGATGCCCATATGACCACCTGTCTGTAGATGCCGTTGCCGTACGAGAGAAGAGACGATTCGACCGGTGGTCCCGATTCGTCGGAATGCGAAATCACCGATGCGCGCCGGTCGAGAAAAACCGTGTGACCCACACCATAGCAATTATGCCTATATTTGTGAAGGTATCCGACGATCTTTTTCGATATGGCCTGTGACCTGCGAAAACAACCCGACATGCTCACGCACCCGCAGCCATGACATACTTGACGCCACAACTGAACAGCCACCCGAACCGCGGCGGGAGAGTCCCGCACAGCAGCGGGCGCCGAAGGAGCAACCTCCCCGGGAATCTCTCAGGCCCCCAGACCGCCGTGGCGAGGCTCCTCTGGAAAGCAACCCGTCCGGGTTCACCGAAGGTGTAAGCGGATCACGTCCGCGAAAGCTCTCAGGTCAATGACAGAGCGGGGAAACGACATCACCCGCTGGTGCCGCAGTGCACCCTGGCCTGAGGAATACGTGTGACCGTTTCCCTCGGCGCGCCCCCGCGCGCCCAAGTTTCCGGCGCGCCGCCGCGCGCCCAGCTTCCCGCTCCCACTCCCCGATCCGCGCCCTCCCGCGACCGGCGATTCGGCGTCGTCGCCATCGTCCTGTCCGCCACGGCGATGGGCGCGGCCGGTCTGTTCGGACGCATGGCCACGCCCGACGGCGCGGTGCTCGGTGAGGCCCTGACCTTCGGGCGCATGGCGGTGGGCGCGGTGGGCATGCTGGTGCTGCTCGCGTTCACCCGTCGTCTCGGGCAGGTGCGGCGAGTCCGCCTGTCCGCGTCGGTCGTCGCAGGTGGGGTCTTCCTCGGCTTGTCGCTGGCCACCTACCTGTCCGCGACCGTACTGACCGACCTGTCCCGGGCGGTCGTGTTGCACTATCTCGGACCGGTCGTCGCGACCGTCCTCGCCCGCGTGGTGTTGAAGGAATCGATCACGCGCCTCGACGCGTTGTCGCTCGGCGCGGCGTTCGTCGGCATGCTGTTCGCGGCCGGTTTCGTCGGCGGGAATTCCGGCGGTGGCGAGCAGGAGACGCTGGGGACCGTGCTCGGGGTCGCGTCGGGGATCTTCTACGGCGCCGCCCTGCTGTGCTACCGCTACCGGAGCGACATGCCGTCCGACGTCCGGTGCTTCTGGAACTTCGCCTTCGGTGCGGTCGCGACCGCGGCGATGGTCGTGGTGACGCGGCCCGATCTGTCGGGCATGACGGCGAGCAACTGGGCTTGGGCGGCAGGGTTCTTCGTCGTCTGCGGTCTGTTCGCCCTGGGGTTGCTGGTGGTCGCCGGTAAGCACCTGCGTGCCGCCGAGCTCTCGGGTCTGTCCTATCTCGAAGTGGTGGTGGCCCTGACGATCGGCGTGCTCGCGTTCGGCGAGGCCGCGTCCATCCCGGCCGTGTTCGGTTCGGCGCTGATCCTGGTGGCGATGGCGCTGCCGCTGCTCGCCCGGCGATAACCCCTCGTGCGTGGTTTCGGTAGCACCCGCTACCGAAACCGCGCACGAGCGGGGGGTCAGTCCTGGCGGTGCCGCGGTTCCTCCGACGCGGGAGGCGCGAGGTCCGGTGCTGCGGGCGGCACCCAGCCGGTCGAGAACTGCTCCGACGCCGGCAGCGCCCCGGGCGTGCCGAATTCCGTTCCTCCGGCCGGTTCCCCGCTCGTGCGCACCGCCGGCTCGACGGGCTTGCGCGCGACGGCTTCGGCCTCGGCGACCGCCTGCGCGACCTCCGGGTCGCGGGCGGTGGTGAACCAGTCGGCGACCTCGGCGGTGTCGTCCTCCGGCCGGGGCAGTTCCTCCTCGACGGCCGTCGGCTCGAAGCGGAAGACCCCGTCGTCACCGGGCGCGCCGAGGGTCTTCGCGAATCCCTTGAGCGCATCACCGAAGTCACTGGGCACCAGCCACACCTTGTTCGCATCGCCCTGCGCCATCTGCGGCAGCGTCTGCAGGTACTGGTACGCGAGCAGTTCGGGCGTCGGCTTACCGGACTTGATCGCCGCGAACACCTTCTCGATGGCCTTCGCCTGGCCCTGCGATTCGAGATACTTCGCGGCCCGATCGCCCTGGGCCCGCAGGATCCGGGACTGGCGGTCGGCCTCGGCCTCGAGAATCGCGGCCTGCTTGGCGCCCTCGGCCGAGAGGATCCGTGATTGCTTGTCGCCCTCGGCGGTCTTGATCGCGGCTTCGCGGTGACCTTCGGCGGTGAGGATCATCGCGCGCTTCTCGCGATCGGCCTTCATCTGCTTCTCCATCGATTCCTGGATCGACGGCGGCGGATCGATGCTCTTCAGTTCGACGCGGGCGACCCGCAGCCCCCACCGGCCGGTCGCTTCGTCGAGCACGCCCCGCAGCTGGCCGTTGATGGAGTCGCGCGAGGTCAGGGTGTCTTCGAGGGTCATCCCGCCGACGACGTTGCGCAGCGTCGTCACCGTCAGCTGCTCGACCGCGGCGATGTAGTTGCTGATCTCGTAGACCGCTGCCTGCGGGTTGGTGACCTGGAAGTACACGACGGTGTCGATGCTCAGCGTCAGGTTGTCCTGGGTGATCACGGGCTGCGGCGGGAACGAGACGACCCGTTCGCGCAGGTCGACCTTCGCGCGGATCCGGTCGACGAACGGCACCAGGAAGGTGAGCTGTCCCGACGCGGTCCGGTAGTAGCGACCCAGCCGTTCGATCACCGCAGCCTCGGCCTGCGGAATCAGCGCGACCGACTTGACCACGACCAGCACCACGAGTGCCACCAGGACGGCGAGCACGATCAACGCTTCCATCGTCAGACACCCCTCCATACGACGGCCGTCGCGCCGTCGATCTGCATCACCGTCACAGTGGTTCCCGGTTCGTACACCGCGGTTTCGTCGAGCGGGCGCGCCGTCCAGACCTCACCGTCGATCTTCACCCGGCCCGAATGCTCGTCGACCTGCTCGAGAACGAGGGCATGTTTGCCCGGCAGCGCGTCGACACCCGTGGTCAGCGCGGGCGGAGCCGAATAGCGCCGGCGCAGCGCCGGTCGAACCCCGAGCAGCAGCACCAGCGAGGACAGCGCGAACACCACGGCATCGGCCCACACGGGAAAGTCCGTCGCAGCCGAGACGCCCGCGGTCACCAGGGCGGCGCCACCGAGCATGAGCAGCACGAAGTCTCCGGTCAGCGCCTCGGCTGCGGCGAGGGCCACACCCGCGATCAGCCAGATCAATGCCGTCACGTCACCATCGAACCACAAATCGGACACCGGGGCAGACGCCCAGGCAGAGCGGTCCTCGCGGGCACCGTCGGCAGCAACGCCAATTGGCGAATTGCTAAGATTCGCAAATAGCTCTTCCGCATGGCATGATTCCGCCGAGCGTGAGGGTGCACGAATGCGTTCCCACGACGAGGACGAGAACCCCTCGACCGGAAGCCGCCGGCCGACGGAGACCACAGGAGGCGCCATGGCCACGAACGCGCGCCAACCGCTGTACCAGATGAAGGCGGACTTCTTCAAAACACTGGGGCACCCGGCGCGGATCAGGGTGCTCGAACTGCTGAGCGAGCGTGATCACGCCGTCTCGGAGATGCTGCCGGAGGTCGGGATCGAACCGGCGAACCTGTCCCAGCAGCTGTCGATCCTGCGCCGCGCCGGACTGGTGACGGCCAGGCGGGAGGGCCTCTCGGTCTCCTACACGTTGACCTCGCCGCAGGTCGCGGATCTGTTGAAGATCGCCAGGGGGATCCTCACGGGCGTGGTCGCGGGACAGGCCGAGCTGCTCGAGGACCAACCGGAGTCCCCGACACTGGTGGGCAACTCGGCAGGCTGACCGGCCGAGCTTCGGCGCGGCGCAGCCCGCACCCGCTGATTGCGGTTTTTCTAAACTTCATACCTTGCATGATTCCTAAATACACACCTTGCACGAACGGACGATGAGGGTGAGCGACAAGGACCACGACGCGCGCGGATCCACCGGTAGCACGAAACTGCCGCCGCGAAGCCTGACGGCCGCAGCGCCGGGCCCATGACCCAGGCGCGGAACGCATCACGTCGATCTGCCCGCGTTCCGCGCCTTCCCCCGGGCCCCGGCACGGAGGAGAGGGATCGCCTCCTCCCTGCCGGGGCCGCGTCTCCCCCGGCCGGGCCTGTGCCCCTCGACAGGCCCGGCCGGGGGAAACGATCCGCAACACCCGTCCACCACAGTCGACCGAACCGCGCACCACGCATCACCCGGCTTTCCCTCGCCGGAAAGGTTCTCGGCACACTGAGGAAGCTGCACATGTCTGTACTGGGAAGCCCGAACGAGCCCGCGAACACGACCGGCCCCACCGGTAACCGCGTCTCCGGCGTGGTTCGGTCGGTCGCCGCACTCCTGCCCCGATGGAGCGAGTGGAAACCCGCGCTCCGCGCTCCCGGCGCCGATCTGCTCTCCGGCCTGATCGTCGCGCTGGTGGCACTGCCGCTGGCGCTGGGCTTCGGTGTCAGCTCCGGCCTCGGTGCCGCCGCAGGCCTGACCACCGCGGTCATCGCCGGAGCCGTCGCGGCCGTGTTCGGCGGTTCCCGATTCCAGGTGTCGGGCCCCACAGGCGCGATGACGGTGGTCCTGGTGCCGATCGTGGCCCAGTACGGTCCGACGGGTGTGCTCGCGGTCGGGCTGATCGCGGGTGTGGTCCTGGTCGCGCTGGCATTCGCGGGCATCGGCCGAGCCGTCCGCTACATGCCGGCCCCCGTGATCGAAGGGTTCACCGCCGGCATCGCCGTCGTCATCGCTCTCCAGCAGGTCCCGGCCGCCCTGGGCATCTCCGGCGCCGAGGGCGAGAAGGTGTGGCAGTCCGCGTTCGACGCGGTGCACAAGTTCGTCGCGGACCCGTCGATCCTGACACCGTCGATCGCGCTGGTGGTCGCGGTGGCGATTCTCATCGGCGGACGCTTCTTCCCGCGGATTCCGTTCTCCCTCGTCGCGGTCGCCGCCGCGACCGTCGTCGCGCAACTGTTCGGCTGGGACATCGCCCGGATCGGCGCCATTCCGTCCGGGTTCTCCGCACCGACCCTGAGCTTCCTGGACCTGGGGAATCTCACCTCGCTGATCGCACCGGCCCTCGCCGTGGCCGCCTTGGCGGCGCTCGAGTCGCTCCTCTCGGCGACCGCCGCGGATTCGATGGCCGTCGGCACGCGCCACGATCCCGACCGGGAACTGTTCGGGCAGGGCCTGGCGAACATCGCCGCACCGCTGTTCGGCGGTGTCCCGGCGACCGGCGCGATCGCCCGGACCGCGGTCAACGTCCGCTCCGGCGCCCGGACCCGGCTCGCGGCCCTGACCCACGCGCTCATCCTCGCCGCGATCGTGTACCTGGCCGCCGGTCTCGTCGCCGAGATTCCCCTCTCCGCGCTCGCCGGGGTGCTCCTGGCCACCACCGTCCGGATGGTCGAGACCGCCTCCGTCCTCGCCATCGCCCGCGCCGGCCGCGCCGACACCGTGGTGATGATCGCGACGTTCCTCGTCACGGTCGTCTTCGATCTGGTCACCGCGGTCGCCGTCGGCGTCGGATTCGCCGCGCTCCTCGCGCTGCGGGCAGTCGCCAAGTCGGCGCGGATCGAGCAGGTCCCGCTCGAACAGGGCGATCACCTGGCCGAAGAGCACGAACTCCTGCGCGAGCACATCGTCGCCTACCGCATCGAGGGCGCGTTGTTCTTCGCCGCGGCGCACCGATTCCTCCTCGAACTCGCCGAGGTCGCGGACGTGAAGGTGGTGATCCTGCGCATGTCGCGGGTGACCGCCCTCGACGCCACCGGCGCGATCGTCCTCAAGGACGCCATCACCAAACTCGAGCACCGTCACATCACCGTGTTGATCTCCGGTACCAAGCCCGAACACGTACGCCCACTCGAAGCTGTCGGCGTGTTCACCACCAGCGACGGCCAGGAACGACCCGTCTTCGAGACGACCCCGCGCGCGATCGGCTTCGCGCGCATGCTCGTCCTTCCCGACAGCCACTACGCCTCCACCGGCACCGGCACCGGCACCGAGGACTGACCGACGCCGGAGATCCACTCCGGCACCACCACACCGACGCCGCGCCTCGGGGCCCGGTGCAAACCGACGCTGCCCGACCCCTCGTCGGGGTTCTCGCGGCCCCCGGTGTTCGTCCCGGCCGTGACCGGTCCGCGTCGGGAGCGTCCGCATCGCACCGATCGCGCCCTCGACAACCGCTCGGGCCCGCGGCCGCTCCCGTGCGAGTCCCGGGGTCCATCGGGGGCAGTTGTCGAATGAACTCTGTTTCAGGCCCGGCGGCAAGAGGCCTGCACAAACATAAGTTCGGTTAGCTAGAACTTGTTATTTGCACTCGGTGAGATCGGTGATACCGTTCCCGAACTATGGGTATCACCCCGGTCCGCTCGCTCCTGGTCGGAGCACTCGTCGGCCACAGCACCGACCTCGACCCCACCGACGCCGCCATCCTCGCGGCGACCATGCGGTGCCTGGCTCGTCACGGCCTGGAACGGACCACCGTGACCGACGTGGCGGCCGAAGCCGGCGTGGGACGCGCGACGGTGTTCCGCCGCTTCGACACCAAGGAAGAGCTGCTCTCCCGCGCGTTCGCCTGGGAACTCGATCGCCTCGTCACCGAGTTCCACGCCGCGATCGACTCGATCGAGGACCCCCTCGAAAGGTCGGTCGAGTGGCTCGTCGAAGCCGTGCGCACCGTCCGGAACCATCCGGTGGGCCGGCGCTTCGTCGACGACGGCGCTGCACTCCCCCTCATGCACGACCCACAGATCGCCACCATGCTGCTCACCTCCGTCCGCGAGGAGCTCGAATCCACGGCGCGGGAGACCGGCATCGAGTTCGACACCGAGACCGCCGCGGAGATCATCTCCCGCTTCTTCGCGAGCGTCTGGCTGGCTCCCGACCTCGGACCCGCCACGGCGACCGACGACGGAGTACGACGCATCGCCAGGACGATGCTGTCGTTCCTCGTCGTGCCGCCCACACCGCCTGCCGGATGACCCCGTCCCGGCCCCCGCTCACCGAACCCGAGGAGATCGCGATGGAAATCACTCCGGCACAACGTGTTTCGGTGGACATCGAGGAGGACGTTCCCGTCGCCGACCGCACCTTCGTCCGCCTGCTGGCGGATCGGCGGATCTGGCCGCTGTTCCTGTTCCGGGCACTGTCGCTGCAGGGCACGCATCCCACCGTCATGGTTGCGCTCGAACAACATTCGAAGTCGTTCAGCCGGCCGTCGGTGCGCGCGGAGAACACCCTGGCCTACACCTACCGGATCTACTTCGGCGAGAACGTGGCCGAATCCGCGCGTGAACTGCGCGAGATGCACCGGCCCATCACCGGACTCGACTACGAGGGGCGCAAGTACCACGCGTGGAACCGCGACGTGTGGACGTGGGTGCACCTCACCACGATCGAGTCCCTGATCTACGCGATCACGGTCTGCTTCGGTCCGCAACCCGAGGCCGAGGTGGAAGCGTTCTACCGGGAGAGCCGCCGCCTCGGCCTGCTCTTCGGGGTGCGCGAGCAGGACATGCCCACCGATGCCGCGGGTCTGCGCACGTACGTCGAGCAGGGGGTCGTGGAGAAACTCGCCATGTCGCCCGGCACCCGGCGGATGCAGCAACTCGTCGACGAGCAGGACGTGATCGCAACTCTCCAACCGAAACTCGCGGCACTGCCCCGTCCGCTGCCGGCGCTGCTGGAGAAGCTGACGGGCCGGCCGGTCGAGACCCTGATGTTCGGTGCCTTCCCCGAGCACGTCCGGCAGATCTGGGGTGTGCCGTGGAGCCCGGCCCGCGAACGCGAGTTCCGGGCACTGATCGCGATCGTGCGCGCCGCCGGCCGCATACTCCCCGCACGTGTGCGGATGATCCCCGAAGCCCGCGCTGCCCTGGAGGTCTGACACCCGGTTCCACCGTTCATCGAACGCGTCCCCGGATTCGTCCCGGACGCGGTACCGACGCTGCGGTCGTCGACGCGGTCCCGCCGGACCCGCCCGCTGCGCGCTCGGCTCTTCACCACCAGTTTTCTCAGGGGGATCAACGTGACTTCACGAACCGTGGACGACGCCGCGCCGGGGGGCCGGCCGTTCGGCGGGGCCGTCGCCGCACGCGGCGCCGAGGCGACACGCACCTTCGGGCGCACGCTCCGGTTGGCCTTCCGCGCCACCGCATACCTCGTCGTCGACATCGCCACCGGCCGCTTCCCGCTGCGGGAGGCGATCGTTCAGGGCTGGTTCTTCATCTCGGTGTCGGCCGTACCCGCGATCCTGGTCGCCCTGCCGCTCGGTGTGGTCATCGCCGTGCAGGTCGGCAGCATGACCGACAACGTCGGCGCCAACTCGATGGCCGGCGCGGTCGGCGGCATGGGCGTCATGCAGCAGATCGCGCCGCTGGCCGCGGCCCTGCTCATCGGCGGGGCGGGCGGGTCGGCGATCTCCGCGGACCTGGCCTCCCGCACCATCCGGGAGGAGATCGACGCGCTGCGCACCCTGGGTATCGACCCGCAACGCCGGCTGGTCTCCCCCCGCATCCTGGCGATGGTCGTCGTCGCCCCCATGCTGTCCGTGCTGATCATCCTGATGAGCATCCTCGCGAGCTTCGCGGTCGCCTCCCTCGGCCAGGGGGTGGCCCCGGGCTCGTACTGGTTGTCCTTCGGCAGCTTCGCCTCGACCACCGACCTGATCGTGTGTCTGCTCAAGGCCGCGGTCTTCGGTTACGTGGTGGCCGTCATCTCGAGCCAGCGCGGGCTCGAGGCCAAGGGCGGCCCGAAGGGCGTGGCCGACAGCGTCAATGCGGCCGTGGTGCTCAGCATCATCGCCTGCATGGTCGTCAACCTCTTCATCACCCAGGTGGTCCTGATGTTCGTTCCGATGAGGTTCCTCTGATGAGCGCCGCACAGAAGACCCCCGTCGCGACGCCGTCCCCCTATCTGCCCCGCGGCCTGCGGTGGACGCGCCACGCGCGCCGGGCCTGGGACCCGATCGAGTCCCTCGGGCTCTACCTGCACTTCGTCGTCGTCTCGTTCCGCGGGATCGGACACGCCCTGCGCCGCAACCGGCGCCAGACCGTCGCGATCTTCACCGACCTGACCTGGGGTAACGGCCGCGCCGTCATCGTCGGCGGCGGCGTTGCCCCGGTCCTGGCCATCCTCGGCATCGTCGCGGGTGCGATGGTCGGTCTCGTCGGGTTCTCGGCGCTGGACATGCTCGGGATGGGACCGCTGACCGGTGCGATGTCGGCGCTGGCCAACCCGCGCGAACTCGCGCCGCTGATCGCCGCGATCGGTTTCGCCGCGCAGGCCGGGTGCCGGATCACGGCCGAGGTCGGTGCGATGCGGATCTCGGAGGAGATCGACGCGCTCGAGGCCCAGGCCATCGACTCGATTCCGTACGTCGTGTCCACCCGGCTCATCGCCGCGGTCGGTGCCGTCGTCCCGTCCTATCTCATCGCGCTCGCGCTCGGGTTCGCCGCCACCGGCGTGACCGTCACCGTGGTGCAGGGCCAGGGTTCGGGCGCCTACGACCACTACTTCCACATGTTCACCGAGCCGGTCGACCTGATCTACTCGCTGATCAAGGTGGTGGTGTTCGTCCTGGTCGTGACGCTCGTGCACGCCTACCAGGGCTACCACGCGACCGGCGGTCCCGAGGGGGTCGGGATCGCATCCGGGCGGGCCATCCGCGCGAGCCTCGTCCTGATCGTGACCACCGACATGGTGCTCACGCTCGTGATGTGGGGACTCGACGCGACGATCAGTTTCTCGGGGTGAGGGAGTAAGTGAGCACAGCACAGTATTCGGGCTTCGGGCCCGGTCGCCGGGGGTTACGGATCCGCGGGCTCGCGGTCGTCGTCGCGGCCGCGCTCGTCGTCACCGCGGCCTGGTGGGCGACGGAGCCGGATCGGTCCGGTGAGGTCGAATTCGCGGTCACCGCGACGAATCTCGGTGACGGGGTCTCCACCGACACCGCGGTTCGCCTGCGGGGCATGTCGATCGGCACGGTGATCGACGTCGAGCCCCAGGGGCCTCAGAACCAGATCGTCAGGCTCAGCGTGGACGAGAACCACTTGGACGAACTGTCGACGTCGATGCACACCCGGTTCGTCTCGTCGAACATCTTCGGTTCCACCGCACTCGAACTCATCCCGATGCCGGGCGGAGAGCCGATCGAACCGGGCAGCACCCTCGCCCTCGGCGACGTCGGGGACTACACCGTGACCACGGTGCTGCGCGATTCCGGCCGGCTGCTGCTGGATGTGGTGACGCCGCAGCTGTCGGACTCGATCGACAGCGCCGCGGAGCTGACCCAGCAGATGGCGCCGCTGCTCGCCTCGTCGCTGCTGGTGATGCGCAACATCGCCCGCACCCAGAACGAGCCGCTGAGCGAGCTGCTGCCGAAGTTCGCCGACGTCTCCGAGGGCATCGCCGTGTTCACCCCGTCGGCCCTGAACACCCTGTCGGCGATCGCGTCCGTCGAGGAACTCGAGGACGATTTCCGCACCCGGCAGGCGAGCGAGACGATCACCGAGGTCTCGCATCTCGTACTCGCGCTGTCCGGTGAGATCGTCGGCGCCCTGGGCCCGACCTCGGATGCCGTGGACATGCTGCTCGACATCTTGATCCCGATGAACCAGAGCCTGCGCACGGTCTCCCCCGACCAGGTCGCCCGGCTCGTGGACGGCGCCGACGGTGCCCTGCACCAGCAGGGTGACCGGGTGGTCCTGGGGGTGGACGTCCTCGTGGACACCTTCCCGGCCTTCCGGGTTCCGCTCGAGAACACCGGGGGTGTCCGATGAGAACTCCCCGCCAGGCAGCCGTCCGGCTGGCGCTGCTCGCGACCGTCGTCGCCCTGATCATCGTGCTGATCGTGCAGGCGATCGAACGACCCGTCGGCGGCTCGACCGTCGCCTACCAGGCCCAGTTCGGAGATGTCTTCGGTCTCAAGGAGAACGCCGACGTGCGCCTGCGCGGCGTGCAGATCGGCAAGGTCGTCGACATCTCGGTGTCCGACGGCAACCGCGCGATCGTCGACTTCACCGTGCTCGACGAGTACCGGCTGCGCGACTCGGACCGGCTCCTGGTCAAGTTCCAGAACCTGACGGGCCAGCGCTATCTGGAACTCGATCGCAGCGAGGACGGCGGCCAGGAACTCGACCCGGCCGAGCTGGTGGTGAACACCGTTGACTCGTTCGACATCACCACCGTCTTCAACGGCCTCAAACCGCTTCTCCGCGAAGCGGATCCGGCCGTCTACAACCGGCTGGCCACCAATGTGGCCGCGCTGATCGAGGGCAGCGAATCCAGCCCGACCCCGGTCATGCGCGACATCGCCGAACTCGCGAGCTACGCCGAGGACCGCAGCGCTCTGATGAGCACCCTCCTCGACAACTTCACCGCCCTGAACGAGCAACTCGAAGGCCGGTCCGAGAACCTCGAGAACATCCTCGAGGTGTTCCATTCGATCTTCACCCCGCTGGTGACACGCATGACCGAGTTCCTGTCCCTGACCAAGCTCGGTGCCCTCGAGATGTCGGAGGTCGACCGCACCGTGAATCTGCTCGCCCAGCTCGGTCTCGGTGCCTACCCCGGCCACGAGGACTTCCTCGAGCGCAACGACGACTTCATCCTCCGGGTGGACGAGGTGATCCCGGATCCGGAGACGGCCATCAACACCCTGTCGGTGCTGCCCGGGATCTTCGAGGGGATCAACTCCCTCGTCCCGCGCGTCGACGCGGCCCGGCAGTGCAGCAACGGTGCGGTGCAGTTGCCGATCGAGGCCGACGTGCTGCTCGAGGGCCGTCCCCTGACCATCTGCAACGGAGGTGCCTGATGCGCACCCGCACGTTCGGCCGACTCGATTTCGGATCCGAGGACGCCGATCCCCGGACCCAGATGTGGTGGGCGCTGTCGGGCCTGCTCGTCTTCGCGGTGATCGCCGGCGTCGTGTTCGCGCTCTATCTGCGTCCGGTCGGGGCCTCGACCTACCGGCTGGAACTGGTGGAATCCGCGGGACTCGCCGCCGGCGACGACGTGCGCATCGCAGGTGTCCCGGTCGGCTCGGTCACCGGGCTCACCCTGGCCGACGACCACGTCGACGTCGAGTTCACCGTCGACTCCGAGCATTTCCTCGGGGACCAGACCTCGGTGTCGGTGCGGATGCTCACGCCCATCGGCGGTCTGTACCTCGCGGTGCACCCGGCGGGCAGACAGCCGCTGACCGAGCCCATCCCGCAGAATCGCGCGGCCCTGCCGTTCCTGGTGAACGACATGTTCGAGGAGGCCACCGCGGTGGTGGAGGAGCTCGACACCGAAGCGTTGCGCTCGGCCCTGGACAAGACCGCCGCGCTGCTCGGCGAATCCCCGGATGCGGTGCGGATCACGGTCACCGATCTCGAAGCGGTCATGGACGTCATGGCGAACCAGAAGGACCAGATCGAGAGCCTGCTCGAACTGTCCAACGAGTACCTCCGCACCGCCAACGACAACAAGGAACTCGCACTCGAGATCATCCGCGGCTACGCCATCCTCGGGCCGAAGATCGTCGAAGCCCACCAGGACGTGAAGATCTTCGCCGACGGACTCTCCGGGCTCGCCGGGCTGCTGTTCGACTTTCTCAGCGGTCCCTACCAGGAGAAGGTCGAACCGATCATCCCCCACCTCGTGGAGGCCGGCGAACGCAGCGCGGAACTGCAGACGTCCGTGGAGTCCATGACGAACTCCCTGCGGGAGACGCTCACAGGACTCGCGGCCATCGCCGGTCCGGAGGGCCAGGCTCTTGTCGACCAGAGCGGACTGACGGTCCAGCGACCCGATGTCTGTCTCCCGATGCCGGGAACACGGTGCTGACATGCGAACACCGACTTCGACTTCACGACGACTCGTTCCCGCGGTGACGGTGGTGGCGCTGGCCGTGGGCGGCGCGACCGCCTTCGCCGCGACCTCCCGGGACGACGACGCGATCTGCGCGTACTTCGAGGACTCCTACGGTCTGTATCCCGGTTCTCCCGTCACCATCCGGGGGATCTCCGTCGGGACCGTGGACCGGATCGAACCCGACGGTGCGCGCGTGCGCGTCGACATGTCCGTCGGCGACCGGGAGTTGCCGGCCGAGACGGGCGCGGTCATCACCAATGCGTCGATCCTCACCGATCGTCGCGTCGAGCTCGTCGACGCCGATCCCCGCCCCGGCCCGGCCCTCACCTCGGAGATGTGCATCGACACCGCCCGCACCCGCACCCCGGTCAGCGTGTCGGAGGCGCTCGGATCGTTCTCGGAGCTCGTCCGGCAGATGACCGAGCGTGGCCCCGACGGAACGGCGCCGCTCGAATCGGCCCTGAAGGACGCCGGACGCGAGTTCGAGGGTCTCGGCCCGACGCTGAACCGCGAACTGCGCGACCTCGCGGAACTGCTGTCGTCGCCGGACAACTTCATGGACCAGCTCGGGCAGATCCTCGACAACTCCGCCGAGATGACCACCTTTCTCACGGGTGACTGGGAGAACGTCAAGTCCACCATCCAGACGTTCGCTCCCGGTCTGGCCGGCATCGAGCAGATGCTCGTCGTGGCGAAGATCCTCGTCGAGAAGCTGTCCCTGGCCGTCGGCCCGCTCGACCGGCTGTTCAACGAGCACTTCCCCTACCTGATGAACGCCTTGAACTCCACGCTGCCCACCCTGACGATGCTGCGGACCGGGGCCGAGAACTCGAGCGAACTGCTCGCGACGATCCCCGGCACCGTGACGATGCTCGCGACGATGGTGCAGACCCGGCCCGGGTCGGTGTCCGTCGAGCTCGATCCGGCCCGAGCCGAGGTGCCGACCCCCGACGCGACGCTGACCTGCGCGGCCCTCGAGCAGATCGCCCCGGACACCTGCTCGGTGGTGTCCTCCCGCTCGGTGTCGGTGCCGCTGCCGCAGCTGGTCCTGTCGACGATCGGAGCAACCCCGTGACCCGTTCGTTCACCCGCTCGCGCCGGCTGGCAGGCGTGGTCCTCGCCGCCGTGGTGGCGTTGTGCGGCTGCAGCTTCGACCCCAGCGACCACGCCCTGCCCGGCTCCGGGGTGCGCGGACCGACCTACCGGCTGAACCTCGAGTTCGAGTCGCTGCTGAGCCTGCCGGCCGGAGCCGACGTCCGCAGCGAGGGCATCTCCGTGGGCACCCTGCGGGCGATCGACCTCGGGCCGCACAGCGCGGTCGCGCGGATCGACGTGCGCGAGTCGGTGGTCGTGCCGGAGGGAACCCGCGCCGAACTGCGGCAGAACACCGTGCTCGGCGACATCTACATCGCCCTGGTGCCGCCGGTGGACGGGAGCGGCGCTCCGTTGCGGGACGGCGACACCATCCCGCTGAGCGACACGGATCCGGGTCCCCAGATCGAGGACATGCTCGAGCGGATCGCGATGTTCGTCAACGGCGGCAGCCTCACCCGGCTGCAGGATTCGATCGCGCGCCTGAACGAGGTGCTGCCCGAGGACCCCGCGGAGACCCGCGAGCTGTCCGCGACGATCTCCACCGATCTGAGCGACGCGGCCGCGAACATCGACCAGATCGATCGCATCGTCGTTGCAACGGACGAGCTGTCCCAGCGTCTCGACGCCGCCCGCGACGAGGTGGGATTCCTGTTCTCCGACACCGCGCGACGCCGACTGGATCGGGTGCCCTACTTCATGGAAGCCGTGCTCAACATCGTCATCGACGTCAACACCATGGTCACGGGCCTGGAGTGGCTGATCCCCCGCCTCCCGCACATCAACGACAATCTCGAGCTGCTCACCCCGTTGCTGCGCGAACCGTCGCCGACCGCCGGTGAGCTGCGGGGCAACGCGGCCGAGCTGGTCGAGCTCGTCGACGAGAAGCTGGTCCCCTTCCTGCTCGAACCCGGCATCGACATTCGTCAGGTGACGATCGCCGGCGACGAGGGAGGCCCGGCGGCCGACGGATTGGTTCTCCTGCGCATGATCGGAGCTCTGCCGTGACCCGTATTCCCGCGTGGATGTCCGCGCTCGCCCTGGTCGTGGTGATGATCCTGGGCACCTGGTATCTCGTGGTCGGCGTGCTGCAGATGGATCCGACGCAGCGCCGCCTGCACGCCGTGGTGGACATGCGCGACGCGGCGGGTCTGCGCACCGGATCGTCGGTGGTCTACCGCGGGGTGAACATCGGGCGTGTCGACGGTTTGGAGAACCTCGACGGGTTCGTGCGCATGAACCTCTCGTACGAGGCCGAGCACCGCATCCCCGTGGACAGCACGATGCGTGTCGAGAACCTGTCGTCGCTGGGCGAACCGGTGTTCTCGTTCCTCCCGGCGTCGTCCGAGGGCCCCTATCTGGAGGACGGCGCGCACCTGACCGAGGTCGTCGAACTCCCGACCTCGGTGCCCGATCTCCTCGCGACGACCTCGGAACTGCTCGAGCAGACCGATGCGGAGTCGCTGAACGAACTCGTCGCCACGTTCACCGAGTCGGTGGAAGGGCTCGAGGAGACGATGCCCGCTGCGGGTCGCGGTGCCGAGCTGCTGCTGTCCACCCTGACGCGGCACGAGGGCTCGCTGGAAACCGTTCTGAGCGACCTGATGTGGATGATGGGCGATGTGGAGTGGGTGCGACCGGCGATGGTCGCCGCTCCTCCCATGCTGGACCAGTTCGGTGAGACCCTCGGCATCTCGTACGAGTACCTGTTCGAAGGATCCTCGGTGCTCAAGGGCGAGGAGATCCTCGGCTCGTGGCGTCAGCAGGAGATCGAACTCGCCGAGTTCCTGTCGAAGATGGCCCCCGAACTCGGCGCGATCGGGGTCGCGCTGCGGCCCGTCACCCAGGCCACCGGTTCCGTGGTGGGACGGATGGATCTCGGTACCCTGCTCGAACAGGCCATCGCGACCATGCCGGGCGACAGTGTCCGGTTCACCGTGAGCGTGCCCCGATGAAGAAGGAAGACAGCGTCATGTCGAACACCGGCCCGACCTCGAACACCGATGTCACCGAACAGGATCCGGCCGCGGCCGCGCCGACCGCGACCGGGACCGGGACCGGGGGGCGCGGCCCGTGGTGGTCGTCGATCCGCACCGTCGCGATCGTCGCGGTGCTCGCGCTCGTCGCCGCGGTGACCTTCGGGGTGCTGTGGGCGACCGACGACTCGTCCGAGCAACTGCAGGCCCTGCAGAGCCGGCTGGACACCGAGGCCGAGGCCGAGGCCGTCGCCTCGGAATATGCGCTGAACGTCTCGGAGGTCGACTTCCGTGATCTCGACGCCTGGCGGGACGCGCTCACCGACGGTGTCAGCGAGCAACTCGTGCCGAAACTCGAGGGGGCCGTCGACGTCGTCGCGCCGTGGCTGACCCAGATGGAGTACACCTCGACCGCACGTCTGCTGGCCGCCGAGGTGGCGAGCAACGACGGCGACACCTTCGTCGTGCAGGTGTTCGTCGACATGGTGTCCAAGAGCAAGCAGACCCCGGACGGGGTGGCGGCCACCGCGACCTACCGGGTGACCATGGACCGCGCATCGGACTGGACCATCACCGATGTCGGGGGCGTCGGGGCCGGGCTGCCCGGAACGGGCGAGGCCGAACCCGCACCCGAGACCGGCGGCCGCTGACGGATCGCGTCGGGCGGCTCAGCCCTCCTCGGGTTCGGTCACGAAGTCCACGAGCCGTTCGACGGCACCGATCAGCGGCGCCTCGAGATCCCGGAACGACGACACCGCACCGTAGACCCGGCGCCAGCCGTCCTGCGGGCTGCCCCAGCCCAGTTCCCGGCACACCCCGGTCTTCCAGTCCTGCCCGCGCGGCACCTTCGGCCACGCCGCGATGCTCAAGGTCTTGGGCCGCACCGCTTCCCACACGTCGATGTACGGGTGGCCGGTGACCATGACGTACGGGCCGAGGTTCGCGGTCAGCCGTTCCTCCTTGGACCCGGCGACGAGGTGGTCGGCGAGCACCCCGATCCGCCGGCCGGGTCCCGGTTCGAACTCGGCGAGCCGCTCGGCGAGGTTGTCCAGGCCCTCGAGCTGCTCGACGACCACCCCTTCGACGCGCAGGTCGTGACCCCACACCCGTTCGACGAGCGCGGCGTCGTGAACGCCCTCCACCCAGATGCGGCTGCCGCGCGCGACCCGCGCCTTCAGTCCCTCGACGCGGGTCGACCCGGACGCGGACCGCGCCGGTTTCTGCGCGGCCGGACGGGTTTTCGGCCGCACCAGCGTGACCGGTTTGCCGTCGACGAGGAACGCGGCCGGGCGCATCGCGAACAGTCGGGTGCGACCCTGCCCGTCCTCGAGGCGCACGAAGTCCCCGTCGTAGGTGCGTTCGAAGCCCACGACGGCGCCGCACCAGCCCGAGGCGGCGTCCTCGACGACGAGATCCCTCTCGGCCGCCAGTTCCGGGACCGTCGGCTTGCGGGTGCGGGCGTGGCCGGCGTAGATGTCGCCGCCGTACATGTCGCGTGGGCTCACGCCCGACGACGTTAGGACACGGCGTGGTGCCGTTGCGGCTGCCACGCCGGGATGCCGGTGTGACGTGCCGCCGTATGCTGTGCCGGTGAGTTCCCCGAGCCTGACCCTGACCCTGTGGGCGGGCGTGTGGCTGTCCGGCGACGCCGCGCCCGACGAGGTGATCGATGCCCTCAACACCTGGGCCCCGCTGCACCTGGTGTTCGCGGACGACGACGCGGCCGCATCGGCCGCGGGCCTGCCCGGCTCCGGCGCCGGTGCGGCGACGGGGGCCGCGGCGCTGCTGACGGCGGTGCGTCGCGCCGATCCGGCGGACACCGCCGGCATCCGGCTCGTGCTGCCCGCCCCCGGCGACGTCTCCGGGCTGCCGGCCGGGACCGCGTTCGCGACGGCGGCGCTGGCGGCCGGTGAAGGCGTCCTGGTCGGGGCGCCCGGGGCGCCGGGGATCGGGCTGGTCCCGACCGTGGAGGGTCCGGATGTGCTGCGCTGGACCGTGTTCGCGGTGCCGGCCCTGCCGGATGCGCCCGCCCGTCCCGGTCTCGGCGAGGCCGAGTTCACGATGCGCGAGGCGGTGCGCGATGCTGCGGCGACCCTGACCGGTATCCCGACCGTCGGCACGGACGGTCGCCGATCCGACCCGCGCGCGGAGATCGCCGAGGCGATCGCCCAGCAGGCCCGGCACCGCTATCCCGAATCGCTTCCGGTGCGTGCCGTGCGCATCCTCGACTCCGCCGACCAGGTGTCCGCGATCCTGGACGTCGCGGCGCGCGGCGCCGGACTGCAGGCCGGGTCGATGTCCGCGGCGACGAGCCGCGAGGCGGCGCTGCGGCCGCTGTTGACCACCGTGCGGCAGGCCCGGCTGGGCGCGGTCGCCGCGGCGCTCGAAGCCGGACGTCACAGTCGCCGGACAACCGGCGGCTGACGCCGCCCGTGTGCCTTTGTGGCGGCTGGGACCGCCACAAAGGCACACCGCCGAGGACACGGTTGCGTCACGGTCCCGCGGTCGGCCTTCCGCATCTGCTGTCACACGAGTCACATCCGTATACATTTGTCGCACTTCGGGCGGGTTGGGCCGACATCGAGGAGCGACGTGCAGAACCATCGGATCACCGTGCCGCGGGCGCGTCGTACACCCGTCGCCCGACACCGCTCCGGAGGACGGTGGATCGCGGCGGCGATCCTGGGGTTGCTCGCCGCCCTGATCGCACCCGCCCAGGTGGCGCACGCGAATCCGGTCGTCGAACCGGTGGCCGCGGACCCGTCGGTCCTGCGCGCCCCGGACGGCACGTTCTACCTCTACAGCACGGCCGACGACTGGGGTGACGGCCGCGGGATGCACACGATGGGGATGTTCACCTCCCACGACCTCGTGGACTGGATGTACGTCGGTGACGTGTTCGATCAGCCTCCCGCGTGGCACGATCCCGGCAAGCACCCGTGGGCGCCGAGCATCCACGAATTCGACGGGGTGTACCACCTGTACTACTCGCTGAACGACGTCTCGAATCCGTGCATCGGCCTGGCGACCTCCCCCGACCCGGCGGGACCGTGGACGGATCTGGGCCGGCCGGTGTTCTGCGCCGAGGACGTCGGAATCGAGGGCACGATCGATCCGTTCGTCTGGGACGACGGCACCGGGAAGACGATGCTCGTCGGAAACTTCAAGGGCGTCTACGCGATCCCGCTCTCCCCGGACGGCACCGCGCCGGACGGCACCCCCGTGAAGGTCGCCGACGAACGGTTCGAAGGCCCGTTCGTGGTGCACCGCAACGGTTTCTACTATCTGTTCGTCTCGGCCGGGAACTGTTGCAACGGCGGCAACACCGCCTACCGGGTGATCGCCGGCCGGTCCACCTCCCTGACCGGGCCGTATCTCGACCGCAAGGGCCAGGATCTCGGCGACGGGGGCGGCGCACTGATCCTCGCGGGCAGCGACCGCTGGGCCGGACCCGGCCACAACAGCGTCGTCACCGACGACGCCGGGGACGACTGGATCGTCTACCACGCGAGCCCGCGCCGGGACATCAAGCTGCCCAGCGGCGCTCAGCGACGCGAGGCTCTGATCGACCGGATCGTGTGGGCGGACGACTGGCCCGATATCGGGGACGGATCACCGTCGTCCACCCGCCCGCAGGTCCCGGACATCGACCTTCCGGTGGAGGTGTCGCTGGAGATCGAAGCCGTGCCCGCCCCGACCGGGGAGGCCGAGGCCACGGTGGTTCTCACCGCCGGCGACGAGCCGTTCTCCGGCCGGGTGTGGCTCGGTGTCGGTGCGCCCGAGGGCGGACTCGGCGCGACGGTCGCCGACCCGATCGAGGTGACGCTGCAACCCGGCGAGGTGCGCGAGGAGAAGCTGACGTTCACCCCGCCGGCGTCGTCGACGGGCACCTACGATCTCTACGCCCTTGCCGGCACCGACGCTGCGGACGTCGTCGACTTCGGTGCGGTGCACGGCCTCGACGCACCCCCGCAGCCCCTGGCACCCGTCGCGCAGACCGGCTCCGCATTGTGACCTCGCGTCCGGTCAGCCGGCGCGTCGTGCGGTGAGCAGCAGGTATTCCCACTCCATCGCTCCCCCGCCCTGGTCGAAGCTGCGGCCCAGCTCCGCCAGGTCGCGGTCGAGTGCGGCGACGCGGTCGGGTTCGTCGGCGATCGCCCGGTAGACCGCGATGGTCGGCCCGTACGCCGCCTTGAAGAAGTCCCGGAACTCCTCGCCGCTGCCGAAGCATTCCACCCGCAGCTTCTCCTTGTGCGCCTGCACGTCGGTAACCCGGTCCCCCAGCAGCGACCGCACGTGCTGCTCGTCCCCCCACAGCGGCGGCGGCTGGGCACCGGGCGGGGGCGGCGGCGCGTACGGCTTCATGGTCGCGAACATGCGGCCGATGAATCCCTCGGGGGTCCAGCTCAGCAGCCCGATGCGGCCGCCGGGCCGGGTGATGCGGACCAGTTCGTCCGCGGCCGCCTGGTGGTGCGGCGCGAACATGACACCGACGCAGGAGAGCACGACGTCGAAGCTCGCGTCGTCGAACGGGAGCGCCTCGGCGTCGGCCTCCTGCCAGGTGAGGGTCGCGCCCGCAGCGGCGGCGTCGCGGCGGCCCGTCTCGAACAGTTCCGGCGTCAGATCCGTCGCGACCACCGTGGCCCCGGTGAGCGCGGCGGGGATCGCCGCGTTGCCCGACCCTGCCGCGACGTCGAGAACCCGGTCTCCCGCGCCGACTTCGCACGCCGACACCAGAATCGGGCCGAGTGTCGGGATCACCTCGGTGGCGACCGACGGGTAGTCCCCGAGCGCCCACATCGCCCGATGCTTCGCCTTCAACGCGCGGTCGTCGATCGCTGCTGTCGTTGATTCGCTCATCGTGTGTTCCGGCGCGGACCCTCCCGCGTTCGTGCGGGAGGGTGAGTGCGCCGGCCTCCTTTCTCGTGCTTCGACTGTAGGAACGGGCGACGCAGCGCTTCCAGTACAGGATCTGTACCGCGATCGCCGGGTACGGCCGGTCGCGTCGGCCTAGCATTCGAGCATGGGCGCGTCCTATCACCAGTTCTGCCCGGTCGCGAAGGCGATGGAGCTGTTCGACGAACGGTGGACGCTGCTGGTCGTGCGCGAACTGGTGCTCGGCAGCGAACGATTCAACGAACTGCGGCGGGGGCTGCCGCGGATGTCGCCGTCGTTGCTGTCCACCCGGCTGCATCAGCTGACGGCCGCGGGCATCGTGCGTCGGGTCACCGACGGTGGCGACATCCGCTACGTGCTCACCCCCGCCGGCCAGGATCTCGAGGCGGTGGTGGACGCCCTCGGCGCCTGGGGGTCGCGGTGGACCGGACGGCTCGGCGACGAGGACCTGGATCCGAAGCTGCTGATGTGGGACATGCACCGCAACGTCGACCGCTGCGCGATCCCTCAGGACCGGGTGGTGGTGCGGTTCGCGTTCACCGGTGCACCGCGCGGGTCACGACGGTGGTGGCTGGTCATCACCCCGGACGAGGTCGACGTGTGCGACGTGGATCCCGGTTTCGAGGAGTCGGTGGCGGTCACCGCGGATCTGCGGGCGCTCACCGAGATCTGGCGCGGTGAACGGCAGTGGTCGGAGGCCTTGCGCTCGGGTGCCGTCGCGATCGACGGGCCGGTCACTCTGCGCCGCAGCCTGCCGCGCTGGTTCGCCTCCCCGCTCGCCGCGCAGAGCAGCGGGTGACCCGGGATCAGGGAGCCGTCGGTCGAGTCGGCCGAGCCGGCAGCTGACAGCACCCGGCCGCGCACAACGCGCCGTTGAGGCCGGCGCCGAGCAGCGGTTCCGAACCGAGCCGCTCCGGCTCCCGACCGGTCGCCGCTTCCTCGACGAGCACCCGGACGAGCTGCGGGAAGCGGGCGTCGGCCCCGGCGGTCGCGGCCCGCACGAACCCCATGCCGAGCTCGGCGGCCTTCTGCTTCGCCTCGGTGTCGAGATCCCACACGACCTCGAGGTGGTCGGACACGAAACCGACCGGCACCACGATCACGGCGCTCACGCCGCGCGCGTGCAGGGCGTCGAGGTGATCGACGATGTCCGGCTCGAGCCACGGCACCTGCGGCGGCCCGGAACGGGACTGCCACACGAGGTCGTGGTCGTCGATGCCGACCGCGTCGGCGACGAGCCGGGCCGCCTCGGCGACCTGCCGGCTGTAGAGGTGGCCGCCGCCGTCGGCGGGGCCGCCGGTGCGGTCCGCGGACAGCGGGATCGAGTGCGCGGTGAACACCACCCGGGCGTCCTCGCGCACGTCCGCGGGCAGTTCGGTGCGGGCGGCCCGGACGGCGTCGGCGACCGCTCCGACGAACAGCGGATGGTCGTAGAACTGCCGCAGTTTCGTCAGTGCCGGGCCGTCCGGGACGGCGGCGCGGGCCCGCGCGATGTCCTCGTGGTACTGGCGGCAGCCGGAGTATCCGCCCCACGCCGAGGTCGGGAACACCAGGGCGTTGCGGACGCCGTCGTCGCGCATCGCGGCGACGGTGTCCTCGATCATCGGATGCCAGTTCCGGTTGCCGAAGTACACCGGCAGCCCGATCCCGGCCGCGGCGAACTCGGCTTCGATCCGGGTGATCAGCTCCCGGTTCAGGGCGTTGATCGGCGAGACACCCCCGAAGTGCAGGTAGTGCTGCACGACCTCCTCGAGCCGCTCCGGGGGGATGCCGCGACCGCGGGTGACGTTCTCGAGGAACGGACGCACGTCCTCCGGGCGTTCGGGTCCGCCGAACGACAGCAACAGCAGCGCGTCGTAGGGCTCGGGGGTGTTCGTCATGATCGGTGTCCCGCTCAGGCGCCGAAGCCGACCTGGGAGTGGAAGCCGCCGTCGACGTAGACGATCGAACCGGTGGTGCCCGGCAGCCAGTCCGACAGCACGGTGCACACGGTCTTGGCGACCGGGGTCGGGTCGTCGACGTCCCAGCCGATGGGAGACGCCGCGGACCAGCCCTCGTTGAGCCGGTTCATCTCGGCGCCCGGTCCGGTGGCGTCACCGGCGATTGCCTTGGCAGCGAGGGTCTTGATGGGCCCGGCGGCGACCAGGTTGGAGCGGATGCCGCGGCTTCCGACCTCCTTGGCGACATACCGGTTGACGGCCTCGAGGGTCGCCTTGGACACGCCCATCCAGTTGTAGAACGGCACGGCCCGCGCCGGATCGAAGTCCATGCCGACGATCGACGCGTTGTCCTTGAGCACCGGCAGCAGCGCCTTCGCGAGCGCCGAGTACGAGTACGCCGAAACCTCCACGGCCACGGCCACATCGGACCAGGGCGCGTCGAGGAACGGGTTGCCCAGGCACGAACGCGGCGCGAATCCGATGGAGTGCACGACGCCGTCGAGGCCCTCCGGCGCGAGTTCGCGCACCTTGTCGGCGAGCCCCGCGAGGTGCTCGGGATTCTGCACGTCGAGTTCGATCGCCGGCGGCACCGGCTGCGGGAGCCGCTGCGCGATCCGATCGATCAGCCGCAGCCGGTCGAAACCGGTGATGATCACCTTCGCGCCCTGTTCCTGCGCCACCTTCGCGGTGTGGAACGCGATCGACGAGTCGGTGATGATGCCGGTGACGAGAATGGTCTTGCCCTCGAGCAGTCCGCCCATGAGTGTGTCGGTCCTCCAGTGAGTGTCGGTTACGGTCGCGGCGTTCGCGCCGTCAGTGCCCCATGCCCATGCCGCCGTCGACGGGGATGACCGCGCCGGACACGTATGCGGAGTCCTCGGAGGCGAGGAAGCTGACGACGGCTGCCACGTCCTCCGGGCGACCGAGGCGCTGCAGCGGGATGAACTTCTTCGCGGTGTCGCGCAGATCGTCGGACAGCTCGGCGGTCATGTCGGTTTCGATGAAGCCGGGGGCCACGACGTTCGCGGTGATCGACCGCGACCCGAGTTCGCGGGTCACCGAGCGGGCGAGGCCGATGACGCCGGCCTTGGAGGAGGCGTAGTTGATCTGGCCGGCCTGCCCGGCCATGCCGACGACGGAACCGAGGAAGATCATCCGGCCCCAGCGGCCGCGCAACATCGCCCGGTTGGCGCGCTTGGCACAGCGGAACGCGCCGGTGAGGTTGGCGTCGAGGACCTTCGTGAACTGTTCCTCGGTCATCCGCATGAGCAACGTGTCGTCGGTGATGCCGGCGTTGGCGACGAGCACCTCCACCGGCCCCTGGTGCTCTTCCACCTGCTTGAAGGCGGCATCGACGGAGTCGCTGTCGGTGACATCGCAGACGACGCCGAACAATCCGTCGGGCACTCCCGAGCCGCGGTGGGTGACGGCGACCTTGTGGCCGTCGGCCTGCAGCCGCCGGGCGACGGCCAGGCCGATGCCGCGGTTGCCGCCGGTGACGAGAACCGAGCGTGGGGTCTCGGCGGGGCGGGACGGGCCGGCGGGAGCGGAAACGTCTGTCGGTGCGTCGGTCATGGTGTCGAACCCTATCTGGTGATCGATCGAGATCCGCCGGGACCTCGAAGGGGAAGGAAGCTGTCAGGGCAGCCGCTGGCGCAGGACCAGCGCCGCACCGAGACCCACCGCGGCGGCGAGCACACCGAGCACCAGCCAGGGCCGGCTGGCGTCACCGCGGGTGGTTTCGAACCCGATCTGTTCCTCGAGCGTGTCGTAGGCGTCCTCGAGTTCCTCGAGGCTGGACGCGGTGAAGAAGGCGCCGCCGGACAGGTTGGCGATCTCCTTGAGCGACGGGTCGTCGACGGGCACCGGGATCCGTTCGTCCTCGATGGTCACGGTGCCGTATTCGGTCCCGAAGGAGATCGTCGACACGGGGATGCCCTTGTCGGCGGCCTGCCGTGCGGCGGTGAAGCCGCCGCGCGGGTCGTCGGGGCTCTCGGGCACGGTCTGCTTGCCGTCGGAGAGCAGCACGATCCGCGCCGGTGGCGCCTGGTCACCGCCGCCGAGCACCGCGGCGAGGGTGTCGATGGACTGCATCGCCGTGAAGATCGCCTCGCCCGTGGCGGTGCGTTCGCTGAGGGTGAGCTGGTCGATGGCCGACTTGGTGGCCTCGCGGTTCGTGGTCGGCGACACCAGCACGGAGGCGGTACCGGAGAACGCGACCAGGCCGAGGTTGATGCCGGGGGTCAGGTCGTCGGCGAACTGTTTGGCGGCCTGCTGCGCGGCGACGAGCCGGTTCGGCGCGACGTCGGTGGCCTCCATCGACAGCGACACGTCGATGACCAGCACCACCGTCGCCCGGTTGCGCGGGACGCGCTGCTCGGCGGTCGGGCCCGCCAACGCGACGGTGAGCAGCGCCAGCGCGGACAGCAGCGCGATGACCGGGATGTGCCGGGCGGGGCCGGGCCGGTTCGGCGCGACCTTCTCGAGCATCTCGAGATTGCTGAAGCGCAGCGCGTGCCGCTGCTTGCGGCGCTGGACGAGGACGTAGCCGACGGCGAGCGCCGCGACGACGACGAGGAACAGCAGCCACCACGGTGACGAGAAGTCAGAGAAGCTCATCGGACCCCCTTGGCCGGCGCGCCGAAGCTGTGTCGGCGGGCGGCGACGAACCGGACGATGTCCTCGATCCAGTCCCGGTCGGTGCGCAGCGTCATCTGCGGGGCGCCGCAGCGCCGCAGGGCCTGCTGCACCTCGGTCCGGTGCTCGGCGGCGGCCGCGGCGTAGTCGGCACGCAACCGTTCGGTGGTGGTGAACTCGCGGGTGCGTCCGGTCTCCGGGTCGTGCAGCACCACGTCGCCCAGATCCGGGAGTTCGAGGTCGCGGGGGTCGAGTACCTCGACCGCGAGCAGGTCGTGCCGGCCGGACAGTGCGCGCAGGGAACGTTCCCAGTCGACCGGTCCGAGGAAGTCGCTGACGACGACGACCAGGCCGCGCCGCCGCTGGGGCCGGCGCAGCGCCTCGATCGCGCCGCGCAGGTCGCCGCGGGTGCCGTCCGGCGCGTGCGGGGTGGTCGCGATCGACCGCAGCATCGCCTGGGCGTGCAGGCGGCCGCCGCGCGCCGGGAAACGCGTGATTTCGTGCCCGGTGCTCACGACCGCGCCGATGCGGTTGCCGCCGCCGCTGGTCAGGTGCGCGACGGCCGCGGCCGCCGCGACCGCCAGATCGCGTTTCTCGCAGACGCCGGTGCCGAAATCGAGGCTGGCGGACAGGTCGACGGCCAGCCACGTCTCGAGTTCGCGGTCGGCGACGGACTGCCGCACGTGCGGATGCGTGGTCCGGGCGGTCACCGACCAGTCCATCTGCCGCACATCGTCGCCGGGCTGGTATTCGCGGGCGTCGCCCGGTTCGGACCCGGGTCCCGGGATCAGGCCGAGGTGATCACCGTGCAGCACGCCGTCGAGCCGGCGCCGCACGGTGAGCTCGAGGGTGCGCAGCGCCGCGGTCAGTGCGGGATCTCGCAGTTCGCCGGACCGGAACGTCGGCGGCGACCCGTGCGCGCGTGGGCTCACCGCTGCCCCGCACCCGCCTCGGGGCCGGCCGGGACACCCACGGCCGGTGCCGCCGGTGCGGGAGCCGGCGGGTTGGGCGCGTTGACCTGCGGTGCGACGTGCGGCAGGCCGACGGTCTGCAGGATCCGGTTGATGATCTGGTCGGCGGTGACCTCGTCGGCGAGCGCGTCGTACGACAGCACCAGTCGGTGGCGCAGCACGTCCGGGATGACGTCGAGCACGTCCTGCGGAACGACGTAGTCGCGGCCGCGGACCAGGGCCAGCGCCCGGGCCGCCGAGATGATGCCGAGGGTCGCGCGCGGCGAGGCCCCGTACGCGATCCAGCCGTCGACGTCGACGAGGCCGAGTTCGGCGGGGGCGCGGGTCGCGAAGATCACCCGCACCACGTAGTCGACGAGCGCGTGGTGCACGAACACCCGGCTGGCGACGTCCTGCAGGCGCAGCAGCTCGGCGTTGTCGAGGATCTGCTTCGGTTCGGGTGCGGACACACCCATGCGGTAGACGATCTCGCGTTCCTCCTCGACCGTCGGATAGTCGACGAGGACCTTGAACAGGAAGCGGTCGCGCTGCGCCTCGGGCAGGGGGTACACGCCTTCGTTCTCGATCGGGTTCTGGGTGGCCATCACCAGGAACGGTTCGGGCATGGGGAACGTCTTGCCGCCGATGGTGACGTGCCGTTCCGCCATCACCTCGAGCAGCGCGGACTGCACCTTGGCGGGCGCGCGGTTGATCTCGTCGGCGAGCAGGAAGTTCGCGACCACCGGCCCGAGCTCGGTGTCGAACTCCTCGCGGCCCTGCCGGTAGATGCGGGTACCGACGAGGTCGGTGGGCACCAGGTCGGGGGTGAACTGGACGCGGGAGAACGAGCCGCCCACCACCTTCGCGAACGTCTCCACGGCCAGGGTCTTCGCGACGCCGGGGACACCTTCCAGGAGCACGTGGCCCTTGGCGAGGACACCGACGAGCATTCTCTCGACGAGCCGGTCCTGGCCGACGATGACGCGCTTGACCTCGTAGATCGCTCTCTCGAGGAGCTGCGCGTCCGACACCTGGCCGGGTGTGGCGGGCGGTTTCGTCCCGTCCTTCGACAGGGCCGGAGCCGAACCCGGGCCCTGCGTGGTCGCACCCTGCTCGGTCGCGCCCTGGGTATTCGCGCCCTGGGCATTGCCCTGGGTATTCGTGCCCGACGTCCCACCCTCACGTGAGGTCACCAAGAATCCACCGCTTTCGCCTAGGTCGTTCCGCTGGAGATCACATTCGGGCACCACTATTCCAGGTGTGGCTGCCCGGCGCCGCCACCGTGCCCCGCGCATGCTGCCCTGCGCGGAGCGGCGATCGAGAAGTACCAGGTCAGGACGCTGTCACGACACCATCCGCACCACATACGGCGTCATTCCGGCCCAGCGAACCGGGGAGATCTTCACGTGCGAACCCGATTGCGGGGCCTCGAGCATCTGCCCGTCCCCGAGGTACAGCGCCACGTGCTGGCTCGCGTTGGGGCCGTAGAAGATCATGTCGCCGCGCTTCATCTCCGCCGACGGCACCTGCTTGCCTGCGGTGTACTGGTAGCCGGTGTAGTGCGGCAGGGAGATCCCGATGCCCGCGAACGCGTAGATCATCAGTCCGGAGCAGTCGAAGCCGACCTTGTTGTAGTCGCCGTAGCTGTCGGCGACGCCACCGTCGCGGATGCCGCGCGTGGGGCCGTTCTCGTCGCCGCCGCCCCACGCGTAGGGCACACCGATCTGCGACATCGCGCGATCGATCACGGTTTCGACGGCGGCGGGGCCGGTGATCGTCGTCCGCGGGGTGGTGCGGGGCTTGGACTTCGGCGTCGACGGCGAGACGGAACTCTCGTCGATCGGGTCGCCGGGGTCCGGGTTGCCCCAGTCCCGGCCGCTGCTGCTCGGCTCCTCGGTGTCCTCGGTGTCCGTGCCCTCCCCGGCGTCCGAGCTGTCTCCGGTGTCCGAGCCGTCCCCAGTGTCCGTGTCGTCCTCGGCCGAGGAACCTCCGGTCGAGGAACCTCCGGTCGACGAATCTCCGGTGGAGGAGTCCCCGGTCGACGAATCCCCCGACGAATCCGCGGTCGAGGTGTCGTCCTCGTCCTCGTCGTCCGGCAGCGGGGTTTCGGCGCCCGCCCAGTCGCCGGGGTCGACGCGATAACCGTCGATCTGGGTGTGCGGGCGCTGGCCGTTGGCGAGCTCGGCGGCGCGGGCGCGCGCCGCGGCATCCGCCGCGACCCGCTGCGCCGCCTCCACTGCCGCCTGCCGTGCCGCCTCCTCGGCGGCGGCGCGGGCGGCCTCCTCGGCCTGCCGCTGCCGGTCCCACGCCGCGTATTCGGCGCGCTGGTTCTCGAGCCCGGCGACGTTCTGCCGGGCCGCATCCAGTTCGGCCTGCGCCGCCGCACGCTCGATCTCGATCCGCTGCTTGTCCGCCGCCTGCTGGTCCAGTGCCGACCGGGCCTGCGCGATCGCGGCCTCGGCGTCGGCCTTGCGCTGTTCGGCCGCCTCGGCCGCCGCGTCGGCCTCCTGCTTGGCCGCCCGCGCACGGGAGTTGTTGTTCGCTTCCTCGGTGCGGGCACGTTCGAGCGCGTCGAGCACGGCATTGCGCCCCGCCGACAGCAGGCGCATCACCTGGGCACGATCGAGGAGCTCGTCCGGGCCCGCCGAACCGAGGAACGCGGACAGCGACGCGGCGTTGATGCCGCGGGTGTAGCTGCTCCGGGCGAACGCGTCGAAATCGCTCTGCGCCTGCTGGATCCGGATGCCGGCGTCGCGGAGCGCCTGCTGCGACTGCACGACGGCGTAGGCGGCCGCGTCGGCGGTATCCCGGGCGTTCTGCAGGTCCACCAGCGCGCGGTTGACGTTCTCGCGTTTGATCGCGACCTGGTTCTCCAGCTCGGCGAGCTGCTGATCGGCGGACGCGATGCGCACGATCAGCTCGCCGACGCGGCCGAGGCCCGTGTCGACGGCCGCTCCGGCGGCAGCGAGTGCGTCGTCGCTCGGGTTCGGAGGTGGTTCCGGGACCGCCCCCACCGAGGCCGCGGTCCCCACGAGCAGTGATGCGACAAGTCCGAGTGCGATCAACAGCCGGCGTCCGATGAACGGCCGTCCGGCCGACAGCCGCGATCCGGCCCACGGCCGTGGGCCGGTTCCCCCACCGCGACGATGCCGCCGCGACCCGAACCGTCGCGAATCCCCCCCGTGGAAACCGAAGCGCCTCACATCATTTCTCCCTCGGTGGTGTCGGGGACGAACCCGATCCGCCGCGCCGAGGGAAGGACTGCACGCTGCATCGGATCGCGCGCCGCGCGATCTGTCCGCAGAGCCGTTCCCGCCGTCGTGGACTGCGGTCCCACGACGGCAAGTGCGACACTCCTTCCCCAAGAGCGCCAAAGGCACCGTACGACACAAAGGGCTCATTTCGCGCGACAGTCACAGATAAAGCCGCAAAATTTTGTCCGTGTCGACGAAGCCGCGGCCCGGGTGAGGGCACGGAAAAACGGCCGCTCGGATGCGGAGCGGCCGGGTGAGGGGGTGTTCGCTACCGCGCGTCGGGTTCGACGAACGCGGCCTCGTCCTTGCGGCGGCGCACGGCCTTGGCGGCCGCGGTCGCGCCGGCGGCGGCCGCGACGAGGACGATCAGCACGACGGTCCAGGCGGTCCAGTCCGGACCGGGTTCGGTGATCGAGTCGACGAAGTTGCGGGTGGAGACGACCGGGTCGCCGGTGTACGTGCGGTCCTGTGCCGCCTCGAGGGTCACCCGATCGAGGCTGTCGCTGTAGGCGCCGACCCAGCCGGGGCTGAGCACGAGCACGGTGCCGCCCTGCTCGCTACCGACCTCGGTCGCGAGGTCGCGCAGTTGCGAATCGATCCGCGGGTCCCGGTCGACGACGATCACGCGCAGCTCGATGCCGTGGTCCTGGGCGCGTTCCACCTGCTCGACCAGGTCGTCGACGCGGTCGGACGGCGCGGAGACCCCGTCGTCGGCGAGGTCTGCCAGCACCTGCTCGAGCGTGACGCTCGGCGGGAGGTCCGTGGCCGATGGCACAGGAATTCGTGGCAGTGGCGCAGACATCTCTCTCCGGTGGTGCGGGGACGGGACCGGCGGTCGGGTCCCGGTGAGTCGGGTGGACTCGCAGAACCCGCGCGCGGCGACATCCGCACCCTACGCGATGGGCGCGGACGGCCGGCCCGCACCGGCACCCGGGCGCGGTGCAGGACACAACCGAGGGTTGCGCCGCGCGCATTGCAGGACAAGCGTACTGTTAGACTCGGTGCGAGACGCCACGACACCACCACCCCCGCCCCCTGGGACCACGGTGCGGTTTCGTGTGCCTCGCTTCGGCCGTCGACACAGCCCCGTCGGCGGCGAGCCTCATCTACGAGTGGAGCTGACGTGAGCACCAGTATTGATTCGTTCGGCGCCAAAGGGACGCTGGAGGTCGGAGAGAACTCGTACGAGATCTTCCGCCTCTCCGCTGTTCCCGGCACCGAGAAGCTGCCCTACGCCTTGAAGGTTCTCGCGGAGAACCTGCTGCGCACCGAAGACGGTGCGAACATCACCGCTGACCACATCCGCGCCATCGCGAACTGGGATCCCTCGGCCGAGCCGAGCGTCGAGATCCAGTTCACCCCTGCCCGCGTGATCATGCAGGACTTCACCGGTGTGCCCTGTGTGGTCGACCTCGCCACCATGCGTGAAGCCGTCACCACGCTCGGCGGCGACCCGAACAAGGTCAACCCGCTGTCGCCGGCCGACATGGTCATCGACCACTCCGTCATCCTCGACTACTTCGGCACCGCCGACGCGCTCGAGCGCAACGTCGACCTCGAGTACCAGCGCAACGGCGAGCGCTACCAGTTCCTGCGCTGGGGCCAGGGCGCGTTCGACGACTTCAAGGTCGTCCCCCCGGGCATGGGCATCGTCCACCAGGTCAACATCGAGTACCTCGCGCCGACCGTCATGGTCCGCAACGGGCAGGCCTACCCCGACACCTGCGTCGGCACCGACTCGCACACCACGATGGTCAACGGCCTCGGCGTGCTGGGCTGGGGCGTCGGCGGCATCGAGGCCGAGGCCGCGATGCTCGGCCAGCCGGTCTCCATGCTCATCCCGCGCGTGGTCGGCTTCAAGCTCACCGGTGAGATCCAGCCCGGTGTGACCGCCACCGACGTCGTGCTCACGGTCACCGACATGCTGCGCAAGCACGGTGTGGTCGGCAAGTTCGTCGAGTTCTACGGCGCCGGCGTCGCCGAGGTGCCGCTCGCGAACCGCGCGACGCTGGGCAACATGAGCCCCGAGTTCGGTTCCACCGCCGCGATCTTCCCGATCGACGGCGAGACCATCAACTACCTGCGCCTCACCGGCCGCAGCGACGAGCAGCTCGCGCTCGTCGAGGCGTACGCCAAGGAACAGGGCATGTGGCACGACGCCGCGAACGAGCCGGCCTACTCCGAGTACCTGGAGCTGGACCTGTCGACGGTCGTCCCGTCGATCGCCGGCCCGAAGCGCCCGCAGGACCGCATCCTGCTGTCGGAGTCGAAGATCGCCTTCCGCAAGGACATCCACAACTACGTCGAGGAGCAGCTGCCGGCCGAGCACAGCAAGCTCGACGAGGCCGTCGAGGAGACCTTCCCGGCGTCCGACCCGGCCGTCCTGTCCTTCGCCGACGACGACGCCGTCGTCGTCCACTCGGCCGCCAACGGCGCCCACGGCCGTCCGTCGAAGCCGGTCAAGGTCGTCTCCGAGGATCGTGGCGAGTTCATCCTCGACCACGGTGCCGTCGTGGTCGCGGGCATCACGTCCTGCACCAACACCTCGAACCCGTCGGTCATGCTGGGCGCTGCCCTCCTGGCCCGCAACGCGGTCGAGAAGGGCCTGTCCACCAAGCCGTGGGTCAAGACCAACATGGCTCCGGGCTCGCAGGTCGTCAACGACTACTACGAGAAGGCCGGCCTGTGGCCGTACCTCGAGAAGCTCGGCTTCTACCTCGGCGGTTTCGGCTGCACCACCTGCATCGGTAACACCGGCCCGCTGCCGGAGGAGATCTCCAAGGCCGTCAACGACAACGACCTGTCGGTGACCGCGGTGCTCTCGGGCAACCGCAACTTCGAGGGCCGCATCTCCCCCGACGTCAAGATGAACTACCTGGCGTCCCCGCCGCTGGTCATCGCGTACGCGCTCGCGGGCACGATGGACTTCGACTTCGAGCACGACGCGCTGGGCCAGGACCAGGACGGCAACGACGTGTTCCTGAAGGACATCTGGCCGTCCGCGCAGGAGATCGACGACACCATCAAGTCGGCGATCAGCCAGGACATGTTCCGCAAGTCCTACGCCGACGTGTTCAAGGGTGACAGCCGCTGGCAGAACCTGGAGACCCCCGAGGGCGACACGTTCGCGTGGAACCCGGACTCCACCTACGTCCGCAAGGCCCCGTACTTCGACGGCATGCCGCTCGAGGCACAGCCGGTCAAGGACATCAAGGGCGCCCGCGTTCTCGCGCTGCTCGGCGACTCGGTCACCACCGACCACATCAGCCCGGCCGGCCCGATCAAGCCCGGGACCCCGGCCGCGCAGTACCTGGATGCGCACGGCGTCGAGCGCAAGGACTACAACTCGCTCGGTTCGCGTCGTGGCAACCACGAGGTGATGGTCCGCGGCACGTTCGCGAACATCCGTCTGCAGAACCAGCTCCTGGACGGCGTCTCGGGCGGCTACACCCGCGACTTCACCCAGGAAGGCGCTCCGCAGTCGTTCATCTACGACGCGTCGCAGAACTACCAGCAGGCCGGCATCCCGCTGGTCGTCCTGGGCGGCAAGGAGTACGGCTCCGGTTCGTCGCGTGACTGGGCCGCCAAGGGCACCCGTCTGCTCGGCGTGAAGGCCGTCATCACCGAGTCGTTCGAGCGCATCCACCGCTCGAACCTCATCGGCATGGGCGTCATCCCGCTGCAGTTCCCCGCCGGCGAGTCCGCGAAGTCGCTGGGCCTGACGGGCACCGAGGTCTTCGACATCGAGGGCATCGAGAAGCTCAACGAGGGCGTCACCCCGGAGACGGTGAAGGTCACCGCGACCAAGGAGAACGGCGAGAAGGTCGTCTTCGACGCGGTCGTGCGCATCGACACCCCCGGCGAGGCGGACTACTACCGCAACGACGGCATCCTGCAGTACGTCCTGCGCAACATGATTCGGGGATAGAGACGGCTGTGCGGCTGCCTCGCCGTTCCGGCGGGGCAGCCGCCCATCCCGTGCGCGGCGCGCCCCCGGGGCGCGACGCGACGGTGAGCACTCTCGGCCCGAACAGGCGCCAAGCGCTCACGACCACGTTTCGCGGTGCTACACCGTCGAATCGGCCGTGGTCGTGAGCGCTTTGCTCCACGCGGGCCTTCCACGGCCCCAGGGCCCTTGCCACGGATGCCGGAGTGCTCACACCGCACACGACGAAGGAGGTGCCGGTGCCCAAGGTCAGTGAGGACCATCTCGCCGCGCGGCGGAGCCAGATTCTCGACGGCGCGCGGCGCTGCTTCGCCGAACACGGCTACGAAGGCGCGACGGTTCGGCGTCTCGAGGACGCCACCGGACTGTCGCGCGGCGCGATCTTCCATCATTTCAAGGACAAGGACGGACTCTTCCTGGCGCTCGCCCAGGAGGACGCCCGGCGGATGGCGGAGGTCGCGGCCGACGAAGGTCTCGTCCAGGTGATGCGGGACATGCTCGCCTCGCCCGAACAGTTCGACTGGCTCGGCACCCGGCTCGAGATCACCCGCAGGCTGCGGACCGATCCCGAGTTCGCGCGGGCGTGGACCGAGCATTCAGCGCAGCTGACCGAGGCGACCGAACGCCGGCTCGAGCGGCAGCGGGAAGCCGGCCGGTTGCGCGACGACGTGCCCACCGGTGTGCTGCTGGGCTATCTGGATCTGGTGCTCGACGGTCTCGTCGCACGGCTCGCGTCCGGGCACGCGGAGAAGGAACTCACCCAGGTCCTGGACCTGGTCGAGGAGTCGGTGCGCCGCCGCGACTGAGCGCGGCGGGCCCCGGGTCCGGCGGTGCCGGTCAGGCGGTGCTGCCCGAGGCCGCTGCGCGCCGACGGTTGGGGCCGCCGCGGCCGCGGAGCGCGACGTGGGATTCGACGAGCACGTTGTGCACGAATCCGTAGGACCGGCCCGTCTCCTGCGCGAGCGTGCGGATGCTGGCCCCGGCCTCGTAGCGGCGCTTGAGTTCCTGTTGGAGGCGGTCCCGGGACTCCCCGGTGACGCGTGTTCCCTTGCTGAAAGTGGACTGCCCGTCTTCGGATCTGCGTGCCATCGGATCCCTCCCGTCGGCTCGACAAGGCTCCGCTTACCAGGCTAGTTCACGTAGACGAAACCCGAGGCAGATCGCTGCGCACCGCAACGATTCCGCCCCATCCGTCACCGGAGTTACGCCAGCTGGATCAGCTCGAGGTACTCCTGCGACCAATGGTCCTCGGTGCCGTCGGGCAGCAGGATCACCCGTTCGGGGTTCAGCGCCTCGGCCGCACCCGGGTCGTGGGTGACCAGCACCACCGCTCCCTCGTAGCTGCGCAGCGCGTCGAGCACCTGTTCCCGCGAGACCGGGTCGAGGTTGTTGGTGGGCTCGTCGAGCAGCAGCACGTTCGCCGCCGACGACACCAGCCCGGCCAGCGCCAGGCGGGTCTTCTCACCGCCGGACAGCGTCCCGGCGGGCTGGTCGAGCTGCGGCCCGCTGAACATGAACGCGCCCAGGAGCCCTCGCAGATCCTGCTCCCCCGCGTCCGGCGCGGCGTGCCGGATGTTCTCCCACACGGTGTCGTCGTCGTCGATCGTGTCGTGCTCCTGCGCGAAGTACCCGATCTTCAGCCCGTGGCCGGCGACGAGTTCCCCGAGGTCCGGCTTCTCGACGCCGGCGAGCAGCCGCAGCAGCGTGGTCTTGCCGGCACCGTTGAGACCGAGGATCACGACGCGGCTGCCGCGGTCGATCGCCAGGTCCACGCCGGTGAAGATCTCGAGCGACCCGTAGACCTTGGTCAGTTCCTTCGCCATGAGCGGGGTCTTGCCGCACGCGGCGGGCGTCGGGAACCGGATCTTGGCGACCTTGTCGGCGACGCGCACGTCGTCGAGGTCGTTGAGCAGTTTCTCGGCGCGCTTGGCCATGTTCTGCGCGGCGGTGGCCTTGGTGGCCTTCGCGCCGAGCTTCGCGGCCTGCTTCTGCAGCGCCGCGGCCTTCTTCTCGGCGTTGGCGCGCTCGCGGCGGCGACGCTGCTCGTCGGTGGCGCGGGCGTCGAGGTACTTCTTCCAGCCCATGTTGTAGATGTCGGCCTCGCCGCGGACCGCGTCGAGGAACCACACCTTGTTGACGACGTCGGCGAGCAGGTCGACGTCGTGGCTGATGACGATGAGCCCGCCCTCGTGGTTCTGCAGGAAGCCGCGCAGCCACGTGATGGAGTCCGCGTCGAGGTGGTTGGTCGGCTCGTCGAGCAGCAGCGTGGTGTCGGACTTGCCGCCGGACCCGTCCGATGCCGCGAACAGGATGCGGGCGAGTTCGACGCGGCGGCGCTGACCACCGGACAGGGTGTGCAGCGGCTGACCGAGGATCCGGTCGGGCAGGCCGAGGCTGTGGCAGATGCGCGAGGCCTCGGACTCGGCGACGTACCCGCCGAGGGTCGAGAACCGCTCCTCGAGCGAGCCGTACTTGCGGACGGCGCGGTCGCGGATCTTCTCGTCGACGGCTTCGGCCATCAACGCCTGCTGTTTCTCCATGCCGCGCAGGATCTCGTCGAGGCCGCGTGCGGAAAGCACCCGGTCCTTCGCGAGGACGTCGAGGTTGCCTTCCTTCGGGTCCTGCGGGAGGTATCCCAGCTCGCCCGAGCGCACGACGGTGCCCGCATAGGGTTCGCCCTCCCCCGCGAGGATGCGCAGGGTGGTGGTCTTACCGGCGCCGTTGCGGCCGACCAGGCCGATCCGGTCGCCCGCCTGTACCCGCAGCGCCGACCCCGGTGCGGTGAGCAGCGTCCGCACGCCGGCGCGGACTTCCAGGTCGGTGGCAGTGATCACGCGTGGGACTCCTCGGGGGACGAGCGGGACGGGGGTCGTGATGCCGGGCGAGCGGGCACACGAACCATTGATTTTACCGTGGCTCCGGCCCTGCCCCGGGGTGAGATGCGCTACGTTCCGGCCATGACGAGTACCCCCGCATCCCCCGTCACCCGCGATTTCGCCGGGCGCGTCGCGCTGATCACCGGCGCGAGCCGCGGTATCGGTTTTGCCGTCGCCGCCGAACTGCTCGCCCGCAGTGCCCACGTCGCGATCACCGCGCGGAAACCGGAACCGCTCGCCGAGGCCGCCGCGGGCCTGCGTGCGCTCGGTCACGGCGGCACGGTGCTCGAACTGCCCGGCAACGCCGGTGATCCGGACGCGCGCGCCGAGGCGGTGCGGCGCGCCGTCGACGAACTGGGCGGGTTGCACGTGCTGGTCAACAACACCGGGATCAACCCGACGTTCGGGTCGCTGATGGACGCCGATCTCGACGCGGTGCGGAAGATCTTCGACGTCAACGTGGTTGCGGCCCTGGGGTATGTGCAGCAGGCGCATCGGGCGTGGATGGCCGAGCACGGCGGGGCGGTCGTCAACGTCGCGAGTGTGGCCGGGCTGCGCTCGACCGGGGTGATCGGCGCGTACGGCGCGTCCAAGGCGGCGCTGATCCGGTTGACCGAGGAACTCGCGTGGGAACTCGGCCCGTCGATCCGCGTCAATGCGATCGCGCCGGGCATCGTGAAGACGAAGTTCGCCGCGGCACTGATCGCGGCCGGTGAGGATGCGGCGGCGGCGCGATACCCGCTGAAGCGGCTCGGCACCCCGGAGGACGTCGCGCAGCTGGTCGCGTTCCTCGCCTCGGACGCGGCGCAGTGGATCACCGGCGAGACCGTGCGGGTGGACGGCGGGCTGCTCGCGACCGGGTCCATGTGATCGCGTGACCACCGATCTGGTGATCGCCGGACTCGGGCCGGCCGGTCGTGCGCTCGCGTTCCGGGCGGCGGCCGCCGGTCTGGAGGTGACGGCCGTGGACCCCCGCCCCGAGCGGGCGTGGAGGGCGACGTACGCGGCGTGGGCGGACGAGTTGCCCGGATGGTTGCCCGCGACCGCGGTCGCCGCACAGGTGGAGACGCCGTCGGCGTGGACGGTGCGCGAGCACCGCATCGCGCGCCCGTATCGGGTGCTGGACACCGCGGCGCTGCAGCGGGCGCTGCCGCTCGACCGGGTGCGGGTCGTGACCGGACGCGCGGTCGACGTGGATCGCACCGGTGTCACGCTCGCCGACGGCGAGACGGTGCGTGGGCGCTGCGTCGTCGATGCGCGCGGGCTTCCCCCGGCCCCCGGGCGGGCGCAGCAGACCGCGTTCGGGCTGGTCGTGGACGCCCGGTCGGCGGCGGCCGCGCTCGACGGCCAGGAGGCCTGGTTCATGGATTGGCGGCGGGACAACGGCACCGACCGGGGGGATGCCCCGTCGTTCCTGTACGCGGTGCCGGTCGGTCCGGGCCGGGTGCTGCTCGAGGAGACCTGCCTGGTGGGGCGGCCGGCGCTGGTGCTTCCGGAACTGGAAGGGCGCCTGCGGGCCCGGCTCGCGGCGCGCGGTGTGGAGCTGTCCGGTGCCGAACCGGCCGAACACGTCCGGTTCGCCGTGGAGGGCGCCCGACGGCGGCGTGGTGGCCCGGCCGGGTTCGGGGCGCGCGGGGGGCTGATGCATCCGGCCACCGGATACGCGGTGGCCACCGCGCTGTCGGCCGCGGACCCGGTGGTGGCCGCGGTGCGGGCGGGACGCGACCCGGATCGGGTGCTGTGGACCCCGGCGGCCCGGACGGTCGCGGCCCTGCGCGCCCGCGGACTGGCGGTGCTGCTGGGCCTCGGCGGCGAGGATGCGGCCGAGTTCTTCGCTGCCTTCTTCGAACTGCCCGTCGACCGGCAGCGCGCCTACCTGTCCGGGCGCGACGATCCGGCCGGTGTCGCGGCGGCGATGTGGTCGTTGTTCGGGTCCGTCCCTCCCGCACTGCGGCGGACGATCCTGCGGTCGATGATCTGAGGACGAAGATCGAATTCGGTCGGTCGACTGCACAGTCGCGTGTTGTCCCGCATGATGGAGCCATGCGGTCGATCTGGAAGGGTTCCCTCGCGTTCGGCCTGGTGAATGTGCCGGTGAAGGTGTATTCCGCGACGGAGAGCCACGACATCCGGTTCCATCAGGTGCACGCGAAGGACGGCGGGCGGATCAAGTACGACCGGATCTGCACCGAGTGCGGCGAGTCGGTTCCGTACCCGGAGATCGACAAGGCGTACGACTCGGACGACGGTACGCGGGTGGTGCTCACCGACGAGGACTTCGAGAAGCTGCCGGCGGCGGAGAAGCACGAGATCCCGGTGCTGCAGTTCGTGCCGACCGAGCAGATCGATCCGATCCTGTTCGAGAAGTCCTACTATCTCGAGCCGGATTCGTCGTCGCCGAAGGCATACGCGCTGCTGGCGGCGACGCTCGAGCAGAGCGACCGCACCGCCCTCGTGCATTTCACGTTGCGGCAGCGCACCCGGCTGGCGGCGCTGCGCAACCGGGACGGGCTGCTGGTGCTGCAGACGCTGTTGTGGCCGGACGAGGTTCGGGCCGCGGAGTTCCCGGTGCTCGACGACGTGCAGAAGCCGTCGTCGAAGGAACTGGCGATGGCCGAGACCCTCGTCGAATCGATGTCCGACGATTTCGATCCGGACGAGTTCACCGACGAGTACCAGGTCGAGCTGCGTGCGTTGATCGACGACGCGCTGGCGCGGGGCGGCGAGAAGGTGTTCCAGGTGCCCGAGACCACGACCGAGGGCGAGGACGCCGAGGTGCTCGACCTCGTCGCGGCGCTGCAGCGCAGCGTGGATGCGGCCGGAGGCAAGAGCGCCGACGAGGACGAGTCGTCGAAGCGCCGCACGCCCGCGAAGAAGGCGTCCGACCGCAAGGCCCCCGCGAAGAAGACCCCGGCCGAGAAGACCGCCGCGAAAAAGACTCCGGCAAAAAAGACTCCGGCGAAGAAGAGCGCGTCGAAGTCGGCGTCCTCGCGGAAGAGCCAGGCGGACAAGCCCGCGGCGAAGAAATCCGCCGCGCGCAAGCGCGCCTGAGCCCGACCGGTCCCCGATCTAGTCGCCGACCGTCGCCGTGTCGGCGGCGGCCTTGCGGGCGTCGTCGAGTTGTTCGAGGCCGGTGCGGGTGTTGAGCGCGACCTCCTTGATGAACAGGATCGCGACGAGGGCCAGCGCGCCGAGGACCGCGGCGATCAGGAAGATCCGGGCGGTCGCGTCGCCGTAGGCTCCGCGCACGACCGCCGCGATCGGCGCCGGGAGTTCCTGCAGGTTGGACAGTCCGGCCCCGCCGGAGCCGGCGGGAACCTCGATGCCCAGGGCGGCGAGACCCTTGGTGATCAGGTCGACGATGTGGTTGGACAGGACCGCGCCGAGCACGGACACACCCGCGGCGCCGCCGAGCGACCGGAAGAAGGTGACCGTGGAGCTGGCGGCGCCGAGATTGTGCGGGGCGACGGAGTTCTGCACGGCGAGCACCAGGTTCTGCATCGTCATGCCCATGCCGAGGCCCAGGACGAACAGGTAGACCAGGATCAGCCCGATGTCGGTGCTGTGGTCGATCGTCGCGAGCAGCCCGAAGCCGACGGTCATCGCGACCGCACCGACGACGAGATAGATCTTCCAACGGCCGAAGCGGGTGATGAGCGCGCCGGACAGGGCCCCGGACACGGTCGAACCGAGCACCATCGGCACGGTGAGCAGGCCCGCGGCGGTGGGGCTGTAGCCACGGGCGATCTGGAAGTACTGCCCGAGGAACACGGCACCGCCGAACAGGGCGACACCGACCGCGATGCTCGCCAGGGTCGCCAGGGTGGTGGTGCGGTCCCGGAACAGCTTCAGCGGGATGATCGGGTCCGTCGCGCGGCTCTCCACGAACACCGCCACGGCCAGCAACACGACGCCGAGCGCGACCAGGCCGTAGGACATGCCCGATCCCCACGCAAAGTTCTTGCCGGCCAGGGTCACCCAGATCAGCAGGACGCTCACGCCGGCCGCGATGAGGGTGGCGCCGAGGTAGTCGATGCTCACCTGCTTGCGCACGACCGGCAGGTTCAGGGTGCGCTGCACGACGACGAAGGCGGCGACGGCGAGGGGCACACCGATGAAGAACGTCCAGCGCCAGCCGAGCCAGCTCGTGTCGACGATGACACCGCCGATCAGCGGCCCGGCCACCGTGGCGACGGCCATGACCGCCGCGATCGGGCCCTGGTAGCGACCGCGTTCGCGGGGGCTGAACATCGAGGCGATGACGATCACGACGAGGGCCTGCAGCCCGCCGAGGCCCAGCCCCTGGATCACGCGGCAGCCGATGAGCATGCCGACGGACTGGGACAGCCCGGCGAGGATCGAGCCGAGCGTGAACAGGATCAGCGACAACTGAACCAGCAGTTTCTTGCTGACCAGGTCGGCGAACTTGCCCCAGATCGGGGTGGTCGCGGTGGACGCGAGCAGGGTCGCGGTCACGACCCAGGTGTACTGGTCCTGGGTGCCGTGCAGATCCATGATGATCGTCGGCAGCGCGTTGGACACGATCGTCGAGGACAGGAACGCCACGAACATGCCGAGCAGCAGGCCGACGAGCGCGTTGATGCGCTGACGGTGGGTCATCCCCGTCTGCGTGTCGTCCGGCGGGGTGGCCTCGGTGTCGGGAGCCGGGGGCACGGATGCGGTCATGGTCGCTCCTCGTCGGAAGTGATGTCGATGTCGGGGACGGACGGGACCGTCAGAGGGGGGCGTCGCGGAAGCGATCGACGGCGGCACCGAGCCGGTTGAGCCGGTCGACCAGGTCGCGGCCCTCCTCGTCGGTCCAGTCGGGCACGACCTCCTGCAGCAACCGCACGAGCCGCGCGCGGTGGCTGCGCAGCGCCTCGGCGCCGCCCTCGGTGAGGGTCAGGCACGCGGCGCGGCGGTCGTCGGGATCGGCGCCCCGCCGCGCGTATCCGAGAGATTCGGCGTAGGCGACCTGCCGGCTGAGCGTCGAGGCGGTCACCCCCAACCGGTCCGCGAGGTCGCCGAGCCGGCATCCGCCGCCGTGCTCGAGGTGGGCGAGCAGGGCGACCAGCCAGTTGGGCATGGCCTCGGGGTCGGCCTGCTGGGCGCGGACGTTGAGGCTGCGGCTGCGTCGGACCAGCGCGCGCACTGCCGCGATCAGGTCTTCTGCGGTTTCCGGAGCCAGCATGTCCATCCCTTGTCGATCGATCCTGTGCCACCATAGAAAATTTGGTTGATCGATACAACTAACGACCGGTGACGAAGGCCCCGTATCCTTGCCTTCACCGCGCGGCTCGCAGGGACCGTCAGTCCAGAATGCCGCCCAGACGGTGCATCAGTGTCGCCAGCTGACGGACATCGTCCGGGTCCCACGCCGACAGGCGTTCACGCCACCGCCGGAACGTCTCCGCCCGCTGCTGCTCCAGGCGCCGCCGGCCCTCGGGGGTCAACGCGACGAGCCGGGCCCGCGCATCGTGCGGGTCCGGGATGCGCTCGACCAGGCCGAGCCGTGCGGCGCTGTCGATGCGCCGGGTCAGCGTCGACTTCTCGATGCCCAGCGCACCGATCAGTTCGGACATCGCGATCGCGTCGGCGTCGCGCAGCAGCACCAGCAGCGGGTAGCACACCGGATCCAGCTTGGGATCGACCGCGCGGGCGCTCGCGGCCATGTACGAGCGGCCGCGGCGCCACAGCGCGAACACCTCCTGTTCGAGCGCTGCGGCCGCCACTCCGGGCGCGGCCTCACCGAGCGGATCCGTCATGCGATCCCGGGAGGTGGTCACCGTGTCGTCAGACGGTGAAACCGAGCGCCCGCAACTGCTCGCGTCCGTCGTCGGTGATCTTGTCGGGACCCCACGGCGGCATCCACACCCAGTTGATGCGCAGTTCCTCGCACAGTCCGCTCTTCACCAGGGCGTTGCGGGACTGGTCCTCGATCACGTCGGTGAGCGGGCAGGCGGCCGAGGTGAGGGTCATGTCGATGGTGACCGCTTCGTCGTCCTCGGTGATGCCGTACACGAGGCCCAGGTCGACGACGTTGATGCCCAGTTCGGGGTCGACGACGTCGCGCATCGCCTCCTCGAGTTCGTCGAGGCGCTGCGGGTCCATCGGCGGTGCGTCGGTGGTCGTGGTCGCCGCCTCGGGGGCCGCTGCTTCGGGGGCCGATGCCTCGGCGGCAGGGGTGCCGGTCTCGGAAGCCTGTTGGGTCATCAGTTCTGTCCTCCGCTCGGAACGGGTGCGCCGTCCACGATCTGCACCACGGCGTCCTTGAACGCCATCCAGCCCAGCAGCGCGCACTTCACGCGCGCCGGGTACTTCGACACGCCGGCGAACGCGATGCCGTCGCCGATCACGTCCTCGTCGCCTTCGACGGTGCCGCGGCTGCCGACCATCTCGGCGAAGCTGTCGACCGTCGCGAGCGCCTGCTCGACCGGCAGCCCGATCACCTGATCGGTCAGCACCGAGGTCGCGGCCTGGCTGATCGAGCAGCCCTGACCGTCGTAGGAGACGTCGCCGACGATCCCGTCGTCGGTCACATGCACCCGCAGGGTCACCTCGTCGCCGCAGGTCGGGTTCACGTGGTGCACCTCGGCGCCGAACGGTTCCCGCAGACCGCGGTGATGCGGGTGCTTGTAGTGATCCAGGATCACTTCCTGGTACATCTGTTCCATCCGCATGTCAGGACGCCCCGTCGATCGTGGTCTCGTGAATGTCCAGCGGCGGGTGGGTTCCGAAGAACTCCTGGGCCCGCCGGATCGCCGCGGCCAGGGCACGCACCTCGTCGGTGGTGTTGTAGACCGCGAACGACGCCCGCGCGGTCGCGGCGACACCGAAACGCCGGTGCAGAGGCCACGCGCAGTGGTGCCCGACGCGGATCGCGACACCCTCGTCGTCGAGGATCTGCCCGAGATCGTGGGCGTGGATGCCGTCGACGACGAAGGACACCGCTCCCCCGCGACGCTCGGTGGTGGTGGGGCCGATGATGCGGACCCCGTCCATGGCGCCGAGCAGTTCGAGCGCGAGGGCGGTCAGTTCGTGTTCGTGCGCGGCGACCGCGTCCATCCCGATCTCGTTGAGGTAGCGCACGGCGGCGCCGAGCCCGACGACCTGCGAGGTCATCGGCACCCCGGCCTCGAACCGCTGCGGCGGCGCCGCGAAGGTGGTCGCCTCCATCGTCACGGTCTCGATCATCGAACCGCCGGTGATGAACGGCGGCATCGCGCTGAGCAGCGCCCGCTTGCCGTACAGCACGCCGACGCCGGACGGACCGAGCATCTTGTGACCGGAGAACGCCGCGAAGTCCACGTCCAGGGCGTGGAAGTCGACCGGCATGTGCGGCACCGACTGGCACGCGTCGAGCACGACCAGCGCACCGACCGCGCGGGCGCGGCGCACCAGTTCCTCGACCGGCGCGACCGCACCGGTCACGTTCGACTGGTGGGTGAACGAGACGACCTTGACGGCGTCGGACAGCTCCAGCGAATCGAGGTCGATGCGGCCGTCGTCGGTGACGCCGTACCAGCGCAGCGTGGCGCCGGTACGCCGGGCCAGTTCCTGCCACGGCACCAGATTCGCGTGGTGCTCGAGTTCGGTGATCACGATCTCGTCGCCGGGGCCGACCGCGCGGGTGAACCGCTCGTCGCCGAGCACGTGGGTGACCAGGTTCAGCGACTCGGTGGCGTTCTTCGTGAACACCAGCTCGTCGGTGTCGGCGCCGACGAACTCGGCGATCGCGGCACGGGCCCCCTCGTACGCGTCGGTGGCTTCCTCCGCGAGCTGGTGGGCGCCGCGGTGCACGGCCGCGTTGCACGTGGTGAGGAACTCGCGTTCGGCGTCGAGCACCTGGATCGGCCGCTGAGAGGTCGCACCCGAATCGAGGTACACCAACGGCTTTCCGTCGCGCACCGTACGGGCCAGGATCGGGAAGTCCTTCCGGATCCTGGTGACATCGAGTTCCCTCACCGGGATGGTCATGTGTCTAGGCTCCTGCCGCGGCCTGGGTGAAACGGACGTAACCGTTGGTCTCGAGCTCGTCGGCGAGTTCCGGTCCACCGGACTCGACGATCCGGCCACCGACGAACACGTGCACGAACTGCGGCTTGATGTAGCGCAGGATGCGGGTGTAGTGGGTGATGAGGAGGACGCCGCCGTGCTCGCGCTCCTGGTAGCGGTTGACCCCCTCGGACACCACGCGCAGCGCGTCGACGTCGAGACCGGAGTCGGTCTCGTCGAGGATGGCGATCTGCGGCTTGAGCAGGCCGAGCTGGAGGATCTCGTGGCGCTTCTTCTCGCCGCCGGAGAATCCCTCGTTGACGCTGCGCTCACCGAACGCCGGATCGATGTCCAGCTCGGTCATCGCCTCCTTGACCTCCTTGACCCAGGTCCGGAGCTTGGGGGCCTCGCCGCGGACGGCGGTGGCGGCGGTGCGCAGGAAGTTCGACATCGACACGCCGGGCACCTCGACCGGGTACTGCATGGCCAGGAACAGGCCGGCGCGGGCACGCTCGTCGACGCTCATCTCGAGCACGTTCTCACCGTTGAGGGTGATGCTGCCGGAGGTCACCTCGTACTTGGGGTGGCCGGCGATCGCGTACGACAGGGTCGACTTGCCGGAGCCGTTGGGGCCCATGATGGCGTGCGTCTCGCCGGAGCGGACCGTCAGGTTGACGCCCTTGAGGATGTTGATGGGCTCGGCGTTCTCGTCGGTCTGGGCGACGCGAACGTGCAGGTCCTTGATCTCGAGGACGTTCTGGGGGGTGGACATCGGTGAATCGGTTCCTTACGAAAGTGTGTGGGCGGTTCGCGCTCAGGCGCCGACGGCGGCGAGTTCGGCTTCGACGGCGGCCTCGAGCCGTTCCCGGACCTCGGGGACGGTGATCTTCTCGATCAGTTCGTGGAAGAAGCCGCGCACCACGAGCCGGCGGGCCTGATCCTCGGGGATGCCGCGGGCGCGCAGGTAGAACAGCTGCTCGTCGTCGAAGCGGCCGGTCGCCGAGGCGTGGCCGGCGCCGACGATCTCGCCGGTCTCGATCTCGAGGTTCGGCACCGAGTCGGCGCGGGCGCCGTCGGTGAGCACCAGATTGCGGTTGAGCTCGAAGGTGTCGGTGCCCTCGGCCTCGGCGCGGATGAGCACGTCGCCGATCCACACGGTGTGGGCGTCGGGCTTGCCGGACTCGGGGTCGCCCTGCAGCGCGCCCTTGTACACCACGTTGGACTTGCAGTGCGGCTGCGAGTGGTCGACGAGCAGACGCTGCTCGAGGTGCTGACCGGCGTCGGCGAAGTACAGGCCGAGCAGCTCCGCGTCGCCGCCGGGCGCGTCGAACTTGACGGTCGGCGAGATGCGCACCAGGTCGCCGCCGAGACCGACGGTGAAGTGCCGCAGGGTCGCGTCGCGGTGCAGTCGCGCGTGGTGCGCGGCCACGTGCACGGCGTCGTCGGCCCAGTCCTGCACGGCGACGACGTTCAGGTGTGCGCTGTCGCCGACGACGAACTCGACGTTCTCCGCGTACGTGCCGCTCCCCCGCTGATCGAGGATCACGGTGGCCTTCGCGAACGGCTCGAGCCGCAGCTGCAGGTGCCCGAAGGCGACCTGTCCTTCACCCGGGCCGGTGATCGTGATGGTGACCGGATCGGCGACCTCGACCTCGCGGCCGACGGTGACGACCGTGGCGGATTCGAACGACGAGTACGCCTGGGCGGCGATGCGGTCGAACGGGACCCCGCCCTGTCCGAGGCGCTCGTCGTCGCGGCCGACGGTCTCGACCTGCACGCCCTCCACCTCGGAGACCTCGACGGTCGCGGTGCCGGAGGCGACGGCGCTGCCGTCGTGCAGCCCGCGCAGGCGGCGCAGCGGGGTGAACCGCCACGCCTCGTCGCGGCCGCCGGGGATCTCGAAGGCATTCACGTCGAAGGACGTGAACAGCTCACCCTTGTTGGCGGCCGGCACACGGGTGTTCTCGCCGCGCACGGCGTCCTGCACCCCCGAGGGGGTGTTTGCGGTATTCGCAGCCATTTAGCCGACTGCCCCTTCCATCTGCAGTTCGATCAGTCGGTTCAACTCGAGGGCGTACTCCATGGGGAGTTCCTTGGCGATCGGCTCGACGAAGCCGCGCACGACCATCGCCATCGCCTCGTCCTCGGTCAGGCCGCGGCTCATCAGGTAGAACAGCTGGTCATCGCTGACCTTCGACACGGTCGCCTCGTGACCCATCGTCACGTCGTCCTCGCGGATGTCGACGTACGGGTAGGTGTCCGAGCGGCTGATCTGGTCGACCAGCAGCGCATCGCACTTGACCGTCGACTTCGAGCCGTGGGCACCCTTGTTGACCTGCACCAGCCCGCGGTAGGAGGCCCGACCGCCGCCGCGCGCGACCGACTTGGAGACGATCGTCGAGGAGGTGTGCGGCGCCAGGTGCAGCATCTTCGCGCCGGTGTCCTGGTGCTGGCCCTCGCCTGCGAAGGCGATGGACAGGACCTCGCCGCGAGCGTGCTCGCCCATCATCCACACGGCCGGGTACTTCATCGTCACCTTGGAACCGATGTTGCCGTCGATCCATTCCATGGAGCCGCCGGCCTCGACCTTGGTGCGCTTGGTGACCAGGTTGTAGACGTTGTTCGACCAGTTCTGGATGGTCGTGTAGCGGCAGTGGCCGCCCTTCTTGACGATGATCTCGACGACCGCCGAGTGCAGCGAATCCGACTTGTAGATCGGCGCGGTGCAGCCCTCGACGTAGTGCACGGACGCGCCCTCGTCGACGATGATCAGGGTCCGCTCGAACTGGCCCATGTTCTCGGTGTTGATCCGGAAGTAGGCCTGCAGCGGGATGTCGACGTGCACTCCCGGCGGCACGTAGATGAACGAGCCACCCGACCACACGGCGGTGTTCAGCGCGGAGAACTTGTTGTCGCCGGCGGGGATGACCGTGCCGAAGTACTCCTTGAAGATCTCCGGGTGCTCACGCAGGCCCGAGTCGGTGTCCAGGAAGATCACGCCCTGCGACTCGAGGTCCTCGCGGATCTGGTGGTAGACCACCTCGGACTCGTACTGGGCGGCGACACCGGCGACGAGGCGCTGCTTCTCCGCCTCCGGGATACCCAGCTTGTCGTAGGTGTTCTTGATGTCCTCGGGCAGTTCCTCCCAGGAGGTGGCCTGCTTCTCCGTGGAGCGGACGAAGTACTTGATGTTGTCGAAGTCGATGTCCTCGAGATTCGAACCCCACACCGGCATCGGCTTCTTGTCGAACGTGCGCAGCGCCTTGAGGCGGATGTCGAGCATCCACTCCGGCTCGTTCTTCTTGGCGGAGATGTCGCGCACGACCGCCTCGGACAGGCCGCGCTGCGCGGCAGCGCCTGCCGCGTCCGGGTCCGACCAGCCGTAGTCGTAGTGACCGAGGGACGCGATGGTCTCCTCCTGCGTCAGCGGCGCACCTGCGCCGGACGCCTGGTCCGATGTGAGGGTCATGCGAGCTCCTTCCGGAGTCTTGTTCGTTGTCGGCGCGGACTGGGATGCCGACGGGCTGGGCTGCTGGGGGTCACCGCTCGGCGGTCAGGGGTCGCTGTCGGTCCGGGCGCGGGTCGCCGGGTCCGGGAGCAGCGGCACGTGGGTGGTGCAGAAGCTGTCGCCGTTGGCGATGGTCGCGAGCCGCTGGACGTGGGTGCCGAGGATCTCGACGAAGGCTTCCTGTTCCGCCTCGCACAGTTCCGGGAACTGTTCGGCGACGTGCGAGACCGGGCAGTGGTGCTGGCAGACCTGCATGCCGGTGCCGACCCGCCGCGTGGATGCGGCGAATCCGGCGGCGCTGAACGCCTCGGCGATGTCCTCGAGGGTGGCTTCGATCTCGTCGGATCCGGCGGCCGGTTCGACACCGGCGAGGATCGACCGGACGCGGCGGCGCGCGAAGTCCTCGATGGCGGCGTCGCCGCCGAGTTCGCGCAGGTGCCGCATCGCGGCGCCGGCGAGGTCGTCGTAGGTGTGCCCGAGGCGGGCGCGGCCGACGGCGGTCAGCTGGAACCGGCGGGCCGGACGCCCGCGACCGCGGTCCTGCCGGCGCGGCGGGGCCGCTGCCTGGGCTTCACCGCTGTCGATGAGCGCGTCCAGGTGCCGGCGCACACCGGCGGCGCTGAGTCCGAGCCGCTTGCCGATCTCCGGGGCCGTGATCGGGCCCTCCTCGAGCAGCAGCTGCACCACCGCCGCGCGGGTCTGGCCCTCGTGCTGCGCGTGCTGCGGCGACGAATCGCGACCCGAACGCGACGCGGCGAGGCCTGCGTCAGGCACGTGACCTGCGCATTTCTCGTCGACGGGGTGTTCGGTCGCTGATTTCACAACACCAGTGTGACGGAATTCGGAAACCCGGTCCACCAAGGGTGCCCTTCCCCACACCCCGGGCCGGACCGGGAATAGGCCCGTGACCGGCCCGATAGGCTGCTCGGGTGCCGCCGACCATCGACGAACCCAGCACGGCCGGCCCGGCCCCGAAAACGGGCCGCTCCGAGACCGCCCGTGCCTTCGAAACCGTCGGCATCCGGGCCGTGACGCTGGGCAAGCGCGCGCTCGGGCTCGACGGTCGCGGTCCCCACACCGACGTGGTGACCGTGCTGCACGGCGACGAACGCGAAGGCCGCGGCCTCGACGCCACCGAGATCACCCAGTTGCACCGGATCCGGTTGTTCGGTGCGACCGGCGCGGTCCTGATGTGCGTCGGCGCCCTCGGCGCGGGCGCCCAGCCGGTGCTGCAGAACCCGGTCCAGGGCGTGCGGCTGCTGGGGTTGCCGGCCCGGATGCCGAGCGCGGCCCTGACCCTGGCGATGACCGGCACCGTCCTGGTCGTGCTGGCCTGGCTGCTGCTCGGCCGCTTCGCCGTCGGCCGGCGCGATCCCGACGGCCAGCCCCGCCGGCTGTCCCGATCGCAGCTCGACCGCACCCTGCTGCTGTGGATTCTGCCGCTGACCGTCGCGCCGCCGATGTTCAGCAAGGATGTCTACTCCTATCTGGCGCAGAGCGAGATCGCCGCGCGCGGGCTGGATCCGTATGCGATCGGGCCGGCCGGCGCGCTCGGCGTCGACCACGTGCTCACCCGGACCGTGCCGAACATCTGGCGCGAGACCTCCGCGCCCTACGGGCCGGCGTTCCTGTGGATCGGGGAACGCATCACGTTCCTGACCGGCGAGAACATCGTGTTCGGCATCTTCCTGCACCGACTGCTCGCGCTCGGCGGTGTCGCCCTGATCGTGTGGGCGCTGCCGCGGCTGGCCCGGCGCTGCGGTGTCGCGTCGGTGACCGCGCTGTGGCTCGGCGCCGCCAATCCGTTGCTGCTGTTCCACCTGGTCGCCGGCATCCACAACGAGGCGCTCATGCTCGGACTGATGCTCGCCGGGCTCGAACTGGCGTTGCGCGGCATCCACGCCGGCGGTCCGGGAACGCCGTTGCGGGGCCGCTACCTCGCGTGGCTCCTCGCCGGCGCCGCGCTGATCGCACTGTCGTCGATGATCAAGGTGCCGTCGCTGCTCGCGCTCGGATTCGTCGGCATGGCGCTGGCACGACGCTGGGGCGCCACCGCGCGGGCGGTGCTGGCGGCGGCGGCCCTGCTGGCGGCGGTGTCGCTGACGGTGATCACCGTGGTGAGCTGGGGCAGCGGACTCGGGCTCGGCTGGACGAACACGCTGGGCACCGCGACCGAGGTGCGCAGCTGGATGTCGATCCCCACGCTGCTCGGGGTCGGGACCGGTCTGGCGGGGGTGCTGCTCGGATTGGGCGATCACACCACCGCGATCCTGTCGATCACCCGGCCGATCGCCGCCATGATTGCGGCATTCGTCACAATCCGGATGCTGCTGGCGGTGCTCGTCGGGCGGATCCACCCCGTCGGCGGGCTCGGAGTCTCGCTCGGCGCGATCGTTCTGCTGTTCCCCGTCGTGCAGCCCTGGTACCTGCTGTGGGCGGTGATCCCGCTCGCCGCGTGGGCCACCCGGCCGATCTTCCGGATCCCCACGGTGGCCTTCTCGTCGCTGGTCAGCGTGATTTTGATGCCCAACGGCGGCGAGTACCAGCCGTTCATCATCGTGCAGGCCGCGATCGCGACGGTCGTCGTCGTCGGGCTGCTCATCGTGTTCACCCGGAACCGGTTGCCGTGGCGCGAGGAGGACCGCACACCACCGCGCCCCGCCGAATCCCCCGACGCCTACGCTGGAAACCCGTGACCTCGAGATCCCCTGCCGGTACGGCGCCTGCGGTGCGCCTGAACGGCGTCGTCAAGAAATTCGGCGACACCACCGCCGTGAACGAGCTCGACCTCACCGTCGAGCGCGCCCAGGTGCTCGCCCTGCTCGGCCCCAACGGCGCCGGCAAGACCACCACCGTGGAGATGTGCGAGGGCTTCGTGACCCCCGACGCCGGCACCGTGCGCGTGCTCGGCCTGGATCCGATCGCCGATTCGGAGGCCCTGCGGCCCCGGATCGGGGTCATGCTGCAGGGCGGCGGCGCCTACCCCGGTTCCAAGGCCGGCGAGATGCTCGACCTGGTCGCCTCGTACTCGGCGAATCCGATCGACCCGGCGTGGCTGTTGAACTGCCTCGGGCTCGACGAGGCCCGCCGCACCCCCTACCGCCGGCTCTCCGGCGGTCAGCAGCAGCGGCTGGCGCTGGCGTGCGCGCTGGTCGGCCGCCCGGAACTGGTGTTCCTCGACGAGCCGACCGCGGGTCTCGACGCCCAGGCCCGGCTGCTGGTGTGGGAACTGATCGACGCCTTGCGCCGCGACGGCGTCTCGGTGCTGCTGACGACGCATCTGATGGACGAGGCCGAGGAACTGGCCGACGAGGTCGTGATCATCGACCACGGACGGGTCGTCGCCGCCGGAACACCCGCGGAGGTGGCGCGGACCGGATCCGAGCAGCAGCTGTGGCTGTCCGCATCCGCGGGGCTCGACCTCGCGCCGCTGCGGACCGTGCTGCCCGACGGGTTCCGCGTGCGCGAGCAGCAGCCGGGCCGCTACCTGGTCGAGGGCGCGATCGATCCCGCGGTGGTCACCGCGGCCGCGTCGTGGTGCGCCGACCAGGGGGCGCTGGTGAGCGAGATCCGCGTGTACCAGCGCAGCCTCGAGGACGTCTTCCTCGACCTGACCGGACGGGAGTTGAGAGGGTGAGCGTGACGCATCACGATCGGCTGGCGGGCAACCGGTTCGAGGCCGGGACCTTCGCGCCCGCCCCGCGACCGAACACGCCGGCGGCGATGCTCGCGGCGCAGACGCGCATGGAGCTCAAGCTGCTGCTGCGCAACGGCGAGCAGCTGCTGCTGACCATGTTCATCCCGATCACCCTGCTGATCGGCCTGACCCTGCTGCCGATCGGTGATCTCGGTGATCCCCGCGTGGAACGGGTCCTGCCGGCGGTGATGATGGTCGCGGTGATGTCCACCGCGTTCACCGGTCAGGCCATCGCCGTCGGATTCGACCGCAGATACGGTGCACTGAAAAGGATCGGCGCGACCGCCCTCCCGAAGTGGGGCATCATCGCAGGTAAGAGCGCCGCGGTGGCGATCGTAGTGGCGATGCAATCGATTCTGCTCGGTGCTATCGGAGTGGCCCTCGGATGGCGTCCGAGCCTGCTGGGACTGCTGCTCGGCGCCGTCGTCATCGCGCTCGGCACGGTGATGTTCGCGACGCTCGGGCTGCTGCTCGGCGGCACCCTGCGCGCCGAGATCGTGCTCGCCCTGGCGAACATCATCTGGTTCGTGCTGCTCGGCATCGGCAGCGTGGTGCTCGCCGGGGGCGGCCTGCCCGACGCCCTCGTGCACCTGGCGCGGGTGACCCCGTCCGGAGCGCTGGCCCTCGGCCTCGAGGAGGCCGTGCTCGGCGGCATGGACTGGCTCGCGATGACGATCCTCGCAGTCTGGGCCGTCGTCGGCGCGGTGCTGGCCCGGCGCTTCTTCCGATTCACGTGACGGCCCGACCCCACCAGCCCAACTACAGCGCGTAGTGGACGGACCCGTACCATCGTGAACGTGCTGTATCGCGGCTACCTGAACCTCGTCGACCGACTTCCGCTTCCGTCGCTGCGGATCCAGCGGATCATCGCCTTCCTCACCATCGTCGTGCAGGGCGGCATCGCCGTCACCGGCTCGGTCGTGCGGGTCACCGCGTCGGGCCTCGGATGCCCCACCTGGCCGCAGTGCTTCCCCGGCTCCCTGGTGCCGGTCGGCGTGTCCAGCAACGTGCACACCATCCACCAGATCGTCGAGTTCGGAAACCGCCTGCTGACGTTCGTCGTCGTCGCCGTCTCCGCCGCGATCGTGCTCGCCGTGACCCGTGCCCGTCGCCGCCGCGAGGTCGTCGCCTGGGCGTGGCTGATGCCCGCCGGCACCGTGCTGCAGGCCGTGATCGGCGGCATCACGGTGCTCGCCGGGCTGGCGTGGTGGACCGTCGCGATCCACATGCTCGCCTCGATGCTGATGGTGTGGCTCGCGGTCGTGCTGTTCGTCAAGGTCGGCGAACCCGACGACGGGGTCGTCGAGCAGGTGCTCCCCCAGCCGCTGCGGTGGCTGACCGCGCTGTCCGCGGCCGTGCTGGCCGGCGTCCTGATCGCCGGAACGATGGTCACCGGCGCCGGCCCGCACGCCGGCGACAAGGGTGTCGAACGCCCGGTGCCGCGGCTCGACGTCGACATCACCACGCTCGTGCACCTGCACGCCGAACTGCTCGTCGGCTACCTGGCGCTCCTGGTGGGCCTGGCGTTCGCGCTGTACGCCGTCGCCGCCCCGGCCGCGGTGAAGCTGCGGCTGAAGGTGCTGATCGGCCTGGTCCTGGCCCAGTCGCTCATCGGCCTCGTCCAGTTCTGGACGGATGTGCCCGCGGTGCTCGTGGTGCTGCACGTGGCCGGTGCCGGTCTGTGCACGGCCGCGACCGCCGCGGTATGGTGCGCCGGCCGCGTCCGCGTCGCCGCCCCGCGCCCGGAGGCCGTCACCACCGCCTGACTACGATCCGACGCTGCGGGCCCACCTCCTGGAACGGAGGTGGGCCCGCGGCGTTTCGCGTGTCGGCGGCGTCAGCGCTCGTTGCGCGCCTTCGGGAAGCGGGTCTGGTTCGCGACCCAGCCGGCCATCTTCTTCCAGTGGCCCTGCTGCGGGGTGGCGATGCTGGTGACCTCGCGATCCCAGTCCGAGACCGTGACGTTCGGCAGCGCCTCGACGACCGCGTGCGCGGTCGCCAGGTCGGCGACGACACGATCGCCCAGGGTGCCGTCGGCGGCGACGACGGTCACGCGCACCCCGGCTTCCCCGATCGGCTGCAGGACCGCCTTGGCGGTATCACCGTGCGCGGCGACGAAGGAACGGAGAGAGGAGACGACGTCGGCGGGTGCGGGTGCGGCCGCGACCTGAGTTTCAGCGCTCATGCCTGCAGAATACTGTGGGCCCATGCGCGCAATCGAAGTGACACGGTTCGGTGGTCCCGACGTCCTCGTTCCCGCCGAGCTCCCCGATCCCGTTCCGGGGCCGGGTGAGCTGCTGGTCCGCACGGACGCCATCGGCGTCAACTACATCGACACCTACTTCCGCACCGGCCTGTACGCGACGGATCTGCCCTACGTACCCGGGTCCGAGGGCACCGGCCGCGTCGAAGCCGTCGGGCCCGGAACCAGCGAGTTCGCGGTCGGCGACCGGGTGTGCTGGGCCGCGGCCCCCGGCTCGTACGCGGAACTGGTCGTCGTGCCGGAAGCGGTCGCGGTGCCGGTCCCGGACGAGGTACCCGCGGACCAGGCCGCTTCCGCGCTGCTGCAGGGCATGACCGCGCACTACCTGCTCGAGTCGACGTATCCGGCGCAGCCCGGGGAGACGGTGCTCATGCACGCGGGCGCCGGCGGGGTCGGCCTGATCCTGACCCAGCTCGCGACCGCGAAGGGGGTACGGGTCATCACCACCGTGTCCTCGGACGAGAAGGAGGCGCTGTCGCGGGAGGCCGGCGCCGCGGAGGTGCTCCGCTACGGCGACGACCTTCCCGAGCGGGTGCGGGAACTGACCGGCGGCGAGGGCGTCGCCGCCGTGTACGACGGGGTCGGCAAGGACACCTTCGAGGCGTCGCTGGCGTCGCTGCGGATCCGCGGCACGCTCGCGCTGTTCGGTGCCGCGAGCGGCCCGGTGCCCCCGTTCGATCCGCAGCGGCTCAACCCCGCCGGATCGCTGTTCCTGACCCGCCCCACCCTGGTGCACTACACGCGGGACCGCCAGGAGCTGCTGTGGCGCTCCGGTGACGTCTTCGCGGCCATCGCCGCCGGTGATCTGAAGATCCGCGTCGGGGCGCGCTATCCGCTCGCGGAGGCGGCGCAGGCCCACCGCGACCTCGAGGGCCGCAAAACCACCGGTTCGATCGTGCTGGCGCCGTAGGCGCCCGTGTGCCTTATTGGCGGCCCTGGCCGCCACAAAGGCACACCGCGCAACGAACGCCGCCCTTCCGTCGGGAAGAGCGGCGCCGTTGCTGTCGGTTCAGCAGATCAGAGGTACGAGGCGATGGTGGGCAGGTCCAGCACGGAGTCGACGGCCAGGCCCAGGCACACCACCGCGAGGTAGTTGTTCGACTGCAGGAACAGCTTGAGCGGCTTGACGGACGCGCCCCCGCGCACGCTGTTGTACAGCTGGTGGGCGATGAACACGAACCAGGCACCGGCGAGCACCGCGACCGCCGCGTACACGACGCCTGCCGCCGGGACGAGCACCAGCGTGGCCAGCACCGTCGCCCACGTGTAGATCAGGATCTGCTTGGTGACGTGCTGCTCGGTGGCGATCACGGGGAGCATCGGCACGCCGGCCGCCTTGTAGTCCTCCTTGTAGCGCATCGCCAGCGCCCAGGTGTGCGGCGGAGTCCAGAAGAAGATCACCAGGAACAGCACGATCGGCTCCCAGCTCAGCGACCCGGTCACCGCGGCCCAGCCCACCATCACCGGCATGCAGCCGGCAGCGCCGCCCCACACCACGTTCTGCCAGGTACGACGCTTGAGCACCATCGTGTAGACGAGCACATAGAACGCGATGGTCGCGACGACGAGCGCCCCGGCGAGCAGATTCGCGCGCCACCACAGCCACGCGAACGACGCGATGCCGAGCACCATGCCGAACACGAACGCGTTGCGCGTGGGCACGGCCTGCCGCGCCAGCGGACGCCGCGCGGTGCGCTTCATCACCTTGTCGATGTCGGCGTCGACGACGCAGTTGAGCGAGTTCGCGCTCGCCGCGCCCATCCAGCCGCCGAACAGGGTGCTGAGGATGAGAACGAGATCGACGTTGCCGCGGTCGGCGAGCAGCATCGCCGGGATGGTCGCGACCAGCAGCAACTCGATGACGCGCGGCTTGGTCAGCGCGATGTAGGCGAGCACGGTGCCCGAGATCCGGCCCCACGGGGTGTCCGGCCGCGGGGCGCTGGGGGCTTCCGGGGCACCGAAGCCGTGTCCTCCCGGCCGTCGCCCTGCCCGCACACTGTCTCCTTGCACCACGCGAATACACACCTTCGCTCGCCCGCCGACCGCCGCCCGATCACGGACGCGCACTACTACGGTCGATGGTAGACCGCGGACAGGCCTCGGCCGAATCGACCCGTAGGCCGCACGGGGCCGCCGCGGCCATTAGGCTGGGAGGGCGCGCGACGCATTCGCGGTCGCAGGCATCCCGTACACCCATGTCAGGAGACTTGAAGCTCGTGTCGATCACCGACGAGATCCGCACCCTCACCGCGGCGGTCCACCCCGCCGACTGGACCGATCTGGACACCAAGGCCGTCGACACCGCCCGTGTGCTTGCTGCGGACGCCGTGCAGAAGGTCGGCAACGGGCATCCCGGCACCGCGATGAGCCTGGCGCCGCTGGCGTACACGCTGTACCAGCGGGTGCTGCGCCACGACCCCACCGACCCGCAGTGGGTCGGCCGCGACCGGTTCGTCCTGTCCTGCGGCCACTCGAGCCTGACCCTCTACATCCAGCTCTACCTGTCCGGCTACGGCTTGGAGCTGGCCGACCTCGAGGCGCTGCGCACGTGGGGTTCGCTGACCCCCGGCCACCCCGAGTTCGGGCACACCGCGGGTGTCGAGATGACTACCGGCCCGCTCGGCCAGGGTCTGGCCTCCGCGGTGGGCATGGCGATGGCCGCTCGGCGGGAGCGCGGCCTGTTCGACCCGGAGGCGGCGGAGGGCACCAGCCCGTTCGACCACCACATCTACGTCGTCGCGTCCGACGGTGACATCGAGGAGGGCGTCACCTCCGAGGCGTCGTCGATCGCCGGGGTGCAGGAACTGGGCAACCTGATCGTCTTCTACGACGACAACAAGATCTCCATCGAGCACGACACCGCGATCGCGCTCAGCGAGGACACCGCCAAGCGCTACGAGGCGTACGGCTGGCACGTGCAGACCGTCGAGGGCGGCGAGAACGTCACCGCGATCCTCGAGGCGGTCGAGGCGGCGAAGGCCGTCACCGACAAGCCGTCGCTGATCCTACTGCGCACCGTCATCGGCTACCCGGCCCCGACGAAGATGAACACCGGCGACGTGCACGGCGCGGCGCTCGGCGCGGACGAGGTCGCCGCGGTCAAGAAGTTCCTCGGGTTCGATCCCGAGAAGAACTTCGACGTGGATCCCGCTGTGATCGAGCACACCCGCCGCGTCGTCGACCGCGGGGCGAAGGCCCGCGCCGACTGGCAGGCCGCGTTCGACGCGTGGGCCGAGCGGGAGCCGCAGCGCAAGGAACTGTTCGACCGCCTGCAGGCCGGCGAGTTCCCGGCAGGCTGGACCGACGCCCTGCCGACCTACGAGCCGGCCGAGAAGGGCCCGGCGACCCGGAAGGCGTCCGGCAACGCGCTCGCCGCGCTCGGCCCGATCCTGCCGGAGCTGTGGGGCGGGTCCGCGGACCTGGCGGGTTCGAACAACACCACCATCCCCGGTTCGGAGTCGTTCGGTCCCGAGTCGATCTCGACCAAGGACTGGACGGCCACCCCGTACGGCCGCACCCTGCACTTCGGTGTCCGCGAGCACGCCATGGGCTCGATCCTCAACGGCATCGCGCTGCACGGGCCGACCCGCCCGTACGGCGGCACGTTCCTCGTGTTCTCCGACTACATGCGTCCCGCGGTGCGCCTGGCCGCGCTCATGCAGACCCCGTCGATCTATGTGTGGACGCACGATTCGATCGGTCTCGGCGAGGACGGCCCGACCCACCAACCGGTCGAGCACCTCACCGCGCTGCGCGCGATCCCGAACCTCGCGGTGATCCGCCCCGCGGACGGCAACGAGACGTCGTTCGCGTGGAAGGCCGCGCTGGAGAACAAGACGGGCCCGACCGCGCTCGCCCTGACCCGTCAGGACGTGCCGGTGCTCGAGGGCACCCGCGAGAAGGCCGCCGAGGGTGTGGCCCGCGGCGCCTACGTGCTCGCCGAGGCGTCGACCGGCACCCCCGAGGTGCTTTTGCTCGCCACCGGTTCCGAGGTGCAGCTCGCCGTCGCCGCGCGTGAGGTCCTCGAGGCCGAGGGCGTCCCGACCCGCGTCGTGTCGGTGCCGGTTCTCGACTGGTTCCTCGAGCAGGACCAGGCGTACCGCGACGAGGTGCTGCCGCCGTCGGTGAAGGCCCGCGTGTCCGTCGAGGCGGGGCTGGCGCTGCCGTGGTACCGCCTGATCGGCGACGCCGGCGAGGCCGTGTCGCTCGAGCACTACGGCGCTTCCGCCGACTACAAGACCCTGTACCGCGAGTTCGGCATCACCGCCGAGGCCGTCGCCGACGCTGCACGCCGCTCGCTGACGCGACTGAAGGGATAGATCGTCATGACGCAGGAAACCACCACGCAGAACGCGAATCTGGCAGCACTGTCGGCCGCAGGCGTGTCCGTGTGGCTCGACGACCTGTCCCGCGAGCGCATCGAGTCCGGCAACCTGGCCGAGCTCGTCGCGACCCGTTCGGTCGTCGGGGTCACCACCAACCCGTCGATCTTCCAGGCGGCGCTGTCGAAGGGCCACGCCTACGACGCGCAGATCACCGAACTGGCTGCCGCCGGCTCGGACGTCGACACCACGATCCGCACCGTCACGACCGACGACGTGCGCGCCGCGTGCGACGTGCTGGCACCGGTGTACGAGGCGACCGACGGTGTCGACGGCCGGGTCTCGATCGAGGTCGATCCGCGACTCGCCCACGAGACGGACGCCACCGTCAAGCAGGCGATCGAGCTGTGGAAGATCGTCGACCGCCCGAACCTGTTCATCAAGATTCCTGCGACGGTCGCCGGCCTGCCCGCGATCGCCCGGGTGATCGGCGAGGGCATCAGCGTGAACGTGACGCTGATCTTCTCGGTGGACCGGTACGAGCGGGTCATCGAGTCCTACCTCGACGGTCTGACCGCGGCGAAGGCCGCCGGGCACGACCTGTCGAAGATCCACTCGGTGGCGTCGTTCTTCGTCTCCCGCGTGGACACCGAGATCGATGCGCGGCTCGAGGAGATCGGCACGGACGAGGCACTGGCCCTGCGCGGCAAGGCCGGGGTCGCCAACGCTCGCCTGGCGTACGCGGCCTACCGGAAGGCCTTCGAATCCGGTGCGCGTTTCGAGCAGCTCGCCGCCGCCGGGGCCCGGCCGCAGCGCGCGCTGTGGGCGTCGACCGGTGTGAAGAACCCCGCATACCCGGACACGCTGTACGTGACCGAGCTGGTGGCGCCGCACACCGTCAACACCATGCCGGAGAAGACCCTCGAGGCGGTCGCCGACCACGGTGAGATCACCGGCGACACCGTCACGGGCACCGACACCGCCGCCGAGCACGTGTTCTCCGCGCTGAAGAAGGCCGGGATCGATCTGAACGACGTGTTCCGCAAGCTCGAGGACGAGGGCGTCGAGAAGTTCGAGGTGTCCTGGAACGAACTGATCGCGGCCACGGCCGAGCAGCTTGCGGCGCACACCGCCGGCGCGGAGGGCTGACGGTGAGCGAACCCGCGGCGGCGGAGTGGGTCAATCCGCTTCGTGACGAGAGGGATCGGCGGCTTCCCCGCATCGCGGGCCCGTGTGCGCTGGTGATCTTCGGGGTCACCGGCGACCTGGCCCGCCGGAAGCTGATGCCGGCGGTCTACGACCTCGCCAATCGTGGCCTGCTGCCGCCCGGGTTCGCTTTGATCGGCTTCGCCCGAAGGGACTGGGTGGACGAGGATTTCGGCCGGATCGTGCACGACGCGGTCAGGGCGAACTCGCGCACCCCCTTCCGGGAGGAGGTGTGGCAGCGACTCGCCGAGGGGATCCGCTTCGTCCAGGGCAGCTTCGACGACGAGGACGCGTTCGCCCAGCTCGCGACGACCCTCGCCGAGCTCGACAAGATCCGGGGCACGGGCGGCAATCACGCGTTCTACCTGTCGATTCCGCCGGATTCGTTCCCGGTGGTGTGCTCGCAGCTGTCGCGTTCGGGTCTGGCCGGCTCGGAGGACGGGCGCTGGAGCCGCGTCGTGATCGAGAAGCCGTTCGGGCACGACCTGGCCAGCGCCCGCGCGCTCAATGCCGTTGTCGGCGAGGTGTTTCCCGAGGATTCGGTGTTCCGCATCGACCACTACCTCGGCAAGGAAACGGTGCAGAACATCCTGGCGATGCGATTCGCGAACCAGCTGTTCGATCCGCTGTGGAACGCCCACTACGTCGACCACGTGCAGATCACCATGGCCGAGGACATCGGGCTCGGGGGCCGCGCCGGATACTACGACGGCATCGGCGCCGCGCGCGACGTCATCCAGAACCATCTGCTGCAGCTGCTCGCGTTCATCGCGATGGAGGAACCGATCAGCTTCGATCCGGCCGAACTGCGGGCCGAGAAGATCAAGGTGCTCTCGGCGACGCGGCTCGCCGAACCGCTCGACGAGACCACCGCGCGCGGACAGTACGTCGCGGGCTGGCAGAACGGCGGCGAGGTCGTCGGGTTGCACGAGGAGCAGGGTTTCGCGCCGGACTCGACGACGGAGACGTTCGCGGCGATCACCTGTGAGATCAACACCCGCCGTTGGGCGGGCGTGCCGTTCTATCTGCGCACCGGCAAGCGGCTGGGGCGTCGCGTCACCGAGATCGCGATCGTGTTCAAGCGGGCGCCGCACCTGCCGTTCGACGACACCATGACCACCGAGCTGGGCCAGAACGCGCTGGTGATCCGGGTGCAGCCGGACGAGGGCGTCACGCTCCGGTTCGGGTCGAAGGTGCCCGGGTCCTCGATGGAGGTCCGGGACGTGAACATGGACTTCAGCTACGGCCAGGCGTTCACCGAGTCGTCGCCGGAGGCGTACGAGCGGCTGATCCTCGACGTGCTGCTCGGCGAACCGTCGCTGTTCCCGGTCGACGAAGAGGTCGAGTTGTCCTGGAAGATCCTCGATCCGGTGCTCGAGCACTGGGCCGCCCACGGTGTCCCGGAGCCGTACGAGGCCGGGACCTGGGGCCCGCCGTCGGCGGACGAGATGCTGCGCCGCTCCGGCCGCGAATGGAGGCGACCGTGAGGGTTCAGCTGCGCAACGCGACCGCGATCGACATCGGCAAGAAGCTCGTGGAGCTGCGCCGCAACGGTGGGGTCGTCACGCAGGGCCGCGTGCTCACGCTCGTGGTGTGCACCGACGGCGGTCGCGGTCTCGAACCGGCGATCGCCGCCGCGACCGCCGCGGCCCGCGAACATCCGTGTCGCGTCATCGTCGTCGGCCGGGTCAACGACGGCGACGTCCCGCGCATGGACGCCGAGATCCGTCTCGGTGGCGATGCCGGCGCGTCCGAGGTGCTGATCCTCGCGTTGCACGGACCCCTCGCGGACCATCAGGAGTCGGTGATCGTGCCGTTCCTGCTGCCGGACACCCCGATCGTCGTGTGGTGGCCGACGTCGCCGCCGGAGGTTCCCGCGAAGGACCCGGTGGGTCGCCTGGCGGTGCGCCGGTTGACCGATGCCACCAACGACGCCGATCCGATGGCCTCGATCGCTTCCCGGCGCGCCGGATACACCCCCGGCGACACCGACCTGGCGTGGGGCCGCATCACCTACTGGCGGGCGCTGCTGGTGTCGGCGCTCGACCAGGCCCCGCACGAGCCGATCGAGTCGGCGCGTGTGTCGGGGCTGGCGAACGAGCCTGCGCTGGATCTGCTCGCGGGCTGGCTCGCCAGCCGGATCGACGGGCCGGTGCAGCGTGCGATCGGCAAGCTGCAGGTGGAGCTGCGCACCCGGTCGCAGACGATCGAGCTGGTGCGTCCGCAGGACGGGCGCGTCGCCACGCTCAAGCGCACCGGGAAACCGGATTCGCTGATCACCCTGGCGCGTCGGGACTCGTGGGAGTGCCTCGCCGAGGAACTGCGACGGCTCGACCCCGACGAGGTCTACCACTCTGCACTCAACGGCATCTCGAAGGTGGAATATGTCTGATGCACCGGTCCGCGTCGAACGTTTCGCCTCGAGCGAGGCACTGGTCGGCGCGGCGGCGTCCGCGTTCGTCGACGCGGTGGTCATCGCGCAGCGTGAGCGGGTGAGCGCGTCGGTGGTGCTGACCGGCGGCGGCACCGGCATCGCGGTGCTCGAGCAGGTGTGCCGGGAGCAGGGCGGCATCGACTGGTCCGCGATCGACGTGTACTTCGGCGACGAGCGGTTCCTGCCCCCGGGCGACCCGGACCGCAACGAGGTGCAGGCGCGGGCGGCGCTGCTCGATCGGGTGCCGATCGATCCCGCGCGCATCCACGTGATGCCGGCGCTCGGGGAACCGGGCGGCGCGTCCCCAGCGACTTCCGCCGAGGCGTACGCGCGGGTGCTGGCCGCGCACTCCCCCGACGGCACGGTGCCCACGTTCGATGTGCATCTGCTCGGGATGGGCGGGGAAGGCCACATCAATTCGCTGTTCCCGGACACCGCCGCGGTGCGCGAGTCCGAGAAGTTCGTCGTCGGCGTCGACGATTCCCCGAAGCCGCCGCCGGCGCGGGTCACGTTGACGTTGCCCGCGGTTCGCCGCTCGCGGCAGGTGTGGTTCCTGGTGACCGGCGCGGCGAAGGCCGACGCGGTCGCGGCTGCGGTGGCCGGCGCCGATCCGGTCGATATCCCGGCGGCCGGGGCGCGCGGTCTCGAGCAGACGGTGTGGTTCGTCGACACCGAGGCGGCGGCGGGTCTGCCGGACGCCTGAGCACGCGGGCGGTCATCGTTCCCGTCCGTCGCTGCGGGTGTCGTCCGGGCGGGTGTCCGAGCCCGGCGTTCCGTCCCCGGCCGGCGTGCCGCATCCCAGCCTGATCGCGCTTCGCGGCCGGGATGCCGTGCGCAGCAAGCCCATTCGCGATCGTGTGCGTACGCAGTGCGTCGAGCGTGGGTCCATGGTCGGTGTTCCTCCCCCGTCGGGGACGACAGTGCTCGTCCTTACCCGGTTCGACGCGTCGACCCACCCGCCGGTTCCACGCGGTTCCAGTGCGTCGCCGGCGACCGGAGTCGCGGCCCCCACCACGACTCCGGTCGTGCCCACCACGGGGTCCGGCGCCGCGCTACAGGGACGGCAGGACGCCGGGGCTTCCGCCGGGCGTCAGGTAGGGCACCTCCGCGGGGCCGAGAACGGTCACGCCGGGCTGTACCGGGATGCAGGCCTCGTCGATGAGCGGCCGGTTGTAGCCCGGCTCGACGGAGGGTTGGTCCGGCTTCCAGCCGTCGGGGGCGCCGCCCACGTGGACCGGCCCGGCCGCCGCCAAGGCCCCACCGGCGGTCGCCGTCGCCAGAATCGCGCCGCGAATCAGCTTCGTGCCCATGAGGTTTGTCCTATCCTTCTCGTTACGGCGGAACCCTGTTGCCCGCCACCTACTTGGAGGAGCGAGACCAGCAAAAGGTTCCGGCGAACGAACTCGGCTCCGACGCGGGCGTGCTGCATGCCGGCGCCCGAAGGTGAGGACCTTCTCCCCTACGGCAGAGCGCGCTGCCGCAACGACGATAGGCAGTGACGGATTCCAGCCGGCCGACCCCAGGAGGCCAACGTGACCGCACCTCAACCGATAGTCGTCGGAGTGGACGGCTCACCCTCGTCTCTGCAAGCGGTCGCGTGGGCCGCGAAGGAAGCAGCACGACGGGGGGCTCCCCTCACCCTTGTCACCACGGCGATCGTGTCCGGCGGCTACGTCGTCCCCATCGGAATGCCGGACACCTTCTACGAGGAGGAGCAGCTCGAGGCGGAGCGGCGGCTCGCCGAGGCCGAGAGCCTGGTCGCGCAGGTGACGGCGGGACACACCGTCGAGGTCGAGAAGGCCGTGTCACAGGATGCACCGGCCCGCGAGCTGATCGAGCGATCCAAGTCCGCCCGGATGGTGGTCCTCGGTGCGAATCGGCGCGGCCTGATCGAACGTGCGATTCTCGGCTCGGTCAGCTCCGCGGTGGTCACCCACGCCCGTTCACCGGTGGCCGTCGTACGGGGTCTCCCGCATGTCGACGTCAACGATATTTCCGGTCCGGTCGTCGTCGGGGCCGACGGGTCGAAGCACAGCGAGCCCGCGATCGCGATGGCGTTCGAGGAGGCGGCCATGCGCGGTGCCGAGCTCGTCGCGGTCCACGCGTGGTCCGACGTCGATGTGCACGCCCCGTTCCCCAGCGACTTCGACTGGGCCCAGGTGGAGGAACGCGAGCGGGCGACGCTGTCCGAGAGCCTGGCCGGATACTCCGGGGAGTTCCCCGACGTCCCGGTCCGGACGGTGGTGGTCCTGGATCGGCCCGTCCGGACCCTGCGTGACGAGTCCGAGCACGCCCAGCTGTTGGTGGTCGGAAGTCGCGGACGGGGCGGGTTCACGGGCCTGCTGCTGGGCTCGACGAGCCGCGCGCTGCTGCACCACGTGACCTGCCCGATGCTGGTGGTGCGCTAGACGCGGGTAATTTCCTCCAGCACCGCCGCGACCACCCGGTCGGCTGCTCGGGCGGCGGTGCGGGACAGGCCGCAGCCGAAGCCGACGTCGGCGGCGTCGACGGTGTACAGCACCCATCGGCGGGGCATGCGATCGAGCAGACGCCCCAGCTCGAGGGCGGTGATCAACCCGAAGCCGTGGGTACTGGTCGCCGCCCCCGGCGACAGCGTCAGGTCCTGCGAGTCGAAACGGTGCACGGTTCCCGGAGTCACCGTTCCCGAACGAGCGGAATCTCCTACCGCGGAATCGATCAGAATCGCCAGATCCGCGCCGTCCCACGCGTCGAGCATCCGCGTCGGTTCGCCGTCCACCGCGTACACCCCGACGTCCGGTGCCACCCGGGCGGCGACGTCGCGCGCGACCGCGGGTCCGACCCCGTCGTCCCTGCGGTAGTCGTTTCCCAACCCGAGCACCACGGTTCTCATCGGCACATCATCGGCGCTGCACCGTGAGGGTCAGGAAGTGCGTGGCGCACGAGATGCACGGATCGTAGTTGCGGATGATGTGCTCGCACATCATCGTCAGATCCTCGTCCGAGGCGGCGAGATTCGCCTCGACGGCGCGGCGCAGATCGTGCTCGATCGCCGCCTGATTCTGGGAGGTCGGCGGGACGATCGCGGCCGCGGTGACGAGGCCGGCGGAGTCCAGTTCGTAGCGGTGATAGAGCAGGCCACGGGGCGCTTCGCTGACACCGTGCCCGACGCGACGCACCGGCGAGACAGCGGTGGCGGGTGGAGCGGGCCGTCGGTAGCGGTCGATGATCCGCAGCGCCTCCTCCAGCGCGTACACGACCTCGACGGCGCGGACGACGATGCTGCGGTAGGGATTGCGGCATCGGGGGCCGAGTCCCGCCGCGGCCGCGGACGCCGCGGCCTGCCCGGTCAGTTGCCCGGAGTTGAGCGAATACCGGGCCAGCGGGCCGGTGAGGTAGCGGCGCCCGTCGAGCGTGGCGTGCAGTGCGGTCGAGTGCGGCACCTGGTGTTCGGTCACGTGCTGCGGGAATTCGCTTGCTGTGCAATGCAACCCGTAAGTGGAGACGACGTCGCCGTCCTCGATGGCGTAGCGCGACGGGTGCTGCAACGCGAGGAACTCGTGGTCGACGTCGATGTCGGGACAGTCGAAGGAGGACACCCAGTCGACCGTTGCCACCGCGTCGTCGAGGGCGGCGTCGAGTTGCGTTGCGAGCGGGGCGAGTTCGGCCCGGGTCGGGGCGTGGTGGAATCCGCCGACCCGCACGTTGACGGGGTGAATCGGGCGCCCACCGACGACGTCGAGGACGGCGTTTCCCGCCTTCTTCAAGGCCAGTCCCCGTTCGACCGCGGCACGATCCCTGCGCGCGAGTTCGATCGAATCCGGGACGCCGAGGAAGTCTGGGGCGTGAAGGAAGTAGATGTGCAGCACGTGGCTCGCGATCCACTCCCCACAGTACAGGAGCCGGCGAAGGTCGGTGATGTCGTCGTCGACGATCACTCCGCACGCGTCCTCCAGCGCGTTGCAGGCGCTCACCTGATACGCGACGGGGCAGATCCCGCAGATCCGGGAGGTGATGTCGGGCGGCTCCAGGAAGTGCCGGCCACGCAGGAACGATTCGAAGAATCTCGGCGGCTCGTAGATCGCGAGATCCACCCGCTCGGCGCGGCCGTCGCGGACGGTGACGTCGAGCCGGCCTTCGCCTTCGACGCGGGCGAGCGCCCGGACGGTCATTTCCCTACGGGAGTCGGTCATCGCGTGCTCCCGCCGTGCCGGTGTCGAACGCCGCGACGTTGAACGTCGCGAAGATCCGGGAGATGTCCGCCTCGCTCATGCCGCAGGTCCGCAGCCACCCCGTCATGGACGCGAGGTTGGGATCGGGCGCCGGACCGAAACAGCCGTAGCATCCCCGGGAGACGGCCGGACACAGTGCGCCGCAGCCGGAGTGCGTCACCGGTCCGAGGCAGGGTGTGCCCTCGGCGACCATCACGCAGGTCAGACCGCGTCGTTTGCACTCCGTGCACACGGTGGTGTTCGGGATGTTCGGCTTCCGTCCGGACAGGTAGGCGGTGATCACCTCGAGGAGCTGGCGGCGATCGATGGGACATCCGCGCAGTTCGAAGTCGACCGGCACGTGCGCCGAGACGGGGGTCGAGGTGGCGAGCGTGTCGATGTAGTGGGGGTCGGCGTAGACGACCGACAGGAACTCGTCGATGTCGGCGAAGTTGCGCAGCGCCTGGATCCCGCCCGCGGTGGCGCAGGCCCCGATGGTGACCAGGGACCGGGATTGTTCCCTGATCCTGCGGATGCGGTCGCGGTCGGCCGCGGTGGTGATCGATCCTTCGACCAGCGACAGGTCGTACGGTCCACCCGCGACGGCGTCGGACAGCTCGAGGAAATGGGCGATCGACACCTCCTCGGCCAGCGGCAGCAGCTCGTCCTCGCAGTCGAGAAGGGTGAGCTGGCAGCCGTCGCAGGAGGCGAACTTCCACACCGCGAGGGTCGGTGTCGGTTTCGAGGGTGTACTCATCTACAGCTCCGGTACGCGCAGAAGCGGTTCGGCGACGGTGTAGTCGACGACGGGCCCGTCCCGGCAGAGCAGGAGCTCCCCGAGTTGGCAGTGGCCGCACTGCCCGGTGCCACACTGCATGTTCCGTTCGAGGGACAACTGGATGGCCTCGGCGGGAACTCCCCGCGACATCAGGGCGCGGGCGCAGAACCGCATCATCGGTTCGGGCCCGCACAGCAGTGCGGTGGTGCGGGCGGGGTCGACGTCGATTCTCTGTAGTGCTTCGGTGACGAATCCGACCGCACCCGTCCACCCGGACACCGGTTGGTCGATCGTCAGCTCGACGGTGAGGTCGTCCCGGGTCGCCCAGGCGGACAGGTCGGATGGGAACAGGATGTTTGCCGGGGTCCGCGCCCCGACGACGAGGGTGAGCCGCCGGAACCGGTCGCGTGCGGCGAGCGCGGCGAGCACGGCGGGCCGCAGGGGCGCTAGCCCTACCCCTCCGGCGACGACGACCAGATCACCGCCGGGGCGGGTGTGCATCCGCCATCCGTTCCCGAACGGGCCCCGGACACCGATCACCGTGCCGACCGGTGCGTCGTGCAGCGCCCGGCTCACGGCCCCCACGCTGCGGATGGTGTGGACGAGCGTGTCACTGTCGGGCGTCGGGTCACCGCTGACCGACACCGCCACCTCCCCGACGCCGTGGGCGTACAGCATCATGAACTGTCCTGGTGCAAAACGTCTTTCGGCGGGTTCCATGAGGGGCTGCAGCGTCAGCGTGACGGTGTCGTGTGTTTCCCGCGCGCGTGCGACAACCCGGTAGCCGAGGGGAATCGCGGAGTCCGGAGTCACGGTGTCACTCCGAGGAACGGCCGGCGTAGAGGTCGAGCAACCGGGCCCGCGTCGAATGCAGGCGGGCGACGATCATCTCCGACAGGGCGCGCGTCACCGCGTAGGTGAACGCCGGATCGTCGGCGGCCGTCGCCTGCAGGGCGACGACGTCCAGCTCGGTGGCCTCGGTGACGGCCGCGGCGTGCGCGGTGAACTGCCAGCGGGGACGGGCAGCGAGCCAGGAACAGCCGAGGATGTCGCCGCCGTGCACGGTTTCGAGGACCACGGTGCCTCGCCCCGGTACCACCGTGCTCAGCACGACGCTGCCGGTGTGCAGCAGCCAGCACCGGGTGGCGGGTTCGTCCTCCCGGAAGACGAGCTCGCCGGGGGCGAACCCGACGGCGACTGCGAAGTCCGCGAGCCGGGTGCGGTGTTCCTCGGAGAGCCCGGCGAGCGCGGCCGGGAGAACGGGCTCGGGAGCGTTCACCGGTCGTCCTCTCCCCACGCCGGGAGCAGCTGTGACAGTCGTGCCGCTTCCTCGGTGATGTCGATGCCGACCGGGCACCAGTCGATGCAGCGTCCGCATCCCACACATCCGGAACTGCCGAACTGGTCGAACCACGTGCCGAGTTTGTGCGACATCCACTGGCGGTACCGGCTCTCGCCGGAAGTGCGGACATCGCCGCCGTGCAGGTGGCTGAAGTCGAGTTCGAAGCAGGACGACCAGTGCTGCCAGCGCTGCGCGTGCTCACCGGTCAGGTCGGTCGTGTCCTCGGTGGTGGTGCAGAAGCAGGTGGGGCATACCATCGTGCAGTTCCCGCAGGTCAAGCATCGGTCGGCGACGTCTTCCCAGACGTCGGCGTCCCGGGCACGCCGGAGGAGCTCGCGCAGATCCGTGTCGGGCATGTGGCGGCCCATGTGCCGGGCCGCATCGGCGACCGCGCGGCGTGCACCCTCGACGTCGTCTGCTTCCGCGACACGGGACTCGACGTCGCCGAGGACTGCCGCACCGGATTCGGTTCCGACGTCGACGAGGAATCGGTGGCCGTGGTTGTCGAGGAGTTCGGTCAGCGCCAGGTCGTATCCCGCCCCGGCCGCCGGCCCGGTGCCCATGGAGGCGCAGAAGCACACACCGCCGGGTTCGGTGCAGTGCGCGGCGACGACGAACAGGCTGCGGAAACGGCGCGCGGTCGGTGTATCGGCGTCCGGGTCCGGACACAGGACACGGCGCAGCACCGCGATCGCCGCGAGATCGCAACCGCGCACACCGACGAACGCACAGGGCGTCTCGTCGACGACGGGCGGTTCCCACGGACCGTCACGGGTGGTGGACCACAGTTGCCGTCGCGGTGGATGCAGGTACTGCTTCCAGGATTGGGGACCCGACGAATGCGCGAACACGGCGGCGTCGTCGCGTCGATGCAGCCGGTAGCGGCCGGGAGCGGTCTCGACGCCCCATCCGGCCGGCAGGTCGGCCCCCGATTTCAGCTCACCGAGGACGATCGCGGTGTCGCTCACGGTGGGGCCGACGACCCGATATCCCCGCTCTCGCAGTACGTCGATCAGCAGATCGAGACCCCGGCGGTCCAGGATGCGTTCGTCCACCCGCGGGATGCGTGCGCCGTCCATGCGCCTGCTCCTTCGTCGGCCGCGTCGGCCGTCGACAGTTCACCTTCCATTGAGCCAGGTCACATGCCCTCGGCGATAGGGGCCCTTCGTCCCTTCCTCGGCTCATCGGTGCCGACCGGCACCGCAAGAGGGGAAAATTGACGGTGCGACAGTTACACACACGGAAGGGGGAACACGATGTCTGTGCCCGCTCGCCAGCCCCGTTCGGTCTTCCCGGAGCTGTCCGAAATCTTCGACACGCTCCGATGGCCTTCCTTCGGTACCGTCTTCGGCAACAACCTCATTCGCGTCGAAGACCACATCGACAACGGTCGCTACATCGTCCGAGCCGAGATTCCCGGAGTGGACCCGGACAAGGACATCACCGTCACGGTCGACCGCGGCCGCCTCGACATCCACGCGGAACGCACCGAGGAGAAGACCGAGAAGGGCCGGTCCGAGTTCTCCTACGGTTCGTTCCATCGCTCGGTGACCCTGCCGCCCACCGCCGACGACGAGGACGTCGAGGCGTCCTACGACAAGGGAATTCTCACCGTCTCGATCGGGCTTGCCGAGGGAACCGAATCCGCCAAGAAGATCGACATCAAGACCACGAAGTGATGCCGTCGAGCGCTCCCGGGGCCCGTCCGAGAGCGCCGATTCGCTGAGTGGAACAACGCACTGCCCGGCTCGAGGATTGCCTCGAGCCGGTTCGGTGCGGTGCCTCACAGCGAGGGCGGGTCATCGCGATGCTCGCCCGTTTCGACGAGGGTGAAGTAGTTCTCCTCCTCCTGAAGGAAGTGCAGGCGCAGCAGCGCGTGCAGGCCGTACAGACATGCGAGGAGGTCGTCGCACCGGTCCGGGTCGACAGCGCCGCGCGAGTCGATCTGCCGGCGATGGGTGTGCAGTCGGCGAGCGAGCCGCTCGATCTCGGCGTGCATCCGGCTCATCGTCGCGGTGGCCTCACCGCTGCCGAGTGGCGCGGCCAGCGCCGGATAGAGTTCGGTCTCCTCGGCCTGCTCGTGCGGAAGCAGAGTTCCGGTGAGGAAGTCGTCGACGTCCCGCAGCGATTCCACCGCTCGTTGCCGGTCTCCGGCCGCCAGGAGCTGCGCGGTGTCGCGCAGTATCGAGAGCCGGTCCCTCATCTCCTCGTGCTCACACGAGAATCGCTGCAGCATCTTCTCGGTGTCCTCGGGCAGCACCGCGTCGCGGGTATGTTCGCCGCGCAGCGCCCGGAGCGCATTGAGGATGACGGCGACGTCGATGGCTTCCTGCAACAACGCGCCCACTGCCGGAGCCAACCAGCCGGCTGCCGCACATCCCATCGCCACCACAGACAACGTCATCCCGATGCCGGCGCTCTGGAGAGCGATGCGGCGGGATCGGCGCGCGATTTCCATCGCGTCGGCGATGCGGTCGAGCCGGTCCGTGGTCAGGACGATGTCGGCAGCCTCGGAGGTTGCCGTCGACCCGCGCGCACCCATCGCGACCCCGACCGTTGCGGCGGCCAGGGCAGGAGCGTCGTTGACGCCGTCGCCCACCATGACCGTCACCGCCGACTCGCACTCGGCTCGCACCCGGGACACCTTGTCCGCCGGCGTCTGTTCCGCATAGACGTGGTCGAGGCCGAGAATCGCGCCGATCTCCGCGGCGGGCGCACGCCGGTCGCCGGTCAGCATCACCAGCCTGTTCAGACCCGCCGACCGTAGGCGTCTGAGCGTGCGCGGCGCGTCCCGGCGCAGGGGGTCGGTCAGCAGGATCGCGCCGGCCAGTTCGCCGTCGACGGTCACCCACACGACGACCGCGCCGTCGAGAACGCTTCGAGCCACCACCGCGCGGGCCCACGACGGTGCGTGTGCCGGCAGGACCAGCGTGCCGACGGTCACGCGGCGACCGTCCACGGTGGCCGCGATCCCCGTGCCGGGTTCCTCCACGACCTCGGTGGGATAGGACAGCGTCAGACCCCGGATTCTCGCATCTTCGACGAGGGCGTCGGCGAGGACGTGTGCGGAAACCTGGTCGGCGGACGCGGCCAACCGCAGAACCTCGGGAGCGTCGTAACCGGGCGCCGTGACCATGTCGGACTCCGCGGGCCGGCCGGTGGTCAGAGTCCCGGTCTTGTCCATGACGAGTGTGGTTGCCTGGCCCAGGTTTTCGAGAGCGCCCCCACTACGGATCACCACTCCCCTGCGAGAAGCCCGAGAGAGCCCGGACACGATCGCGACCGGGGCTGCGAGCAGCAGTGGGCACGGGGTCGCCACCACGAGGACAGCGACCGCCCGCACCGCAGTACCACTCGCCACCCACGCGACGGCAGCGAGGATCAGTGCGACCGGGAGGAACCACGCTGCGATCCGATCGGCCAGCCGCACGACCGGGGCGGATTCCGCAGCAGCATCGCGGGCGAGCCGGACCACTCCGGCGTAGGTGCTCTCCTCGGCGGTCGCGCGTGCCTCCATTTCGAAGACGGCGCCGGCGTTGACGACACCGGACCGCACGGCCTCGCCGGCGCCGCGCCGGACGTTCATCGGTTCACCGGTGAGCGTCGATTCGTCGAGGACGGCGACAGGACCGATGATCCAGCCGTCGACCGGAACCGTTTCACCCGATCCGACGACGAGGACGTCGCCTGCCGCGATGGCGTCGATGGCCACGGTCTCGACGATCTCCCCGCGCCGGCGCCGGGACGAGCGCGGCGCACGGTCGAGCAGGCTTCGCAGGTCCTTGGACGCGCGGCGGTTCGCCGCGGCGTCGAGACTCTGGCCGGTGGCCAGCATGACGGCGATGAGGGCGCCGGCAAGGTACTCGTCGACCAGCAATGTGCCGAGCAGCGACAGCACGGCGATCAGATCGACCCCCACCCTCCCGCGGCGCAATGCCGTCAGCACCCACCACACCGCGGGCACGATCGCGATCACCGTGCCGGTGATCCAGAACCTGTTCGCGACCGCGGCTGCGCCCGCGAGCCAGGCGACAACGCCGCCCGTCAGAAACGTCAGGGTGAGAACCAGCAGAGCCGGTTCCACGAATCGCCGCCATCGTTCCCGCCCGGTCGGATGCGGTACCGGATCTCCCGCCACTGCTGTGCTCCTCGTCCGCCGATCGCGATCACCGTCCGCCGATCGGAATCACCATCCGCCGATGGAGATCACTGCGGATGACGGCCGGGTGGCGTCGGGAATCTCGGTGATCGGGCGGGCGCGACCGATACGACTCGATATCACCGTAGTGGTCCGACCCGTACCGTGCAGCCGGACCACGGCACGGCAGGTCCAGCTCGAAGCGAGCCCCGCATCCCCGGCCCGTCGCCGGTGAGAGTGCCACCGTGCACGGTCGCGAGCCCGCGCGCGATGATCGGTCCGAGACCCGTGCCGGCGGTGCTGCGTGCGGGATCGACCCGGTGGAATCGCTCGAAGATCGCCTCGAGCCGGTCCGGTGCGGCGCCCTCCCCCGTATCCGCGGCGGCCGGTCTCGCGTCGGTCACGGATCGCGCCGGAAACCGCACCGGTGGATGTCTCGCACGGAAGAATTGTCGGTGTCCGGCATCCGACGACCGGAGGGAGCATTCCGATGAGCACCCCGTCCACCGTGCTCGGCGAGGTCCGCCCCGAGCACGACTGTCCGCACGGTTCGATCCTCGTAACCTTGCACTATCAGCGCAGTTTCGCGCTGCCGATCGGCGAGGTGTGGGCGGCGCTGACCAAGCCGGACGTGCTCGCCCGCTGGTACGGACGGTGGACCGGGGATTCGTCGTCGGGCCGGGTGCGTTTGACGATGACCGACGAGCACGACTCGACGACAACGGATGTCACGATCGTCGAGTGCGCGGGTCCGCGGATGCTCGTCGTCGACGTGGACGGGTGGAGGCTCGAGCTGCGGTTGCGTCAGGTCGGCCGGGTCACGACCCTCGAGTTCACGCATCGGCACGTTCCCCGTTCGGAGGCGGCCGAGATCGGTCCGGGCTGGCAGTACTACCTCGATCGGCTCGACGCGCTGCTGGCCGGGCAGCGGGAGCCGCGCTGGGCGGACTATCCGGAACTCGGCGAGGCGTACCGCTGAACACAGGAGCCCTGTACGACGGTGGGTGCACCGATATTTCGGTACACCGACCGTCGTTTCGGGCGTCAGCCACTGTCGCCTCCGGCGTCAGCCGCTGTTACGCAGTGCGGTGGCCAGGCCGTTCATGGTGAGCTGGATGCCGCGCCGTACCTCGTCGGTGTCCTCCCCCGCGCGCAGTCGCCGCAGTAACTCCACCTGCAGGTGGTTGAGCGGTTCGAGGTACGGGAACCGGTTGTGCACCGACCGCGCCAGCGCCGGGTTGTCCGCCATCAGGTCCGGTCGTCCGGTGATCGCCAGATAGGTGCGGACGGTGCGCGCGTGTTCGTCGACGATCTTGCCGAAGACGCGGTCGCGCAGGTCGGTGTCGGGGACGAGTTCGGCGTAGCGGGCGGCCAGCCCCATGTCGGATTTGGCGAGCACCATCGCCATGTTGGACAACACGGTGCGGAAGAACGGCCACCGCTCGTACAGGTCGGTGAGCGTGGCCCGGCGGGTGTCGTCGTCGCCGATCCACGATTCGAAGGCGGTGCCGGTGCCGTACCAGCCGGGGAGCATGACGCGGGACTGGGTCCAGGCCAGCACCCACGGGATAGCCCGCAGATCCGCGATCGACGACGTCGGTTTGCGTGAGGTGGGACGGCTGCCGATGTTGAGTTGCCCGATTTCGCCGACGGGCGTGGCGGTGCGGAAGTATTCGACGAATCCGGGGGTCTCGTGCACGAGTTCGCCGTAGGCCGCGCGGGCCCGGGCGGCCAGGTCGTCGAGGATCGCGTAGGCGGCGGGCGCGTCGGCGCCCAGGCCTTCGACGTCGAGCAGCGTGGATTCGAGGGTCGCGGCGACGAGGCTTTCGAGGTTGCGGCGCGCCGAGCGGGGTTCGGCGTACTTCGCGGCGATCACCTCGCCCTGCTCGGTCAGCCGCAGTGACCCGGTGACCGCGCCCGGGGGTTGCGCAAGAATCGCGTCGTAGCTGGGGCCGCCGCCGCGGCCCACGGTGCCGCCACGGCCGTGGAACAGCCGCAGCCGGATACCGTGCTCGCGGGCGCATTCGACGAGGTCGAGTTCGGCGCGGTACAGCGCCCAGTTCGCGGCGAGGTAGCCGCCGTCCTTGTTGGAATCCGAGTAGCCCAGCATGACCTCCTGCACCGACCCGGCCGAGTCGACGAGGCTGCGGAACTCCGGGATCGACAGGGCTGCACCGAGAATGGCGGCGCCGCGCTGGAGGTCTTCGATGGTTTCGAACAGCGGGATCACCGCGACCGGGCAGCGCGGGCCGGTGTCGGTGTGGTCGACGAGCCCGACCTCCTTGAGCAGCACCGCCGCTTCGAGGAGGTCGCTGACCGACGCGCACATGCTGATGATGTAGTGCGGCACGGCGTGGGCGCCGAGCAGCCGGATGGCCTCGGCAGCGGCGCGGAGCACCCCGAGTTCGGCGGTGGTGAGCTCCCCGAGCCGGGCGCCGGGGGCGCTGAGCGGGCGCCGGGTGGCGAGCTCGCGGGTGAGCAGTTCGACCTTGCGGTCTTCGGGCAGCGCCTCGTAGTCGTCGGTGACGCCGGCCCAGGCGAGCAGTTCGGCGACGACCCGGCCGTGGACCTCGGAGTTCTGCCGCAGATCGAGGGCGCTGAGGTGGAACCCGAACACCTCGACGGCGCTGCGCAGGTGGGCGAGGCGGTCGTCGGCGATGACGTCGTCGCCGGCGGCCCGCAGCGAGGCGTCGAGGACGTCCAGGTCGGCGAGCAGTTCGGCCGGGCCCGGGTAGGGCTCGAGGAGGGGGACACCGAAGTTCGGCGGGTCGTCGAGCAGACGCTGCGCGGTGGCGGCGAGGCGGCCGCGGATGCCGTGGATCGCGCGCCGGTAGGGTTCGTCGGCGCGTGCGGGCACGTCGTCGGCGGCGGCCTCGACGAGCGCCTTCAGTTCGGCGGTGATCGGGACGAGCCGCTCGGACATCGACAGTTCCTGCTCGAGTTCGGCGAGTTCGGTGCGGTAGTGGCCGAAGACCGTGGTCGCGGCGCGGTCGGTGGCGCGGTGGACGACCTCGGCGGTGACGTTCGGGTTGCCGTCGCGGTCGCCGCCGATCCACGAGCCGGTCCGCACGATCGGTTCGGTGAGCAGGGCGGTGCCGGGCCAGCGGGACCGGAGTTCGCGGCGGACCTCGGCGTCGAGGGCGGGCACCACCGCGAACAGCGAGGCCTCGTAGTAGCGCAGACCGGTTTCGATCTCGTCCTGGATCCGCAGGCGCGCCAGGCGAATCAGCGCGGTCTGCCACAGCGTCAGGATGTGCCGCCACAGTTGCCGGTCGATCTCGGCGATCTCGGTGGCGTCCTCGGCGCGACCGCGGCGGCGCATGAGATCGGTGATCCGTGACTGCACGACGAACACGGTGCGCCGGCGGGTTTCGGTGGGGTGCGCGGTGATGACCGGCGAGACCAGCGCGTGCTCGAGCGCCGCCGCGACCGCCTCCGGGTCGAGGTCGGCGGCGTCGAGTTTGGCGTAGGTGGCGGCCAGCGAGCTGTCCTGCGGCGGTTCGCCCGCGGCGACGTGCAGCGCGCGGCGCCGCTCGCGGTGCAGGTCCTCGGCGAGGTTCGCGAGCAGCGCGAAGTGACTGAAGGCGCGGATGACCGGAATCGTGTCGGCGGTGGCGACCTCGCGGAACATGGCGGCGAGGTCGGCGCGGTCCAGTTCGGAGCGGCGCACCCGGAAGCTCTCGATCCGGGCCTTCTCGACGAGTTCGTAGGCGGCTTCCCCGGCGTGCCTGCGCACGATCTGTCCGAGGATGCTGCCGAGCAGGCGGATGTCGTCGCGCAGCGGCTCGGTGGCGGCTGTTCCGGTCGGGACGCTCATCCGGTCAGTATCGACTGAAGGCGCTGGTCGCGCGACCGGAAGCCGGTCAGCTGAACTTGATCTGCAGCCCGATGCCGAGGATGGAGATCAGCCAGATGATGCCGGTGAAGACGGTGAGGCGGTCCAGGTTCTTCTCCGCGACCGTCGATCCGGAGAGGCTGGACTGGACGCCACCGCCGAACAGGCTGGACAGGCCGCCGCCCTTACCGCGGTGCAGCAGCACCAGCAGGATCAGCAGCAGGCTGGTGACAATCAGCAGGATGTCCAGGAACAGTTCCATGCGGCGCTCGGTGTCCTTCGATGGTCGGTGACGTCGGCCGTCAGCTTACCCGGTGATCCCCGCCGTCCGTGCCGGCGGTACCTTCCGGTCGGAAACGTGATTCTCGAAAACGAGAGCAAAATTCGGACGAATGTGATCTAAATGAGACGCAAGAAAAACCATACCCTGAAGGAAGGTTTGTGTTGTCTCGCACTGTCCTCCCCGCCGGGCGCCGCAGCGCCCGGCTCGCCGCAACGGTCACCCTCAGCGCCGCACTGCTGCTCACCGGCTCCGCCACGGTCGGCGCCGCCCCCTTCGATCTCCCGACCGGGTCGTCCGGCATCGGTGCACCGGCCGTCGTCGAGACTCCCCGGCTGTCGTCGGTCGACAACTTCCGCGATCTCGCCGGATCCGGCGGCGGCTACCCGGCGGCGTTCGGGCTGCGGGTACAGCCCGGCGTCTTCTACCGATCCAACGCCCTCACCAGCAACGACGAAGACGCCGCGGTGCTCGACTCCCTCGGCATCGCGGCGGTGTACGACCTGCGCACCGACGGCGAGATCGCCGATGCCCCGGACCGCATCCCGGCCGGTGCCCAGTACATCCGGCACCCGCTGCTGTCCGGGAACCTGAGTTCGACCTCGATCCTGGCGAGCCTGAGGACACCGGAGGACGCGCGCGCGGTCATGCAGGACATCAACCGCGCATTCGTCGCCGATCCCGAGATCCGCGCGGAACTCGGCGCGATGTTCACCGAGTTCGCCCGCACCGAAGGACCGCAGCTGTTCCACTGCACCGCCGGGAAGGACCGCACCGGCTGGACCGCGGCCGTACTGTTGTCCCTCGCCGGCGTGGACCGCGAGACCGTGTACACGGACTACCTGCTGTCGAACGAATACTCCGGTGACCACATCCGCGCGACACTTGCTGCGCTCGCCGAATCCCGGGGTCCCGAGGTGGCGGCGATCTACGCGCCGCTCCTCACCGTCGAACGTAGTTACCTCGAGGCCGGATTCACCCAACTCGAACACGACTTCGGCACCGTCCACAACTACCTGATCACCGGGCTGGGTTTGAGCCCGCAGACCGTCGCGGCGCTGTCCGCCAAGCTCGTCGGCTGACCGACGCGCAGGCCGGCCGGGCAGCGGCCCGGCCGGCCGAGCAGGGGTGATCGATGGTGCGGGTCGGCCACCGCAGGTGGCAGTGCCGCCGATCTCCACCGCACTGCCGTCGCCACCGGGCATCATCGGAGTCGATGAGTTCACCCCTGCACGGGAAGATCGCGGTGGTGGCCGGAGCGACCCGCGGCGCCGGCCGCGGCATCGCGGCCGGGCTCGGCGAGGCCGGCGCCACCGTGATCTGCACCGGCCGGAGCAGCAGGACGCACGGTCGCGAGACGTCCGACTACGACCGGCCGGAGACCATCGAGGAGACCGCCGAGGTCGTCACCGCACTCGGTGGAACCGGTGTCGCGATCCAGGTCGACCACCTCGATCCCGACCGGGTGGCCACGCTTGCGGGGCGTCTCCGTGCCGAGTTCGGGCACATCGATGTTCTCGTCAATGACATCTGGGGCGCGGAGATTCTCAAAGGCGCACCGGCGCAGTGGAACACCCCGATCTGGGAGCACGATCTCGACGCCGGGCTCCGGATCGTCCGGCTCGGCCTCGACACCCACCTGATCACGTCGCATCACCTGCTGCCGTTGCTCGTGTCCGAGCCCGGCGGTCTGCTCGTCGAGGTCACCGACGGGACGGCGAGCTACAACGCCACCCACTACCGCATCTCCGTCTTCTACGACCTGGTGAAGAACGCGGTCAGCCGGCTGGCATTCTCGCAGGGGCACGAACTCGCCGCACACGGCGGCACCGCCGTCTCGGTCACGCCCGGCTGGCTGCGCTCGGAGATGATGCTCGACAACTACGGTGTCACCGAGGACAACTGGCGCGACGCCCTCGACCCCGGCAGGCCGGACGGATTGCCCACGGCACCACCGGGTTTCGCGAACTCGGAATCACCGCGGTATGTGGGCCGTGGCGTTGCGGCGCTGGCCGCCGACCCCGCGCGGGCCCGCTGGAATCAGCGGTCGGTGACGTCGGCCGATCTCGCGCGCGCCTATCGCGTCACCGACGTCGACGGGTCCCGGCCCGACGCCTGGGCCGACTCGTGACGGCCCGCGCTACCCGGCCGCCGCGTGGGTGTAGCGGTCGCGCCCGGCGAACCCACCCACCAGGCTCTGCCCGACCGCGCACACCGCGATCAGGATCAGCACGGGCGTCCAGGTCCCGGTGACGTCGAAGAGCACGCCCGCCGCGATCGGACCACACATCGCCAGCAGGTAGCCGACGCACTGCGCCATCCCGGACAGCTGCGCCGTCTGCGCGACCGTGCGGGTGCGCAGCCCGAACAACGCCATGGCGAGCACGAACGTCGTACCCGAACTGATCCCGGCGACGATCGCCCACAGCAGCACCAGATCCGGGACGAGCAGCAACCCGGCCACCGCGACCACGAGGATCGCCCCACCGACGATCGCGAGCATGCGCTGGTCGGCACGCCGGCCCATCAGCACGGTCGCACCGAGCCCGGCCACGATCCCGACGATCTGGTACGCGAACGAATGCCAGCCGGCGGTGGCCGCGTCGACACCGAGACTCGCCTCCACCGACGGCAGCCAGGTCACCAGCAGATAGAAGGTGGTCGACTGCAGGCCCATGAACGCGGTGACCTGCCACGCGACACCCGAGCGCCACATCGACCGGGCCGGCCCGGATTCCGGTGCCGGCGGCGCGGTCGCCGCGACCGCGCGCAGCGCGCGGCCGCGCAGGAACCACACCGCGGCGGCGACACACGGCAGGATCGCCCACACCGCCAACGCGGTCCGCCAGTCACCGGTCGCGTCCGCCAACGGCACCGCCAGACCCGCACCGAGCCCGGCTGCGCCGGTGGTGACCGACGAATACACACCGGTGACGGTCGCGAGCCGACCCGCGTGATCGCGTTTGACGACGGCGGGCAGCAGCACATTCGCGACCGCGATCCCGGCGCCGATCGCCACGGTGCCCGACCACAGCCAGAGGGCACCCGGCAGCGACCGCACGAGGATCCCCGCGGCAAGAACCCCCATGGCGAGCAGGATCAGCAGTTGCGAACCGAAGCGGGCCGCGGGCCGGTGGATCCACGGGGACACCACCGCGAAGCACAGCAGCGGGACCGCTCCGAGGATGCCGAGCCCGGTGCTGCCCAGGCCGGTGTCGGCCCCGATCGAGCCCAGCAGCGGGCCGACCGCGGTGATCGGCGGACGCAGGCACGCCGCGACGATCAGCACGGCGAGCAGGCCGAACAGTACGGTTCGGCGGGTGGGGCCGCGTCGGACGGAACCTGCGGTGGTCATCGGTGTCGAATCACTTTCCGGATGAAATACCGTGGGGCGCAGGATCGGTGCGATCCTGCGCCCCACGGAGGGAACAGTCGTCCGCTACAGCAGCGGACCGCCCGCGGCGATCGCCGAGAGCTGCGCGAACTCGTCGGCCTTGAGCGACGCACCGCCGACCAGGCCGCCGTCGACGTCGGTCTGCGCGATGAGCTCGCCGACGTTCTTGGCGTTCACCGAGCCGCCGTAGAGGACGCGGACGGTCGCGGCCACCTCCGGCGAGGCCAGCTCGCCGAGCGTGGCACGCACCGCGGCGCACACCTCCTGGGCGTCGGCGGCCGAAGCCACCTTGCCGGTGCCGATGGCCCACACCGGCTCGTACGCGATCACGGTCTTCGCGATCTCGTCGGCGGTCAGGCCCTTCAGCGAGCCCTTCAGCTGCTCGACGTTGTACTCGACGTGGTTGCCGGCCTCGCGGATGTCGAGACCCTCGCCGATGCACACGATCGGCGTCAGGCCGTGCCGCAGCGCGGCCTTGGCCTTGTCCCGCACGATCTCGTCGGTCTCCCCGTGCAGCGTGCGCCGCTCGGAGTGGCCGACGACGACGAACGTGCAGCCGAGCTTGGCGAGCATCGCGCCGGAGATCTCCCCGGTGTAGGCGCCGGAGTCGTGGACGGACAGGTCCTGCGCCCCGTAGGTGAACTTGATCTTGTCACCCTCGATCAGCGTCTGCACCGAACGGATGTCGGTGAACGGCGGGAGCACCGTCACGTCGACCTTGTCGAGGTACTTCTCCGGGAGGGTGAAGGCAATCTTCTGCACCAGGGCGATGGCCTCGAGATGGTTGAGGTTCATCTTCCAGTTGCCGGCGATGAGCGGCTTGCGTGCCATCCGATCAGCCCTCCAGAACCGCGATGCCGGGGAGTTCCTTGCCCTCGAGGTACTCGAGGGAGGCCCCGCCGCCCGTGGAGATGTGCGAGAAGCCGTCCTCGGGCAGACCCAGCAGACGCACGGCCGCGGCCGAGTCGCCACCGCCGACGACGCTGAACGCGCCCTTGCCGGTGGCCTCGATGATGGCCTCGGCGACACCCTTGGTGCCGTCGGCGAACTTCGCGAACTCGAACACACCCATCGGGCCGTTCCAAAACACGGTCTTCGCGCCCGCCAGGTGGTGCGCGAACCGGGCCACCGACTCGGGGCCGATGTCCAGGCCCATCCACCCGTCCTCGATTTCGGTGACGGGCACCGTCTTCGCCTCGGCGTCGGCGGAGAAGCTGTCGGCGATCACCACGTCCTGCGGGATGTGGATGACGTCGCCGAACCGCTCGAGCAGGTCCTTGCAGGTCTCGATCATCGATTCCTCGAGGAGCGAGTTGCCCACCGAGATGCCCTGCGCGGCAAGGAAGGTGAAGCACATGCCGCCACCGATGACGAGGGTGTCGACCTTCGGTGCGAGCGCCTCGATCACGGCCAGCTTGTCGGAGACCTTCGAACCGCCGAGCACGACCGCGTAGGGACGTTCCGGATCGGCCGTCAGACGGGCCAGCACCTCGACCTCCGCGGCGACGAGCGTGCCCGCGTAATGCGGCAGCAGCGTCGCCACGTCGTACACCGACGCCTGCTTGCGGTGCACGACACCGAAGCCGTCGGACACGAACGCACCGTCGTCGCCGACCAGCTCGACCAGGTCGCGGGCCAGCGCCAGGCGGTCCGCGTCGTCCTTGCTGGTTTCGCGCGGATCGAAGCGGATGTTCTCCAGCAGGAGGATGTCGCCGTCGGTCAGGCCCTCGGACCGGGCCAGGGCGTCCTGCCCCACGACATCACCGGCGAGCTGGACGTTGCGGCCCAGCACCTCCCCGAGCTTCGCCGCGACGGGCGCGAGCGAGAACTTCGGGTCGGCCTCGCCCTTGGGGCGGCCGAGGTGCGCGGTGACGACCACCTTGGCGCCGGCATCGGCGAGCGCCTTGATCGTCGGGGCCGACGCGAGGATCCGACCGGGGTCGGTGATCGTCGCGCCGTCCAGCGGGACGTTGAGGTCCGAGCGCACGAGCACACCGCGCCCTTCGACCCCCGCGTCCAGCAGATCCTTCAGGGTCTGAACTGCCACTGTTCGAGTGTCCTATTCAATCGTTGTCAGAGGGACTTGCCGATGGTGTCAGAGGGACTTGCCGACGTCGTCAGAGGGACTTCCCGATGAGGCCGACGAGGTCGGCCAAGCGGTTGGAGTAACCCCACTCGTTGTCGTACCAGGCCACGACCTTGACCTGGTCGTCGATGACCTTGGTCAGTGGCGCGTCGAAGATCGACGAGTGCGGATCGGTGACGATGTCCGAGGAGACGATCGGATCGGTGTTGTACTTCAGGATGCCCTCGAGCGGGCCCTCCGCGGCGGCCTTGACCGCGGCGTTGACCTCGTCGACGGTGGCCTTCCTGGTCAGGGTCGCGGTCAGGTCGGTCACCGAGCCGGTCGGGACCGGAACGCGCAGCGCGTAGCCGTCGAGCTTGCCCTGCAGCTCGGGCAGCACGAGGCCGATGGCCTTGGCGGCACCGGTGCCGGTCGGGACGATGTTCAGGGCCGCGGCGCGGGCGCGACGCAGGTCCCGGTGCGGCCCGTCCTGCAGGTTCTGGTCCTGGGTGTACGCGTGGATGGTGGTCATCAGCCCCTTCTCGATGCCGAACGCGTCGTTCAGCACCTTGGCGAGCGGGCCGAGGCAGTTCGTGGTGCACGAGGCGTTCGAGATGATGTTCTGCGTGCCGTCGTACTTGTCGTGGTTGACGCCCATGACGATGGTGATGTCCTCGTCGGTGGCGGGCGCCGAGATGACGACCTTCTTGGCGCCGGCGTCCAGGTGACCCCTGGCCTTGGCCGCGTTGGTGAAGATGCCGGTGGACTCGACGACGACGTCGACCCCCAGCTCGCCCCAGGGCAGGGCCGCCGGGCCTTCCTTGATCTCGAGGGCGGTGATCTTCCGGTCGCCCACGTAGATGTAGTCACCCTCGGCGCGGACGTCCTCGTCGAGACGCCCCAGGATCGAGTCGTACTTCAGGAGCGTCGCGAGGGTGTCGTTGTCGGTGAGGTCGTTGACAGCGACGATCTCGATATCGGTGCTGCCGAGTGCCTTCTGCGCCTCCACCGCACGGAAGAGGTTCCGCCCGATGCGACCGAAGCCGTTGATGCCTACGCGCACAGTCACGATGAAGCTCCTTTACCTCGATGGTGGTGCAGCTTGTGTCTCGATGGTGGTGCAGCTTGTGCCCTCACCCTAATCCGCCGAGTCGAGGAAGGTGGGATTTGAACCCGGCGTCGAAGAACCCCGCGCCGGGTCCTAAGCCTCGTCGAGCAGCTCCATCGTCACCGCGGACTCGGTGTCGGGGATGCCGAGTTCCTTGGCGCGGCGGTCCGCCATCGACAGCAGCCGCCGGATGCGGCCGGCGACGGCGTCCTTCGTCATCGGCGGATCCGCGAGCTGCCCGAGTTCCTCGAGGGACGCCTGCCGGTGCTGCACGCGCAGCGACCCGGCGGCGGCGAGGTGGTCGGGCACGTCGGAGCCGAGGATCGTCAGGGCCCGCTCGACCCGCGCGGCGGCCGCGACCGCGGCCCGCGCCGACCGCCGCAGGTTGGCGTCGTCGAAGTTCGCGAGCCGGTTGGCGGTGGCCCGCACCTCGCGGCGCATGCGCCGTTCCTCCCACGTCAGCCTCGTGTCCTGGGCGCCCATGTGGGTGAGCAGGGCGCCGATGGCCTCCCCGTCGCGGACCACGACGCGGTCGGCGCCACGCACCTCGCGGGCCTTCGCAGTGATGCCGAGGCGCCGCGCCGCGCCGACGAGCGCGAGGGCCGCCTCCGGACCCGGGCAGCTGATCTCGAGCGCCGACGACCGCCCCGGTTCGGTGAGGGAGCCGTGCGCCAGGAAGGCGCCGCGCCAGGCGGCTTCGGCGTCGGAGATGCTGCCGCCGACGACCTGGGCGGGCAGCCCGCGCACCGGACGTCCGCGCAGGTCGAGCAGACCGGTCTGGCGGGCGAGCGCTTCCCCGTCCTTGGCGACCCGGACGACGTACCGCGAACTCTTGCGCAGACCACCGGCGCCGAGCACGTGCACTTCCGCGGAGTAGCCGAACAGCTCGAAGATCTCGCGACGCAGTCGACGGGCGATCGAACCGAGGTCCACCTCGGCCTCGACCACCACCCGGCCGCCCACGATGTGCAGGCCACCGGCGAAACGCAGGAGAGCGGACACCTCGGCCTTGCGGCTGCTGGTGCGGGTCACCACGAGCCTGCTCAGCTCGTCCTTGACCTCCGCTGTCATTGCCACGAGACGTTCTCCCTTCGGCTGCTGTCGCGTGCGCCGGCGGTGCCGGACGCGGCAGGCAGATGTGTTGCCAGAACCTCCGCCAGTTTGGCGGGGTCGTGTCGATGGGTACCGGGTTCCGCGACGTCCGCGTAGACGACCTCGGCGCCGAAGCCGGCGGCGGCCCGGCACAGGTGTTCGCGTTCCCGTCCGGGCGGCACCGTCGTCGCGTCGACCACGATGTGGTCGACGCGGAAGCCCGGGGCGTGTTGCGCCAGCACGTGCAGGTGACGCTCGGTGGAGAACCCGGCGGTCTCCCCCGGTTCCGCCGCCAGGTTCAGCACCAGCACCTTGTGGGCCGGGGTGCGGATGAGCGCGTCGAGCAGATCGGGCACGAGGACGTGCGGGATGACGCTCGAGAACCACGAGCCCGGACCGAGCACCACGAGGTCGGCGGCGTCGACGGCGTCGAGCGCGTCCGGGCACGCCGGCGGATCGGCCGGGATGAGCCGGACCCGGCGCACCTTGCCGGGGGTGGTCGCGACCGCGACCTGACCGCGGATGCCGCGGCTGACCCGGGGATCGGATTCGAGACCGGAGACGTCCGCCTCGATGTCCAGCGGGATCGGCGACATCGGCAGCACGCGGCCGTGGACGTGGAGGACGGCGGCGAGCCGGTCCAGCGCGGCGACCGGGTCGCCGAGGACCTCGGTGAGCCCGGCAAGGATCAGATTGCCGACCGAGTGCCCGGCGAGCGCGCCGGTGCCCCCGAACCGGTGTTGCACGGTTTCGGTCCACACCCGGATCTCCGGGGTCTCGGCGGCCAGCGCCGCCAGCGCCATGCGCAGGTCGCCGGGTGGGATGACGCCGAGTTCGGCGCGCAGGCGTCCCGACGATCCGCCGTCGTCGGCGACGGTGACGACGGCGGTGACCCGGTCGGTGAGGCGTCGGACCGCGCTGAGGGTCGCGTACAGTCCGTGACCGCCGCCGAGTGCAACGATCGCGGGCCCGGTCATTCGCGGCCCAGATCCCGGTGCACGACGTGCACCGTCAACGCCGGGTCCTGCTCGAGACGCGCGGCGAGCGCTTCCGCCATCGCCACGCTCCGGTGTTTGCCGCCGGTGCAGCCCACCGCGATCGTCATGTAGCGCTTTCCCTCCCGACGGTAGCCGGCCGTGGTCAATCGGAGCACTCGATGATAGGTCTGCAGGTATTCGTCCGCGCCGTCTCGGGACAGCACATAGTCGCGCACGTCGGCGTCCTGCCCGGTGTGGTCGCGCAACTGCGGCACCCAGTGCGGGTTCGGCAGGAAGCGCACGTCGCACACCAGGTCCGAGTCCATCGGCAGACCGTACTTGAATCCGAAGGACTCGACGGTGACCTGGATGGTGTCGGCGGCCGCGTCACCGAACGCCGATTCGATCTTGCGGCGCAGTTCCGGTCCGGACAGCGCGGACGTGTCGACCACCAGGTCCGCGGCGGCCTTGACGGGGGCGAGCTGGGCGCGTTCGGCGGCGATGCCGTCGGCGAGGGTGCGGTCGGCGGTGTCGGCCTGCAGCGGATGACTGCGGCGCACCTGCTCGAACCGCCGGATCAGCACGGCATCGGTGGCTTCGAGGAACAGCACCCGGGTGCGCACCGGTCGGGCGGCGAGTTCGGTCACGACCCATCCGAGGTCGCCGGTGAACAACCGGCTGCGCACGTCCATCACGACGGCGAGCCGCTCGAGCGGCGGTTCCGCCTGCACCGCCAGATCGACCATGGCGATGACCAGCTGCGGCGGCACGTTGTCGGACACGTACCAGCCGAGGTCCTCGAGGGCGGTGGCCGCGGTGCTCATGCCGGCCCCGGACAACCCGGTGACCAGCGTCACCTCGGCACGTCGATCCCCCGGGACGGCCTCGGCGCCGCCCGGCTCCGTCTCGATCGCAGATTGCTGGTTCACAGTTGCGACTCCGCTCCCGTTCCCGACACGCCGACGATGTCATCATCACGTACCGGCGTGTCCTGCGCAGCCTCATCGGCGACGGGCAGGACGGACGGCGTGTCGGCGGCGCCCGGATCGTCCGCGCGCAACGCGTCGAGCACCGCGCGGGCGGTGGCCGCTCCGATGCCCGGGACGGCGGTGATCTCCTCGACGCTCGCTTCCCGCAGCCGCGCCACCGACCCGAAGTGCTTGACCAGCGCGGTGCGCCGGGTCTGCCCGAGTCCGCGGACCCCGTCCAGGGCGGACGCGGTCATCCGCCGGGACCGCTTGCTGCGGTGGAAGGTGATCGCGAAACGGTGCGCCTCGTCGCGGACCCGCTGCAGCAGGTACAGCGACTCGCTCGTGCGCGGCAGGATCACCGGGTCGGATTCGCCCGGGACCCACACCTCCTCGAGTCGTTTGGCCAGGCCGATGACCGACACGTCGGTGACCCCGAGTTCGTCGAGGACCTCCGCGGCCGCGGCGACCTGCGGGGCGCCGCCGTCCACGACGAACAGGTTCGGTGGGTACGCGAAGCGCCGCGGCTTGCCGGTCGCCGGGTCGAGCGCGGCCTCGGTGGAGAAATCGCCCCCGTCCCCACCTTCGGCACCCTCCGTCCCCGCGACGTCGCGACGGTGCCGCAGGAAGCGGCGGCGGGTGACCTCCGCGATGGACGCGACGTCGTCGGAGCGGCCGTCGCCGGCGGCTTCCTTGATCGCGTAGTGCCGATAGTCCGACTTGCGGGGCAGGCCGTCCTCGAACACCACCAGCGAGGCGACGACGTCGGTGCCCTGGACGTGGCTGATGTCGACGCACTCGATGCGCAGCGGCGCCGAGTCCAGGTCGAGCGCGTCCTGGATGCCCTGCAATGCCGCGGACCGCGCGGTGAAGTCTCCGGCGCGGCGCAGTTTGTGCTGGGCGAGGGCCTCCTGCGCGTTGCGCTGCACCGTCTCCGCCAGGGCCTTCTTGTCGCCGCGCTGCGGCACCCGCAACCGGACCGGTCCACCGCGCAGCCCGGCGAGCCAGCGGCTCATCTCCTCCGGGTCCGGGGGCAGTGCCGGCACCAGGACCTCGCGCGGCACGGCACTGCCGGTCGGTTCGGTGTCCCCGCTGTCGGTGGGTGCTGTCGCGGTGAGCGCGGCTTCCTCGCCGTAGAACTGGGTGAGGAACTGCTCGACGAGCAGCGACTCCTCCGTGTGTTCGCCGGTGTGCTCGGTGTCGATCCGGTCGGCGGAGTCGGGACGGTCGACGACGTCCCCGGACTTCTCCACGACCCACCCACGCTGCCCGCGGACCCGGCCCCCGCGGACGTGGAAGACCTGCACCGAGACCTCGAGGTCGTCACCGGCGAACGCCACCAGGTCGGCGTCCGTGCCGTCACCGAGCACGACCGCCTGCTTCTCGAGTGCCCGGCGCAGCGCCCCCAGATCGTCGCGGAGCCGAGCGGCGGTCTCGAAGTCCAGTTCCGACGCCGCGGCCTGCATGCGTGCCTCGACGTCGCGGACCAGCTTGTCGGTGCGGCCGGCGAGGAAGTCGCAGAAGTCCTCGACGATGCGGCGGTGTTCGGCGGCGTCGACCCGTCCGACGCACGGCGCCGAACACTTGTCGATGTACCCGAGCAGGCAGGGCCGGCCGATCTGCGTGTGCCGTTTGAACACCCCGGCCGAGCATGTCCGGGCGGGAAACACCCGCAGCAGCAGATCCAGTGTTTCCCGGATCGCCCACGCGTGCGAGTACGGACCGAAGTAGCGCACCCCCTTGCGCCGCGGACCGCGGTAGACGAACAGCCGCGGATACTCCTCGTTCAGGGTGACCGCGAGCATCGGATAGGTCTTGTCGTCGCGGTAGCGGACGTTGAATCGCGGATCGAATTCCTTGATCCAGTTGTATTCGAGCTGCAGCGCCTCGACCTCGGTGCTGACCACCGTCCATTCGACGCTGCCCGCCGTGGTGACCATCTGCCGGGTCCGCGGATGCAGCGACGCGACGTCGGCGAAGTACGAGTTCAGGCGCGAGCGGAGGCTCTTCGCCTTGCCCACGTAGATGACGCGGCCGTGCGGATCACGGAACCGGTAGACACCCGGCTCTGTGGGGATGGATCCGGGAGCGGGGCGGTAGGTGGAGGGGTCGGGCACGGGTCCAGGCTAGTCGCCGGTACCGACGCGTCCGCCGTACCGCGCGCGCAGCTCACGGAACGAATCGACGGCGTCGACCGCGTGCTGCCCGTCCCGCACCTGCAGCGCCGCGACGGGCACGTACTCGTCGTGGGGCAGTTCGAGGCGGGCCCACGGGCCACCGTGATCGAAGCTGAGGTCACCGACCTCGTCCCAGCTCAGGCGACGTTCTCCGAACACCTTGCGGACCTCGACCCCGGCCGCCCCGGCCCGTAACCGGGGCCGGGCGTACAGCAGGGTGAACCCCGACACCACCAGCCCGATCGCGATCATCGCGATCTGATCGGCCAGGCGCAGATTCGCACCGGTGTACTCGCCACCGCGCAGGACCAGCGCGGCACCGATGTGACCGAGCATCAGAACCGAAGCACCGATGATGATCCAGCGCCGCATCTTGACGCTCTGGACGTCGAGCTCCCATTCCGTCGTGCTGGTGGTGTGCGCGGTCATCGATCCGTCTCCCGGAGGCGCCGGAGGGTCACCGCGGTGTCGAGCGCGGCGGCGCACGCCTGGCCGCCCTTGTCCTCGGCGGAGCCGGGCAGCCCGGACCGGTCCAGGGCCTGCTGCTCGGTGTCGGTGGTGAGCACACCGTTGCCGACCGGGGTGCCCTCGTCCAGGGCGACCCGGGTCAGCCCGTAGGTGACCGCATCGCACACGTACTCGAAGTGCGGGGTGCCGCCGCGGATGACGACGCCGAGCGCCACGACGGCGTCGTGGGTGCGGGCCAGCTGCTGCGCCACGACCGGCAGCTCGATGGCACCGGCGACCCGCTCGAGGGTGACGTCGGTGATGCCGGCCTCGTCGGCGACGCGCTGCGCCCCGGCGATCAGGGCGTCGGAGATCTTCTGGTGCCAGCTACCCGCGACGATCGCCAGGCGCAGTCCGCGCGCGTCGGCGAGCTGCAGGTCGGGCAGACCTTCCCCGCTCATCAGGCGTCACCGGCCTCGAACTCGTCGAGCCCGATCAGGTCGTGGCCCATGCGGTCGCGCTTGGTGCGCAGGTAGGTGATGTTCTCGCGGTTCGCGCGCAACGGCATCGGCACACGCTCGGTGATCTGCAGGCCGTAGCCGTCCAGGCCCACGCGCTTGGCGGGGTTGTTGGTCAGCAGCCGCATGGAGGTGATGCCGAGGTCGACGAGGATCTGCGCGCCGATGCCGTAGTCGCGGGCGTCGGCGGGCAGGCCGAGCTGCAGGTTCGCGTCGACGGTGTCCGACCCGGAGTCCTGGAGCTGGTAGGCCTGCAGCTTGTGCATGAGGCCGATTCCGCGGCCCTCGTGCCCGCGCATGTACAGCACGACACCGCGCCCTTCGGCCGCGATCATCTCGAGTGCGGCGTCGAGCTGGGGGCCGCAGTCGCAGCGCAGCGAGCCGAACACGTCGCCGGTCAGGCACTCGGAGTGGACCCGCACGAGCACGTCCGCGCCGTCGCCGTCGGGACCGGCGATGTCGCCGCGGACCAGCGCGACGTGCTCGACCTCGTCGTAGATGCTCTGGTAGCCGACGGCGGTGAAGTCGCCGTGCCGGGTCGGGATGCGGGCCTCGGCGACGCGCACGACGTGCTTCTCGTGCTTGCGGCGCCACGCGATGAGGTCGGCGATGGAGATCAGGGCGAGTTCGTGCTCGTCGGCGAAGACGCGCAGTTCGTCGGTGCGGGCCATCTCCCCCTCGTCCTTCTGCGAGACGATCTCGCAGATGACGCCGGCGGGACGCAGATCGGCCATGCGGGCCAGGTCGACGGCGGCCTCGGTGTGGCCGGGGCGGCGCAGCACGCCGCCTTCCTTCGCGCGCAGCGGCACCACGTGACCGGGGCGGGTGAAGTCGTCGGCGCGGGTGTTCGGATCGGCCAGCAGGCGCATCGTCGCGGCCCGGTCGGCCGCGGAGATGCCGGTGCCGATGCCTTCCTTCGCGTCCACGGTGACCGTGTACGCGGTGCCGTGCTTGTCCTGGTTGGTGGAGTACATCGGCGGCAGCCCGAGCCGGTCGCAGTCGGCGCCGTCGAGCGGCACACACAGGTAACCCGACGTGTACCGCACCATGAACGCCACCAGTTCGGGGGTGGCCTTCTCTGCCGCGAAGATGAGGTCGCCCTCGTTCTCCCGATCCTCGTCGTCGACCACGACGACGGCCTTACCGGCGGCGATGTCTGCAACCGCGCGCTCGATCGTGTCGAACCTCGTCACTTGCCTGGGCTCCAAATCTCGATTTCCAACAACTGCTTGCACTACCGCGGCACGCGGAAACTGCCGCATTCAACAGTACGACTCAGCGGCCCGCGTTCTGCAGGCGCTCCACGTACTTGGCGATCACATCCACCTCGAGATTGACGACGGTGCCCGGTTCGGCGGTGCCGAGGGTCGTCAGCGACAGGGTGGTGGGGATCAACGAGATCTCGAACCATTCCGCGCCCGGCTCGGCGCCGAGACCGGAGACGGTCAGCGACACACCGTCGACGGTGATCGACCCCTTCTCCACGACGTAACGGGACACGGTGTCCGGCAAGGAGATCCGCACGACGGTCCAGTTCTCGGAGGGGGAACGGGAGATCACCGTGCCGGTGCCGTCGACGTGACCCTGCACCAGATGACCCCCGAGACGGCTGCCGAGCGCGGCGGCCCGTTCGAGGTTGACGCGGCTGCCGGCGGCGAGCTGCGCGAGGCTCGAACGGTTCAGTGTCTCCTGCATCACATCCGCGGTGAACTTGTCTCCGTCGACGACGTCGACGACGGTCAGGCACACGCCGTTGACGGCGATCGACTCGCCGTGCTTCGCGTCCGAGGTCACCAGCGGTCCGCGGACGGTGAAGCGTGCCGCATCCGCCAGGTCCTCGCGCGTGACGATCTCACCCAGTTCCTCGACGATCCCGGTGAACACCTACCCGCTCCTTTGCTCCCGGTCGGGGACCAGGGTCATCAACACGTCGGCGCCGACCGTTTCGACGCGCTCCCGACGAAACCGTATCGCCTCGGAGATCGTGTGCACTCCGGCGTCCCTCACAGCGGACCAGCCGTCGCCGAGAAGTACCGGTGCGATGTACGCCTGGATGCGGTCGACACGCCGGGCGGCGAGGAATGCCCCGGCCAGCCGCGGACCGCCTTCGAGCAGGACGTCGGGGTGGTCGGTGAGTGCGTCGAGGACCTCGTCGACGTCGTGGGTGCGCAGCACCAGCGTCGGCGCGGCGTCGTCGAGCACCCGGGCCCGGGTCGGCAGTTCGCTGGTACCGACCACCACCCGCAGCGGCTGGTGCGGGGCGAGGGAACCGTCGGGCAGCCGGGCGGTGAGCCAGGGGTCGTCCGCGAGGACGGTGCCGGTGCCGACGACGATCGCGTCGAGGCGGGCCCGTTCGGCGTGCACGACCGCGCGGGATTCCGGGCCGGAGATCCACTGGCTGGTGCCGTCGGCGGCGGCGATGCGCCCGTCCAAGGTGGCCGCGTACTTCCATGTCACGTGCGGGCGCCCGGTGCGGGTGCGGTGCAGCCACGCCCGGAGCGGGCCGGCCGCGACGACATCCGCGCCGAGACCCTCGTGCACGACGATTCCGGCGGCGCGCAGCGCGGCGGCTCCCCCGGCGGCGGACGGGTTCGGGTCGGGCACCGAGTAGTAGACGGTCGCGATGCCCGCGTCGATCAGCGCCCGGGTGCACGGGCCGGTACGACCGGTGTGGTTGCACGGTTCGAGGGTGACGACGGCGGTGCCGCCGCGGGCCCGCTCCCCCGCCGCGCGCAACGCCATCACCTCGGCGTGCGGCCCGCCGGGGGGCTGGGTCGCGCCGACCCCGGCGATCCGGCCGTCGGCGTCGAGCACGACGGCGCCCACCGGCGGGTTCGGGCTGGTTCGTCCCCGCACGTCCTCCGACGCGTCGACGGCACGCCGCAGGGCCTCGACCAGCGCCGGATCGGTCACGGGGCCAGGGTCAGGTGGGCGGAGGCGGCACCGGCCTGGGCGCGCAGCTTGCGGACGGCCTCGCCGGGATCCGCCGCCCCGTACACCGCGGAGCCGGCGACGAAGCAGTCGACACCGGCCTCGGCGGCCGCCTCGATGGTGTCGGTGTTGATGCCGCCGTCGATCTCCACGAGCAGGGTCAGTTCCCCGGAGTCGACGAGGCGACGAACGGCACGGGCCTTCCCGAGCACGTCCGGGATGAACGACTGACCGCCGAAGCCCGGCTCGACGCTCATCACCAGCAGCGTGTCGAATTCCTTCAGGATTTCCAGGTACGGCTCGATCAGGGTGCCCGGCTTGATCGACAGCCCGGCCTTGGCGCCCGCCGCGCGGATGTCGCGGGCGACGGCCACCGGATTGTCGGTGGCCTCGGCATGAAAGGTCACGTTGTGGGCGCCGGCCTCCGCGTACGGGGGTGCCCACCGGCCCGGATTCTCGATCATCAGATGGCAGTCCAGCGGGATCTCGGTCGCGGCGAGCAGCGACTGCACGACCGGCAGGCCCAGCGTCAGGTTCGGAACGAAGTGCGCGTCCATGACGTCGACGTGGAGCCAATCGGCACCGGCGACGGCGGCGGCCTCGTCGGCGAGGCGCGCGAAATCCGCGGACAGGATGGAAGGAGCGATCATCGGGTGGGCCACGTCGGCCTAGTCTAGTCGGGTCCGATCTTCCCGCCGTGCAGCCGGTGCGCTCGCGCGCAGTGCGTCCGGCGCGGCGAGATGCCACGCGTCGAACAGCAGGTCACGCAGTTCCTCGGGGTCGACGCGGTCGAGGTCGACGAGGATGGCGCCGTAGCCGTCGTAGCTTTCGGTGGTGAAGTAGGCCGGACCGCCGGACGCGAGCAGCGCCTTCTTCTTCGCCATCTCGCACAGCACCATCAGTGCGCCCTCCGATTCGGAACACAGCCGCGCGAACCCGCGCCCGCGCACCGTCAACGCCGGGGTCCGGTACCACGTCGATTCGGTGACCTCCGGCAGGTCCGCGACTGCTTCCACCACCTCGGCCCAGTTCGTCATGTGACCAGTGTGCCCGCGGGAAGCCGCGCGCGTGCGTCCTCGCGGAACTGCGCAGCGAACATCTCGAATCCCGGCCGAATTCTGTAAATCAATGCATTCCGTCAGAGACGTTATCCGACACACCTGCCTGGGCATCGGATCGGACCGAAGCGGGTACTCCTCGGGCATCTCCCGCACGTCGAAGAAGTCGAAGAAGGAGCCCCGTCCGATGGCCGAGTCCACCCCGCCCGCCCCGCCGAAGCCGTCCGTGTTCGTGTTCGCCCCGTCCCCGCTGTTGACCGTCACGGTCGAGTGCGCCCCGGACGGCAGCGACGAACTGCACGTGCACGCCGGCGGGCAGGGTTTCTGGATCGCCCGGATGGCGGCGACGCTGGGTGCCGACGTCACGCTCTGCGGAGTGTTCGGCGGCGAGACCGGCCGGATCGTGCGCCATCTGCTCGAATACGAGGGCATCTCGGTCCGCGGGATCGACACGTCCGGCGCCAACGGCGGTTACGTGCACGATCGGCGTGGTGGGGAACGCGAGGAGATCGCCCACGTCGCGCCCACGGTGCTCACGCGTCACGAGGTCGACGACCTGTTCGCGTTGTCCCTCGAGGCCGGCCTGCGCTCCGACGTGGCGGTTCTCGGCGGTGCCCACAGCGACACCACGGTCCCGTCGGAGATGTACGGCCGATTGGCGGGTGATCTGCACGCGATGGGCGTCCCGGTCGTCGCGGATCTGTCCGGGCCGCAGCTGACCAGTGCGCTCACCGGAAAACCGACGGTGCTGAAGGTCGCGCACGACGATCTGATCGAGGACGGCAGGGCGACGTCCGACGATGCGCCGACGCTCGTGAAGTCCATGCGCAAGCTGGCCGAGGAGGGCGCGCAGAACGTCGTCGTCTCGCGTGCCGGCGACCCGGCGCTGGCGCTGGTGGAGGACGGACTGTGGGAAGTGACATCGCCGCCGCTGACCAGCGTCGATCACCGCGGCGCGGGGGATTCGATGACCGCGGGCATCGCCACGGCTCTGGCGCGAGGCGAATCGCTGGTCGACGCGCTCCGGTTGGGGGCCGCTGCGGGGGCGATGAACATCACCCGACGGGGATTGGCGACGGGACGCCGCGACCTGGCCACCCGTCTCGTCGAATCGGTCGGCGTTCGGCGCACCGACGGTGAGGAGTCCTGATGCGGGCGTTGGTGACCAACGACGACGGTATCGACAGTCGAGGGCTCGGTGTCCTCGCACGCCTCGCGGTCGAGGCCGGACTGGACGTGGTGGTGGCGGCCCCGCACACCGAGCGCAGCGGTGCGAGCGCATCGCTGACCGCGCTCGCCGAGGACGGCCGGCTGGCGGTCACCGAACGACAGTGGCCGGATCTGCCCGAGGTGCCGATCCGAGCGGTGGAGGCCTCGCCGGCGCTGATCGGTTTCGTCGCGGCACACGGGGCGTTCGGTCCCGCACCCGACGTGGTGCTGTCCGGAATCAACCACGGCCCCAACACCGGCCACGCGATTCTGCACTCGGGAACCGTCGGGGCCGCGCTGACTGCGGCGACACACGGCGCGCTCGCGCTCGCGGTGTCCGTGGCCTCGGCGGATCCGCAGCACTGGGACACCGCCGAACAGGTTGCCCGCCGCGCGTTGGAATGGGTGCTCGAGTCCGGGCAGCGCGGTTCGGTGCTGAACATCAACGTTCCGGATGTGCCTCCGGAGGAGTTCCGCGGGCTCCGGTTGGCTCCGCTGGCCGCGTTCGGCGCGGTCCAGGCCGACATCGGGGAGATCGGCGAGGAGTTCGTGACGGTGACCTTCCGGGAGATCCGTGCCGACGAGCGCGACGAGACCGACGCGGGTCTCGTCGCGCAGGGGTGGGCGACGGCGACGGCGTTGCGGGCGCCCGTCGAAGCGGCCGAAGTCGACCTGGAGGCACTCCCGTGGACGGGTCCCGGGCTCCCCTAGATCAGTGGGATCGGGCGAGTTCGTAGAACCGGTCGATGTCCTCGCGCCGGCACACGTGACTGCCGGCGGTCAGCAGCGCGGCCGATCCGCAGGCGATGCCGAGCGCGAGCGCATCGCGCAGCGACCGTTCCTGCAGCAGACCCACGACCAGGCCCGCGACCATGCTGTCGCCCGCGCCCACGGCGCTGCGCACCGGCACGTCCAGCGCCGGTACTTCGACGGCGTTGTCGGCGGACACCATGATCGCGCCCTGCGCGCCGAGGGACACCACGACGATCTCGGCGACCCCGGCGTCGACGAGTTCCCGGGCCGCGGCGGACCGGGTCTCGGTGTCCGGCAGGTCCCGGCCGACCCACTCGCACAGCTCGTCGAGGCTCGGCTTGACGAGGAAGACCCCCGATTCGATGCTGGTCAGCGCGTCGCCGGAGGAGTCGAGCACGAAGCGGGCGCCGACCTTGTGCGCGACGTCCGCGATGCGCCGCACGAACGTGCCGGGCACGCCCGGCGGGAAGCTGCCGCTGGCGACGACGTAGCGGGCGCCGGAGGCGGCGGCCACCAGCGCCTCGAGGCAGCGTTCCTGTTCGTCGGCGGTCAGCTCGGGACCGGGGGTGACGAACCGGTATTCCTTCCCGGTGCTGCGGTCGATGGCGGTGAAGCACTCGCGGGTGTCGTCGGCGATCTCCACGATGTGCTCTTCGACGTCGTCGTCGTCGAGCAGCCCGCTCATCTGCTTACCGCGTGCCCCACCCGCCGGGTACACCGCCGCAGCGGACGCGCCCAGCACCCGGGCGACCTTCGCGACGTTCACCCCTCCCCCGCCCGCGTCGTAGAACGGTTCGTCGCACCGGAGTTTCCGGGTCGGTACGACCTCGTCGGCGAACGTGGTGACGTCGAGCGCCGGATTGAGGGTCAGGGTGACGATGTCGGGCACGAACTGTCCTTCCGTCCGAGGTGGTGGGCTCGGGTGTCAGCCCGTTGGTGTCAGCCCAGTGGTTTGCGGAGCGCGGCCATGAACATGGCGTCCGTGCCGTGCCGGTGCGGCCACAGCTGGACGCCGGGGCCGGATCCGAGCCGCGGCACCCCCGGGACGAGTTCGCGGGTATCGAGTTGTTCGACGTCGTGCCGGCGCACCGCGTCGGCGACGATCGCGACGGTCTCGGACACGTGCGGCGAACACGTCGCGTACAACACGACGCCGCCGGGTCGCAGCAGCCCGATCGCCGAGGCCAGCAGTTCCTTCTGCAGCCGCACGAGTTCGGCGACATCGCCGGGCTGCCGCCGCCAGCGGGCCTCGGGACGGCGACGCAGCGCGCCGAGACCGGTGCACGGGGCGTCGACGAGGATCCGGTCGTAGCCGGCGTCGAGACCGGGATCGCGGCCGTCGGCGACGTGCACCGTGACGGGCAGGCCCCGGGTGGTCTTGCGCACCAGGTCGGCGCGGTGTTCCACCGGTTCGACCGCGTCTACGGTGAAGCCGTCGAGGTCGGCGAGGGCACCGAGCAGCGCCGCCTTGCCACCGGGTCCGGCGCACAGGTCGAGCCAGCGGCCGTTGTCGTTCCCCTCGAGCGGCGCGAGCGTGAGGGCACGGGCCACGAGCTGGCTGCCCTCGTCCTGCACCGCGGCCATGCCTTCGCGGACGGCGTCGAGCCGGCCGGGATCGCCGTGCTCGAGGTGCACCGCGTAGGGCGACCAGGGACCGACCTCGCCGCCGGTCGCGAGCGCGAGTTCCTCGGCGGTGATGACGCCGGGCCGCGCCACCAGGTGCACGATCGGCCGGGCGTCGTCGGCGGCGAGGACCTCCGCCAGTTCTCCGGCGTCGGCGCCGAGCGAGTTCGCGAACGCCTGGGCGATCCACACCGGGTGCGGGTACCGGAACGCGAGGTGTCCGACGGGATCGCGTTCCTGGTCCGGGGCGAGCTCGGCGACCCATTCGTCCTCGGTGCGCTCTCCAACCCTCCGGAGCACCGCGTTGACGAAACCTGCTCTGCCGGAACCGAATTCGGAGCGGACGAGGTCGACGCTGGTCGTGACGGCGGCGTGCGGGGCGATGCGGGTCCGCAGCAACTGGTAGGCACCGAGGCGCAGCGCGTCGAGCAGCGGGCCGTCGATCTCGTCGACGGGACGGTCGGCGGCGGAGGCGATGACGGCGTCGAGCAGACCCTGCGCGCGGGCCGCGCCGTAGGTCAGTTCCGTGGCCAGCGCCGCGTCGCGGGTGTCCAGGTGGCGCTCGCGCAGCAGTCCCGGCAGCACGAGGTTGGCGTAGGCGTCCCGTTCGCGCACCGCGCGCAGCACGTCGCGGGCCGCCAGGCGCGCCGGGTCCACCGCGGACTGCGACGGCCGCCTTGCCTGCCGCGGCTTGCTGTTGCGGTCGCCGGGACCGCGCTGCGATCGGCGGGCCGGTCTGCGGGATTCGGTCACTGTGCACGCACCTTCGGGTCGAGTCGGGCACCGCGGGCCCAGTCGGCGGCGATCATCGCCTTCTTGCCGGGCGGTTGCACCTGCCCGAGTTTCACCGCGGTCGTGGCGGTGCCGACGAGCACCCCGTTCTTGCGGATCGCGATCTCGCCGGGTTCGAGGGTCTCGTCGGTGACCGTCACCGGCCCGACCTTCACCCGCAGCTCACCGATCATCGTCCAGGCTCCCGGCGCGGGCGTGACCGCGCGGATGCGCCGGTCGACGACGTGTGCGGGATGCGTCCACGTGATCCGGGCGGATTCGACGGTCACCTTCGATGCGTACGACACGCCGTCGGCGGATTGCGGGACGGCGGTGAGCAGTCCGTCCTCGAGGCCGTCCAGCGTCGATACCAGCAGCCCCGCTCCGGAGTCGGCGAGGCGGCCGAGCAGGTCCCCGGCGGTGTCGGTGGGCCGGATCGTCTCGGTGACCACCCCGTACACGGGGCCGGTGTCGAGGCCCGCCTCGAGGCGGAAGGTGGTGGCGCCGGTGATCTCGTCGCCGGCGGCGATCGCGGCCTGCACCGGGGCCGCGCCGCGCCACGCCGGCAGCAACGAGAAGTGCAGGTTCACCCAGCCGTGTTCGGGAATGTCGAGCACGGGCTGCGGCAGCAGCGCCCCGTAGGCGACGACCGGGCAGCAGGCCGGGGCCAGTTCGGTCAGCCGGGCCACGAACTCCGAGTCCCGCGGCGAGGCCGGGGTGAGCACCTCGATGCCGTGTTCGTCGGCGAGTTGCCCGACCGCCGATCGCACCACCTTGCGGCCGCGCCCGGCGACCGTGTCGGGGCGGGTGACGACGGCGACGACCTCGTGCCGGGGCGATTCGATCAGCCGGCGCAGCGACGGGACAGCGGGATCGGGAGTGCCCGCGAAGACGACGCGCATGTCAGCGCACCGCCGGGATGCGCCGAATCGGGCGGCCGCGCCGCGGTGAGGTGAGGAACGGGACGACCGAACTTGTCACGAATGCTGCTCCCGGGATTCGACGATGGTGCACCACAGTCTAAGGACCGACCCGGTCCGGAACGGACACCCCGGCCGACACGCGGCCCGTCGGTCAGAAGTTGCTCTCCAGGATGACCTCGGGGATGCCGGTGCCCAGCGCGACCGGCACACAGGGGGCGAGACCGTAGTGGTCCGGGTCGAGGGTCTGCCGGATCAGGCTGAGCGTGAAGTTGTCGTAGGGCATGTTGAAGTGTCCGGTCAGGTTCTGCGGGCACAGATCCTGGACCACCAGATTCACCGCGCCGGGCCCGTGCAGGGCGACATTGCTCGACGGCTGGATCACTTCGTCGACGCTGGTGCCGATAGTGGTGTAGTCGACGCCGGGCACGGTGTCGGTGGGGTTGTTCAACTCGGTGAGCAGTTCCGATCCCTGTGCCTGCTGCACGAGCGCGATCGAGAACTGTTCGGCGACGATGTCGGACGCGCCGGGGATCTGCTCGGCGATGGGTCCGAGACCGTAGAAGGTGCCGCCGTAGCTCGGGGAGGCCACCCCGACCCACCGCTCGGCCGCGGAATCTCCCCCCAGCCGGTTGATGTAGTAGCGGGAGACGGTCGCGCCCTGCGAGAACCCGACGACGTCGACCTTCTCGGCGCCGGTCTCGGCCCGCACGAGGTCCACGAAGTCCCCGAATTGCCGTGCACTGACCCGGATGTCGCCGGTGCCGTAGTTGTCGGCGTCGGCTGCCTTCCCGTAGTTCAGCGCGTACACGCACCACCCGGAGTCGGCGAGCAGCGGCGCGAGCGCCGCGAAGTCGGTGTAGCTGTTGGAGTCGGTGCCGTGCGCGAGCACCACGGGTCGCGGGTGCTGCGCCGACGGGACGCAGTCGAAGTCGTTGCTGCCCGGTGGGGCCGCGTCGGGGTGATCGTCGGCATAGGCCGCTGCCTGGGCGGAACTCCCGGCCGGGGGTGCGGGGGCGCGGGGCACGCTCGCGGTGGATCCGTCCGGCTGGGCGGTGGCCGAACCACCGGCGATGATCAGGGCGGCGCACGCGGCCGCGAGTACTGCGCTGGTTCGTCGCCCGCCGCCCATGTTCGCGCCTTCCGACCGCTCGACGTGTCGGGATTCGCCATCGCGGCGACGGCGCAATCCTGTGAAGAGTGTAAAGGGATCCGGCTCGGCGCGGAGGTTGTGCGGACCACCGCTGCCGACCGCGTTCCCGCGGGTCACGGCCCACGTTTCGAACTCCCGCGTTCGGGTACCGCCGCAGGCATGACCGACATCGACCGCATCCGCGAACCCTGGGGCACCCGCACCCCCTACGGACCGGGCGAGCCCTGGCCGATCCGGGTGGACTGCTATCTGGCCGACGGACTGGGCGAGGACGACGTCGACAACTGGGTGCAGTCGGCGACGATTCTGCACTCGAACGGCGACGGTCTCGACATCGCCGTCAAGGACGGCCGGATCGTCGGGGTCCGCGGGCGCGCGGTGGATCGGGTCAACCACGGCCGGCTCGGGCCGAAGGATCTGTTCGGGTGGCAGGCCAATCACTCGCCCGACCGGCTGACGACTCCGTTGATCCGCCGCGACGGCGCGCTCGTGGAGACCGATTGGGACACGGCGATGGATGCCGTCGCCGAGCGCACCCGCGAGTTGCTGGCCGAGCGCGGCCCCAGTTCGATCGGCTTCTACACGACCGGGCAACTGTTCCTCGAGGAGTACTACACGCTGGCGCTGATCGGGCACGGGGGTATCGGCACCAACCACATGGACGGCAACACCCGGCTGTGCACCGCGACCGCGGCCGCCGCGTTGAAGGAGTCCTTCGCGTGCGACGGGCAGCCCGGCTCCTACACCGACATCGACCACGCCGACGTGATCGCCCTGTACGGGCACAACATGGCCGAGACGCAGAGCGTGCTGTGGAGCCGGGTGCTCGACCGGCTGGCGGGCCCGACTCCCCCGGCGGTGGTGTGCGTCGACCCGCGCGCAACACCCGTGGCGCGGGCCGCCGCCGTGCACCTCGCGCCCAGGCCGGGCACGAACGTGATGCTGATGAACGGGCTGCTGCACGAGATCGTGCGCAACGGATGGATCGACCGCGACTACATCGAGGCGCACACCGTCGGCTTCCCGGAGCTGCAGAAACAACTCGAGGACTATCCGCCCGAACGGGCTGCCGAGGTGTGCGACGTGCCGCTCGACGACCTGCTGGAGGCGGCCCGCATCCTCGGCGGCGCCGAACGTCTGGTGTCCACCGTGCTGCAGGGCTTCTACCAGTCGCACCAGGCCACCGCGGCGGCAGTGCAGGTGAACAACGTCCACCTGATCCGGGGCATGCTCGGCAAACCCGGGTGCGGGGTGCTGCAGATGAACGGCCAGCCGACGGCGCAGAACACCCGCGAATGCGGCGCCGACGGGGACCTGCCCGGCTTCCGGAACTGGGCCAACGACGAGCACGTCCAGGAACTGGGGCGGCTGTGGAACATCGACCCGATGCGGATCCCGCACTACACCGCGCCGACGCACCTGATGCAGATGCTGCGCTACGTCGAGGACGGCTCGATCCGGTTCCTCTACGTCAGCGGCACCAACCCGGCGGTGTCGCTGCCGGAACTGGGCCGCATCCGGGAGATCCTCGCCCAGGAACGGCTGTCCCTGGTGGTGCAGGACATCTTCCTGTCCGAGACCGCCCAGCTCGCCGACGTGGTGCTCCCGGCCGCGACGTGGGGCGAGAAGACCGGCACGTTCACCAACGTGGACCGCACCGTGCACCTGTCGGAGAAGGCCGTCGATCCGCCCGGCCTGGCCCGCGCCGACCTGGACATCTTCGTCGACTACGCCCGTCGAATCGGGTTGCAGGACAAGGACGGGCAACCCCTGGTGAAGTGGTCCACTCCCGAGGAGGCGTTCGAGGCGTGGAAGCGCTGCTCGGCGGGGCGGCCGTGTGACTACACCGGTATCACCTACGACCGGCTGCGCGGCGGCAGCGGCATCCAGTGGCCGTGCACCGAGGACAGTCCCGACGGCACCGAACGCCTCTACGAGGACGGGAAGTTCTGGAGTACACCGGACTATTGCGAGAGCTACGGCCGCGACATGGTCACCGGTGCGCCGCTCGAACCGACCGAGTACAAGGCCATGAACCCGCTGGGAAAGGCGATCATCAAGGCGGGCGAATACCTGCCGGCGCACGAGCTCGTGTCCGAGGAGTTTCCCTACCACCTCACCACCGGCCGCACGCTGTATCACTTCCACACCCGGACGAAGACGGGCCGCGCGCCGCAACTGCAGCAGGCCGCCCCCGAGGTGTGGGTGGAGATGTCGGCCTCCGACGCCCGGCGACACGGCTGGTCGGAGGGAGATCTGTTGCGCATCACCACCCCTCGGGGCCGGGTGGACGCGAAGCTGCGGATCTGCGGGATCCGTCCGGGGGTGTTGTTCGTGCCGTTCCACTACGGCTACTGGGACACCCCGGGCGGTCACGAACCCGGCGACGCCGAGGGCCGGGCCGCGAACGAGCTGACCCTCACCGACTGGGACCCGGCGTCCAAGCAGCCGTTGTTCAAGGGCGGCGCGGCCCGCGTGGAACGTGTCGAAGCCGGCGACGGCACACCGTCCGCCGCGCCCACGACCACCGCCTCGGAGCCGGTGGGCGCAGCCGTCCCGCAGACCGGCGGCGGCCCCGACGCGACCGCGACCGAGACGTTCGTCGAATCCCCCACAGGCGCAACGAACACCGGAGGTGCGCAATGAACAACAAGGTGGGACTTGCGATCCGGGAGTTGCACGAGTCGGAGAACGACCTGGCCGGCCGGCTGCTGCAGATCTCCGACCGGAACAAGGCCGATCACGAGATATTCCATCTGGGACAAGATCTCGCGCGATGGTCGCAGCAGCACGTCCGGGAACTCGCCCGCCTCGGGCAGGATTACGACCTCGACCTCGATGCCGAGCCGGCGGAGGACCACAGCATCCTCGCCGCCCTCCGCCGGAAGGGTAGCGAGCTGGTCGGCCGGCATCACGATCCCTCGCTGCTGTTGCTGCGGGACCTGCGGGAGATCCACCGCACGGCAGCCGGGGTCTCGCTGGACTGGGAGATCCTCGCCCAGACCGCGCAGGCGCTGCAGGACCGCGAACTGCTCGCCACCGCCGAACGCTGCCATCCACAGACCCTGCGTCAGATGCGCTGGGCGAACGCGAAGCTCAAGGAGAGCTCCGCGCAGATCATGGTGACCGGGTGAGGTGAGCGCCCCACCCCGCAGCGCAACCGAGGTCGCGTTGCGTGACCTTCGTTACGTCCCCGCGGGAACCATTCGCCGGGCGCGGTTCGTCCTATTCTGTGACGACCCTTTGTCACCGATCACAGAGAGAGCCATGCGACGCGCCAAGCGCAAACCTCGAAGACCCCGACCGCCCCACGGTGACGGATATCCCGCCACCCCAGGATCGGCATCGACGTGCTGACCGCCCTCGGAATCCTTCTCGGAATCCTCGTAGTCCTCGCGATCACCGCCCTCACCGGCTACTTCGTGGCCCAGGAATTCGCGTTCATGGCGGTGGATCGTTCCCGCCTCAAGGCACGCGCGGAATCGGGTGACGCGACCGCTGCCCGCGCCCTGGGCGTCACCCGCCGCACCTCGTTCATGCTGTCCGGCGCACAGCTCGGTATCACCGTCACAGGCCTGCTCGTCGGCTATGTCGCCGAACCGCTCATCGGCAGCGGCCTCGGCGAGTTGTTCGGCGGCGTCGGTGTTCCCACCGCCGTCGGGGTGGCCGTCGGCACCGTGCTCGCGGTGCTGTTCTCCACCGTCGTGCAGATGGTGTTCGGCGAACTGTTCCCGAAGAACCTGGCCATCGCCCGTCCCGAACCGGTCGCGCGGAAGCTCGCGCTGTCGACGACCGTCTACCTGAAGTTGTTCGGCTGGCTCATCACGCTGTTCGACGCGGCGTCGAATCTGCTGCTGCGGCTGTTGCGGATCGAACCCGTTCACGACGTGGAACATTCGGCAACCGTCCGCGATCTCGAGCACATCGTCGCCGAATCCCGCGACACCGGAGAGCTGCCGCCGGAGCTGTCGACACTGCTCGACCGCATCCTCGACTTCCCCACCCGCACCGCCGAGCACGCCATGATTCCGCGCGCCCGGGTGGATGTCGTCCACGTCGACGAACCCGTCGACCGGGTGCTCGCGACGATGAGCACCGGCCACACCCGTTACCCGGTCGTGGGTGCCTCCACCGACGACCTGCACGGTGTGGTGCACCTGCACGACCTGCTCGAACTCGACCGGACCGACGGCCCCGCCGGCTCCGTGCACCGGCCCGCGGTGATCGTGCCGACCACACTGCCGCTGCCGGACGTCCTCGCGCGCCTCGGCGAGGCCCACGAGGAGATGGCGCTGGTCATCGACGAGTACGGCGGTTTCGCGGGGGTCGTCACCGTCGAGGACATCGCTGAGGAACTGGTCGGCGAGATCGCCGACGAGCACGATCCCGAGGCCGACACCGCGGTGATCGTGCGTGCCGGCGACGGCTGGACGGTACGCGGCACCGCGCATCTCGACGAGGTCGGCCGAACGCTCGGCCGGACGCTGCCCGACGGCGACTACGAGACCGTCGCCGGGCTGGTCATCGCCGAATTCGGTGGCCTGCCCGCCGTCGGCGATCGCGTCGAGATCGCCCTGGACGCGGATCCCGCCGACCTGGTGAGTGACGATCGCCTCCCCCGCCGCACCCTGGTCGCCGAGGTGCGGGCCATCGACAAGCACGTGCCGTCCTCGCTGCACGTCACCGTCCGCACCGAGCCCGAGGTGAACATCGATGAGTAACCCCTGGATCGTGGCGGCCGCGACGGTCGCGTTGATCGCGGCCAGTGCGTTCTTCGTCGCCGTCGAGTTCGCGCTGATCGCCGCGCGACGGCACCGCCTCGAGGACGCCGCCCCGCACAGCCGTGCCGCGCGGGCCGCGTTGCGCAGCGCGACGGAACTGTCGGTGCTGCTCGCCGGCTCCCAGCTCGGCATCACGGTGTGCACCCTGGCACTGGGTGCGGTGACCAAACCGGCCGTGCATCACTGGCTGACCCCGCTCATAGCGGGTTGGGGTGCCCCCACGTGGCTGGCCGATGTCGCCGGGTTCGTGCTCGCGCTGATCACCGTGACGTTCCTGCACCTGGTGGTCGGTGAGATGGCACCGAAGTCGTGGGCGATCGCGCATCCGGAGAAGTCGGCGACGATGCTGGCGATCCCGATGCGGGTGTTCATGTGGTTCACCCGACCGGTCATCGTGCAGCTGAACCGGATGGCGAACCGGTGCCTGCGCAGGGCCGGGGTGGAACCGGTCGATCAGGTGGCCACCGGTCAGGATCCGGATGCGTTGCGGCACCTCGTCGAGCATTCGGCCACGGTGGGCACTCTCGACGAGCGCTACCACGGCCATCTGACGAGCGCCCTGGAGCTGGAAGCGCTGACGGTCGGCGACATCGTCGCCCCGAACGACCGGCCGAGCAGCGTGCCGCCGGATGCGTCGGGCGCCGAGATCCGGGAGACCGCCCGCCGAACCGGGCACCTGCGGTTGCTGGTGCGCGGCAACGGTCACGTCGACGGGGTCGTGCACGTGCGCGACAGCCTCCACGCACCCGAGGTGAGCGCGGGTGAGCTGATGCGGCCCGCGCTGACCGTCGAGGCCGCGGTCCCGGTGTACGAGGCGTTGCGGACCATGCGGGAAACCCGCAACCATCTCGCCACCGTCACCGACGATGGGCAGGTCGTCGGACTGATCACGATCTCGGACGTGCTCCAGCGTCTCCTCGTGCGCTGACGCGCCCGTGTGCCTTTGTGGCGGCCCCAACCGCCACAAAGGCACACCGTTACCCTTCCGGATGCTCCGGGTCGATGCCGCACAGTCGCAGGGCCCGGAGCTCGCCGTTCGACAGTGCGGACGGATCGACGCCCCTCATCAGCTCCCTCCACGCCGCGAACGCGACATCCGTGACGATGTCCATGTCGGCATCGCGGAAGCGTCGACGCTCACCGTTCTCGAGCAACCGGTACACCCGCGCAGCCCGGAGCAGCAGCGTGTGTTCGAACTCGATCCGGTCGTTCCGTTTTCGCGCGGCACGCTGCCCCGACCGGGCGGCCGCCTCGGCCAGGAGTTCGGCGCACCAGTCCGGAATGGGTTCGAGGCCTCGCAACCATCGCCGCGCGGTCGCCACGTCCAGCGGTCCCTCGATCCCGTGCCACCGCATGGCAGCGGCAACCACTGCAACCCGCAGCCCGAGTGCCTCGGCCACCGGGACCGGGCACAGTGCACGGTCGGCGCGCCTCGCCGCCTTCCGGTTCCGCACGCGTTCGTCACGACTGTCCATCGAGTTCCCCTGCAGGTCGGTCGATGCCCCAGGCATATGCCGTTCGCTCGGGCCGACGGTATCTCCCGGCTACGACACCCTGTCGCCCCGAACAGCCCGGGAACCGTAGAGGGCGTGACCCCCGCCGCGCATCAAGCGTTTCGGTGCGCGCACGGCTGGTCCGACGCGGGCCGGAACCACGCGCTCACCCGGCCGATCAGCGCGGGATCTCCTGCCGCCGTGACCGAGCCGTCCCCGAACGCGTCCGCCCACTCGCGCCTGCCCCGGGCGAGCGCGAGCAGCGCCGGCATCGAGGACTCCAGGTACACATAGCGACTCGCGTCGAGGAGCGGGTCCGTCAGGCACCCGTACGGTGCGGCACCTCGCTGCAGCACGAGCCAGTATCGGCGGTCGTGCCGGTGGTGCAACCGCAGTTCCAGGACGGCGGGCCGCTCCGGCGCACGATCGGGATCCGCCCGCTGCGCCAGCCAGCCGAGCACGATGTCCGGGTCGCGGTCGAGCATGTCGGGATCGTCCGGGAGCCAGGTCTCCGCCCACGCCCGCAGCGAGGCGAGTGTCGCCGTCAAGCCTTCCCCGACCTCCGTGAGGCGGTACGCGGGGTGTGGATCCAGGCCGGTACAGCGTGACACCAGCCCGAGTGTCTCGAGGCGGCGCAACCGGTCGGCGAGCACCGAGCGCGAGATGCGACCGGGCAGTCCGGTGGCCAGTTCGTTGAATCCCTGCGGCCCGAACGTCCCCAGCTGCCGCACGATGAGCAGACTCCATCGGTCGCCGAGGTGCTCGATGGCCTTGGTGAACGAGCAATATCCGACGAACTCGCTCGAGCCCACGACACGAGTGTCCCACCGTCGGACGCCGTCGGACGGTTCGAACTTCGAACTGGCTCTCCCCGTCGAGGGCGCGGATTCTGACAGGAGCACGAAGTTCGTTTCAGGAGTCACGATGGCCACCCAGCTGAGCAAACCGCAGGTGCCGCGGCACCCGGACACGCTACGAGCCAGGTACAACCGGATGGTCCGGGCGGCCGGCGCCGAGGGTCGCTTCGTCCGGACGCGCACCGGTCGGGTTCACGTGATCGAGTCCGGTGACGGGCCGCCGATCGTTCACCTGCACGGCAACAACACCTCGTCGCTGTCCCACCTGATGCTGCTCGACCCCATGACGGCAACGCACTCCTACCTCGTCGACCGGCCGGGATTCGGACTCAGCGATCCACATACGTTCCCGCGCAATGACTTTCGACAGTTCGCGGTCCGGTTCGTCGACGACGTCCTCGACGAACTCCGTCTCGGGTCGGCGGTGCTGGCCGGAGCCTCGGGAGGCGGATGCTGGTCGGTCTGGTACGCCCTGGACCGCCCCGAGCGCGTGCGCGGTCTGGTCCTACTCGGATCCGTCCCGATGTTTCCCGGCGCCCGGATCCCGCCGGGGATCCGGCTCATGGCGACACCGGTAGTGGGCCCCTTGCTCACTCGCACGGTCACACCGGGCCGTCGGATGCTGCTCCACCTGATGTCCTCGGTGGGCGAGGGCGACACCATCCTGCGGTACCCGGACCTGCTCGACTCGCTCGTGGACGCAGCGCACGACCCGGTCGCCACCGCCGCCAACATCGCCGAGTTCCGGGCGCTCCTGTCGCCGTTCGGTGTCCGATCCGGGACCCGGATACACCCCGATGAGCTGCGTCGTCTGTCCGTTCCCACCCTGATGATCTGGGGTGACCACGATCCCGTCGTGCCGGTGGCCGACGCGCGGGCGGCCGCCGCCCTGATTCCGAACGCCCACCTCGAGGTGCTGCCGGCGGGGCACGTCCCGCAGCTCGGCAACCCCGCACGGGTGGCGGAGCTGATCGACGAGTTCACCCTGGGTGGTGTGCCTTTCTGACGGCCGCGACCGCCACAAAGGCACACCGCTCAAATCCGCAGCGGATCCATCTGGACGCGCAGCGGCCCGTCGGCGCGGCGGGCGGTACGCGCGGCCTGCGCGTCCCGCAGTGCCCGACCGAGCTCCCGACCGCGACCGCGGCCCACGCGGATGAGCATGCGGTGCACCTCGTCGGGTTCCGGATCGTCGGCCCCGAACGGCAGCCGCTGGCCGGGTGGCAGAGGCACCGGGCCGAGCACCTCGGAGCCCTCCGGCAGGACCGTCGCCTCGAGCAGCCCCGCGACCGCGGCGGCACTGCCGTCGATCGCGGCCATGTGCACGGTCGGCGGGAATCCGACCTCGGCGCGTTCGTCGAGCTGCGACCGCGCGTGCCCGACCGGATCCCAGCGCACCAACGCCTGCACGGTCGGGATCCCCGAGTCGGCGACGACCACGACCTGACCGCCGTCGCGGAACGGACGGACCAGCGACGACGCGGTCAGCCAGCGTCGCATTGTTTCCTCGGCGGCACGCAGGTCGGCGCGGCCGAGCAGCGCCCAGCCGTCGAGCAGCAGCGCCGCCCCGTATCCGCCGGGTGCGATCGGCTCGGCGCCGACCGTCGAGACCACCAGCACCGGCCCCTCGGGTGCAGAGACCTTGACGTCGGTGCCACCGGAGGTCACCACCGGCACGCCGGGAAAGGCCCGGCCCAGTTCCTCGGCGGTCCGTCCGGCACCGACGACGACCGCACGCAGCGACCGGGCGCCGCACACGTGACAGCGGTGGGTGGCGTCGGCGACGCCGCACCAGCGGCACGCCGGGATCGCGGCGCCGTCCGGCCCGCCTGCCGTGGGCAGCGCCAGCGGGCCGTTGCAGTGGCGGCACCGCGCAGGGGCCCGGCACTTGCCGCAGGCCAGCGCGGGAACGTAGCCGCGGCGCGGGACCTGCACGAGCACACCGCGGCCCGCGCCGAGCGCCGCGCGGGCCGCGGCGAACGCGATGGCGGGGATCCGGGCCGCCCGCGCCGCCGGGTCGCGGGCGAGCGCGTGGTCGCTGTCGGCCAGGGCCGTCACCTTCGGCGCCCACTCGCGGATGATCTCGCGGGGGGCGGTCAGGTCGTGTGCCCACCCGGAGTCGACGAGCGCCTGGGTTTCGGCGGTGCGAGCGTGCCCGCCGAGCACGACCGCGGCACCTGCGGCGTGCGCACGCAGGACCGCGACCTCCCGGGAGTGCGGGTACGGCGACCGGGGCTCGGCGTGCAGGTCGTCTCCGTCGTCCCAGACGACGAGCAGCCCGAGATCCGGGGTGGGCGCGAACACGGAGGCCCGGGTTCCGACGACAATTCGTGCGGTGCCGCGCAGCGTGGACAGCCAGCGCCGGTAGCGGACGGCGGGTCCGAGTCCCGCGCTGAGCCCGACGACGTGCTCGGCGCCGGCGACCGCTTCGCAGGCTGTGAGGACCCGGTCCAGGTCGCGTTGATCGGGGACGACGATCACCGCGGCACGGCCCCCGGCCGCGGTGAGCGCCGCGAGTTCGGCGAGCCGACACGGCCAGTCCTCCCCCGGGAGCGCCTGCCAGGCCGCGCGCGGCGAGCGGCCGGCAGCCAGCGCGTCCAGGAAGTGCTCCCCGAACCGGTAGCGCGCCCATGCCTGCCGGTCGACGTCCGGCGCAGCCGGCGGGGACGTTTCGACGGGCGCTTCGGCTTCGACGCGGGCGTGCCGCGGCGGCACCGCCAGGCGCAGCACGTCGGCGCGGGTGCCGGCGTAGCGGGTGGCGACCTCCTCCGCGAGGGCGGCGATCTCACCGGTCAGCACCTGTTCGGATGACACGACCCGGTCCAGCCAGCCGAGGCGTCCCGGGTGGTCGCTGACGGCGGTGCGGGAGAGCAGGAAGCCGTCGACGAGCCGGCCGGAGAACCGGACACGAACGCGGACGCCCGGTCGGGCGTCCGCGTCGAGTTCACGGGGAATCAGGTAGTCGAACTCGCGGTCGAGGTGCGGAAGCGGCAGCAGCGGGAGCACCCGTGCGATCGGATCCGTCTCGGCGGCGAGCCTGTCGGCACCCACCCGTCGGTGACCTGTCGGTCAGAGACCGGCGGCGGCGCGCAGCTTCTCGGCCCGGTCCGTGTTCTCCCACGGCAGGTCGATGTCGGTACGGCCGAAGTGCCCGTACGCGGCGGTCTGCGCGTAGATCGGGCGCAGCAGGTCCAGGTCGCGGATGATCGCGCCCGGCCGCAGGTCGAAGACCTCGTTGATGGCCGCCTGGATGCGGGCCGGGTCGGTCTTCTCGGTGCCGAAGGTCTCGACGAACAGGCCGACCGGTGCGGCCTTGCCGATGGCGTAGGCGACCTGCACCTCGATGCGGTCCGCCAGGCCCGCGGCGACCGCGGTCTTCGCGACCCAGCGCATCGCGTACGCGGCGGAACGGTCGACCTTCGACGGGTCCTTGCCGGAGAACGCGCCACCGCCGTGGCGGGCCATGCCACCGTAGGTGTCGACGATGATCTTCCGGCCGGTCAGGCCCGCGTCGCCCATCGGCCCGCCGAGCACGAACGACCCGGACGGGTTCACGAGCAGCCGGATGTCCGAGGTGTCGAGGCCGGCGAGGTTCGGATCCGCCACCACCGCGTCGACGACGTGCGTGCGCAGGTCCGGGGTCAGCAGATTGTTCAGGTCGATGTCCGCGGCGTGCTGCGTGGAGATGACGATCGTGTCGAGGCGCACCGGGGTGTCACCGTCGTACTCGATGGTGACCTGGGTCTTGCCGTCCGGGCGCAGGTAGGGCAGCACACCGGTCTTGCGGACCTCGGTGAGACGCCGCGCCAGCCGGTGGGCCAGCGAGATCGGCAGCGGCATCAGTTCCGGGGTGTCCGAGCACGCGTAGCCGAACATCAGGCCCTGGTCGCCGGCGCCCTGCTTGGCGACCTCGTCGTCGGTGAGCGTTCCGGAGCGGTGCTCGTGGGAGACGTCGACGCCGCCGGCGATCTCCGGGGACTGCGCACCGATCGCGATGTTCACGCCGCACGAGTTACCGTCGAAGCCCTTCGACGACGAGTCGTAGCCGATCTCGAGGACGCGGTCGCGCACGATCTTCGGGATGTCGGCGTAGGCGGAGGTGGTGACCTCGCCGACGACGTGCACCTGCCCGGTGGTGACGAGCGTCTCCACCGCGACACGGGCACGCGGGTCCTCCGCGAGCAGGGCATCGAGGACGGAGTCGCTGATCGCGTCACAGATCTTGTCCGGGTGCCCCTCCGTCACGGACTCACTGGTGAAAAGCCGACCGCCGGTCTTGCTCACAGAACTCCCTCTCGACTGAAAGTGTCTAGCTCGAATGGACAGCATCTAATCACTGAACGCGGCGGCCGGGCCGGTGCCCCGCCGCAACCTCGACGCTACTGTTCCGCGCACGCGGACGCGACAGTTAAATTCATCCGCTCTTGGGCCGGTCCGCCGGGGCCAGCAGCGGCCGCAGCGCATCGAGGACCCGGCTGGCCATCAGCGACTTGGACCCGTGCGCGAGCGCCGTCTCGGATCCGTCGGCCGCGAGCAGCCACCCGTCGTTGTTGTCGACCTCGAACGCCTTGCCGTCGCCGACCGCGTTGACGACGAGCAGATCGCATCCCTTGCGTGCCAGTTTCGCACGGGCGTAGCTGAGCACGTCGCCGTTTTCGTCGCCCGTCTCGGCGGCGAACCCGACGATGACGGTGCTCGGGGCGAGGCCGCCCTCGGTGCGGGATTCGACCAGCCCGGCGAGGATGTCGTCGTTCTTGGTCAGCGCGATCGAATCGGGTTCGCCCGCGCCCTTCTTGATCTTCGTGGTCGCGAGCGTGCTGGGCCGGAAATCGGCGACGGCCGCGGACATGACAACCGCGTCGGCGCCGGCGGCGTACTTGACGACCGCCTCCTGCATCTGCGCGGCGGTCTGCACGTGCACCACGTCGACCGCGGCCGGATCGGCGAGCCCGGCGACCGCACCGGCCACCAGGGTGACGTCGGCGCCGCGCTGCGCGGCGAGCCGCGCCAGGGCGTAACCCTGCTTGCCGGAGCTGCGGTTGCCCAGGAAACGGACCGGGTCGAGGGGTTCGCGTGTGCCGCCGGCGGAGATGACCAGCTTGCGGCCGACCAGGTCGCGCGGAATCGCGTCGGCGCGTTCGAGCAGCAGCGTCGCGAGGGTGAAGATCTCCTCGGGCTCCGGGAGCCTGCCCGCGCCGGTGTCCTGGCCGGTGAGCCGGCCGGAGGCGGGTTCGACGACGACGACACCGCGGCGACGCAACGTCTCGACGTTCTCGACGGTGGCGGGGTGCTCCCACATCTCGGTGTGCATCGCCGGGGCGAAGATCACCGGGCACCGTGCGGTGAGCAGCGTGGCGGTGAGCAGGTCGTCGGCGCGGCCGTGCGCCGCGCGGGCCATGAGGTCGGCGGTGGCCGGGGCGACGACGACGAGGTCGGCTTCCTGGCCGAGCCGCACGTGCGGGACCTGCGGGACGTCGGCGAAGACCCCGGTCTGGACGGGATTGCCGGACAGCGCCTCGAAGGTGGCACGGCCGACGAACTCGAGGGCGGATTCGGTCGGGATGACCCGGACCTGGTGGCCGCTCTCGGTGAAGGCGCGGATCAGCGCGCATGCCTTGTAGGCGGCGATGCCGCCGCCGACGCCGATGACGACGCGGCGGCGGCGCTGCCCGAACTCTGAGGTGTCGAGGCTCTCCACGGTGAGCGGACTCACTCGCCTTCGGTGTGCTCGAGCAGGTCCGCGTGGATCTCGCGCATGGCGATCGACAGCGGCTTCTCCTGGAGACCCGGCTCGACCAGCGGTCCGACGTACTCGAGGATGCCGTCGCCGAGCTGGTTGTAGTAGTCGTTGATCTGGCGGGCCCGCTTGGCCGCATAGATCACCAGCGCGTACTTCGAGGAGGCGCGCTCGAGCAGCTCGTCGATGGGCGGGTTGGTGATACCCAGCGGGGGGTCGTAGACCGGAAGCTCGTTACCCGCAATGTCGGTCGCGGCTGCCTGGATGCTGCTCACTCGGTGATCTCCTGAGTATTCGCGGGAAAGAAATAGCGGTGGCCGACCGCCGGGGGCACGGCTTCTAGGAGCGCGGCCCGGGCCCGGCGTCGGGTCCAACCAACAAGGATACCAATTCGTCGCAAGCACGGTCGACGTCGTCGTTGACGACGACGGTGTCGAACTCGTCCTGCGCGGCCAATTCGGTGCGGGCCGTCTCGAGCCTGCGGGCGACCACCTCGTCGGACTCGGTTCCGCGGCCGGTGAGCCGCTCGACCAAAACCTCCCAGCTCGGTGGGGCCAGGAAGGTCAGGACCGCCTCGGGCATCGCTGCCCGGACGGCACGGGCCCCGGCCAGGTCCACCTCGACCAGCACCGGACGTCCAGCGGCGAGCGCCTCGCGGACGGGTGCGGCCGGGGTACCCGAGCGTTGCAATCCGCCGTGGATCTCCGCCCATTCGAGCAGTTCCCCGGCGTCGATCATCCGGTCGAACTCGTCGCGTCCCACGAAGTGGTAGTCCTCGCCGTCGACCTCCCCCGGTCGCGGATCCCGGGTCGTCGCCGAGACGCTGAAGTACAGGTCCGGGACGCGGGAGCGCAGGAGGCGGACGACGGTCGACTTACCGACCGCGGAGGGGCCGGCCAGAACAACCAGCCGGCCCCTCCGCGTCACGGGCGCGCTGTCCGACACGGTTTGTGCGTCAGCAACCACGGTCTTACTCAGCGTCGAAATCGAACCTGGCGAGAAGCGCCTTGCGCTGACGGTCGCCCAGGCCGCGCAGACGGCGCGTCGGGGCGATCTCCAGCTCGGTCATGATCTCCTGAGCCTTGACCTTGCCGACCTTCGGCAGGGCCTCGAGCAGGGCGGAAACCTTCATCTTGCCGAGGATCTCGTCGTTCTCGGCGTCCTTGAGCACCTGCTTGAGGTCGGTGCCGCCGCGCTTCAGGCGCTCCTTGAGCTCTGCCCGGGCACGACGGGCAGCAGCCGCCTTCTCCAGAGCAGCGGCGCGCTGCTCGTCGGTCAGCTGGGGAAGGGCCACGGTTCCTCCGTCTCATCGTTGGCAAACAGTCTTCGACCGCTGATAACCAGCGGCGATAGCGACCGTACTCACGCGCGCCGACGATTGCGAACCCACCCCCCGGCGTTCCACTCGAAAATCCGTGCGGTAGTGGAGACGGATCCCGCAGCGCGAAACCGCCGCTCCCGCCGGCCGACGCACCGCTTCCCACCTGCGGTGACGCCGAAAAACCGCAGGTGAGGAGGCCAATGTCCGATTCGGCGACGAAGCGCGTCCCGACTCGTCGGCGAAGGGCCGCATGCCGGCTTCGAAGCCGGTCGGCCGGTTCGGAAAAATTTCTGGGGAATGCGCGTGTCGCGCCTCTCACCGACCGCGCGTGTCGCCGCTCCCACCAGCACCGGGAGAGGCGAAACCGCCCCCCAACGGGTCCTCGGACCCGACAACGGGGCCGGACCCCAGCTGGGTCCGGCCCCGCGGCGCGAGTTCCGTCAGGCCCTCAGGAAGGCGAATCCCTCGACCGCGCGGGCGACGGCGTCGCGCAGCGCCGCGACGGTCGGCCCGGCCCGGAGCACCTCCCGGGAGACGTTGGGCACCACCGCGTCGAGATGGTCACCCGCCAGCCGGCGCACGTCGTCGGCGGTGCCGCCCTGCGCACCGACGCCGGGCATCAGGATCGGCCCGTGCAGCGCGCTCAGATCGGGCGCGCTCGTCAGCGTCGCGCCCACCACCACGCCGACCGAGCCCAGCACCGCGGCCCCGGCGTTGCGGGCGGCGGCCTCGTCGACCATCACCTGGGCGAGTGTGCGCCCGTCCGCGACCGTCGCCTGCTGCACCTGCGCGCCCTCCGGGTTGGAGGTGGCCGCGAGCACGAACACCCCGCGCCCGGTGTCCTGCGCGAGCTGCAGGGCCGGTTCCAGCGCCCCGAAGCCCAGATACGGCGAGACGGTCACCGAGTCCGAGCACAGCGGCGAGTCGTCGGACAGCCAGGTGCGCGCGTACGCGGCCATCGTGGAACCGATGTCGCCGCGCTTGGCATCGGCCAGAACGAGCGTTCCGCTCTCGCGCAGCGCCGCGACGGCCCGTTCGAGCACGGCGATACCCGCCGACCCGAACGCCTCGAAGAACGCCACCTGCGGCTTGACCAGCGCGACCTCACCGGCGAACGCCTCGACACAGCGCTCGGTGAAGGTCGCCAGGCCGGCCGCGTCGACGGTCAGCCCCCACGCCCCGAGCAGTTCGGGGTGCGGGTCGATGCCGACGCACAGCGGTCCGCGTTCGGCGAGCGCCGCGTGCAGCCGCTCCCCGAACCCGGTCACGACAGCTGCTCGCCGTCGCGCAGGCCCGCCTGCATCCGCTGGATGGACCGGACACCGATCTCCCCGCGGATCGCGGCCTCGATGCCCTGGATCGCGGCCGCGGCACCCTGCACGGTCGTCACGCACGGGATGTTCGCGGCGACCGCGGCACTGCGGATCTCGTAGCCGTCGATGCGCGGCCCGGCGTTGCCCCACGGCGTGTTGATGACCATCGCGACGTCCCCGGCGCGGATGCGGTCGACGACGGTCGGTGCGCCCTCGGGGCGATCCTCCTCGGAGACCTTGTACACGTGCTCGCACGGAACTCCGTTGCGCTGCAAGGTTTCCGCGGTACCGATGGTCGCCATGATCCGGAACCCGAGGTCGGCGAGGTGCTTGACCGGGAAGATCATCGACCGCTTGTCCTTGTTCGCGATCGAGACGAACACCGCACCCGAGGTGGGGAGCGAACCGTAGGCGGCGGTCTGCGACTTGGCGAAGGCCCGGCCGAAGTCGCTGTCGAGGCCCATGACCTCACCGGTGGACTTCATCTCGGGGCTGAGCAGGGTGTCGACCCCGGTGCCGTCGGCGCGGCGGAACCGGTTGAACGGCAGCACCGCCTCCTTGACCGCGATGGGCGCGTCGAGCGGGGCGTGGCTGCCGTCGCCCTCGGCGGGCAGCAGACCCTGGCTGCGCAGCTCGGCGATGGTCTCGCCGAGCATGATCCGCGCGCACGCCTTCGCGAGCTGCACACCGGTCGCCTTGGACACGAACGGCACGGTGCGGCTGGCCCGCGGGTTGGCTTCGAGGACGTAGAGGATGTCGTCCTTGAGCGCGTACTGGACGTTGAGCAGGCCCTTGACGCCGATGCCTTTCGCGAGCGCGGCGGTGGACCGGCGCACGTTCTCGATGTCGGAGCGGCCGAGCGTGATCGGGGGCAGCGCGCACGCCGAGTCGCCGGAGTGGATACCGGCTTCCTCGATGTGCTCCATGATGCCGCCGATGTAGACGTCGGTGCCGTCGCACAGGGCGTCGACGTCGATCTCCACGGCGTCGTCGAGGAAGCGGTCGACCAGCACCGGGCGGTCGTCGGAGATCTCGGTGGCGTTCGAGATGTAGGTCTCGAGTGCCTTCTCGTCGTAGACGATCTCCATGCCGCGGCCACCGAGCACGTAGGACGGGCGCACCAGCACCGGGTAGCCGATGCCGGACGCGATCTCCCGCGCCCCTTCGAAGGTGGTGGCGGTGCCGTACTTCGCGGCGGGCAGGTCGGCCTGCTCGAGCACCCGGCCGAACTCGCCGCGGTCCTCGGCCAGGTCGATCGCCTCGGGGCTGGTGCCGACGATCGGCACGCCCGCGGCCTTCAGGCGCCGCGCCAGGCCCAGCGGGGTCTGGCCACCGAGCTGCACGATGACACCGGCGACGGTGCCGGACTCGCACTCGGCGCGGTACACCTCGAGCACGTCCTCGAAGGTGAGCGGCTCGAAGTACAGGCGGTCGGCGGTGTCGTAGTCGGTCGAGACGGTCTCCGGGTTGCAGTTGACCATGACGGTCTCGTACCCGGCCTCCGACAGCGTCAGCGCGGCGTGCACGCACGAGTAGTCGAACTCGATGCCCTGGCCGATGCGGTTCGGGCCGGAGCCCAGGATCAGCACCTTCGGGCGTTCGGTCTGCGGCGCGACCTCGGTCTCGGCCTCCGGATCGAGCTCGTAGGTCGAGTAGTGGTACGGGGTCTTGGCCTCGAACTCGGCGGCGCAGGTGTCGACGGTCTTGTACACCGGGTGCACGCCCAGTTCGATGCGCAGGGCGCGGACGGCGTCCTCGTCGGCGAACTGCTCCGGGCGCAGCTCGGCGATCTGGCGGTCGGAGAAGCCGTGGTGCTTGGCGTAGCGCAGTTCCTGCTCGCCGAAGGTCTCGACGCCGCGGACCTCGTCGCCCAGCTCGACGATCTGCTGGATCTGATCGAGGAACCACGGGTCGATCTTGGTGGCGTCGAAGACCTGCTCGACGGTGGCGCCCAGCTCGAACGCCTTCGCCACCCCATAGATGCGTCCGTCCGTGGGGGTCGCGATCTCGGCGAGGATCGAGTCGAGGGTGCCCTCGACCTCGGGGCCGGTCCAGAAGCCGGCGCGCTTGGTCTCGAGCGAACGCAGCACCTTGCCGAACGCCTCGGTGAAGTTGCGGCCGATCGACATGGCCTCACCGACCGACTTCATGGTGGTGGTGAGGGTGCCGTCGGCGCCGGGGAACTTCTCGAACGCGAAGCGGGGGGCCTTGACCACGACGTAGTCGAGGGTCGGCTCGAAGCAGGCCGGCGTTTCCTTGGTGATGTCGTTGACGATCTCGTCGAGGGTGTAGCCGATCGCGAGCTTGGCGGCCATCTTCGCGATCGGGTAACCGGTGGCCTTCGACGCGAGCGCCGAGGAGCGCGACACGCGCGGGTTCATCTCGATGACGACGAGGCGGCCGTCGCGCGGGTCCATCGCGAACTGGATGTTGCAGCCGCCGGTGTCCACGCCGACCTCGCGCAGGATGGCGATCGAGAGGTCGCGCATCTTCTGGTACTCGCGGTCGGTCAGGGTCATCGCCGGCGCGACCGTGATCGAGTCGCCGGTGTGCACGCCGACCGGGTCGACGTTCTCGATGGAGCAGACGATCACGACGTTGTCGCGGCCGTCGCGCATGAGCTCGAGCTCGTATTCCTTCCAGCCGAGGATGGACTCCTCGATCAGGACGTTCGCGGTCGGCGACGCGGCGAGACCGCCCCCGGCGATGCGCTCGAGGTCCTCGTCGTTGTAGGCCATGCCGGAGCCGAGGCCACCCATCGTGAACGACGGCCGCACCACGACGGGGAAGCCGAGTTCGGCGACGGTCGCGCGGACCTCGTCCATGGTGAAGCAGACCCGCGAGCGGGCGGACTCGCCGCCGCACTTGGTGACGATGTCCTTGAACATCTGCCGGTCCTCGCCGCGCTGGATGGCGTCGAAGTCGGCGCCGATCAGCTCGACGTTGTACTTGTCGAGGATGCCCTGCTCGGACAGCGCGACCGCGGTGTTCAGCGCGGTCTGGCCGCCGAGGGTCGCCAGCACGGCGTCGATCGGGGTGCCGTTGGCGGCCTCGGTGGCGATGACCTTCTCGACGAACTCGGCGGTGATCGGCTCGATGTAGGTGGAGTCGGCGAACTCCGGGTCGGTCATGATCGTGGCCGGGTTGGAGTTGACGAGGCTGACCCGCAGGCCCTCCTCGCGCAGCACCCGGCACGCCTGGGTGCCGGAGTAGTCGAACTCGCAGGCCTGGCCGATGACGATCGGCCCGGAGCCGATGACCAGGATGTGGGAGAGATCTGTACGGCGTGGCATTAGGACTTGTCTCCCTCGAGCATGCTGGCGAATCGGTCGAACAGGTAGGCGGCGTCGTGCGGGCCGGCCGCCGCCTCCGGGTGGTACTGCACCGAGAAGGCGCTGCCGTCGAGCAGGCGGACCCCTTCGACGGCACCGTCGTTGGCGCAGGTGTGGCTGATCACGGCGCGGCCGAACGGGGTGTCGAACTCCTGGCCCGCCTCACCCTCGAGCGCGAAACCGTGGTTCTGCGCGGTGATGGCGATGCGGCCGGTCTCGTGTTCGACGACCGGGATGTTGATGCCGCGGTGCCCGAACTTCATCTTGTAGGTGTTCAGCCCCAGGGCGCGTCCGAGGATCTGGTTGCCGAAGCAGATGCCGAACAGCGGCAGGCCCTGTCCGAGCACCTCCTTGGTCAGGTGCACCGCCCCGTCCGCGGTCGCCGGGTCGCCGGGGCCGTTGGACAGGAACACACCGTCGGCCTTCAGGTCGAGGATGTCGTGCAGCGTCGCGGTGGACGGCAGCACGTGCACCCGCATCCCGCGTTCGGCGAACATGCGCGGGGTGTTGGTCTTGATGCCCAGGTCGATGGCCGCGACCGTGAACCGGGCCTCGCCCCCGACGGGCTCGACGACGTATCCGCTGGTGGTGGTGACCTCGCCGGCGAGGTCGGCGCCGAGCATCGACGGCTGGGACTTGACCCGCTCGAGCAGTTCCGCGTCCGAGGCGAGGGCGTCACCGGAGAAGACGCCGGCGCGCATGGAGCCGCGGGTGCGCAGGTGCCGCACGAGTGCGCGGGTGTCGATGCCGGCGATGCCGACCACACCCTGGCGGACCAGTTCGTCCTGCAGAGAGCCGGTGGCCCGCCAGCTGGAGGTGCGGCGGGAGGGGTCGCGCACGACGTAGCCGGCGACCCAGATCTTCGCTTCCGCGGAGTCGCCGGTCGGGCCGACGGACTCGTTGTCTTCCTGGTTCCAGCCGGTGTTGCCGATCTGCGGTGCCGTCGACACCACGATCTGCCGGTGGTAGCTGGGGTCGGTGAGCGTCTCCTGGTAGCCGGTCATGCCGGTGCTGAACACGGCCTCGCCGAGGGTCTGGCCGACCGCTCCGAAGGTGGTGCCGCGGAAGATCCGCCCGTCCTCGAGCACCAGTACCGCGGTGCCGCCGCCGAAATTACCGCCGCTCATGCGTTCTCTCCGTTCTGCTCGACCTCACCAGAGCTGTCCGCATCAGCTGAAATCTCACGTGCTGTGATCGTCACTGTCCTGAATCTTCGTTCGTCGCGTCCACCCACGAGGGGTAAACAGTCTTGTCGTCGCCGCGGAATCCGGTGTCGATCTCGGTTCCGGAGGGCAGTTGCCATCGGATGACCAGGACGCCGTCCTTGGTCATGACCTTCCCGGCCAGGCCGCGTTCGGTGCGGATCGCGCGGATCGAGTCCTGCGGAATCCAGATCGGCGAGGCACCGTCGCGGTCGAGGAGTACTCCACTGCGGTAGCGGCTGATCTCGGCCGCGGCCCGGTATCCCAGGTCGCCGACCGCGATCCGGTCCTGCCAGCTCGGCGCCAGGGTGCTGCCCACGTACAGGCCGGTGCTGGGGGCCAGCACCTGCTCCCCCAGGTCCGCGGGCACGGCGGGAAGTTCCCCGACGGCATCGGCCTGGCGGCGGGCGCGTCCGCGCCAACCCTTCCACATGAGCAGGACCAGCACGACCCACAGGAGCAGGAAGCCGAGGGTGATCAGAACCCGGTCCATCGCGCTACCTCCCGCCGGTCCGCGGGCGGACCGCACCGTCGCGGGCGGTGATCCTGCCGCGCAGCACGGTCGCGGTGACCTTGGCGGGCAGCGTCATCTCCTCGTACGGGGTGTTGTTCGAGATGCTCGCCAGTTCCGGTCCGCGCACCGTCCATTCGGTGTCCGGGTCGACGAGCACGACGTTGGCCGGTTCCCCGACCGCGAGCGGGCGGCCCTGGTCGTCGAGTCCGACGATCTCGGCGGGTCGCTCGCTCATCACCTTCGCGACCCCACGCCAGTCGAGCAGGCCGGGCCGGACCATCGTCTCGACGACGATGGACAGGGCCGTCTCGAGGCCGAGCATGCCGGGCCGGGCCTGCGAGAACTCGCAGCACTTGTCCTGTTCGGCATGCGGGGCGTGGTCGGTGGCCACACAATCCAGCACACCCTCGGCGAGGCCGCGGCGCAATGCCTCGACGTCGGAACGTTCCCGCAGCGGCGGGTTGACCCGGTTGACGCCGTCGTAGGTCTCGAGCCGCGAATCGTCGAGAAGCAGGTGATGGGGAGTCACCTCGGCCGTGATCGAAATCCCCTGTCCCCGAGCCCATTTGACGAGTTCGACGGTGCCCGCGGTGGACGCGTGGCAGATGTGGACACGCGCTCCGGCGTCCCGCGCGAGCAGCGCGTCGCGCGCCACGATCGACTCCTCGGCCGCGCGCGGCCATCCGGCCAGACCCAGCCGGGCGGCGGTCGGACCCTCGTGGGCGACGGCGCCGACGGTCAGCCGCGGCTCCTCGGCATGCTGGGCGATGAGAACTCCGAGGGTGCCCGCGTATTCGAGGGCGCGCCGCATGATCAGCGGGTCGTACACGCAGTGCCCGTCGTCGGAGAACATCCGGACCCGGCCGGCGCCGGCCGCCATGGTGCCCATCTCGGCGAGCTGCTTGCCGGCAAGACCGACGGTGACCGCGCCGACCGGGTGCACGTCGACCAGCCCGACCTCCTGGCCGCGGCGCCACACGTGATCGGTGACGACGACCGAGTCCGCGACCGGGTTGGTGTTGGCCATCGCGAACACCGCGGTGTAGCCGCCGAGCGCGGCGGCGGCCGAGCCGCTGTCGATCGTCTCGGTGTCCTCGCGGCCCGGTTCGCGCAGGTGCGTGTGCAGGTCGACGAAGCCGGGCAGCAGGACCTGGCCGCTACCGTCGATCACCTCGGCATCGGCGTCGGCCTCGAGGCCGGAACCGATCGCGAGGATCTGCTCGTCGCCGAGCAGGACGTCGACCGGATCGCCCTCGCCGTAGACCAGCACGTTGCGGATGAGGACCTGCGGGGTCACCGAATTGTCTCCTGTTCCAATAGTTTCCGTCATGCCGACGCCCCTTCGGTGCCGACCAGCAGACGGAACAGCACCGCCATGCGCACGTGCACACCGTTGGTCACCTGCTGCAGCACCGCGGTCTGCGGGGCGTCGGCGACCGCGGAGGCGATCTCCATGCCGCGCAGCATCGGGCCGGGGTGCAGCACCACCGCGTCGTCGGAGAGCAGCCGCAGCCGGCGCTCGGACAGTCCGTAACCGATCGAGTACTCGCGCGCCGACGGGAAGAACCCGCCGTTCATGCGTTCGGCCTGCACCCGCAACATGAGCACCGCGTCCAGGCCGGGCAGTTCCGCGTCGAGCGAGTGCGCCACGGTCACCGGCCAGGTCTCCACCCCGACCGGCAGCAGCGTGCGGGGCGCGACGAGCACCACCTCGGCGCCGAGCATCGACAGCAGCAGCGCGTTCGAGCGCGCCACCCGGCTGTGCAGGATGTCGCCGACGATGCCGATGCGCCGCCCTTCCAGCGATCCGAGCCGCTGCCGCAGGGTCAGCGCGTCGAGCAGCGCCTGCGTGGGGTGTTCGTGGGTGCCGTCACCGGCGTTGATCACCGACGGGCCGTTGCCGTCGGCGTCGGTCGTCCAGTCCGCGATCCGGTGTGCCGCACCGGAGGCCGGGTGCCGCACGATCAGCGCATCGGCGCCCGCCGCGTGCAGGGTCAGCGCGGTGTCGCGCAGCGATTCGCCTTTGGACACCGACGAACTCGACGCGCTGACGTTGATGACGTCCGCGCTCATCCACTTGCCGGCGACCTCGAAGGACACCCGGGTCCGGGTCGAGTTCTCGTAGAACACGGTCATCACGGTGCGGCCGCGCAGTGTCGGCAACTTGCGCACCTCACGGCCGAGCAACGCCTGCTCGAACCGTTCCGCCTCGTCCAGAAGCTCGGTCGCGGAATCCCTGGTCAGATCCGCGATGGTGAGCAGGTGTTTCACAGGTTCTTGCCTCCGGAGATCTCCACCGCGTCACGTCCGTCCTGTTCGGTGAGCAGCACGCGCACGTCCTCCGTGCGGGCGGTGGGAACGTTCTTGCCGACGTAGTCGGCGCGTAGCGGCAGCTCGCGGTGCCCGCGATCGACCAGCACCGCGAGCTGGACGGCCCGCGGCCGGCCCAGGTCGCGCAGGGCGTCGAGGGCGGCGCGGACGGAGCGGCCGGAGAAGAGCACGTCGTCGACGAGGACGACCAGGGCGTTGTCCACACCGCCTTCCGGCACCGAGGTGCGCTCGAGGGGACGGTGCGGCTTGGTCCGCAGGTCGTCGCGGTAGAGCGTGATGTCGAGAGATCCGACCGGCACGCGGACCCCGGAGAACTCCTCGATGCGCTCGGCGATGCGGTTCGCGAGGGTGGTGCCGCGGGTGGGGATTCCGACCAGCACGACGCGAGGCGCTTCGCCTTCCGGGGCGTCGAGTGCGGTCTTCTCGATGATCTGGTGGGAGATGCGGGCCACGGTGCGTCCGACGTCCGCGGCGGACAACAACTCGCGGGCGGGCGCTCCGGTTCCGGATGCCGATGGATCGGTGGATGCTGACGAGCCGTCCTCGGACATGGCCATACAGCGACCTCCTTCTCCGCCTCGCTGGACGGATCGTTAAAGGATGCCTGACGTTCAAACAGCCTATCAGCGGCCGAGAGGCGTCACGGCAAGGTTGACGGTGAAGCGCGACACACGGGCACCGACGACGAAGGCGGGTCCGGACGAAATCGTCGATCTCGTCCGGACCCGCCTGCGCTGCATCGGTGTCCTACTGTTCCGAACCGGGTTGTTCGGGAGTGCCGGGTTGTTCGGCAGCGCCGGCCTGCTTCGCGTGCACCGACGTCGCTGCGGCCGCGGCACGCACCTGGTCGGCGACGGCGACGAGCTGACCGAGCACGCCGTTGACGAACGCCGGCGAATCGTCGGTCGACAACGACTTCGCGAGTTCGACGGCCTCGTCGACGGCCACGACCGGCGGCACGTCGGTGGCGTGGAACAGCTCCCAGGCGGCGATCCGCAGGATCGCGCGGTCCACCGCGGGCAGCCGCTCGAGCGTCCACTCGTGCAGGTGGTCGGCGATGAGCTGATCGAGCTCGTCGAGGTGCTCGGCGACACCGCGCACCAGGGTCCGGGTGTACGGCGCGACCGGGGCCACCTGGTCGTCGGTGAGCGCCAGCGCCACGCGGTCCGCGGCGAGGTCGATCGGGTCGGTGTCGCGGGCTTCGGCCTCGAACAGCAGGTCGACGGCGCGCTTACGCGCCTTGTGCCGGGCTCCGAGTTTCTTCTGCGTTCCGGACACTCAGGAGTTCACTCGCCCGAGGTAGCTGCCGTCACGGGAATCGACCTTCAGCTTGTCGCCGGTGTTGATGAACAGCGGGACCTGGATCTCGGCGCCGGTCTCGAGGGTCGCGGGCTTGGTGCCGCCGGTGGAGCGGTCGCCCTGCAGGCCCGGATCGGTGTGCTGGACGACCAGCTCGATCGTGACGGGAAGCTCGACGAACAGCGGGGTGCCCTCGTGGGTCGCGACCTGCACGGCCATGTTCTCGAGCAGGAACTTCGCCCCGTCACCGAGCGTCTCGGGCGAGATCGAGATCTGGTCGTAGGTCTCGCCGTCCATGAAGACGTAGTCGGTGCCGTCGTTGTACAGGTAGGTCATGTCGCGGCGGTCGACGGTGGCGGTCTCGACCTTGACACCGGCGTTCCAGGTCTTGTCGACGGTCTTACCGGAGAGCACGTTCTTCAGCTTCGAGCGCACGAACGCCGGACCCTTGCCGGGCTTGACGTGCTGGAACTCGATGATCTGCCAGAGCTGACCCTCGATCTTCAGCACGAGCCCGTTCTTGAAATCACTGGTATCGGCCACTTACTTCGCGTCTCCTAGAGTCGAGGAACCGCCCTTATACGACGGTCAATGTCTTGTCGGTCAGCGTGAGCAGTTCCGGTGCCTGCTCGCGCACCACGAGCGTGTCCTCGATCCGCACGCCTCCGCGCCCGGAGAAGTACACGCCCGGCTCGACGGTTACCGTCGCACCGGCGACAAGTGTACCGGTCGCCGCGGCACTGATTCCCGGCGCTTCGTGGATCTCGAGCCCCACCCCGTGACCGAGGCCGTGCAGGAAGAGTTCTCCGTACCCGGCGTCGGCGATCACCGATCGGGCCGCCGCGTCCACCGCGGCACATTCGATGCCCGGCGCGAGCGCCTCCCGGCCGGCCTGCTGGGCACGCAACACCAGGTCGTACAGCTCGCGCTGCCAGTCCGCGGCCTTGTCGAGCACGTAGGTGCGGGTCATGTCGGAGTGGTAGCCGCCGACCTGCGCCCCGAAGTCGAGTTTGACGAAGTCGCCGGACGCCAGGACCGCGTTCGTCGGCCGGTGATGCGGGATCGCCGAGTTGGCGCCCGCGGCGACGATCGTCTCGAAGGAGATCCCGTCGGCGCCGTGGTCGAGCATGCGGGACTCGAGGTCGCGGCCCACCTCCTTCTCGGTGCGTCCGGGGCGCAGGCCCCCGGCGGCGATCAGGTCCGCCAGCGCCCGGTCCGCCGCGGTGCACGCCGCACGCAGCAGCTCGATCTCGTGTTCGTCCTTGACCGCCCGCAACTGCTCGACGAGTCCCGGCGTCGCGGTCAACGTCACCTTGCTGCCGAGCCCGGACCAGCGTGCGTGTTCGTCGACGGTGACCGTGTGGCTTTCGAAACCCCAGCCCGCCGCGTGTGTCCCGGCGGAGGCGATGAGGTGGTCGGCACTGGCGCGTGCGATGACCGCGCACAGGTCCGGGACCTGTTCGGCGATCTGCGTGACGTACCGGCCGTCGGTGCAGACGACGGTCCGCGATTCGTCGGCGTCGTCGTCGGCGGTGACCAGCAGCGCGGCGTTGGACCCGGTGAATCCGGTGAGGTAGCGGATGTTGAGCAGGTTCGTCACCAGCAGCGCGTCGAGTCCGCGGTCGGCGAGGACGGCGCGCAGCGCGGCGCGGCGGGAGGCATGATCGGCGGCCATCGAACCAACCTACCCCGACGATTCGTGGCCGGTCACAGGACGACGGGCCGGTTTCGAGTGTGGGCCGAGACACACTTTTGCCGTGACAGACGTTACTCTCGGATACATGAAACCCTGGTTGACTCGCGGGCTCGGCCTGACCCTCGTGCATGTGCTCGTCCGCGTCCTGCTGGGCGCGGCGCTCGTCCAGTGGCCCCTGCAGGGATCGGTCCTGAGGTGGGGTGGTCTGCTCGTCGTGCTGTTCGCGGCCCTGATCTGGGGCGGCATCGACGGGATCCGGGATCGGCGGGCGAATCCCGATCCGGATCGCGGCGCGGATCTGACGATGCTGTGGCTGAAGGCGGGCGCGGTTACAGGTCTGCTCGGCGGGTTCCTCACGTGGCTCGTCGATGCGGTCACCGCGATCCCGGTCGGCGTCAAGTCGCTGTTCTTCGAGCTCACCTCCGGCGCGGCGTTCACCGTGCTGCTGGTGTTCCTGCCCGCGATGTTCGCCGTGACCGTCGGTCGCTTCCTGGTGCGACGCGAGCAGGCGAAGCCGGTCGAGCAGCCCGCCGCGGAACCGGCGCCGGTGGGGGCTGCGGTCCGGGCCGACAGGGCGTGGAGCAGCGACGACTCCCCCACCGAGGTGTTCCCGGCCGTCGACCCGAAACGGGACGGCCCGGCCTGACCGGCATACATCGGCTCTCCCACTTTCCGCGGGCCGCCGCGACCACGAAGATCACCTCCCGTGAGGACATGGTCCCGCTGCTCTTCCCCCACACGACG
>NZ_JBSFRG010000003.1:0-297635 GCF_053589115.1 Rhodococcus sp. NPDC003383 | reverse complement strand
CGTTGCAGCATCGTCACGTGAGAGGCGCGGTCGGCCAGTGCCGGGATCATCGTCACCGCCGTGGCGCCGCTTCCCACGACGACGATCTTTTTTCCGGCGTAGTCGAGGTCCTCCGGCCAGAACTGGGGATGCACGATCCGCCCGCCGAACGTCTCGATGCCGTCGAATTGAGGGGTGTATCCCGAGGTGTAGTCGTAGTAGCCGGCTGCAGAGACCAAGACTCGGCACGTTACGTCGAACTGCTCACGGTCGTGTTCGACGGCAACGTGCCACAGGGCTTCCTCGCGGGAGAAGTCTGCTCGCAAAACCTTGTGCCCGAGGTGGATACGAGGGGCGAGACCGGTCTCGGAGATCGTCTCGTGCAGATAGTCGAGGATCTCACCGGCGTCGGCGAACACGTTGTCGCTGTTCCACGGCTTGAAGGCGAATGCGAAGGTATGTAGATCCGAATCCGACCGGATGCCCGGAAAGCGGAACAGATCCCACGTTCCGCCGATCGCGTCGCGGCCGTCGACGATCGCGAAACTGCGGTCGGGTTGCCTCGTTGTCAGGCGGTATCCCAGGCCGATACCGGAAAATCCGGCCCCGACAATCAGCACATCGACGTGCTCGAGGCGGGGTAGCGAAGGTGCATAGTGGCCGATGTCCGTTTTCATGGTGCTTCCGATGGTTCGGGGGGGGCAAGCGCGACGAACGGTCCTGCAAGTCCGCCGCTGTGGTCCTTCGAGTGTGGAACGCACAAGAGCGACCGACACGAGTAGTCGACTACGCGATTCGACGAAAGGACGTGCCTGAGCCCGATGGCCTGGGAGCATCCCTCGCATGGGTTACTCCGACAAATCCCTCATCGTGCGCACCCTGCGGACACAGCTGGACCTGATCCTGCTGTTCGCGAACGAGCACGTTCTGCCTCGGATCGACGAGGCTGTGCTGCACTGGGAGCCGTCGTCGAATTGCGTGGGTGTCCGGCGGTCCGATGGGGTGTTCGTCGCCGACCGGCCGGACGAGGCCGCTTCTCCTCTTTCGGAGACGACAATCGCGTGGCTGCTGTGGCACATCGAATGGTGGTGGTCGAACACGATCTCGGTCTGTCGCGGCGGAAGCGCGGTGGCGACCGACGCCTACGAATGGTCCGGTTCGGTGGACCGGATCCGGACGCTCGCGCACGAGTGGTCCGGGCTTCTGGAGACGGCCGACCTCACGACACCGATCGTCGGCCTCATGCCGGACGAGACTCCACTCTGGGAAATCGCCGGATGGGTGAACTTCGAACTGACCAAGAACATTTCGGAGATCGGACAATCGCTGACGAGGTACGGGAACATCCGGCCGTAGATCCGCGCGGCGCCACCCGGGCCGCGCTGAGCTCACCCTCGCGTCGTCAACTCCTCCCGCCTCCGAGCGAATGTATCGCTCGTCTCCTTCAACCGACTGAGGGATACATTCGCTCGGAGGCGATCGCTCGGAGGCGGTAGCGTTCCCTGGTACCCGCACGACTCCGATCGAAAGGGTTCGTCATGCCTCGTATCGCCACCGCCGAAAAGGTCGATCGTGATGCGCTACTGGAATTCCTGCGCCCGCGACACCGGGCGGTCCTGGCCACGGTCCGCTCGGACGGCACTCCGCAGATGTCACCGGTGACCTGCGGGGTCGACGCAGACGGCCACATCGTGGTGTCCACCTACCCGGCGCGGGCCAAGGCCCGCAATGCGCGGCGGAATCCGCACGTGATGCTCTGCGTCCTGTCCGACGACTGGAACGACGCGTACGTGCAGGTGAACGGACGCGCGGAGGTTCTGGACATGCCGGAGGCGCTCGACGGCCTCGTCGAGTACTACCGCTGCATCGCGGGTGAGCATCCCGACTGGGACGAATACCGCGAAGCCATGGTCAGGCAGAACAAGACCCTGATCCGGGTCCATATCGAAAGCTGGGGTCCGATCGCGACCGGTGGATTCCCGCCGGGGCTCTGACCTGGCAGAACACTCCGAGGCTTGACGACGTACAACCATTTGGTTGTATATTGGTTCTCGTGAGCGGAGACGACGAGGACCGGGCCGATGCCCTGTTCCACGCGCTGTCCGACCGAACCCGGCGCGACATCCTGCGCCGTGTGCTGGCCGGGGAGCACTCGGTTTCCGCGCTCGCGGCGAACTACGACATGAGCTTCGCCGCTGTCCAAAAGCACGTCGCGGTATTGGAGAAGGCCGGCCTGCTGACGAAGCGCCGCAGCGGCCGGGAGCAGTTGGCCAGTGGCGACGTGGCGGCGGTGCGGTCGGTGGCGTCCATGCTCACCGAACTCGAGCAGGTGTGGCGCGGTCGCATCGCACGTATCGACGAACTCATCGCAACCGACTCGACCGAGGAGAGCTGACGACATGCCTGTCACCGACGTACAACACGACATCGACAACCGAACCCTCACCATCACAGCAGATTTCGCTGCACCGGTCGCGCGCATCTGGCAGGTCTACGCCGACCCGCGCCAGCTGGAGAAGGTGTGGGGTCCGCCGACCTACCCGGCGACCGTGGTCGACCACGATCTCCGGCCGGGCGGCCGCGTCACCTACTTCATGACGGGACCCGAAGGCGACAAGCACGCCGGGTATTGGGAGATCAAGACGGTCGACGAACCGACGAGCTTCAGTTTCGTCGACGGTTTCGCCGATCTCGACTTCAACCCGAATCCGGAACTGCCGGTCTCCGAGAACGTCTACACCTTCGCCGAACACGAAGGTGGCACGCGGGCAACGTATGTGGCCACCTATGCCTCCGCCGAGGCACTCCAGACGGTGCTCGACATGGGTGTGGTCGAAGGTGCCTCCTCGGCGATCAATCAGATCGACGAGCTGATCGTCTCCTGACCTCGCGCGACGGTCGGCTCGCCCGCATTTCGGGCGAGCCGACCGCTCGCGGGCACTCGTAGCCTGCGCAGCGAGTGCGTCGGTATTCGCCTTCCGAACCGGAAGCATCGTCGCGCTCACGTCGAAATGTCTTGTGTGCCTTCCAGTGTCTTCCGGAACAGTTCGAGGACGAGTTCCATGTTGGGACCCCAGGCGGGTGCGAACCCGGCGGGAAGCACGTCGTGGGTCCAGGTGACTGTGCAGCGCCCGTCGGGGAGCGGGGACACCTGAACCGACGCGTTGTCGTGTTCCGGGGGCGCGGTGCCGCCGACGATCGCGTAGACCAACCGTCGGCCGGCGTCGTCCACCGTGATCTCGCGTTCCCGCATCACCGTTCCGTCGACGAACGTCACGGTCCTGACTCCGGGTTCGCTCAGGACGCTGTCGCGTACGAAACCGGGCGCCATCCGGGTCGGTCCGTCGATGAAGTCGCCGAGAACCTGCCAGGCGCGGTCCGCATCGGCTGCGATCGTGATCTCTCTGGTTACCGAAGCCATGTCGATGGCCTCCTCTCCTGTCACCGGGCCACGGCGCAGGGGTTGTCGGTGTCGATTCCGATGCTTGCCTCGCGTCGGCTAACCGGTATAAGGACTACGCTAGTTACATAACCTGTCAACGTCAATAGACGGTTAGGATGAGGTCATGGTGGAACCTCGCCCGGACAACGATCCCGTCGGAACCGCGCCCGGACGGCTCCGCTGGATCGAAGAGTTCGTCAACACGCGCCGGGCCGATCGGGACGACATCGCCACCCCCGCACAGCTCGTGGACTGGTTCCATGCACACGACCTGGCGCATGACGCCGCGTCCGCCACTGCACGGCAACGGGATCGAGCCGAACACATCCGGGAGGGGTTGCGGGCTCTGATCGCCGGCAACAACGCCGAGCCGGTCGCCAGCCCCCGACCGGACGGTCTGGACCCGGACGCCACGGCGAGGATCGCCGCACTCGCGCCGTCCCTGCCGATGACACTCGACGTCACCGTTGCACCGCCACAGCTGATTCCGGCCTCGCGCGACCCGATCGACGCTGCCCTGACCCGGCTGCTGATCGCGGTCGCCGAGGCGGTCGCGGACGACACCTGGAGCCGCCTCAAGGCCTGCCGGGAACCGAGTTGCCGCTGGGCCTACTACGACCACTCCCGGAACCGGCGCCGCACGTGGTGCTCGATGGAACTGTGCGGCAACCGCGCAAAAGCCCGCACCCACCACCGCCGTTCGACGCTCGAATCCGGTAACGCCGTGCCGAAGTAGATCTTGACGCGGCGTCGGACCGGGCGTTCACTGAGAAGGCTCGTCTTCGATCACCCGACGGTGTTCTGGGAGGATGACCTATGCGCGGCACAGATTCGGTGGTTCCGAAACCTCGGCGCGGAGCAACCCGTCGTCGCCGAACCGTCTCGCTACTGGCACTGGTCGGAGCGTGCGTTCTCTCCTTGTCTGCGACCGGGACGGCCGTCGGCGACCCGGCGACGGACACCGGGTTCTCCCCACCGTTCTCCGGAGCGCCCGGCTACGAATACCTGGCGCCTCCGCAGATGACCGATCCGTCGCAGCTCAACCAGCCGCTCGGTCAGCAGGCTGCGGAAGAGATCGCCGCCCGCATCGGGTTGGGGCCGGAGGACGCTCTCACCGAACAGCAGTATCAGGACCTCACCACCGGAGGCGGAGTCGGCGGCAGCAGCGACGCCGCCGCGGTGATCAACGCGTGCGCCGAGATCCTCACCAATACGAACGGCCGGCCCCTCTTCTCGGATGTCGACGGCGTTTCCACACCGTCGGTCCTCGGAAGCTACGGGCTCTACGTGAACCCCGCCGGGTTGCTGGAGAGTCCGGCCAACGCGGACGCACCTACGCGGCAGGTGAATTCGCTGATCGCCCCGGGCGGTTTCGTGGGTACGTGGCTGCGGAACAACGGCGCAACGGATACCCTGGTGGCGCTCTACCGGTCGGCGTACACGGTTCAGGCGGTCTACGGCTTTGCGGCACAACAGATATCCGGGACGGCGCAGCTGGTGACCAACACCAAGGAGGGCGTGACCTCGGAGGTGGGCATGTCGATGGCGCCGCCGCTGTGGATCGTGAACTTCGCCCTGCTCTACATCCTGAAGCCGTCGTTGGCGGCGGCGATGCCCGCCTACTGGGCTCCCATCCCCCCGGAGGTCGCCGACGCCGTGAAGGCCAGCCCGACCGGGCAGGTTCCCTTCAAGGACTATGCGTCCTACTTCGAGTGATCGGCTTCCCGGCCAGGTCTCGTTGCTGATGCGAGGGTGAGGGAGCGACGCATGTTCGACGAAGAAGAGTTTCAGCGGGCATTGGCGCGACCGCGACTTGCCGGTCCCGTGCCGGAGTTCCTCGATTCCAATCGAGGCGTGCCGATCCGCGCGATCCCCGAGCCGGAACTGCAGGCCACCACTCGTGAGTGGTTCACGATGTTCGAGAAGAAGCTCGACTACCTGAGCGAGCGCCACGGCACGGATCTGTCGTGGGTGATGACGTGGGCCAAGAAGTACTGGTGGAGCTTCCTGGTCCGCGACATGAGTATCAACGACGAGCTGTATGCCCAGGACCTCCGCTACGTCGACCCCACGACGTTCGGGCGCACGATCGTCGGTATCGACGAGTTCGTGAGGTACAACTTCGCCTTCTTCGACGCCATCCCGGACTGGCGCTACGACCCGTTGCCCGATCAGGTGTACGTCGACGTCCAGCCCGACGGCACGGTCCGCACGGTGATCCGGTACATCGGAAGCGGCCACTTCTCTGGTGCGCTCCGCCTGTACCCCTACGACGACTCGGCACCGGTGATCTACGGCGACGGACGGTTCATCCAGGCGCCCGCCGTCGATCGATACCACTTCGGCCCCGACGGGTTGATGAGCGAGGGGGAGACGCTCTTCGACTTCCTGGATGCCGTCCAGCGAGCGGGCATTCTTCCGCGGGACGACAGCTTGCCGTTCCGTGCGCTCATGGCCGCGTCGAAGCTTCCGGTGCTGGCGCGCCGGGTCGGGGAGAAGTTGCGCCGTCGGTGAAGGTCACCGATTCCGGTCTTCCAGCCGGTGGAGAAGTCCGTGAAGGTGGCCGTCGGTTGCCATTCGGCGGTCGAGGACGGGGTTGACCAGTCCGCGTAGCCACGAGTACTGCCGCCAGCCCGCCGGGGCAACGGTCATCGGTGCCCGCCGGCGGATGCCGTCCACGATCGTCCGGGCGGCCCGATCGGCGGTGATGCGCCGGTTGAGGGGCCACGGAAGGAGGTTGTCGATTTCGCGGCCTAGGTCGTCGGCGTCGAGCATGTCGTGGGTCATCGCGGTGTCCACGACGCCGAAATAGGCGATACCCGCGGTGGCCCCGTGGGCCGCGAGCTCGACGCGGAGAGCGCGGCCGAGTTGCTCCACCGCGGACTTGCTGATCATGTACGGGGAGCCGCCCGCCCCGGGAGCGAAGGCAGCACAGGACGATACGACCACCACGTGACCGGAACGGTCGACGATGTGATCGAGCGCGGGCCGGACGGTGTTGTACACCCCGGTGAGGTTGATGCCGATGACCCGGTCGAACTCGTCGTCCCGCATCGTCCGGAGGGTGGCCGGGACGGGGGTGACGCCGGCGTTCGCGACCACCACGTCGAGTCCGCCGAAGTAGCCGGTGGTGTCCGCGACGACAGCGGACATGGCCCGACGGTCCCGGACGTCGGCGGTCAGTGCGAGTGCCCGGTCTCCGAGGGCCGTCGCGGCGGATTCGATTGCGTCGCGGTCGATGTCGACGAGCGCCACGCGTGCTCCGAAGCGGACGAGGCGCTCGGCGACCGCACGGCCGATTCCCTGTGCCGAACCGGTGACGAGCACGGTCTTTCCGGTGACGTCCATTTCGCGAGGGCGGGTGCGGGCGGTCATCGGAGGACCTCGATGTCGAAGGGGGCCATGTCGAATTTCCGGACACGGCAGGCGTATTCGAAGCTCCACCCCGGGTACAGGCCGGCGTTCCTGCCGTCCGCGGTGTGGTAGTAACTGGTGTCGCATCCGCCGGTGAGCCACACGGTGCCGTCGCTGCGCCGGTTCATCTCGTCGACGAACGCGCTCTGAGCGCTGTCGCGAACCTCGATCCGGGACACCCGGTTACGTCGCATCGTGGTGAGGGCGTCGACGATGTAGCGCACCTGTGCCTCGATCATGAAGATCGCCGACTGGTTCCCGACCGCACCGAAGGCGCCGAGGGTGTTGAAGAAGTTCGGGAATCCCGCGAGGGACATGCCGAGATAGCTCGCCGGGTTCTTGCGGTACAGGTCGGCGTAGGTGTGCCCGCCACGCCCGCGGATTCGTTCGTATACCGCTGGTGGAACATTGAATCCGGTTGCGTAGACGATGGTGTCCACGGGATGCTCGGTGCCGTCGCGGGTGACGACGGAGTGTGGCCGGATCTCCGCGATCCCGGTGGTGACGACGTCGACGTTCGGTCGGGTCAGCGCCGGGAACCAGTCGTCGGAGAAGATGGCGCGTTTGCAACCGATCATGTAGTCCGGGGTGAGCTTCCTGCGCAGCTCGGGATCGCGTACCTGACGGCGCAACTGATATCGGCCCAGGAGTTCGTAGGGATAGCGGAACCTGTTGTTCACGAATCCGACCAGGCCGAAGCCTTCGATCATCGAGTAGTACGCGGCGCGCATCGCCTTGCCGACGACGGGCACCCGCCGGATGAGCCGGCGCTCGAATTCGGTCGTCACGCGGTCCATGCGGGGGATGATCCACGGCGCCGATCGCTGGAAGACCAGCAGTCGCTCGGCCTTGGGCTGCAACTCGGGAACGAACTGGACCGCAGACGCTCCGGTCCCGATGACGGCGATGCGGTCGCCGGTGGGGTCGTAGTCGTGATTCCAGTGCAGGGAGTGGAACGCGCTCCCCGCGAACGTGTCTCGCCCCGGGATGTCCGGGTACCGCGCCTCGCCGTACACGCCGGCGGCGGTGATCAGTACGTGGGTGGTCGCCTCGCCCGCGCTGGTGTGGAGGATCCAGCGGCCGGTGTCTTCGTCCCAGTCGGCTCCGAGCAGCTCGACCTCGTACCGGATGTGCCGCTCGACGTCGTGGTGCGCGGCGACCGTCCGGAGGTAGTCGAGGATCTCCGGCTGCCTGCCGTACATCCGGGACCAGTCGGGGTTCGGGGCGAACGAGTAGCTGTACAGGTGGGAAGGCACGTCGCACGCACAACCCGGGTAGGTGTTGTCGCGCCAGGTGCCTCCCAGATCCGCGGCCCGTTCGAAGATCACGAAATCGTGGACCCCGGCCTCGCGGAGTTTCGCGGCCAGCGCGATGCCGCCGAAACCGGCACCGATGACGACGATCGAATGGTCGGCATCGGTCGAAGGGTTGCCGTTCATTCGCCCGTCCTCGTGTCGGTGTGGCGCGGGTGCCCGCTCGTCGCGGCGCGAGCCGTGGACGGCGCCGTTCCGGGACACACTGCGGCCCCCACACCGCGGACGATCATCATCGGATCGGATGCTTCCAGGCTTGTCGGCACGGCGTCAAGAGGGATCGGCGCGACGGACTGGCTGATGAAAATCCTTGCCGCGCACGGACGCACCTGGCTCACGATCGGCGTGGACGGCGGTGGAAACGACCCGGAACTCCGGGCGATCCACGACGAGGTGGACAACCGAGCCGCCGAACGGGTCCCCGAAGCCATCGGATTCACCGGTTCCGGGGACGCGCGCGACACCGCGCCGGCGACCGTTCGTGCCTACGGCGGGATGGTGAAGTCGGCGATCCGGGAGTAGGTGGACCGCAAGGCACTCAGCCAGGACCAGGTGCGTGACCTGCTGTGCGAGACGTTGATCGTGCTCGGCGAACGGATCGTGCGGTAGCACCGGCCGAGTGCCCGGGTGTTCACCACCCGGTGTCGTAGCCGGGTTCGCTGTGCAGGTCGAAGTTGCTGTACCCCCCGTCCACGTCGAGTCCGCTCTGGGTTTCGAAGCCGACTTCACCGCTGACACCGATGCCGGGGATCCCGCCGTCCACCGGGCTTGCGGAGAAGTCGACCCCGAACTCGACACCCGCCTGAACTCCGCCGTATCCGGAAGCGGATGCGTCGACGGATTCGATCTCGGCATCCATGGTGCCGGTCTCGGCGTCGGTGGTGACGTCGATGTCGTCGTAGGTGCCGTACACGTCGAACCGGCCGCCGGCCGCGACCTGGCCACCACCGCCGACGCTGACCTGAGGTACGCCACCCGGTGCGCTGATCGACACCTCGACGCCGCCACCCACCGCGAGGCCGGTGTCCACGTCGACGCCGCCGCCGACCACGTCGATGGACAGGTCGACCGATTGGTTCGGGTCGTTGATCATGCCGCTGACGTCGATGCCGAGGCCGGACGCGGTGCCTGTCGGGTCCTGGGTCGTCGAGGGGGCGGTCGATTCCGGGGCCAGACCCGCGTCGACGGCGGAGGGTGCACCGCCCGGGTAGGTGTCGGTGGTTGCTGCGGTCGGGTCGGTGCCCGGTGCGGGAGTGGTCATCTCGATTCCTTCTTTACGTTCCGGGTGAGAGCGGCCGAGTGGGTCGCTCCGAAGGTTCGAGACGCGGAGAGGGCGAAATGTTCCCGGAGTCGCCGGGTGAATTCGGAGCGGAGGCTCGAGGGTCTCTGTGGGAAGCGAAATATCAACCCGCAGAGAAGTTTCGGAACCCAGGGAACATTGCCGGGGCGACCGCGCTCTCATCCGTGAAGAGCGCAGACCGGTCACCTCTTCGTCAATGAACACACACTGTGAGGAGAACTCGGATGAAGAAACTGATCGCATCGCTGGCCGTCGCGGTGGGCGCCACGGCCATCGTGGCCGGAGCCGCCGGAACCGCTTCGGCAGAAACACGATTTCCGGTGAAGACCGGACTGGCCAGCTACACGGACTGCGCCTATTGGATCATGAGCAACGGAGCTGCCGGCCACGTCTACGACTGCCAGGAAGGCTACGGAGGGTGGGCTGTCATCTGGTTGGCGCCGTGAGTGGCGGGCCGGTGACCCAGTAGTGCAGTGACAGTGGACTCCGGCATCCGGCGGGTTGCGCCTTGCGCGGGGCTCGCGTTCCGGACCCGACCGGGTGCTGGAGTCCACACAGTCCCGGCCGATCGGCCCGGGCAATCGGCACAAACCCTTCCACCACAGGTGCAACGTGTTCTAGATTCGTGGTCGGAGCCCGACGAAACGGACTCGGACGGTTGCAGGAGGGGATTCGGGATGCAGTTCAACCTTGCGGATGTATTCGAGACGGTCGCCGCCGCGGTGCCGGATCGCATCGCGCTCACCTACGAAGACCTGAACCTCACGTATGCGCAACTGGAAGCCGAATCCGACCGCACGGGACAGCTCTTCGCCCGCGCCGGAATTTCCCAGGGCGATCATGTGGCGCTGTTCCTCAAGAACAGCGTCGAACACGTCACGAGCATCCTCGGCCTCATCAAGATCCGAGCCGTGCCGATCAACGTCAACTACCGGTACACCCCCGCGGAACTCGAGTACATCTTCACCAATTCGGATTCGGCGGCGGTCGTCGTCGAGCTTCCGGAACATCAGCGGGTGCTCGCGTCCCTGCTCGACAGTTGTCCGCTGATCCGGTCGGTCTTCGTGGTGGGCGAGACCGAGGACGAGCTGCGGGAGGCTGCCGAGCGCCGGTCCGTCGCCGTGACCTCCTTCGCCGACGCACACGATCTGCCCGCCGAGGCCGAGTTCCCGACGCGCTCGGGAGACGACCTGTACCTGCTCTACACGGGTGGCACGACGGGATACCCGAAGGGTGTCATGTGGCGGCACGACGACTTCTTCCGCAAGCCGCTCTCCGGCGGCAACCCGTACGGCACCGAACCGCGCAAGGATCTCGCCGAGGTGGCGGCGGGAGCGAAGGAGTTCCCCGGCCTGGCGTTCCTCATTGCAGCACCCCTCATGCACGGTGCCGCCCTGTACTCGCTGTTCACGTTCTTCACGCTCGGTGCCCGGGTCGTGCTGAGGCGGGATTTCGACGCGAAGAAGGTCGTCGAGTCCATCGAGAAGGACAAGGTGCAGGTGATTCTCATCGTCGGGGACGGTATGGGATTGCCGTTGGTCGACGAGATGGAACGCAGGAAGGGCGAGGTCGACTACAGTTCGCTGTTCTCGATCACCTCGGGCGGCGCGATCTGGTCGACGAGTGTGCGCGACCGGATGCTCGCCGTGAAACCGGATCTGTTGTTGCGCGACAACTTCGGTGCCTCGGAATCCGGCAACGACGGCGCGTTCGACGTCGACGAGGCCGGGAATCTGCGGATGCCGCCGTCGCCCAACATGATTCTCGTCGACGAGCGCCTCGAGCAGATTCCGCCGGGTTCGGACGACGTCGGATACATCGCGCGGATCGGCAACGTCCCCCTCGGCTACTACAAGGACGAGGAGAAGACCGCCAGGACGTTCCCGACCCGCGCCGACGGTACCCGCCTGTCGATCCTCGGCGACATGGGTCGCGTGGAGGCCGACGGCACCATCGTCTTCCTCGGGCGTGGCTCGCAGTGCATCAACACCGGTGGCGAGAAGGTCTTCGCCGAGGAGGTCGAGGCCGCACTGCATGCGCACCCGGCCGTCGCGGACGCCCTCGTCGTGCCCGTGCCGGACGAGCGCATGGGGCAGGCTGTCGCCGCGGTCATCGCCACCTACCCGGACACGGGCGAGTTGACGCTGGAAGAGGTGCAGGAGCACTGCCGCAAGTCGTTGGCGGGCTACAAGATCCCGCGTTCGATCGTCGTCGTCGACGAGGTGAAGAGGACGCCGGCCGGCAAGGCGGACTACCGGTGGGCGACCGCTCAGGCAGCCCGGTAGGGAAGCCGCCGGGCGTCGTCACCGGTCGTGCGGTTCGTGCTCCCAGTACGTCCAGTACTGCATGGAACCGGGAGCGGTGCCCAGGTCGATGTATGCGCGTCGTCTCCAGACGACGCGCATCCACACACGACCGCCGTCGGTGGTGTCCACCGGTCGCCAGGCGAACCAACGGTGGGCCGGGCCGTAGGTACGGACGGTCATGCCAGGCCTCGAATGATTCGTTCCGCGATCTCGTTCGCGTCGGGCACTAATTTGTCGGTCGTGTGCGTCGGGCCCGGCCTGGTATGCAATGTTTCTCCTGAATCGGCACTGAGATCTCGGCGCGGAACACCCGCAGTGCATGTTTCCGCTGCCACGTGATCGACCGGAATGTCCGGCTCGTTACGCATAAACTTGAAGAAACTGCAGGTCACAGACAACTCGGCTGTGGGCGGACTTCAGTCGTCGCGTCCGACGCCGCGAGCAGGTGCGCTCATGTCCCCGGTCTCCGGCGTGCCGGCGGCGAGTCCGTAGCGCAGGTACACGGTGCCCTTCCCGCTCGCTGCCGGTGGTTCGAGGAGGGTGAGGTTCGTGGGCACCGCGCCCCCGTCGAACACCTTCTTCCCGACGCCGAGCACGATCGGGTGCACCCACAGGTCGAGCCGGTCGAAGAGTTTCTCGCGCAGGAGTGTCTGCACCAGGTTGAGACTCCCGACGACCTTGATGTGCTCGTGCCGGTCACGGATCTCGCGCACTGCGGCCGCCAGATCCGGGCCGAGTTGCGTGGACCCGGCCCACGAGAGGTCGGGTCTGCCGCGGGAGGCCACGTATTTGGGGACGCTGTTGAAGAGCGTGGCGATGGCGTTGTCCTCGCCGCCCTCCTGATGCGGCCAGTAGGCGGCGAAGAGGTCGTAGGTCCGCCGGCCGAGCAGGAGAGCGTCCGTGCCCTCGTACGCGGCACCGACCTGTGCTCCGGTGACCTCGTCGATCAGGGGTGCCTGCCAGCCGCCGAACTGGAACCCCACTGGGTCCTCGTCGGGACCGCCGGGTGCCTGCCCGACGAGGTCGAGGGTTGCGAACAGTTCGATGTCGATGAGTCCCATTCCGTACTCCCGTAGGTTGGTTGTCTCGGTAAGAGGGGTAGACCTTCGGGCCTCGGCAGAATCATCGCTGCGCTCGCCGTAGGTCATCGGCTCACGCAGGCACCTCACTGCACAACGATCGTTACTTCCGCCGGCGTTGCTCGGCGACGTCGTCGAGGAACCCGAGGATCTTTTCGGCCGCCGAGTCCAGAGCGCTGTTGGTCTTCTTCTTGGCGGCGCTTTCGATGGCCTTGCCGCCGATGTCGCCGACGATGTCGGGCAGGCCCTTCGGTTCGGTCTGGGAGATCTCGAGCCGGTTCACGGCCTCGGCGAAGCGCAGGTAGGTGTCGACGCTGGCGACCACGATGCGGGCGTCGATGGTCACGAGCTCGATGCCGACGAGCGACACTCGCACGAACGCGTCGATGACGAGGCCCTTGTCCAGAATGGTGTCGATGACCTCCGCCAGGCCGGACGAGTTCGGTCGGGCCATCGTCCCGCCGCCTCCATTACCGCCGGGTTGGATCGATGTCATGGCGGTCACTCCTCATAGTGCGGTGCGCGCAGGTGCGTAAAGACGTTGTGGAGCAACGCCTTACATCCCGGCCATTGGTTGGAGGCTTCCGGCGCCCCTGGCTCACCCTTCCATCATGCTCCTTCGAAGACCCGCCTCGATGACAATCCTCGACACGGCCGTCGGAATCATCGCAATGCTTGCCCCGAGGGCATCCCGAACGGCCGGAAGGCCACGGCGCCCCAGTCCCGCCACGGCGGGCACGGTGGGGGAGTGCGGCCGTTCAGGAAGCGGATCGTCGCGTCCTCGAACGCCGCCGATGCGGGCAGGTTCGCATGGGCGACGCGCGCCGGGCACCCGTTTCGTTCGACATCCAGTCGGTGGTCCGTCATCAAGGGCAGATCGGCGGCCGAAGGCGGGCTCATGGCACGTACATTCTTCGGAAGTCGCTGAGCGAGAATCGATTCCGCTGTTCCCGCCGTACCGAGCAGGTCCCGCGCCGCGGGGGAGTCCGGGTCGAAGTGGAAGTCGGCCAGGCCGGCGGACGATGCCGCGACCCGCAGCAGGTCGCCCAGGACGCGGCCGGGTTCGTCCACGTGCGGTGGAGGGTAACCGGTCGGGGTGCTCGAAAAGGCGCCGACCAGCAGCAACGCGTCGACGTCGACCCGGCCGGTGGCGGCGGCTTCCCACACCACCCAGACGGCGTGCGAATGTGCGGCAACCACCAGAGGGCGAGGCAACGCGGACGCCTGCTCGACGAACAGATCGACCTGCTCCCGGAACGGCCTCTCGGTGTCGATCGGCCCGTAGGGGGCACCGGTGCGGATCGGACACGTCGCGTCTTCCTGCGGCTGCCCGTCACCCGGACCGGCATACGAGAAGTAGTACACCTGCTCGCAGCGGTAGCCGAGGCGGTGCACGTCCGTCGCATGGATCACGCTCCGTCCCGACGCCGAGTTGATTCCGGCCACGATCAACAGCGAACCCGGTTGCGGCGGACCGGGTTCCGGTTCGTCGTACCCGCGGGTCGCGACGAACACGATCGACACGGCGGTGAGCACCGCGACGAGCGCGGTCAGGGCTGCTCCCGGTCGCCGCGATGCCGGGCGGTCCATCATCGCGATCGTCAGCCCGGTCGCGACGGCCGAGACCGGCACGAGCGGCACGGTCAGGACCGGGATTCGATCGGCCACCGCACCCAGCGCCAGGACCACCGCACAGTACGGCAGCATCACCTCGACCCGCAGCCCACGCCGCCACGTCAGTGCGACGGCCTCGCGCAACCGGGGACGGCCCTGCCACGGCACCGGGCCGAGGGTGAGTACCAGCATCCCGATCAGGGCGACTGCGGGCCAGAACAACCGCGAGTACAGGACCGCGTAGGCGACGGCATCGGCGAACGCCGCCACCAGCACCGGCCCGAACGCAACCGCGTAGAACAGGGCGGCGAACCGCAGGCGCCGGGCGTCGAGGCCACCCAGCAGCCACGCCATGAGCACCACCCGGACCGCGGTCACGACGGCGAGCAATGCCAGGAACACCGGCCACGACGACGCCCGCGACAGCAGGAGCCGCAGGTCGGTGAACTGATCCAGCGGCGGCAGCGCCACCAGGTGGATCAGGCCGGGCCAGGTCGGGATCGCGCCCGTCGCGGCGAGCAGCACGACGAACGCCGCCGTCGCCGCGAGCGGCCACCAGCGTCCCTTGCGGCGCGAGCCGGATCGCGGACCGGCTCCGGTCAGGGGGTCTTCGTCCGTCTGTCCACTTCCTTCTCGACGGCGACGGCGAGGTCGTGGACGACCCTGGAGTGCCATTGCTTGTGCGCCTCGAGATCTGCGGCGAGCGCGTGACAGTCCGGGCATTCCTGCGCCGGGCCGGTGTGCTGGGTGTGCTCCATGGCGATGCACCTCCTGGAAAGGAACCGCCTCCACCGTGGCACGAATACGGAAGGTAATCCACGGGGGCACGCAGCGCAGGCAGCGGATACCGTGGCGGAGGTGCAGACGGTAGGGGTCGACCTCGCGGCGGAACCGGGGAAGACGGCGGTCGCCAGCGTCGTCTGGGAAGGTGGCACCGCGACGGTTCGGGAATTGCGGCTCGGCGCGACCGACCGGGAGGTCGTGAACGCGGTGGTCGCGGCGGACCGGAGCGGCATCGACGCGCCGTTCGGATGGCCCGACGCGTTCGTCGACTTCGTCGCCGCACACCACCGCCTCGAGTACTCGCGCGAACGCGCCCTGAGCAGCCGCTCCGGACGCCTCCCGTTGGTCCGGCGGTTGACCGACCGTTTGGTGCATGCCGAGACGGGGATCGTCCCGCTGAGCGTGTCCGCGGACCTCATCGCGCATGTGGCGCTCCGGTGCGCGGGACTGCTCGCCGAACTCGAGGCGGTCGGGGTCGATGTCGACCGCGTCGACGGTGCCGTGGTCGAGGTCTATCCCGCCGCGGCGTTACGGGGCTGGGACCTGCCGTTCAAGGGTTACAAGAGCGCGAAGAACCGCGAGGCGCGGGCGGCGTCGGTGGCTGCACTGGAACGAGCCCTTCCGGAACTGGATCTCGGTGGCTTCCGGGACCTCTGTATCGACTCGGACGACGCGTTCGATGCGGTTGTCGCGTGCCTTGCCGCACGGGCCGCAGCGCTCGGGAGAACCACCCGCCCCGATGCGACGCAGCGCGCGGTCGCCGTCCGGGAGGGCTGGATTCATGTGCCGGTGTGCGGAATCCGTGAGTTGCTCCGAGATCAGGTGTAGCGGGCGAGGACGAAGTCGGTCAGCCCCCTACGGATCGCGTCGAGGGCATGTTTCTGGCCGCGCCGAAGAACGAAACCGGGGACCGGCACCTTCGGATCCAGTGACATGGTGACCTGCACGCGGGTGCCGTGTTCGCTCGGTTCCAGTGCATACATCCCGTCCTGGCTGCGCTGCATCGTGCTGTCGACCAGAGTCCAGGACGTCGACCGTTCGGTCCAGTCGTGTTCGATCGTCTGGGTGTCGGAGAACCCGAACAGCGACAACGTCATCCGTATCCGGCGTGGGCGGCCCTCGGGATCCCGGGTGAGGACCTCGACGTTCTTGTGGGCCGACGACCATTCGGGAATGTGTTCGACATCCTCGAGCGCGCGCATCACCTGCTCGGGTGCGGCGTCGATGTCGAATCGGTCGGAGACGGTGACCGCCATGCTGGGTACTCCTCACCGGTGTCGGATTGTGGAGTCCGCGTACCCGGTCGAGGGGTGGGCCAATCGTCGGTCAGTAGGTACGGCGCAGCCGCATCCGGATCGGCCGCCCGTCCGGGTCGACGATCAGCCGGTAGACCAGGGAGGCGGCAACCTGTTGCCACTGCGGCGGCACATCGATGTGGTGGCGGCGCAGCCGGCCCGCCGGCCTCGTACCCGCCGACGGTGCCTTGTGCCAACGGTCCAGGGCATCGACGCTGGTTCGGACGACGTCGAAGAACTCGTCCAGATCGATCAGATCGGCGTCGTCACCGTCCTTCCTGCCGAGATGCTCCCGGGCCAGCTCGAGACGCAGATCGCGAGCGAATCGACGGGCGCCGTCACCGAGTCCCGACGGGTCGACGGGCGCGCGCGTGTCCCGCGCGGTGTCCAGCACAGCGGCAGTCAGTTCCGAATCATGGGTCCAGGAACGCCGGTTGAAATTGTCGCTGCCGACCGCCGCCCACGTGTCGTCGACGATGCACACTTTGGAGTGCACGTACACGGGGATGCCCCGGTCGTTCTCGAGGTCGAGGACCAGCACGCGATCGCCGCCCGCGTCACGGATGGTCTCGAGCGCCGACGAGTGCCCCAACAGCGCGGACGGGATGGTGATGGGGCTGTCTTCGTCGAGGAATTTCGGGACGACCGCCACCAGGCGCAGTCCCGGTTCGCGGCGCAGTGCCTCGGCGAACACGCGCGCCACATCCTCCGACCACAGGTACTGATCCTCCACGTACACCAGACTTCGGGCCCGGTGCAGCGCCTTCGCGTAGGCCTGGGCAGCGCTCCGCTCCCCGTCCCTCGCAAACGGATACGCAGGCCGGCGACGCGGATAGGTTCGCAGCAACTGCACCGAACAGGTTCCGCACGGAGCGGGTGGTGCAGCGGGAGGAGGCAGTTCGGACGGGGAGCGGGTGACGCCTCGCAGAATGTCGGGCAAGGCGTGCCACGGCAATCGGGACAACGCGGCGGGGTCTTCCCAGCGCTCACGGAAGACGTCCTCGACATCGCGGACGGCGGGTCCGTGGATCTGCAGCTGTGCGTCGTGCCATGCCGGGGTCTCGCCGTACTCGGGTGGAAACGGTCGGCTCATCGGATCGCCGAAGTGGTCGGCGTCGTCGCGTCGTGCCCGCGCGAGGTCGATACCGCCGACGAACGCGACGTCCGGCGTGTCCGGGTCGGCGTAGCGCACCACGACGAGTTTCTGGTGGTGACTGCCGAAGGTGGGAACTCGTTGGTCGAGGATCACCTCGCCACCGGCCGCCTCGAGTATCTCCGCGAGCTTGCGGTTGCGGCGGCCGGGATAGCCCAGCGTCTCGATGTGCGAGCGCCACATCATGCCCTTGACGATCGCGCCGCGGCGGGCGGCGGCGGCGAATGCGTCGGCCACCGTCACGCCGTCGACGAGCTGTTGATCGGGGTCGCCGCGCCAATCCGTGAACAGCACCAGGTCATTCGGTCCGGCGCGGTGCAGGGCGTCCGCCAGCGCCGCGAAGTACACCTTGCCGTGGACCAGCGGAATGACGTCGTTGCCGTCGGTCCATAGCCGAATCCGGGTGTCGCTGTTGCCCCGTTCCTCGCCGCTGAGAAACCAGGGATGGGCCGGATCGAAATGCTCACGGCGTCCCGTCAGTGCGAAGCTGGATCGGTCGAACACCGACGAAACGCGGCGCGCGAGTACGCCGAGTCGATGCAGCTCGGTCCCTACCGTTGCTCGAATCAGGTTCCGGGGCATCCGGGTATCTTCGCACGACCCCGGCAGGCGAATGCGGTTCGCGCGTCTCGCAGTCGGGTCGACCTCGGCGTTTCCTACCCCGCCACATCACACCGTGGCAAGGACGTACGAGAGGACGAATCCGGCGGCAGTGCTCAATGCGACCGTCGGGCCGCCTTTTTCGTAGGCCTCGGGCATGAGGGTGTCCGCCAGGGACGCGAGCACCGCACCGGCGGCGAAGGCGAGCGGCAACGAGATCGTCTCGGGTGCACTCGAGGCGAGGGGTCCGGCGCCCACGACGACGGCCAGAGTGAGCAGCACGGCGCAGATCACCCACGTGCCGAGGATGAAGGTCTGGGATCGGCCCTGCGCGCGCATGGACGCGCTCCCGACCAGTGCTTCGGGGCGGCTCCGCTGACGGAGGCGGTGGAGGGTGCCTTCTCCGTCGCGGCGTCGAGGTCGAGCTTCTCGCTGCCTTGCGACTGGCGGTGTCTGCCTCGGCCAGCCGGTCCAGTTGCCGGTTGAGGAGGGTGAAGACGATCGCGCCGACCGCGAGTCCGAGCGCGGCGCGCCAGATGCCGCCCTTCTCGTACGACTCTTCGAACAGTTCGAAGGTCAACGCGGTGATCAGTGCGCCTGCGGCGAACGCCAGCATGGCGGCGAGTGCACGCTTGGGGATGGTGAACCGTCCGCCGACCAGCGCGCCGAGGACCAGGGCGCTCGAGGCGATCACTCCGAAGATCAACGACTCGATGATGACGCCACCTCTTCCCTCATACCTCGGTAGCCGAGGAGACCACTCCGACGAGTCCCGAGTACCCCGTTTCGGAGGCACCGCCCACCTGTAGCCGGGAAACGGATCCGCTCGGCCGCCAGTCGTACACTGCGACGATCGAGCAGGAGGATGACTGGTGGCCAAGCGGATACCCGCGAATTCGGACTCGCCTCGTAAGGCAGGATGGTGGCCATGCAGACTGCACCCTTGACCTTCGAGTCCTCCGTCGTCGTTTCCGCAACACCGGACGAGGTGTACGCCCTCGTCTCCGATGTCACCCGCACGGGGGAGTGGTCTCCCGTCTGCGCGGAGTGCTGGTGGGACGAAGGTCAGGGTCCCGAGGTCGGTGCCTTCTTCACCGGGCGGAACGTGACTCCCGAACGTACCTGGGAGACACGGTCGGAGGTGGTCGTCGCATCCCCGGGTCGTGAGTTCGCGTGGTCGGTCGGTCCCGGTTTCGTGCGCTGGAGCTATCTGATGAAGCCCGCGGACGCCGGCACGGAGCTGACGGAGACCTGGGAGTTCACCGAGGCCGGGCTGAAGTTCTTCCACGAGCGGTTCGGCGCCGATGCGCCCCGCGAGATCGCCGGACGGGAACAGGCCGCCCGCAGCGGTATTCCCGCGACATTGGACGCGATCAAGCGCATCATCGAGGGCTGACGCCGGGCGCTTTCGTCTTTCCTGTTTCCACGAGCGGATACCCCGGAAGGGCGGAGTTCGCGGATCAGTGCACCGAGAGCGACGATCGGACCCGGCCCACCATCGAATACGCGGCGATCATCAGCAATCCGACGTAGACGTCGTTCTCGAACCAGCCGAACACGGTCTGCTTTTCCGCGGTGAACGTGGTCGGGTAGTAGAAGACGCTGATCGCCAGCAGCACGACGAGGTAGGCGAGCACGCCGATCCGGGCCCAGGCTTCCTGTCGGCGCGCGAGCCACACCGAGCCGAATCCGACGGCGTAGAACAGCCAGGCGGCAGGTGTCGTCACGGTGAAGGTCGGGTCTTCGATGCCCGCGGCCGCTGCGTACACGGTGTGGACCGCGGACAGTGTGAACGCAGTGGCGAGCACCCACGGGACGGCGTTGGTGGTCGCGGTGGCGGGGGATGTGGTGGTGGCGGTTGCCATGGACGGCTCCTCGTGTCGGGCGGCTCTTGTGGTCGCCGTGTGCATCGACACTCGGTCGAACGGCCGGCGGGTGACAGCCACAGCGGCGAAGTGTGGGGGCAGTGTGGGGGTGACGTGGATGGGAGTCGGACGCTGCGCCGCGCAGGCTGAATGCGTACCGATCACAACCACTTCGGAGGTTCACATGACCGCCATCAGCCCTGCTTCCCCGTCTCTCCCCGATGTCAACGAAATGTTCGTCATCCACCGCGTCTTCCGGCGTGAGTTCACCGCGCTGCCGAAGCTGATCCGGGCCGTTGCCGAGGGCGACACCACACGCGCTCGGCTGGTCGCGGAGCACCTCACACTGCTTCTCGACGGGCTGCACATGCATCACACCGGCGAGGACGCGGTGCTGTGGCCGCTGCTCCAGGTGCGTGCCGCTCCGTCGACGGCACTCGTCGAGACGATGCAGCACCAGCACGGGATCGTCGAGAGTCGCACCGAGGGGGTCCGGGCGCAGAATGCGGCCTGGGCACAGGCGCCGACACCGATCGGCGGCGAGCAGCTCGCGCGGACGGTCGAAGGCCTGGCGGCCGCGCTGTTCGAGCACCTCGAGCTCGAGGAACGGGAGATCCTGCCGCTCGTGTCGTGCCACATCACCGTCGAGGAGTGGCAGAGCCTCGGAGACCACGGTCGTGACGCGATGTCTCCCCGGCAACTCCCGCTGATGTTCGGCGCCATCCTCGAAGAGGCCGACGACGACGAGCGGGCCCGGATGCTGGGACAGTTCCCGATCCCGGTGCGTCTGTTCCTGCGCACCGTCGGTGCCCGCCTGTACCGGCGCTACATCACGCGCGTGCGCGCCGCGTGAGTTCGTCTGCCAGGTCGGCGAGCTCGGGCGCTGTCGCGGTGCGGCCGGCATCCCAGGCTTCCTGGAAGGCGGCCTCGCCGAGGAGGCTGCGCGCGGTGGCCAGGTCCTGCGCCGCGAGCTCACGGGACACCGGGAACCGAGGGTCTATCGCGTCGGTCACCGACAGGGACGCCGACGCAGCGAAGAGCATGGCGGCGGCCCGCGGTTCGCCCAGCTGCACGGCCACTCCGGCCAGGGCGGGCAGCGCATAGCTCAGCGTCCAGCTCATCCGCGAATCCAGCGACCGGGTAGTGGACTCCGCGAGCAGCGCAGCCGTGCCGGCGGTGTCACCTCGGAGAGCGGTGACCGTGGCCCGGCGATTCAGGCTGGTAGCGAGGGTGAAGTCGTTGCCGATGCTTCGCCCGATCTCGAGCGCACGGCCGAGCACCCGGTCTGCCTCGTCGAGATCTCCGCGAACCAGCGCGAGCTGTCCGAACGCGACCAGCGTGTGCGCCTCCTCCCACCGCAACCCGGCTCCCGACGCGCCCACCAGCGCTTCGTCGAGCAGGTCGCGGGCCCGGTCGAGGTCACCGGCGAAGATCGCGGCGTGCCCGGCCAGGATCGCCGCCTCGACTGCCAGGGGGGCGTCGCCGACACGGCGTGCCAGCGGCACCGCAGTCCAGGCCACCTCCCGCATGCCGGCGATGTCGCCGGTGGCGAACAGCAGACCCAGCCGGCCGACCAGAGCTCGGGCGCGGACCGCGTCGGATCCCTGCACCCTCGCCCGGTCCAGCCACTCGAGCCCTTCACGGGCATGGCCCCGCAGGGCGAGGTAGATCCACACGGTGGCCGCCAGCTCTGCGGCATCGTCGCTGTGGCCCAGCTCGAGCAGGCGCAGGAAGGCCGAGCGCAGATTGGCGTGGTCTGCCTCCAGGCGATCGAGCTCGGTGCACAGGCCCGGACCGCGCAGCCGCGGTCCCGCGTCGAGGGCGAAGGACCGATACCACCGGGCATGACGATCAGCGGCAGCCGCCGACCCTCCGGCGGCGACGAGTCGCTGTCCGGCGTACTGGCGGACCGGCTCGAGCAGCCGGAAGCGTGGTTCGTCCTCGGGCGGCGTGCTGAGAGAGATCGGGCTGGGGGCGACCAGCGAGTGGGCGACGAGCACGGTGAGCGGGGCGAGCACGTCGTCGAGGCCGGTCACCGCGGCAGCGGCGTCGAGGGTGAAGCCGCCGGAGAAGACCGCGAGCTGCTCGAACACCGCAGCGTCGGTGTCGTCGACGAGGTCGAGACTCCAGTCGAGCGTGGCCGTCATCGTGCGCTGGCGTTCGGCGAGATCACGGGGACCGGGGGGTACCTCGTGGACTTCGAGGCGAGCGAGCAGCGCCGCCGGTGGCAGCAGGCGGGCGCCCGCCGCGGCGAGCTCGAGTGCCAAGGGCAGCCCCTCGAGGTGACGGCAGATGGCGGCCACGACCGGAGCGTTATCCGAGTCGAGCACCAGCTCGGCTCCCGCGGCGGCAGCGCGGTCGAGAAGAAGCTGCACGGCCGCAGACGCTTTCACGTCGTCGTACAGGTCGGATCGGGGGAGATGCAGCGGGCCGAGACCGACCTCGTACTCGGCCCGGACGCGCAACGCCGCACGACTCGTCACCAGCAGCATGAGCCCCGGGCACCGGGTCAGCAGATCGGCCACGTCGGGGCCCGCGTCGAGGAGGTGCTCGAAGTTGTCCAGGAAAACCAGCGCACGACGACCCGCGAACGCGGCGACCAGCCGTTCGGTGACTCCGCCCGCGCCGCGCTCGGGCAGGTCGACCGCGGCGGCGAGTTGCGGCAGGACCTGTGCCGGATCGCGGACCGGTGCCAGGTCCACGGCGACGGTGACGTCGTACGAAGGAGCCAACTGCTCCAGCACCGCGAACGCCACGCGGGTCTTGCCGACGCCGCCCGGCCCGGTGACCGTGACCAGGCGCCTGCCCGACGACACCAGTGCAGCGATGCGTTCGATGTCCCCGTCCCGGCCGATCAGGTCGGTGGCCGGCGCGGCCACCGACCAGGTGCCTGTGCGGCGCGGCGCGGGACGCGCGGAAGCGGGAATCGCAGCGCTGAGACGGTCGCGGTCGGCGTCGTCGAGGTCGAGCGCGGCGGCCAGTGCCCGGACCGTGTGCGGGTAGGGACGCTGCCGCTCCCCACGCTCGAGCGCGCTCACGGCCTTGACCGAGAGACCGGCTCGTTCGGCGAGCTCCTCCTGGGTCAGGCTGCGGGACTTGCGCAGACGCTGCAGGACGGCACCGAAGCTGTTGTCGTTCGCCTGCGTCACAGCAGGGACGGTAGCCGACCGGCGGCACCATCACACGCTTCAGGGAAGAAGTGGGGCGTGGGAGAAATGCATTTCGAAGTCGGTGCTCAGGTGGGGAGAGGTGTTCACCGATGGCGGTTCGTGCTGGGCTGCACGCGGATTGGGTTGGTGACCGGTCGGCGATCACACTCGGGTCGCATCGACCGTTCTCCGACCCGACGCCGTGCGACCCCCCGAGGAAACGCGACGCGGACTCACGTTCGTGCCCAAGGAGATTCGTGACGCACGACCGGTGCTCGACCGTGGAGGCACATGTATGAGCGGATCCGCTTGGCCGTCGGTCACACGCTGTGACGATCGAACCAGCGAATGGTTGGCGATCGAGCGGATACCCGAGAAGGGAGCACTCCGGCGGATGAGGAGTGGATGGAGGGGTGTTCACCTATTCCGTCTTGCCCCGGCCCGAACACGGGTTCGCGAAGCTGACCAGTCGGTAATCACAACGAGCCACACCCGCCGATCACGCGGATCCGAACGCTGTCGTCGCAGTCCGGTCGGTCGAGAGCTCATGAGCCGGCGGACGCGCAGGAACGGCACTCCCAGTAGATCGGTCGCCATCTCCTGGACCTACTCCGGTGGTGTTGCGGGAGACTTGCAGACGCTCGACACCTCGGCGCGCAACTGTGCCCACTATCCTCTGCGGTGTTTGGCGCGAGCAGCAAACTCGTCCAGGACGCGGACCACGTCTTTGGCTTGCCAAATCCGGTTCCGCCGGCCATCGGTGATCTGGGCGAGTATCTCCGCGTCTACCAACCGATCGATCGCGATCTGCGCGTTGGCGCCGGTGACCTCGAGGGTCGAAGCGACAAGCTTGCTGTCCACGACCGGTTGACGAAGAAGGAGGTCGACCAGTCGGTGCGCCGCTGAGTCTCGCCGCGCCTTTACGCGGGTGCGCCAGTCGGCACGAACCGATTCCAGGTCTCGGACGAGGTGACGACCATTGGCGATCGCAGCAGATGACGCGTCCACGATCGAACGCACGATCGGCTCGACGTTACCCGAGCGGTACTCGCCGAGCGCCTCGAAATACTCTGCAGTGTTGTGGAGTAGACCCGCGGAGACCGGAACGGTAACGCTGCGCGTGAGCCGTCCACCGCGAAGCATTGCCTGAATCAGTGCGCGACCGACACGCCCGTTCCCGTCAATGAAGGGGTGGATGGTTTCGAACTGCGCATGCGCGATCGCGATCTGCGCCATTACCGGCAGATCGACCCGATTGGAGAAGACGATCAAGTCGTCGATCAGTCCCGAAATATGGTCATGGTGCGGGGGCACGAACTGTGCGGTGTGTGGCCCGAGACTCCGCCCGCCGATCCACACCTGTTCCCGTCGCCATCGACCGGCGATGTTCGGATCGTCGTGCTCGAGCAGTGCCCGATGCATCCGCAAGACCGCCTGGGTGTCGATGGAATCGGACAACTCCAACGCGGCTTGCGTCGCTCTGACGTTTCCGACTATCAGACGGGCATTGCGGGAAGCATGCTCGCCGAGTTCAGCCAGCGCGATCTGCCGCGCTCCGCTCGTGAGATTTTCGATTTCCGAACTAGACGCACTCTCGGTGCGGAGCAGGATGGATGCGAACGGAGCGGTGATGTGACCGACCTCGACGTCGAAACGGGTGAGTTCCGTCGCTGCTTCCTCTGCAAGCGCCTGCAACTCGTCGTTCAGTGAGATCGATTGGTGCGCAATGAAAGCTGGCACTGCCGCACGGTAGGGGCCCGAGGTGAGGTGGCGCTCGCGTCGGGCCCCGTAGTTGCCCACCGAGCTGACCCACGGACGTTGCTCGTAGGCAACGGGGGGCCACGATGGACCGTCGTCAACCGATGGCACCCGGATACCATACCATTGGTTAGTATATTAACCAATGGTATGAGTTCGGCGGACGCGCGGTTTGCGATGCAACCGTCGGGCGTGCCGGCCTGGGTTCTGGGCCGATACCGACCGTCCGCTCCCGGCTCGGCCCGGTGATGCGTCTCCCGGTCTATGACGCCGGCGGGTTCACGCAAGGGCACCGGAGGACTCTCCCGCGGTGCGGGGCGCCGGGGGAAACGATCCCGAAGCCGCCAGTTGATCGCCGATCGCGCCTACAACAACGTCCGCAACGACACGTTCGCGCTTCCGGTCTGGAAGCTCGGGTACACCACGATCTACGACCTGCACCCGAACCGGTGTGGCATGCATCCCGGACCCGAAGGCACGCACACCTTCTGGATCGACGGGGTCCTGTACGCGGACAGCCTCCCGGAAGGACTGTACGACCTCGACCCGATCGCCATCGACGTGTCGAAAGACGACCGTGAGCGGGTCGAGCGCCGGCACCAGGCGCGGCAGGCGTACGCGTACATTCCGCACGACGCGCGCCACCCCGATGAATCACGCAGCTATCGCGGGCCCGCTGCCCAGCCTGGGCGGCTCCGCTGCCCGAACAACCCGAAGTCGATGAGGGCGCCGCAGAGCGTCCCGACGACCTCGTGCACTCGCGGCGAGGAATGCGGGTGCGGACACACGATCACCTTGTACGACTCGGACTACCCGGATATGCGGATGCAGTTCCAGCACGGCACCCTTGCGTGTGAGATGTCGTATCACCGCAGGGTCGGGATCGAGAGTGTGTTCGCCGATCTGAAGCAGAACCGGCTGCATGTGCATCGCGGGTACTTCCGCGGTTTCGGGATCGGCCGGTACACGGTGCTTGTCGGCTTCACATTTGCTGCGCTGACGTGCTCGAGCTGCACGACTGGTTCTGCAAGCGTGTGCGTCTCGATCCGCGGGGCCGGTTCCTCGGTGAGCCGGAACCGGTGCGCGCAATCGGTAGGCGTCGTCTCGCAACGCGATCGCGCGAAGAGTCCCCGGTGAGGATCCGATCCGGCAGATAGCGACCCCTGCCCCGGTAGCGAAATCCACGGGTTCCGCGGTTCGACTTCGGCCACCTGGTGAAATTGCCATCGCGTCGACGCCGCGAGAGCACGACTCGGCTCAGTCTGTAGGGGAATCGCGTCATGGTGGAGCCGATGACGGGAATCGAACCCGCGTATTCAGCTTGGGAAGCTGATGTTCTACCATTGAACTACATCGGCACGCTGGGCTTTTGCCGATTTTCACCGGCTCGTCCCTAGCTCGTCGCACACTGTATCAGACTCCCCGCGACCTCTGTCACCATGTCTGCGACGTGTGTCGCCGGCCGCTCACATGAGGGCGCGGCCGGTCCGGATCCGCCACCGCATGTCGGCCAGGAGCAGCCGGTAGGGGGCTTCGCGGACGGGAACGGGGAGGCGTTTGTTGACCTTGCCGATCGCGCGCATGACCCGGTCGAAGCGACGCTGGTCGCGCGGGCTCCACGCCAGACGCATCTGGTCGCGGAACAGCGGCGGGAGGAACCCGGCGGTGAAGAACAGATTCATCCGGCCGAACAGCCGCGACGCCGGCCCGGGCACGAATTCGAGCTTCGTGATGGACAGCAGGTGCTCGCGGATCCTGTCGTCGATGTGGACCTTCTTCAGGCCCTCGTTCCAGTACTCCTCGAACGCCTCGCGGTCGACCGGCCACATGTCCGGCTTGACCTGCAGGGTGGTGCCGAACCGGGCGCCGTTTTGGTAGAAGTAGTCGACGTGCTCGTCGGCGATCGGCCCGTACAGCGCCCGGTGGACGTCCTCGAATCCGCGGTAGATGCACGACGCGACCCACAGCTGCAGTTCCGGATCGAATGCGTTGTACTTCACCGGGCTCTCGGCGGTGGAGCGGACCTGCCGATGCGAGCGATTCACGGCGTCGCGGAACAACTTTCGTTCCTCCTCGGTGCCGCGCGCGGCGACCGCGAGGTAGCCGAGGGTGGTGCGGGTGCGCTTGAACGGGTGATCGAAGAGACGTCCCGATTCGACGCGGCTCTCGAACACGCCGTAGCCGACGCCGGGCCACGACAACTGCATGATGATGTTCGCGGCTCCGGCGGCGAGGCCGATGCCGTCCATCGTGTCGTCGAGTCCTGCCGGTTTCTCCGTCGTCGTCACGCTCCACCCTCCATCCGAACAGTATCTGGGTACGAATGTACGCAGATATATGACGCTCGTAAAGCGGCGGGGCTGACAAGATGGCCGCATGGCAACAGGACGGCTCTACGGGGGACGCGGCGGCGAGGAACGGCAGGCGGATCGCCGCGCCCAGCTCATCGAGGCAGGTCTCGACCTGCTCGGCGCACCCGACGGAGAACCCACCCTGTCGGTGCGCGGCGTGTGCAAGCGCTCCGGCCTGGCCTCGCGCTACTTCTACGAGAGCTTCGCCGACCGCGACGCGCTGACCGGTGCCGTGTACGACCACGTCGTGCAGCAGATCGCGCAGAGCACCCTCGCGGCGGTGGCCGCCGCGCCCCGCGACGAACGCGGCATCGTGCACGCGGCCGTCGCGAACATCGTCCGCGAGATCGCTGCGGATCCCCGCCTGGGACGCGTGCTGTTCTCCGTCAGCCAGGCCGACCCGCAGCTCGCGCGGCGCCGCCTCGAATCCGCGCGCATGTTCGCCGGGCTGGTGACGATGCAGGCCGAGGACTTCTACCAGGCGAAACTCAGCCCCACCCTCGACCTCGCCGCGCACTTCGTCGTCGGCGGGCTGGCGCAGGCGCTCACGTCCTGGCTCGACGGCACGGTCCCGCTCGAGGAGGACGAGGTCGTCGAGGCGTGCACCGAACTGCTGCTCACGGCATCGACGATGATGCGGTGATCCGGGCGGCGGCCGCGCACGCCCCGACCGCGACCACCGTCGCGCCCGCGAACATCGCCGCGAACCCCCACGCGGTGGCCGCGGATGCTGCGAACACCACCGTCCCCGCGCACAGCCACACCGATTGCGCCGCAGCATCATTGACCTGCATCGCCGCCGAGTTCGTGCCCGTCTGCTCCGGCGGCGAGTAGTCGAGCAACAGCACCGACGTCGACGCGAACACCATCCCGATCCCGAGGCTCGTTACCGACCAGCCGGCCAGCGCGATCGCGGGCCACACCTCCGACCAGAGCACGCTGGTCGATGCGCCGATCCCGACCGCGAGCGCCGCCGTTCCCCACCGCACACGCACCGCCGCATCCGACAGCGCCGACACGTGCGCCGCGATCCACGACCCGGCGAACCACGCGAGCGCCGACACAGTCAGGAACATCCCGGCATGCGCGGGCGTGAATCCGTGGAACTGCACCAACGCCAGCGGCACATACACCTCGGCACCGAAGAACGCCGCGCCCGTCAGCGAGCGCGCAGACAGCACGGCGGGCAGGCCCGCGGCGAAACGCCACGTCCCGGCGGGCACCAGCCGCGGAACGGACCAGCACACAGCCGCGACCGCCGCGGCCAGCAGCAGCGGCCACCCCGCGACCTCCCGTTGCCCGGCGACCCCGACGGCGAGCACCGCGATCGCCGCGACCGCCGCCCACCGCAGCGACGGCGCGGTACGGGCCGGATCGTCCGACGGTGACGCCCGCCGCAACTCGGGGGCCAGCGCGACCACGGCGACGACGGCGGGCAGCGGCGCGAGCGCGAACACCCACCGCCACCCGACGGCGTCGGCCAGCGCACCGGCCACGGGCGGTCCGATCAGGGCCGGCAGCACCCACGCGCTGGTAAGGACCGTGAACACCCGCGCCCGGAACTCCTCGGGATAGGCGACGGCGACCAGCACGTACAGCGCGACCCCGGCGAGCCCGGACCCGAATCCCTGCACGGCCCGGCCCGCGAGGAACACGGCGATATCGGGGGCTGCGGCCACCTCGATCAGGCCGGCCGAGAACACCGCCACCCCGGTGTAGAGGGCGGGTCCGGGGCCTGACCGGTCGATCCACACCCCGGCGACGCAGATCGCGAACACCGACATCGCGATCGGGGCGGCGAACGCCAGCGCATACGAGGTGAGCGCCCCGAACTCGTGGCCGACGACGGGCATGACCGTCGCGACGGCGAACGATTCGAACGCGAACAGCGCAGACAGGAAGAACAGCCCGACCGTCGTCGTGCGGAACCGGCCCGACCACAGTGGGGGCGCGGAGACGACCGTCATGCCGTCACCTCGTCCACGCCTCGCCCGAGCGAACGGTAAATTCCGTCTGTTGAAGGAGTCGGGTGTACCGCTCGCTCGGGAAGCCGGGGGTGTTCGAAACGCGAACCGAACTCGCGCCGGGCAATCGGGTGCATGGCCGCCTCCGTTCGTCGGGTGTGGTCCCAGCGAACAACCTCCAGCCGACTCGAGGTCAAGAGGCACATTGTTAACCTCTACGCGTGCTGCTCTCCGATCGTGACATCCGCGCCCAGCTCGCCTCCGGGCATCTGGGCATCGACCCCTTCGACCCGGAGATGGTGCAGCCATCGAGTGTGGACGTCCGCCTCGACAGCCTGTTCCGCGTCTTCAACAACACGCGCTACACGCACATCGACCCTGCTCAGCGCCAGGACGAGCTGACCTCTCTCGTGCAGGCCCCGCCCGGCGAACCGTTCGTGCTCCACCCGGGCGAGTTCGTGCTCGGCTCGACGATGGAACGCTGCACGCTGCCCGACGACCTCGCCGGTCGTCTCGAGGGCAAGTCGTCGCTCGGACGCCTCGGACTGCTCACGCACTCGACCGCCGGATTCATCGACCCGGGTTTCGACGGGCACATCACCCTCGAGCTGTCGAACGTCGCGAACCTGCCGATCACGCTGTGGCCGGGCATGAAGATCGGCCAGTTGTGCCTGTTCCGCCTGACCAGCCCCGCCGAGCATCCGTACGGCAGCGCGAAGGTCGGGTCCAAATATCAGGGGCAGCGCGGGCCGACCCCGTCGAAGGCGTACCTGAACTTCGCGCACAACCACCCGGACGCTCGCCCGAGCTGACGCTTCCCACTACCCGTGCCGCGCGGCGCGGCCTGCTCGACGATGAGGACACCCTCCCGTCGCGGAGTGCACGCATGCATGCGCACGACGACGTCCACATACTCAGCACGATCATCCGACCCGATCGTGACGGTTGACGTTCGACGCGATCCGATCGCCCGTCCGGCCGAGCTCACTGCGCCGTGATCCCCGCAGATTCGGGTAGTCCGCTACTCGTGTGCACCGCGGTCCCCGCTCGTACGTTCGGATACGTCACACGATCCGACGACGAGGGGAGCACCCCGATGACAGAGATCGAACAACGCAGTCCACGTTCACCGGACACGGTGCGGGTGTACCTGCCGCACCACGCCGCACACGACCTCGACGCGGTCGCGAAGATCTCCCGGCAGGTGCTCGATCGACTCGGTTGCCCTGGCTGCACATCCGGGTTCGACATCCGGTTCATCGAGTTGCGGGACTTCGCGGTGGACCCCGACAGTCTCGACGTCCGGGAGATCCCCGGTGCACCGAGATACTGACGGCTCCGTTCTCGGCGTCGGCATGGTCTACTGCCCGGCGCTCGGACCGGTCTTCGAGGCCGGCCCGGACGTCGTGGCCGTCGCCGAACTCGAGCCGCAAACACTCTGGCGCACAGTCTGTTCCGAAGGCAAATGGCGTTATCGTGTCGACGGGTGGGCGCTCGACGCCGTGGCAGTGCTGCCGCAACGCAAGCTCGTCCACGGGGTAGGACAGCCGCTCGCCGGAAGCATCGACGATCCGCTGGACTACCGGACCCCGTTGCGCGGCGTCGTCGATCTGCTCGACCCGCCGTGGGTCAGCGAACACCTCAGCTTCGTGCGTACCGCCGGTGCCTCGGGGATCGAGCACGCCGGATTTCTGTTGCCGCCGGCGCAGACCCCGGAGCAGGTTGCCGTCGCCGCGGAGAACATCGACGACTACCGGCGGGTGGTGGGCAGGCCGGTCGCGTTCGAGACCGGGGTCGACTACCGGGCACCACGCGAGGACGAACTCGACGACGGCGTCTTCTTCCGGGACGTCGCCGCACGCTCCGGCAGCGGGATCGTGCTGGACCTGCACAACCTGTGGTGCAACGAGGTCAACGGTCGCGGTGCGGTGCGCGACGTCCTGTCCCGCATCCCGCTCGATCGGGTGTGGGAGGTGCACGTCGCCGGCGGCGACGACCTGGACGGATACCGGCTCGACGCCCACAGCGGCGCGGTGCCGGGCGAACTGCTCGACCTCACCGCCGACGTCGTGCCGCGCCTGCCGAATCTGCGGGCATTGACGTTCGAGATCATGCCGTCCCACGTGCCCCACCTCGGACTCGACGGCGTGCACGCCCAGTTGGAACGGTTGTGGCAGATCTGGGATCTGCGACCGGATGCCGCACCGGAACCGTTTCCGACCGCGATCACGACCCGCGCTTCCGCCGCCGAGCGCGCGACGGTGCACCGGGCGGAACGGAACCTGGTCGCGGCACTGCGCGGTTCGGAACTGGCCGAACCCGGTGTGCTTCTCTACCGCAGGCTCGTCGACGAACAGCGCCGCGCACATCTCGCCCAGGCGCTGCGCTACACGACGACGGCACTGCTCACCACGCTAGGCGCGGCGGCCACGGAAGCGGTGATCGCCGAACACCTATCGGCGCATCCGCCCGAGATGACACCCGGGGTCGAGGGATACAGGTTCGCGACGTACCTGGCCTCGCGCCCCGGCCTGATCGACGCGGTGCCGCACCTGCGGCAGGTTCTCGAGTTCGAGACCGCCCTGTTGCGCGCGGCGCTGTTCGGGACGTCCACGGTGGTCGAGTGGGACGTCGACCCGGCCGGGGTCCTCGACGCTCTCGACGAGGGACGCGCCCCGGGCGTTCTCGAACCGCAGTCGTACTCGGTGTCCGTGGAGATCTGACGGCGGCCGGATTCGCGTAGTGCACTACTCGTGACCGCAGCCCCGTACCGGGCGACGCTGAAGACGATCCGAATCCATTTCTCGCCCGAAGGTGATGCCATGACGATCATCTCCAACACCAGGGCCCACGGCTCCGGCGACAACGCCGCGGCCTATCTCACCGAACGCGAACACCAGCGCCGCGCCGCGGCCCGGCGCATCGTCGACCGGTCCGATGTACGGGTCGGCAACGAGCAGGTACTCGGGGAACCCGGCGGGATCGCCCGCGCCGACGACCCCGCGCGCATCGCGAAGCGTCTCGACCGGGTGAGCCGCTACTACCTCGGCGGCGATCCCGCCGATGCGCCGGCGGGTGCCGATCCTGCCGCGTTGGTCGAATCTGCGCTCGAACGCGCCCCCGCGATCCTGGGATCCGGGACCGAGGACGTGGAGTCGATGCTCGAAAAGATCATCAACACAGCGGATTTCGTGGGTGTGCGCTATCTCGACGAGGGGGTGGCGGCCGCGCGCGCGATCGGCCGCGTCCACATCCTCGGCGCGGACGGATCACGGCTCGGCTTCGGCACCGGCTTCCTGGTCTCCCCGCACCTGCTGCTCACCAATCATCACGTGCTGCCCGACGCGGTCATCGCGGCGGCGAGCGTCGTCGAGTTCGACTTCCAGGACGGCATCGCCGGCCGCCCCCTGACTCCCCGATCGGTGCCGCTGGATCCGGGCCGGTTCTTCGTCGCCGACCGGGAACGGGATTTCGCGCTCGTCGCGGTCGACGCGCCGCCGGATGTCCTCGCGCAGTACGGCTTCAACCGCCTGACCGAGGCCCAGGGCACGGTGGTCATCGGCGAGTTCGTGACCATCGTGCAGCATCCGCGCGGCGAGAAGAAGCAAATTGCGTTGCGGGAGAACAAGATCGTCGACATCCCCGAGATGTTCGTGCACTACTCCGCGGATACCGAACCCGGATCCTCCGGTTCCCCGGTGTTCAACGACCAGTGGGAGGTCGTCGCGTTGCACCACGCGAGTGTGCGGGCACCGCAGCAGACCCAGTTCGGCGGATTCCTCAACGAGGGCGTGCGGATCAGCCGGATCCTGCAGTTCCTCCGCGACCGTGATCTGCCGCCCGAGCAGCGGGCGCTGGTCGAGGAGCTGACCACCGCCGAACGTCCGGAGCTGCTCACCGATCGGCCGGTCCCGCAGTCGCGCCCCGGTGCCGTGGAATCGTCGGATGGTGCAGTAACAGTGCAGATTCCGCGCGACCGGGCCGTGGAGATCACTGTGCGGGTCGGCGCGACCGGGGCGGACGCGACGATTCCACCGTCCATAACCGAGGCCATCTCCATCGATCCCGACTACAGCCGGCGCGACGGATACGACCCCGGCTTCCTCGGCGCGGCGCTGCCGCTTCCGGTCGTGACCGGTGACACGGTCTCGGTGACATCCGATGAGCTTCGCTACCACCACTTCAGCGTCGTCATGCACCGGCAGCGCCGGTTGGCTCTCTTCACCGCGGTCAACATCGACGGTGGGCTCGCGCAGAAACCGCGACGGGACAGCGACCGGTGGATCCGCGATCCGCGTCTCCCCGCCGACGAACAGACGGGGGAGGAGGTCTATCGCGACAATCCGCTCGACCGTGGTCATCTCGTGCGTCGCCTCGATCCGGCGTGGGGTCCGCTTGCGAAGGCCGCGAACGACGACACCTTCCATTTCACCAACTGCACCCCGCAGCATCACGATTTCAACGCCGGCAGCACGCTGTGGCTCGGGCTCGAGGACTACGTGCTCGGCAACGCCGACAATCGGGATCTGAAGGTGAGCGTGGTGACAGGGCCGATCCTCGCGGACGACGATCCGCTGTATCGGGGTGTCGCCCTGCCCCGCCAGTACTGGAAGGTGGTGGCGATGACGAAGTCCGACGGCACGTTGTCCGCCACCGGATATCTGCTCAGCCAGGCCGCGCTGCTCGACGAGTTCCTCGCGGGCCCGGAGGAGTTCTCGTTCGGTGCCTACCGCACCTTCCAGGTTCCGGTGCGGCGTATCGCGTCGATGACCGGTCTGGGCCTGGACGCCTACGTCGCCGGTGACCCTCTCGAGCGCATCGAGGCGGGTGTCTCGGCCCGCGAACTGCTGCGACCCCAGGATCTGATCCTGTGACCCCGATCCGGGAGTGCGGTCTGTGACCGACCGCCCGATCATTGCCCCGTCGCTCCGCTGCGACGGGGCAATGGTTGGCCCGGTTCCGGTTATCGGGGACAATATCGGTCATGTGGTGGTGGATCGCCATAGGCGTCGCGGTGTGGGTGATGGTGGCGGTGGCCGCCGCGCTGATCATCGGGCGCATTCTCCGCCGTGCCGACGTGGAGGAGCAGATCGTCGAGATTCAGCGCAGCCAGCGGGACGGCTCACATACGGAATTGAGCTGACACGCCGAAATCGTTTGTACTAGCGAGTAACGATCTTTATCGCTACTGTCCACTGCGGTCGTCCTCCAACCCCCCTGCGTGGGCGGCCGCGCAGGCTGGTCGTCCCCCCATCACCGGTCTGCAGAGACCCCGCCGACCCCCCACCACTGTCGGCGGGGTTTCGCCTTTCCGGCGCGCGTAACGACCGTTCGGGTCGATATCCTCGCGACATGACGACGGGACCGCGGATCACCATCACGTACTGCACGCAGTGTCAATGGCTGCTGCGTGCCGGATGGATGGCGCAGGAACTCCTGAACACCTTCGGTTGCGATCTCGGTGAGGTAGCACTGATTCCCGGCACGGGTGGAATCTTCCAGGTGACCGCGGACACGCAGCTCGTGTGGGATCGCAAACGGGACGGGGGCTTTCCCGACATCGTCACCCTGAAGCAGCGGGTGCGTGACGTCGTCGATCCCGATCGTGATCTCGGGCACGGGGACCGGCCGACGCGCGCCTAGAGCCTCCCGGCTGTTCCGCCCCGAGACCGTTAGCGTGGGTACGCACCATCCATCAGGTGGGCCGTTCAGGGAGACCGCGAATCGCGGTGCGGCCACCGACATGCACAGGGAAGCAAGGGGAGGACATACCCATGACCATGTTCGCGAAGAGTGCTGCTGTGACAGCGCTGGGAGCCGCGACGATTGCGGTGCTCGCACCCGCCACAGCGACCGCAGCGGGCGCACCCGACGTCTCGGTATCCGCGCAGCCCGGCGCGGTGCGGGTCGATTTCGATTTCCGCGGCGTCGACGTCGCGCTCGGCGTCACTTGCATCACCTACGTCGTCGCCCAGCAGGGCACTCTGGACGCGGCGGAGCCGTCGGGACGCCGTGATGCCCAGCCGGCAGGCTCGAGTTTCTCGATCACGAACACCAGCACCTCGGCTGCCACGTACGTCGGTGAGAACGGTCCGGTTTCGGCGGGTCCGCGTGCCATCACGCCCGGGACCTACGACGTCTTCTGGGGTTGCCAGGACGCCGAGGGCAAAAGGTGGGAGAACATCTTCGGCCCGTCGGGACGGCCGTTCGTCTCCCCGATCACCGTGACGGTGCCCGGCGAATCTGCCGCGACCTCGCCGTCGCAGAGCAGTCCGGCCTCGGGAGGCGCAGCACCGGCCGTGCCGCCGGCACCTGCTGCTCCGCAGGCGCCGGCCGGCCCGGTGGCACTGGTGACGGAGGGTCTGCAGGCGCTGTCCACCCTCGTCGGGATCGCCTGATCCCCGGTACCGCGCCGATCCCGGCCACGTAACATTCGGCGAACGTCGCCCGACGTAGCGTTGGCATGGTTTGTCCGGATCGGTGCGGGAGAGGTCCCCAGTGTCAGAAGGAAGCATCCGCGACGCACAGTTGCGTCGTGAACTCGGTGTTCCCCCATCGTTCGACCTGCTGGGGCACCTCCGGGATCTCGCTCGCGTTGCCCTGCCCGCGTTCCTGATCGCAGCGGTCGGCGCCGCGCTCGTCTTCGTCGTGCGCGACAGCGGACCGGGCGTCTACGAGTCCCGGGTGGTGGCGGAGATCCGCAGCACCTCCCCGATGTACGGCGGCGACGCGAACCTCGGGCAGCTCACCGCGCCCTACGTCGCACTGTCCTCGGACTCCGAGGTGGTCGCGCTCATCGGGGAGGCGATGGGTGAGGGCTGGGATGCGGCGACCGTCGAGGGCCACATCGAGGTTTCGCCCGGTCCGTCGCCCACACTGCTGATCGTGAACGCCACTGCGGACTCCCAGGCCGAGGCCGACGAGCTCACCGGAATCGTCGTGACCTCGCTCGACCGGGTGCAGTCCGGGCGGAACCGGGCCGCCGTCGACGCGAGCGTGGCCGGGCTCGACACGACCATCGCGGACCGGCGTGCCGAACTCGCGAGCCTCGACCCGGAGTCCCCGGCGTATGCGGCGTTGCAGGGTGAGATCGACGCGCGAATCGACGAACAGCGTCAGCTCCGCGCCAGCTTCGGAAGTACCCAGCTGCAACTGCTGGCGTCGCCGAACAGCAGCGGCGAGAAGGTGTCACCGAAGCCGGCCGCCGAGGCGATGGTCGCGTTCCTCGCGTTGTTCCTCGCCGCCGCCGAGGCCCTGGTGGCGCTGAGCGGTCGCCGCGGCACCACCAACAGCCCGGAATGGGCGCGGCGGCTGTCCCGCCGCTACCGGACCGCACTGCAGATCGAACACACCGACGCCCTCGGCCTGCCGCTGGACACCACCGTCATGGTGAATCAGCGTGCCTCCCTGAGTGAGTCGATCCTGATCCTCGCGGGCGCCGGAGTGCAGTCGGACCCGCGGAGCTTCACCGGTGCCGCCGCGGACCGGATCACGCGGGCCGCGTTGACCGACCGCTGGTGGCAGTCGGTCCCGACCGACGAACTGGCGCTCGCGGTGGTCGTGGTCGCAGCCGCCGAGAGCGAGCGCGCAGCCGTCGAGGACGCAGTGCGCGCCCTGGCCGAGATCGAGGTGCCCACCCGACTCGTGCTGCTCGCGGCGGGACCGCGCGGAAGCCTGTTCGGTGCACTGGGTTCACTGCGCGCCCCAGGTTCTCTCCGCTCCTCAGGTGCTCGGCGTGCCACAGACACGTCCGTCGCCCCGACCCCGGTTCCGACGCCGACCCCGACCCCGGTTCCGACGCCGACCCCGGCGGAACCGGCGGCACGGAACGTCCCGGCTTCCCCCGTGGCGCCGGCCGCACCGGGTTGGGCAGAGAGCCGTCCGCCGAGCACGCCCGCGAGCGTCGAACAGGTCTGGCGCACGTCCCGGCCTCCCGAGACCTGGAGGGCCCCTGCGCCCTACGGCCAGCAGATTCCGATGCCGTACCCGGGTCAGGGCAACGGACACCCTACACAGCAGGACAGGGCCGAACTCGGTGCACAGATCGTGCACGACGATCCGCGCGGACCGGGTACGCCCCCGGACTCGTGGGGCCGCTGACGGTTACGACACGACCGGGGGTGGCGTCGTGGGCTCCGAGTCGAGGATGTCGGAAACCCCGGTGCATGCGGTTGCGGCCGATTGCACCACAGCCAGAGACGGTTTCGCGGTGAAGTTGTACTCGAGCAAACCGAAGTTCTGTTCGCGGTCGGACAGGTTGGTGCCGTGGTTGCGCAGCGTGTACACGAACACCTTGTCGACGTACCCGAGCCGGCGTGCCTCCGCGATGCCGTCGCGGATGATGTCCGCCTGCCGTTGTGCGCTCACCGCGTCGCTCGCCCGGCCCGTCGGTGCGCCGAATTCGGTCGCCCAGATCTCGGTGGCCGAGTCGCCGTACTGCACCATCGTGTCCCGCATGAACCGCATGCGGTAGAAGGTGTTCCAACTCTGGGTGCTCGCGTCGGACGGTAGCGCCGGCCAGCTGTAGGGGTGGACGGACAGTGCGTCGAAATACTGTTGTGCTCCACGCTGATAGAGCTGCTGCACATAGGTGGTGGGCGCGATGTTCGTGCCGTCGTCGACCGCCGGTGCGAGGCCTCCGTTGAGGATCATCGCGCCGGGCTGCACCGAACGGATGGCCTGCGCTGCGGCGGACAGCAACTGCACGTAGGCATCCGGGTTCGGGGCGGGCCGGAAGAAGTTCACCAGATTCGGTTCGTTCCAGATCTCCCACGTGGCGATCCTGCCGTTGTAGCGCTCCGCGGCCTGCTTCGCGAAGGTCGCGAAAGCCGCCGGATCCGCGGGCCGGCCGTGCGAATCGGAGGTGCCGGCCACCCGGGCCCAGGCCGGGGTGTAGGTGACGATGCCGAGCAGATTCAGTCCGCGGGCACGGGCCCGGTCGACGAGCCGATCGATCGCAGACCAGTTCTGTTGTCCTCGGGTGGCTTCCACGACGGACCAGTCGATGTCGAATCTCAGCCAGCGGATTCCCGTGTTCCACATGGTGTCGAGTTCCCGGCTGAGGTCGGCATCCGAGAGACCCAGCATGGGTGCGCCACCGGAAATGCCGAGGTCGGAGGTGGTGCAGCCGGTCGGTGGAGGCGGTGCGGGCGGAGCGCAGGCGACGGTGGCGGCGAGGAATCCGGCGACGAGCACCGGCACTGCGGATCGGAACAGGCGTGAATGTCGCACGGCGATACCTTCTTCCGGTCACGTCCGGTGTCCGGACGTCTGGCGGTACCCGGGCGTGCGCAGGCATGAGCCGCGGCCTGTAACCTACGAGCGTCCCGGACCGATACCCCGGCGAGGGCATCGGTGACAACGGTTACCACCCGTCACAGTGGTAACAGCAGTAACAGAGCCATCGGGAAGAATGTATCGACATGAGGGGCCGTGCCGCCGGTATTTGCCGACGATTTTCGTACACGGCTGTCGGCAGACGCGAACCGGCGGCAGTGCAGCGACCCTCGTCGGGATGATTCGATGACGTTCGCGATCCACGACGAGTCCACGATCGAGACGATCCTGGACGACTGGCACGACCTGACCGCGCGCATCCCGCACCGGGTGGCGACCCGTCCGTCCTACGCATTGACGTGGTTCCGCGCCCTCGGCCGCGGACGCCTCGCGGTGTGCGCCGTCCGCCGCCACGGACGTCTCGTCGCGGTGGCACCGCTGCACAGCCGGAGTCGTCTCGGTGTCCGTGCGTACCGGGTTCTCGGGCACGGTCTCGCGACCATCGGTGGGGTGCTCGCCGAGGACGACGACGCGCTGAACGAATTGGTCGATGCCCTCGCCACCCGGCGGATTCCGCTGCAACTGACACATCTGGAATCGACGGACCCCCTCATCGTGGCCCTCCGCAGATCGAACTGCTGGCACGTCGACGCATACATCGACGATCACTGCCTGACCATCGATCTCGAACCCGGACAGACTGCGGCTGCGTTGCGCGGAAAGAAAACCCTCAAGGCGCTCCGGCGCATCGAACGATCGCTGGAGAAGGCCGGCACCCCGGCGTCCGTCGAGGTGGTCACGGAACCGGCGGATCTTGCCCGGCGATGGCCGGACATCGCCGGCGTCGCCGCCCGCGCCGACGCCGACAGCGGCCGCGTCGACTTCTGTGCCCCGCCGATCGCAGCGTTCACCCGGCCGTTCCTGGAGGCAGAAGCGCGCGCCGGGTCGCTGCTCGTCGCGGGTCTGATCGTCGGCGACCGCTGGGTCGCGCACGAGATCATGTTCCGCACCGGTAGCACCGCGGAGATGTGGATGGCCCGGTTCGATCCCGACGTTGCGCACCTGCGACCAGGACACCTGCTGCATCGGTGGCTCGCCGATCACCACGACGACCTGGGCATCACCCGATTCGATTACCTGCTCGGAACGTCGGAATTCAAATCCCGTTGGGCCAACGGGGGATACGACGCGGTCACGGTCACCGCCACCCCGCGGGGCCGGCCGTTGCACCGGTGGACGCTCGACGTCGCCGACCGCGCCGCCGACCGGATCCGCCCGCTTCGATCCGTAATCGAAATACACTGACCGTCAACGGCTTCAGATGCATCCCGGGGTCGATGCGGCGCGCTGCACCACGGCCATCGCGGGTTTCGGATCGAGATCGTGGTCGACGATGCCGAAGTTCTGCTCGCGGTCGGCGGCATCGGTCCCGCGATCGACGAGACTGTAGACGAACAGTTTGTCGACGAACGGCAGCCGCCGCTGCTCGTTGATGCCGTCGCGCAGGATCTCGGCCTGCTCGCCGGGGGACACGCTGTCCTCGCCCGAACCGGTCGGCGCCCCGAACTCGGTGGCCCAGATCCGGGTGTCCCCGTCGTCGTGATCCGCCATGACGGCGTGCAGGTTCCGCATGCGGTAGTAGGCGTTCCAGCGCCGCGTTCCGGCGTCGGAGGGCAGTGCCGGATAGCTGTACGGATGCATGCCCACGGCATCGAAGTCGTCTTCGACGCCCAGGCCGTACAGCTCGTCGAGGAACGTTGTGGGGCTGATGTCGGTGCCGTCGTCGGTGGCGGGGGACAACCCGCCGGTGACGATCACCGCCTCCGGTGCTGCGGCCCGGATCGTGGCCGCCGCGGCGGAGAGAAGCCTCGCATACTGTTCGACATCCGGTGCGGGCGTGAAGAACTGCGTCAGGTTCGGCTCGTTCCAGATCTCCCAGTGGCGCACCGTACCCGCGTACCGGGCCGCGGCATCCCCGGCGAAGCGGCCGAACTCGGCGGGATCGGAGGGACGGCCGTGCGAGTCGTTCCCCGCCTCGTCGACGCGTGCCCACGCGGGGGTGTTGGTGATCAGACCGAGCACCTGCAATCCGCGTTCGGTGGCCGCGGCCACGACCCGATCGACACCGTTCCAATCGCTCCGGCCGCGTTCCGGTTCGATCGTCGACCAGTCCACGTCGAAGCGGATCCAGCGGGCGCCGGACGCCTCGACGAGGTCGAGATACCGCTCGAGACGGTCGGCGGGCATCGCGTCGAGGCCGGACCCGGTGGCGATCCCGAGACTGTCGGCGGTGACCGTCGGGTCGCACGGCAGCGGGTCCGGGGAGCAGGCCGTCGCGGTGAGCACCACCGTGGTCAGAGCGGCGATCGTCCCGGCGACGGCGCGGCGGGGGAACGACTCAGGCACGCAGCAACTCCTCGAGCATCCGGGGGACGGTGGTCGTGCGGTCGTAGTTCTCCTCGACGCGGCGGCGGGCGGTCTCCGTGACCGACCGGCGTAGGTCGTCGTCGGTGAGTATCCGGTGGAGCGCCGCGGCGAGCGCCGCGGGGTCACCGGGCGGAACCAGAAGTCCCGCACCGCCCCCCAGCAACATCGACGTGCCGCCGTGATCGGTGCCGACCATCGGCACGCCCACGCTCATCGCCTCGAGCGCCACCAGCGGGCCCGCTTCGGGGGAGATGCTGGCGGACACGGCGACGTCCCAGGTGCGCAGCGTCGGAAGGGGTTCGACGCGGCCGAGGAAGGCGACGCGGCCGTCGAGGTCGGGTTCGCTTGCACGCCTGCGAAGTTCCTCGGCGTACGGTTCGTCGCCGGGAAAGGGTTCGCCGGCGATCTCGAGCCGAACCCCCGGCATGCGGGACACCGCGTCGAGGAGCACCCGATGTCCTTTCCACGGGGTGAGCGCACCCATCATGCCGATCACCGGGGTCGCCGCGACGTCCGGGGAGACCCTGAAGTCGGGAACCTCGACGCCGAGATGCGCGACCGTCACGTGAATCCCCAGCTCTCGGGGCGGCCGGGCCGTCGGCTCCGAAACCGCGACGGCGCGGGCGATTCCGCGGCGCGACAACCACACGATCCCTCGTTGCTCGGCACTCGACAGGGTGTCGTGCACGAGCCACACCGCGCCGGGTATCCGCGCGACCGCGACGGCGGGCAACGCGAACAGCGAGTTCACGATCACCGTGTCCTCCCGTCCGCGCAGTGCCGCCCGGAGGATCCGGCCGGTACGCAGCCAGTCGGCAGCGATCCGGGCGACCGTTGCGGCCTTGGCGAGTCCGCGTTCGCCCTGCGGTCCGAGCAGGGGGATCGCCAAGATGTCGACCTCGGCCGGCAGTCGCGATCGCAGCGGGCCGTCGGGGCAGGCGACGGCGACCGCGCAACCCTCGTCGAGGGCGCGCCGCACCAGTTGCAGCATGACCAGTTCGGCGCCGGACACCTGGGCGGTGTGGGTGACGAAGACGACGCGGCGTCGCGTGGAAGTGGGTCGGTAATTCACGTGTGCTACCTGGACTTCAGGAGATGGACGAGCCGGATTCTTCCGGCAACGGGCAGGAACTGCATGCCCGCGAGGACGAGCGTGGGCGCGACCGCGGCGGTCACGATCCACGGGATGTGGAAGCGGTCGGTCAGCAGCGTCGCCCACACGGTCACCGCGAAGCCGAGGATCGCGACGCCGACGACCGCACCGGCCGGGAACAGCCGACGGACCGGGACCGTGCGGGCGACGACGATCCAGATGGCGGCCAGCAGAACCAGATCGGTGACGAGTGTCGCGATCGACGCCCCGAAGTACGACCACCGCGGGATCATGACCAGATTGAGCGCCACGTTCGCGGCCAGGCCGGCGAGCGCGACCCACGGATAGACGCGGTGGCGGGACGTGGAGACGAGCACCATCAATCCGAGTTCGGTGAGCATGGACAGGGCGCTGCCGAGCACGAGGAACCGGCCGGCGTCGGCGGCTTCGGCGAAACGGGAACCGTAGAGCAGATCCATCAATGCCGGTGCAACAGGCCAGAACGCGGCGACGGCGACCGCACCGAGCACGGTGAGGAGGATCGCCGCCTCGCGGGTGCGGCCGCGGAATCGCTCGGTGTCCCCGGGCCACGTCGCGACGAGCAGGGTGGTGACGGGACCGACGACGGTCGAGGCGACGATCCCGAGGAGGTCGGCGAACTTGTAGCCGACGGTGTAGAGCCCCACGGCGTCGAACGAGTCCATGCGGCCGAGCATCAGCACGTCGATCTTCGACAGGATCGTGATGAGCGCGAAGCCGATACTCAGCGGCACGGCCTCGGCGAGCATCTCGCGCCATCGCCACAACTGGGCGCGGGCCGCGGGTACAGGACCGGCGATACCGTTTCGCACGCCGCGGATCTTGACGACGATCGCGACGATCTCGTTGATCACCGCCGGCACGACGAGCACCAGCAGTACGGGGGCGAACAGTACGGCGGCGACGGTGCAGAGGAGCTGCACGAGCTGGCCGAGTGTCTCGGCGACAGCGACGTACGCCATCCGTAATCGGCTCTGGTACATCACCGTCAGTGCGTGACTGGGTGTCGCGACCACGACGACGAGACCGGCGATCACGGTCGCCCACACCACATCCGACGGATAACCCATCACCAGCACGTAGGCGATCGCCAGCAGGTGACCGAGCATGCCCAGCGCGGCGCGCAGCGCGATGAACGCCGTCGTCACGTAGGACACTTCCCACGGGTTGCACTCGACGAGCTTCGCGAGGACCACGCGGCCGACACCGAGATCGGTGACGACCGACAGCAGGCCGAGCAGACCGAAGACGAACGAGAACTTGCCGAAGTCGTCGGGTGACAGCGCGCGGGCGACGATCATCGATCCGGTCCAGCCCATCGCGGCGACCGCGACGCGGCTGCCCAGCATCGTGATCGTGTTGCGGCGGGCGTCGCGCGCGTCGAGTTCGGGGGTCTGCGGTTCGTGGATCGTGTCCTCGCGAATCTTCGCGGCGATCCGCTGCAGCACGACCGTCTCGGCGGCGACGTCGCCGTGGACACTGCCCTGGCCGGTCCCGTAGCTGGGGCTGCCCAGCGCGGACCACGATGCGGTGTCCCAGAGCCGGGCATGGCGTCCGACACCCGACTCTGTCGCGAAGCTCTGCGCGACCCCGGGCTCGCCGAGGTCGTCCGGTCGTGTGTGCCTGCCCATCGCTACCTCAGATCCGCAGCCCGGCGTGGCGGTAGGCGTCGAGGGTCAGCTCCGCGGTGCGGTCCCAGGTCGAGGCCGCGGCGGTGACGACCGCCCTGCTGCGCAGCGCGTGGCGGGTGTCGCGATCGAGGAGCACCTCGCGCAGGCCCCGGACCCACGCGTCCTCGGTGTGTTCGGTGACCAGCACCGCGCCGTCGCGTGCAGCCTGCGGCAACCCGCCGACGGCACTCGCGACGACAGCGCCTCCGCACGCCATCGCCTCGAGCGGTGGTAACCCGAACCCCTCGTACGTGGAGGCATAGGTGACGGCGGTCGCCGCCGCGTACAGCGCGGGCAGGTCGGTGGTGGCGACGTAGCCGAGACCGTGAGCGCCGGCGGGCTTGCCGGGCCCGGTCGATCCGGAACCGGCGAGCACGAAGGGCACGTCGAGCCGCCGGCACGCGGCGGCGACCAGCGCGACGTCTTTGCGGGGTTCGACGGTGCCGACCTGCAGCACGAACCGCTCGGGCAGCCCGAACCGCGCGCGGACCTCGGCGACCTCCGCGGCACCGGGCGGGACCGCCCAGGGCGCGGGCGCGAGGGGAGTGACGCGGGCTTCGCGTCCGCAGTGGGCGCGCAGCCGGTCCGCGGTGAACTCGGAGACGGCGACGAGGACGTCGGCGCGACGCATCGCCCGGCGCAGCAGACGCCGCTCCCCGACGGCGCGTCCGCGGCCGAACGCCCACGGCACGTCGAAGACGGACAGGTCGTGGAACGTCGACACGGTCGGGCCGCGCTGGGCGAGCGGAAGATCGACGTCGAGCGCGTGGAACACGTCGACGTCGCGCAGCGGGACCAGACCCCAGGCGACACGCTGCGCCCCGTCGCACACCGGGCGTTCGACGGGCCTGACCTGCCGGGGCAGCTCGGCGCGGGCATCGCTCTGCACCACCGCCCGCAGGCCGGCCGCCCCGAGCTTCGGGGCGAGCGCGTTCAAGAGCTCGCGAGCGTACGTCTGGACCCCGCTGCCGCCGGGGCGCAGCGCGAGGGCCCCGAATCCGATCCGGGTTCCGTCCGAGACGAGAGTTGTTGTGTAAGAGCGCATCCGACAGTTCCTAGAAGTAGCCAGAAGTAGACGTCCAGCGGGAAGATTTCGAAATAGGTCGACACGGTCGACGCCACCGCGGCAGCGATCACCGACGCGCTGACGCCCAGTGCCAGCGCCGAGTCCTGGCCGCGCAGCAGTCGCGAGGCCCGCAGCGTCGACACGGCCGCGGACACCAGCAGCAGGCCGAAGATCCACAGCCCGATCGGCCCGAGTTCGACCATGAGTTTCATGTAGTAGTTGTCCGGCTGGTACGGGATCCGGCCGAGCGCGATCGCCGCGTCGAGCGACAGCGTCGAATACAGCGGATCGGCGAGTTCGGCGGCCTTGTCCGCGGCGGCCCCGGTGGCACCCAGACCCTGCCCGAAGGGATGCACGAACAAGGACGAGACGGTGTCGGCCCAGCCGTCCCCGCGCTCACCCAGACTCGACGACGAGAACAACGCGGACGTCACCGAACCCGGCACGAACAGCAGCGCGACCGGAAGCGCGACGGCACCGGCACCGAAGAGCACCAACAACACTCGGTGGCGATGAATCGCCAGCCACAGCAACGCCGCCGCCAACCCGATGTAGGAGGCGCGCACGATCGTCACGCCCATGCCGAGCAACATCACCGGCGTCGCCCACAGGAACAGGGAGTTGCGCAGCCGCCGCGGATCCGCGAGCGCGACCGCGCCGCCCACGATGAGGCCGATCATCACGAACAGCCCCAACGCGAACGGTCCGGTGAACGTGCCGAAGCTGCGCAGGATGCCCCCGGTCGTGCGGATGTGCTCGTCGTACGAGTAGCCGAGCGCGACCAGCCGGTCCGCCCCGACGACCTGCTGCGCGAGGCCGACGACCGCGCCGACCGCCGCCGTGCCCATCAGGATCGTGACGAGCCGGTCGCGGTCGCGGGCGTCGAAGGGTGCGCGCCACAGGATGATCGGGATGATCAGGTAGAAGTAGGTGACCTTCAGCGCGGTGACGGCGGCCGGACCGGACACGAGCAGCGCCGACAGTGTTCCGATCGCCACCCACACGACCGCGGCAGGCCACCACGGCATCGACGGCGGCATCGTCCGGCCGCGGTTCGGGGTGACGAACGTGGCGAGCAACGTCAGGACGAGCACACCTTCTTTCCATCCCGTCAGGGACGGTCCACCGGGCAGAATCGTCAGCAGGCCGTGCAGCGGCGTCAACGCGGCGACGAGCAACAGCCCGTTCTGCGGCCGCCGGTACAGCAGCGCGAACAGCACCGCCGCGGCGGGAACCCCGACGGCGAGCAGACCGATCACCGGAGTGCCTCCGCGGTGCGTCCGGTGTCCGCGGTGCGTTCGGTGTCCACGGGGATCCCGAAGCGGCGCAGCACCGTCTCGGTGGTCACCGTCCGGATCCGCTCGCGCAGGTCGCGGTGGAGCGCGGGATGGTCACCGAACCCGACGGCGTGGATCTCCGGATCACCGCCGCGCCGACGCAGCCGACGCAGCCCTTCCTCGCCGCGCTGGCCGACGAACCACGCGCGGTCCTCGGCGGACAGGATCACAGTGGTCGGAACCCCCGCCTTGCGCAGCGCCTCGAGCAGCACCTCCGGGACCTGCGTGATGCCGAACCGGCCGAGCAGCCGCCACGCCGGGTACGGCAGGTGCCGCTGCAGCAGCGCCTTGATCCGTGCCCGCGCCGACGCGTCGCCACCGGCCCCATCGCTCGCGGGCATCCCGGGAGCCAGCTGTTCGCGCAGCGACCGCCGCCGATACACCGACCACAGGATCAGGTCGGTGAGGATCACCGCGCGCGGCCGCACCCGCAACGCGACGGCCGCGGAATACCAGGCGCCGGAACACAACCCGGTCATCACCAGATCGCGCGGGTCGGCGACCGCCGCGTCGGCGGCGTCGCGGGCGTCCCGGTCCGAGTCGTCGGAGTACAGGGCCACGGGATGGTCGGGGTCGACGACGCCGGTGTTGCCCGTGCCGCGCCGGTCGTACCGCACCGACGACACCCCGTCCGCGGCGAGCGACCGCGCGATCTCGACCCACAACCTGCCCGGTCCGACGCGATGCTCGTACGCGGTCGCGTGGAAGAGAACGGTGGGCCTCGCCGGCCCGTTTTCACCGGCAGCGTGGGTGCGGATCGCGAAGAGACCGTTCGGCCCCAGTTCCTCGAGGGTCTCGACGACAGGGCGGCCGTCGGGGGTCGACGCGACCTGTGCCCGGTCGCGCACCTCCAGTCGGACCTCGGTGTCGGCGGCGGGGGCGCCCTCGGCGATCCAGTCCGCGATCTCACGGATGTGTCCGGTGGGCAGGGCGACATGGAAGCTGGCCGGGGTGGTGAACGCCTCGTGGTCGACGAGGGTGATCTCGTCACCGTCGAGGGCGCCGGCGAGCGTGCGCACGGCCGGGGTGTCGGCCACGGCGGTACGGACCGCCAGCAGCGTGCGGACGCCGGCGAGGCGCGCCGGGTCGATCTTCAGTGCGCCGAGCGCGGACACGGCGCCCGGGTCGAGAACACCACCGAGGATCGACACCCGCGGATCGGACGGATCGTCCGCGCCGATGCTCAACGTGTACTGGGCGCGCTGCTCACGCAGGTAGCTGCGGCCGGACAGGATCGGGTCCCACAGCACCATCGAGTCGATCGCCTCCGTCGCAGCTGCCGCGGCGGCGATCAACGCCCCGGACCGCAACCCGACGAGGCATATCGACGAGGCACCGGTGGCACGGGCCGACCCGACCGCTTCGACGACACTGCGCAGCCACCCCGTGACCGCGTCCGGGTCGTCCTGTGCACCCGCCGAGTCACCGGCTCCGGCGTAGTCGAACCGTACCGCGAGCAGACCGCGGTCGGCGAGGGACTCGGCGAGGGCCTTGATGCCGCGGTAGGTGTCGACGTGTTCCTTCCCGAGCGGTGGGCACAGCACCACCGCGGCACGTGCACGGCCCGAGTCCGGAACGTGGACGGTCCCCAGCAGAGGCAGATCGTCCGGACCGAACCAGGTCGGATATTGCACGCCCATGGTGATTCTCCAAGTCCTCCGAGGGTGATTCCAGGGGTGAAATCTCCATGCCCGATCGCGGCGTCGGGGCGAATCCTGTTGATCTCACGATGTATTCGATCGGGCCCGGGACCTCCGGCGTTACCGGATCGGGGTTGTCTCGGCCTAAGGTAACCGGCCGTGGCCGCGTCGTCGGCCCCGAAGGGATTTGCCATGCCTGGAGTTCTGGTGCACGAATGGATCGAGCGCGACGGCGGTTCGGAGAAGGTTCTGGACGAGTTCGTTCGCTGCTTCCCCGACGCGGACGTGCTGTGCCTGTGGGACAACGCCGACCGATACCCGGGCCGCACCGTCGTCGAGAGCGCGCTCGCGCGCACCCCGCTGCGGCGGAGCAAGGCCCTGGCGCTGCCGGCCATGCCGTTCGTGTGGCGCGGCCGTCCGGGCGACTACGACTTCGCCCTGGTCAGCTCGCACTGTTTCGCGCACCACGTCTCGTTCCGCACGCCGCCCGCCGAATTCCGCAAGTACGTCTACGTTCACACGCCGGCGCGCTACCTGTGGACCCCGGAACTCGACGAACGTGGCACGTCGCCCGCGGCGCGGCTGGCATCGCCGGTCCTCCGTGGGATCGATCGACGCCGTGCCCGTGAGGGTGCGCGTTTCGCGGCGAACAGCGACTTCGTGCGCCGCCGGATCGAGAAGGCGTGGGACGTGGACGCGCGGGTCGTGTTCCCGCCGGTGGACACGCGGCGGATCACCGCCGTCGCGGATTGGCGTACGGAACTCGACGACGAGGAATCGGCGCTGGTGGCGAGCTTGCCGGACTCGTTCGTCCTCGGAGCGTCCCGGTTCGTTCCGTACAAGCGACTGGATTGGGTGATCCGTGCCGCGGAGCGGGCCGGGCTGCCCGCGGTGATCGCCGGATCGGGGCCGGAGGAAGCACGGCTGCGCGAGCTCGCCGAATCGGCGCGGGTTTCGGTACGGGTGCTGCGCCGTCCGTCGGATGCGTTGCTGTACACCCTGTATCAACGGGCGCTCGTGTACGTCTTCCCGGCGATCGAAGACTTCGGGATCATGCCGGTCGAGGCCCGCGCCGCCGGCGCCCGGGTGATCGTGAACAGCCTCGGGGGTGCGTCGGAGTGGTTGACCGAGGGAGTCGACGGCCTGTGCTTCCGCGAGGACCGCTGGGAGGCGGTTGCCGACTGCATTCTGGAGATCGATCGGGTTCCGCGCCCGTCGGCAGGTTCGACCGCGGACCTCTCGTCGGAACGGTTCCGTGCCGAAATCGTTGCATGGGTCGGAAACTGACGACGAACACCCGCCGAATCATCGGTGACGTGGGTCACGATTGCCGATGTTTTTGCACCTTGATTGCACACAGTTGGTGGGGTAGCTTCGTCCCATTGGTGATGGGGTGAGTCCGGGGGTGCGGATTTGTGCAGGTTCTCCTCTTCTGGTGGATCGCACGCACGCCGATGGGTCTGGGGGATGGCAGCCGGGGTATCGGGAGCGTCCGGTTCGAGTGTTGATGCTCGCGCTCGGATGATCCCGGTACCCTTGGCGAGCAAGGAATTTCGACACCACACCTAGTTTTCTCCCGGTCGTTCCGCATCTCCGACGCCCGGTACCGAAGGATCTCGATTCTCTATCGCGTCGTAGTTCGACGTCTGCTCCGGCGTGTCCTCGTTCGAATCGGCGGTCGAAAATGCGGGGTGTCAAGGGTGATTCGAGGGTGAATTCACCCGGGGCGCGTGGGGAGCGGATGGGCGTCCTGCGCGGGAATAGGGGGTGAAAACCGGGGTGATCGGCAGCGAGAGCGTGTGATCTCCTGCACTGTACGGTTTTTCGTGCACCTAAGCATGCAAGCATTCGTGCCGCGGTGGCTCGGAAGAGCTACCGCCCGCCGCACCGAGGGGTGCGGCAACTGTTCTGTTCGATCGCGTCGGGGGCCTGAAGGGGAGTGCGTGGGGGAATAACCGAAGATGGACGTTACGAATGACGCCGGTCCCGGTGAACTGACGGATCCGATCGCGATCCGACCGACCGCGGAGGCATCGGACCCCGGCTGGCGAAGCAACCGGCGCCAGTGGAAGGTGGCCTACGCGAGATGGCTGCGACTGTCCGACGTCGGCGTCGTCATCGCGGTGGTCGCACTGGCGCAATGGATTCGATGCGGGAACTCGGATTTTCGGACGTCGTTCACGGCGTCCGAAGTCCTCGACGAGACCATCCTGTCCGTCGCGGTTGCAGCGATCTGGCTTCTCGCCCTGTCGTTCCACCGCACCCGCGACCAGAACGTGACCGGTAGTGGCCTCGAGGAGTACCGACTCGTCACCTACGCCACGATGCAGTTCTTCGGTGGTCTCGCAATCCTCGCGCTTCTCGTCGAACTCGACCTGGTACGTGCCTATCTCGCGGTCGCCCTGCCTGTGGGCCTGTTCGGACTGCTGGCCTCCCGTTGGTGGTGGCGGCAGCACCTCGAGCGGCTGCGCGAGCGCGGCCGGTTCCAGAGTTCGGTCCTGGTGGTCGGTTGCGAGCGTGCCGCGCAGGCCATGGTGGAGTCCTTCGACCGTGACGCCGACGCCGGCTACCGCGTCGTCGGTGTGTGCACTCCCGGCTACTCCGGAGAGCACGGCCAGACGGTCACCATCGGGGGCCGCGAGATCCCGCTGCTCGGCGACGAAACCGAAGTGCTCCGCGCGGTCAAACTCACCGGCGCGGACACCGTCGCGGTCGCGGCGAGCGGCCAGTGGGGCAGCGCCGATCTCGGCGACCTCGCGTGGGAACTCGAGCCCTACGGCGTCGACCTTGCGGTCGCGCCGGCGGTGATGGACGTCGCCGCGCCGCGTCTGGCGATCAAGCCTGTCGGTGGTCTTCCCCTGATGCACGTCGAGGAACCGCAGTTCCGTGGTTCCAACCGGGCTGCGAAGACGGTGTTCGACCTCGTGTCCGCGACGATCGCGCTCCTCGTGTTCTCACCGGTCATGCTGGCCGTGGCGGTGGCGATCAAACTCGGCGACGGCGGTCCCGTCTTCTACCGTCAGCAGCGGGTGGGCCTGAACGGAGAGATGTTCGGGATGTGGAAGTTCCGTTCGATGGTGGTCGGCGCGGACCGGCTGCAGGACGAGATCCGCGCGGACGTCGGCCAGGACGACGCGACCTTCTTCAAGTCCTCGGCCGATCCCCGGATCACCCGTGTCGGACGCTTCATCCGCCGTACCAGCCTCGACGAGCTGCCGCAGCTGTTCAACGTCCTCCGGCGCGAGATGAGCATGGTCGGTCCCCGCCCACTGACACCCGGCGAGGGCGGTGACGTGCCAGGCTTCGTCGAACGCCGGATGCTCGTCCGCCCCGGCATCACCGGGTTGTGGCAGGTCTCGGGACGATCCGACCTGTCCGAGACCGACCGGATCCGGCTCGATCTGTTCTACGTGTCGAACTGGTCGATGGTGCAGGATCTGCTGATCGTGGGGAAGACCGTCAAGGCGGTCCTCGCGAGCGACGGCGCGTACTGACCGGCGCGCAGCCCCTCCCGTGCGCGATTTCGGTAGCGGCCGCTACCAAAATCGCGCACGGGGCGGGAGTGGCGGCGTCCGTCAGAAGCTCAGCCGGGGACGTTCGTCCGGAACGGGGAGCCCGGTCGTCTCCCAGATACGAGTCGAGTCGTAGTGGTGGTCGTGCCCGGCCAGATCGATGTTGCGTTCGGACAGCCCGAGTTCGGGTGCGCGTGCGACGGCCTCGTCGAAAGTCAGGCTCGCCTCCGGTAGGGGGAACGCGCCGCCGGCCGCGAGTTCGGCCGCGATCTCCCGCACCGGCCGCGGCTCGGGATACGCCGCGTGCAGCACGGTGCCGCCGAGCCGGAGCGGCGGTACCTGCCGCGCGAGTGCCGCGAGCAGTCGGCCGAGGTCGCCGACGCCGATGAGCGAGAGCACCGACCGGCCCTCGTCGACCCACGCACCGAGACGGGCGAGGATGTACGCCAGGCCGGGGGCGAACCAGCGGTCGCCGGGTCCGTACACGAAACCGACCCGGACCACCGTCCCCCCGTAGTCGAGCACGGCCTTCTCGGCAGCGAGCCGGCTGATACTGAGAACGGATACCGGGTTCGGGTCCAGAGTGCCCTCGACGATCCCGCGGTGCGGTCCGGATCCGTACACGCCGACCGTGCTGACGTAGATCAGCGGCACGCGGCGCTCGCGGGCGGCGGCGACCAGGTGCTCGGTTCCGATCCGGTTGACCGCGTCGGCCTGTTCGGGGTCGCCACCGGTGTAGGAGACGGCGTGCACGACCACATCCGCGCCGGTCAACGCGCCCGGCAGGCTCGCCGGATCGGTGAGATCCGCCGCGACGACACGCGGAGCCGACTCGGCAACCGCGTCCGGCCGCCGTGCCACTGCGGTAAAGTCTGCCCCCGCACTGGTCAGGGCCTCGAGTACTGCGCTCCCGATGAATCCGGTCGCGCCGAAGAGTACGATTCGCGGCGCAGGCGGTACCGATCCGGGGGGGTCGGATCGGGCTATGGTGTTCTGTGACCGGTCGGAAGCGGGGTTGTCAGCAAATTCCGTCACTATTCATCTCACTTGTCGGTTAGGGGCAGAGCGAACGTGGTCAGGCAGGCTCGGGCGAAGGCAACCAGACAACAGATCCTGATGGGTGCGGCAAAGGCTTTCGAACAGAAAGGCTTCGAAGGATCGACGCTGGGCACAATCGTCGAGATCGCCGGCACCACCAAGGGCGCCCTCTACTTCCACTTCAAGTCGAAAGAAGAATTGGCGCAGGCCATCATCGGAGAACAGCACCGCATCTCCATCGCCTCCGTCGACGCGATCGCTGCCACCGGCAGTTCCGCCCTCGAGCAGATGGTCATGCTCAGCTACGAATTCGGGCATCAGATGGTGCACGACCCCATCGTGCGAGCCGGTATCCGGCTGACCCTGGAACTGAGTGCGGTCGCCGGACCGGCAGAGCCGTATCTCGGTTGGATCAGAGCGTACGAGGGACTTTCCGACCGAGCCCGCGCCGAAGGTGACCTTCTCGACACCATCGAGCCCGACGTTCTCGCACGTTTCGGAATCGGTGCGTTCACCGGAGTGCAGCTGGTCTCGAACGTCCTGACCGGGCGGGAGGACCTCGAGCAGCGACTGGACGAGATGTGGTCGCTGATGCTGCCGGGCCTCATGCCGGCCGACAGGCACTGGAAGATCGCAACCATCCGCAACGCACGGTGGTCCGCAGCCGCGTCGTGACGACGATCGTGCCGTCACCGGAAACCGTCCGATAGGAGGCGCACCCGGCCGCTGGCGATGTGCTGTCCCCACTGCTCGACCGAAATACGAACTGTGTAAGGGTCATCCGGATCGGGCTCGGCGGACACCGTGGCGTTCGCGTCGTTCTCGGCGAATCGGTGGTACGTGACCTCGACGGACTCGATGTCCGCGTGCGGCAGGGCGAGCGCCGCGCGAGCCCCCTGCCGGAAAGCTTCGAGAACGAGCATGCCCGGAACGTGGTCGCTCGGGTGGTCGAAGAGGATGGGATGCTCGTCGTCCACGCGCAGTGTCCACCGGTTCGGGCCGTGCTCCGTTCCGAGGACCACGTCCTCCGAACGGAACTGCCCGACCATCTTGCCGGACATCGGCTCGGGACGGACCGGCATGCCGATTGCTCGGGGACCCGAACCACCCCAACGAAGTTGGGCGTACGCAGCGGGAGTGAATACACTCGCGGTGCCGAAACCGCGCCCGATTTCGGTGTCGCCGATGCGGCAGACGTAGGTGACCGAGAAGCGCGCGAGCATGTTGCCCCGGTAGAAGTGGTCGCCGACCTGCGCCTCGATCGTCACTTCGGCCGGCCGGTCGTCGATCGACAGAGCGTGTGGTGTGGCGTCCACGCGCAGGGTGTGCATCACGAACGGGTGACCGAGGGGCACTCGATACCTGGTGTGCGCCAGGTAGATCGTCGCTTGGCGCAGGGTTTCGACCATCAGCATCGTGTCGTAGCGACCGTTGTGCGACCGATAGAAGCTGTGCGATCGTGGCCATTGCGCACCGAGGGTGAAGTGATCGACCGTGTCCGTGGCTACGCAGTCGGTGAGGAAGACTTCCGCGACCGACCGGCGGTGCACGAAGCGGCGCGGCACAGTCGACTCGAATCCCAGAACGGGACGTGCCTCGCCCGCATGCGTACCCCCGGCCATCGTCTGGGCCTCCCTTGTTGTCCTGTGAACGAATCTTCGAAGCCGCTCGGCGGCGACTATAGAACAGCCCGCCGAACAGGGGCGTTACGGCTCGCCGACACTTGTGGTGTCCGAAAAGCCCGAAAGATGCCGAAAAAAATGTCACATGATGGTAAAAAACCGTTTGACCGGTTTTGTGCTACGGTAGTCCCAGTCGGGGACAGGGTGGCGGGATCCCTCGGCCGGATCGATCAACGATCCGGCCGAGTCGGTCTCGCCGCTCCCGGGCTGTGCCGACCGGGCTTGCGAGGGGTAACCCCGGTCGTCACAGACCGGGGTTCGTCGAACGGGCCCCGGCGACAACGAAAGTGAATGCAACGGAGGTCGAAGTGACATCTGGTCGAATGAGAACCGCGGTCGTCTCCGCGGTCGTCCTCGCGGCCATCACCGCGGCGGCGGCTCCCGCTCATGCGGCCGAGGAGTCTCCTCGGGTGCCGTCCACCGGATCGAGTGTCATTGGGCCCCAGGAGATCTTCGACTGGGTGGTTGCATTCGTGCTGAGTGCGCTCGGCGTCGTGTGAGCACGGCGGTGCCGGAAGACGGGAAAGCCCCGCCGGCAAAAGGGGAGGAGCCGGGCGGGGCTGTGCAGTAACTCCATGTTGTCGGGGAGGACATACGGAGACGCACCCGTCACCTTGCGGCGACGTCCGACAGTTTAGCGGACTCCTACCGGAGGTGCCCGTCGGTGTCACGAACAGGTCCGTAGAACGTGCTGCGGGCCTCCTTTCGCGTGCGTGCACGTGGAAGACCCGACCCTCGGGTCCGGATGCACGCCACCGATCGGAAGTCGTGTCGTGCATCCGGACCCGCTCGTCATGCGGTCCGGACCCGGTCGGCGGAATCCTCGAGCCCGAGACGCTCGGCGAGCCACCGGCGAAGCCCCGGACCGTAGTCGGGGTTGCCCAACGCCGAGTCGACGGACGCCCGCAGGTATCCGCCCGGATTGCCGAGGTCATGCCGTGTCCCGCGATGGACGACGACGTGGACGGGGTGCCCCTCGTCGATGAGCAGGGCGATGGCGTCGGTGAGCTGGAGTTCACCACCCGCGCCGGGTTCGATGCGGCGAAGAGCATCGAAGACGGCGCGGTCCAGCAGATACCGGCCGGCCGCAGCGAGAGTGGACGGAGCGTCGGCAAGCGCGGGCTTCTCCACCATTCCGAGCACCCGCAGAACATCCGGTTCGGCCACGCCCGGAACCTCTTCGACGTGGAAGACTCCGTACGAACCGACCTGACTCTTCGGAACGTCGATCGCGCACAGCACGCTACCTCCGCGTTCCGCCCGCACCCGGGACATCAGATCGAGAATTCCGCAGGGCTGCACCAGATCGTCGGGTAACAGGACGGCAATGGCATCCTCGTCGTCGTCGAGGGCCTGTTCGGCGCAGCCGACGGCGTGTCCGAGCCCGAGGGGTCGTTCCTGGACCACCGGCTCCACATCGATGAGATTCGGTGCACGCCGGACTTTTTCGAGAAGATGTGACTTTCCGCTCTCCTCCAGTCTGCTCTCGAGTGCGAGATCGTCGACGAAGTGGGACACCACACCGTCCTTGCCGGGAGCGGTGACGATGACGAGCCGGCTCGCGCCGGATCCTGCTGCCTCGGACGCGACGAGCTCGATTCCCGGTGTATCCACCACGGGCAGGAGTTCTTTCGGCACCGTCTTGGTGGCGGGCAGGAAACGAGTGCCCATCCCGGCGGCGGGGACGACGGCGGTCCTGAAGGTGTTGTGGGCGTGGGTGTAGTTACTCCCCATGGCATTACCTCATAACTGAACTCGCAGGAACGAGCGACGAACGCCCGATGCCCGGCGCGCTGCGCCGAGCACGAAGTGCACGTCCTCGTGCGGTGATTGGAAAACTCCGGCAGAAGCGACGATCGAACCGGCGATCGTAGGGAGGCATGGAGTCGAATCGGAGTATAGAGAGTCCGGGGCGGTCGCGCGACCTCCGCGTGTCGGGGTCGGTCCTCGACGGCTTCTGTCCGACAGTCACATTCATCTCTCGCCGGATCGGACCACCCGATCCCGGTCCGGTGGAGTAGCCGGCCTCCGGTCCCTTCGACGGGGCCTCCTGCCGGCGCTGGCGTCGTCCACGAAGGTCCGGCCCGGCGGGACGATTTTCGGTCGCGCCGCGGAGAGTGCAGTCGAACTGGTCGAATGTCCAGATCAAGAAGTGTCGTTCGAAATCCATTCCTCCCGTGTGATCTATCTCATAAGCGACATTCTCCGCCGACGAAAACTACTGGTCGGTAAGCGAACTGCGCAACTGTCCGTCGTCGGCTGACCAGGGCCGACGGCCCCGCACCGCCACCGACTCGCAAATTGGAATCTGCTGCGCAACAAAACGTGAAACGCCGGTCGTGTCGCAAGAGGATGCAATCTGCACACAAATAGTTGAGACTCATTACCTGCGTAAGGCAATTGGTGCCGGTCGTCGATTTCGTGCAATTCCTGGGGAGGAACAGTTGCGCGGAGTCCGGCGGTCGCGCGAGTTGCGTGGGCTCGTGCCCAACCGGCGACGGCTTACCGGTACGGGGAGGACACAAATCAATGACAGTGGTAGAACAACCGCCCGAAGGGCGGACCGGACTGGCTCTCGAGCCTGTCCGGTCGGGCCCTCGTGGCGTGGCGCAGCCGCCGACTCACGCCGCCGGCGCGAGCACGCGACGGGCCTGGCAGCGGATCTATGTACGAAGGCTGATCGTCACCGACAGCCTCGTCGTCGTGCTGGCGGTCACGCTGGCGCACGTCGTTCGCTTCGGTCAGAGCGACATGCTCGTGAATGCGACTGCAGCCGAATGGAATTACGTCGTCATCTCGATCTGCCTCGCAGCGCTGTGGCTCGCGTTCCTCGCTGCGTTCCGGACCCGCTCGCGTCGGGTGATCGGTTCCGGATACGACGAATACCAGCGGATTCTCTCGGCCACGTTCCGGATGTTCGGGCTGGTGGCCATCATCGCGCTCGTGTTCCGGCTCGAGCTCGCTCGTGGATATCTGGCGATCGCGTTCCCGACCGGCCTCGCCGGGCTTCTCGTCGGACGTTGGTTGTGGCGGAAGGTGGTCGCCGCCAAGCGCAATCGGGGCGAGTTCCGGACCTCGGTCCTCGTCGTGGGCGGCGCGCGTTCGGTGCGGTTGATGGTCGAGACGTTCGAACGCAACTCGACGGACGGGTACCACGTCGCCGGTGTCTGCGTGCCCCGGTACTCGGGAATCGCCGGCGATCACATGGAGGTCGCGGGCAAGCAAATTCCCGTCTATGGGGACGAGCACTCGATCGTGGACGCGCTCCGAGCGTCCGGTTCCGACACCGTCGCGGTCGCCGCGACCGAGACACTGGGCCCGGACGGCATTCGCGACCTGCTGTGGGAGATGGATCCGCACGACGCCGACCTGGTGGTCGCCACCGGAGTCGTGGATGTCTCGGCGCCTCGGCTGGAGATGCGCCCGGTCGCCGGACTACCGCTCATCCACGTCGAGAAGCCCAGCTACCACGGTGCGAAGCGCAGCGGAAAGCGCGCGTTCGATCTGGTCTTCGCGTCGACCGCGTTGCTCGTGCTGGCCCCGGTGTTCGCGCTCGTCGCGCTGGCCGTGAAGCTGGACAGCAAGGGACCGGTCTTCTATCGCTCGGAGCGGATCGGGCTCGACGGAAAACCGTTCGGAATGATCAAGTTCCGGTCGATGGTGACCGGAGCCGACCGGCAGGTCGCGGCGTTGATGAAGAACAACGAGGGCGCGGGCCTGCTGTTCAAGATGCGTGAGGACCCGCGGGTCACCCGGGTCGGAAAATTCCTCCGGCGCTACAGCATCGACGAGCTGCCGCAGTTCATCAATGTCGTTCGACGCGAGATGAGTGTCGTGGGTCCGCGTCCGCCCTTGCGGCGAGAGGTCGAGAACTACGACGGTCGCGTCCAGCGCCGGCTTCTCGTGCGGCCGGGCGTCACCGGGTTGTGGCAGGTCAGCGGACGCTCCGACCTGTCGTGGGACGAGTCCGTGCGTCTGGATCTGTCCTACGTCGAGAACTGGTCGATGGTGAGCGATGTCCTGATCATCGCGCGGACCGTCAAGGCGGTCGTCGCGAGCGACGGCGCGTACTAGCCCACCGCATCCCTCGAGAACGAAACAGAAAGAGTCGGGTATCTGCCATGACTTGTCGTATCGCCGTGTTCGGAACCGGCTATCTGGGTGCCACTCACGCCGCGTGCATGGCCGAATTGGGCCACCAGGTACTGGGTGTCGACGTCGACGCCGGTAAGCTCGCGAAGCTCGAAGCCGGTCAGGTTCCGTTCTACGAACCCGGCCTCGAGGAGGTCCTCGCGCGCAACATCGCGGCCGGGCGGCTTCGGTTCACCTCGTCGTACGCCGAGGCCGCGGAGTTCGCCGACGTGCACTTCATCGGTGTCGGAACACCCCAGAAGAAGGGGGAATTCGCGGCCGATCTGACCTATGTCGATTCGGTGATCGAACAGCTGGCGCCGTTGCTCACCGAGCCGGCCGTCATCTTCGGGAAGTCCACGGTGCCGGTCGGCACCGCCGAACGACTGCGAGCGCGGGCACGTCAGCTCGCTCCGGCCGGCGACGATGTCGATCTCGCATGGAACCCGGAGTTCCTGCGGGAAGGCTATGCGGTACAGGACACTCTGCATCCGGACCGCGTGGTCCTGGGCGTCGGCGCTGCGCGTCCCGGGAGGGCGCTCGAGGTCGCCAAGGAGGTGTACGCGCAGCTCCTGGACGAGGACGTCCCGTTCATCGTTACCGACCTGGCGACGGCAGAGCTGGTCAAGACTTCGGCGAATGCGTTTCTGGCGACGAAGATCTCGTTCATCAACGCGATGGCGGAGGTGTGCGAGGCGTCCGGTGCCGACGTCACCGTCCTCGCCGACGCGATCGGGCACGATGCCCGGATCGGGCGCCGATTCCTCAATGCGGGAATCGGTTTCGGTGGAGGATGTCTCCCGAAGGACATTCGAGCCTTCATGGCCCGAGCCGGTGAGCTCGGAGCCGACCAGGCCCTCACGTTCCTGCGCGAGGTCGACAACATCAACATGCGACGCCGCGGTCGCATGGTGGAACTCGCCCGGGAAGCGGCGGGAGGCTCGCTGCTCGGCGCACGGATCTCGGTGCTCGGCGCCGCGTTCAAGCCGGATTCCGACGACGTACGGGATTCGCCCGCCCTCAATGTCGCCGGGCAGATCCAGCTGCAGGGCGCTGCCGTCACCGTGTTCGACCCGCAGGCGATGGACAACTCGCGACGCTTGTTCCCGACCCTGAACTACGCGACGAGCACGATGGAGGCGTGTGCCGGCGCGGACGTGGTGCTGGTTCTCACGGAGTGGAGGGAGTTCCGTGAGCTGAACCCCGACGTGGTCGCGTCCGTGGTGCGCCGAAAGGTCGTTCTGGACGGCCGCAACTGCCTCGACGTCGACAGGTGGCGTCGTGCGGGGTGGCAGTACCGCGGACTCGGCCGGGCCGTCTCGGAAGCCGTCGTCGGCTGACCGTCACCGCGATCCGAAGGAAGGAAGGAAGGAAGTCCCGTGCGTCTGAGCCGTCGGCAGGCCATCTCCGGTACAGCGCTGACCGCTGCTGTAGCCGCGATCGCGACTGTCCCGACATGCTCTCGTACATTCCGGGACGGCGACGCCGCCGTCGTGCGCCCGCTGCCGGTCGAACCGGACGACATCGCCGAACTCGGTATCGCCGGGGACGGAGAGACCGACGACACCGATGCCATCAACGAGGCGCTGCACTCGACGAGTTCGCTGGTCCTTCCCGCGGGGCGGTTCCGGGTGGCGGGGACCGTCGTGGTGCCTGCCGGGCGGCAACTTGCCGGAAGCTGGTCGTTCGCCTACACCGGGGTGCCGCAGGAGGGAACCCGTCTCATCGCCACCGGGGACGGACGCACCGATCCCGTGGTGCGGCTCCGGGAGGGTGCCGGCCTGCTGTCCCTCGCGGTCCGCGGGACCGAGCACGAACCCCGGCACGAGGGCGTCGTGCTGGAGGGCAGGAACCTCGTCCGCGACGTCAACATCCTGCACTGCCGTACCGGGATCGACTGCGGCTATTCCGGGGTCAACCGGATCGAGTGCTGCAACGTCCACGACAACGCGGAATACGGGATCGCCAGGTGCGTCGATTCGATCGTCTCGCTCAACTACGTCAACGTGAACGGCACCGGCGGAATCCACCTGCCGCCGGGAGCGAACGACAACATCGTCACGCAGAACAAGGTGGAGTGGAATCTGGGCTACGGCATCCACGCGGAAGGTGCCAAGCACAACATTCTGTCCGGCAACAACATCGATCGGAACGGCCGATCCGGGATCCGGCTGTCCGGTTGCGAGCGGACGGTCGTGACCGCGAACGTTCTGCGGCGCAACGGCGCACGCTCGGAGGGGATCGCCGGCGACGACACGCACATCCACTCCACCGGCGGCACCGCAACATTGGTTCTGGGCAACGTGACACACTCGGGCCCGAACGACGACGGCCAGGGATACGACTCTCCCGCTGCGTGCCTCGTCGCGGATCCGGAATCGACCGGCATCGTCGTCGGCAACGACCTGACCGGTCACACCGGTCCGGGCGGCGACGGCACACAGGCCTCCGGCTCCGGTGTGCAACTGGCGGCGAACCTGGGGAAGTCGACACGTGCCGGATTCGTGAGCGGTGCCGGTTCCGGCCCGCGCAAGGTGACTCTGGCCGCGGGACAGGAAGCGGCGGAGACGTTCACGAACCTCCCGTTGGACAAGTTCGCCATCGGTCGCGTGCACTCGGTGTCCTTGCTGGCGCGAAATCCGCAGGACGGATCCCGGGGTGCCGCAACGGCCGTTGTGCTCGTCGCGCGGGAGAAGGGCGATGCGGTCGTCATCACGGACGGTGTGGAGAACACGGTCGGTGACTGCTTCGGCGACCGTGCCGGCGCCATCGCTGTGGCGTTCCGGACCGACGCCGCCGGTGCCGAGCTGACCGTGGTACTCGCGAACACCGGGCCGGACGAGATGCAGCTCCACATCGGCGTCGGTTCGTGAGTGGCGGCGACATGGACCGGATCCGGAACGACAGCGACGAACGGAAGGCAGCCGCAATGACCACGACGATCGGTCGTCGCGACGACCTCCGGCGCGGTGCGGCCCCGCGCTCACGCGAGGCCGCAGCCCCATTCGTGTCGCTCCATCGTGCGCGTGTCGGCGGCGCGGCCGACGCCGGCGTGCCGACGAACCTCGCCTATCTGCTGTTCGTGACGCTGGCGGCCTTCGCCGTCTACGCGGTACCCCTGTCCTTCGTCGGCCAGTTCCGCCCGACGGCATTGATGGGCCTCGCGGTGGGCTGTGTCGTCGTGGCGACCGTGCTGACGATGGCTGTCGGGGCGGAGCTGTTCGTCGTCTTCTGGCTCGCACTCGCGTTCTTCCAGAACTTCGCGGTCGGCATGTTCGTGCCCGAGCACATCGACCTCGTGCCGGTCTACATCAGCGAGAGCAAGACGGTCGCGATCGTCACTGCCATCGCGCTGATGTTCCCCACCGCGATGACGAACCTGAAGACCTACCGGCGGCCCGTGATCTGGTACGGCCTCTTCGCGCTGGTGGTGGTCGCGCACGTGACGTCCCTCGGCGGTGCCACCCTGCCGTATCTGCGGAACTTTCTCATTCCGCTCGCCACGGTGCTGCTGATCGTGGCGATGACCGCGCAGTGGAGCGACGAACGCCGATCCGCTCTGCTCGGTGCCGTCGTTCGGTACAGCACCGCGGTGCTGGCGATCGGAACGCTCGCGGAGACCCTCGTCGGATCGACCGTCTGGCGGTCGATCGTCAACGTGGACAAGAACGGCGCACTCAACTCGCTGTCGTCGGTGACGTCGTTCCTCGGCCTGCAGTTCGACCGCACCGGCGGGTTCGTCGTCGAGCCGACGAATGCCGGATACATCGCGGCCGCGGTCGTCATCATCGCCGCGCTCGTCGCGATCCAGGGACCCCGGTCCGTACGAGCCGGCATGTACGTGTGCATCGCCCTGTGCGTGTGGGTCCTGATTTCGAGCGGGGCCAAGAGCGGGTTCCTCATGCTTCTGATCGCATCGATCAGCGGCATCGCGTACGCGCGGTCCAAGCGCGTGTGGGGCGGTCTGCTCGCCGGATGGTCGATCTCCGTGCTCCTCGTCCTGGCCTACGTCGCGGCGGCGAAGGGACCCGGTAAGGCGTTGTCCGTCTTCGCCGACCCGCTCGGCATCATCGGCGGCGACAGCACCACCTACCACCTCGCCGGATTCGTCGCGGGCATGAAGCACGCGCTGACCGAATTCGTCGGCGCGGGTGTCGGCAACGGGGGAAACTTCGCGCGGATCGCCGGCGCACCGGTCTCCAGGTGGATCCTCACCGGCGGCGAAAGCAGTTGGGGCGTACTCGCTTACCAGACCGGGATACTCGGGATCGCGCTGTTCGCCGCGACAGTGGCGAGTCTGTGCAAGTACCTGGGCAAGCGTTCGGCGGTGCTGCTCTCGGCATGGACGAGCGCGGCGATGTTCGCCGAGGCGCTCTTCGGACCTCAGACCGCGGGGCTCGTCGTCGTCGCCGCCGCGCTGTTCATGACAGCGGACGCCGCCCGTCCCGGCGACGGCGCGGCACCCGCGGATACCCACCACGACCGTCGCACGACCGAAACGGGGACGAACAATGACTGATTCACCGGAAGTTCGTATCGATCTGCTCGGGATCAGGCTGCATCCGATGAACGCCGCCGAGGTCGCGGATCTGATCGGATCGGCGAGCCGGGCGGGTGAGCCGCTGTGGATCGCCAACTACAACCTCCATGCGCTGTATCTGCATCTCAAGGACTCTCGGTTCCGCGAGGCGTATCGGAAGGCCGGCGTCTTCCTGGTGGACGGCTGGCCGATCCTGCAGCTGGCACGGATCGCCTCACGGCGGAAACTCGGGGGTGACCGCCGCGTCGGCAGCTCCGACTGGCTCGACGTCCTGCTGGAGTCGGGGGAGCGCCGCACCATCGTGTCGATCGGTGCGTCACCGGAATCCGCCCGGTTCGCCGCCGAACAGGTCGAAGCGAACCACCCGAACGTGGTATGGATGGGATTCGACGGATATCGGCTCGAGCCGCAGAGCTCGATGGCGACGGGACTGACCTGGCAGGAGGCGGTCCGCAAGGCCGACGTCGTGCTGGTCGGCCGCGGTATGCCCACCCAGGAGTACTGGATCGCCGAGAACATCGGAAACGACGAGTTCGCCGGCAAGGTCGTCGCGAACGTCGGCGGATGCATCGACTACCTTTCCGGGGCACAGGATCTCGCGCCGCGCTGGACGGGACGCTGCGGAGTGGAATGGCTGTACCGGCTCGCGCGATCACCGCGACGCCTCGCGTTCCGCTATCTCGTCGAACCCGTGCTTCTGATGGTCCTCGTCGTGAACGTGCTCGCGACGGGCGAACGGCATCGCGTGGCCGGAGGAGAGAAGGAGAAGTCGTGAACATGCCTGTCTCGGTGGTGATACCGACCATCGGCCGGGAGTCCGTCGTCCGCGCCGTGGAGAGCGCTCTCGCGCAGACCGTGCCCGTCACCGTCACGGTGGTCGTCGACGACCCGTCGGCGTTGGACACCGTCACGGAACGGGTCGGCGCCAGGGGTGTCACGGTGATCGGAACTCCCGGGCGCATCGGCGGATCGGCCGCGCGCAATCTCGGCGCCGATGCCTCTCGGGGCGAGTACATCGCCTACCTGGACGACGATGACTGGTGGGAGCCGGAGAAGATCGAGAAGCAGTTGACGGCAGCACGGAGCCGCGCCGCCGGAGGCCGCGTACTCGTCGCCACCGGTATGTATTTCCACCGTGCCGGTTCGGTCACCGAAATTCCGTCGCGCCCGTACGAGGGGCGAGGTGACGTCGCGTCGTATCTGGTGACCCGGCCTCGCCTTCGGTTCGGCACCCACGCGCTCCAGACGAGCGGTCTGCTGATCTCCCGGGAACTGCACGAGCGCGTGCGATGGGACGACTCGCTGCCCAAGCATCAGGACTGGGACTACATCGCCCGCGCGATGCAGATACCCGGATGCGAATTCGTCTGGGTACCGGAAGCGCTCGTCCATGTCCAGCAGGACAGTCGCGGGTCGATCTCGAAGAAGGCCGACCACCGTGCCTCGCTCCGCTGGCTCGACGTGCACGGTCCCGGAATGTCCGGTCGTGCCCGGGCCGACTTCGCGTGCACCCACGTACTGCGTGCTGCGCTGGCCGAACGATCACTCCGCGGTGTGGGCCGCAGCCTGTCCGTGATCGCACGATCCGGCGCGCCGCACGGCGCAGCCGTGATCGTGGGTCTGTCCGGTGTGCGCTGAACGGCATCCGACGAGATGAACACCGTCGACGCGGAGGCAGCGAACCCCGCCACGAAGATGCGCAGAATCCGTGATCGCTTGCGGGACGGCGCTGCCTCCAACGGAATCTGGGCCTCGTTGCAGCAGGTGTGCAACCTGCTGTTCGTCGGATTGCTGAGTGTGATCCTGGCCCGGACACTGCCGGTCGAGGACTTCGGCGTCTACAGCTACGCCATGTCCCTGGCCGGTCTCGGCATCGCGATCGGACTCGCGGGCCTGTACGGCCTGGCGATCAAGAGGTACAGCGAAAGCCGGGAGCCCGGAACCGTCACGTGCTCGATCATCATCGTGCGCGAGGCCACGGTGGCGTTCTATTTCGTTGCCCTGCTGGGCTTCATGGGCAGCACCGCGACGAGTGTCGACGAGTTCCTTCTCGTCGCGCTGGCGGCGGTGGCGGTGTTCGGCCGTGTGCTCGATGCGCCCGAACTCTGGTACCAGGCCCGGCTGAACGCACGGAAACCGGCCCTCGCCAAGATCATCGTGGCAGCAGTCTTCTTCGCCGCGAAATGTACTGCGCTGTGGCTCGGATCCGGTGTCACCGTGATCGTGGCACTGTACGTGGCCGAACTGTTCGCCGGCAGCGTCGCCGTTCTGGTCTGCTATCGCCGGGATGTGACCAGCGGGCGAGCGTTCGCAGTGCCCGGTGCCCGCGACGTGGTGGACCTGTGGAAGCGGTCCTCTCCGCTGCTGATCTCCGGTATCGCCCAGCAGGTGAACCTGCGGGCTTCCCTGATCGTCGTCCAGATCCTCGTCGGCGCGACCGGTGTGGCGATGTTCGCGGTGTCGCAGCGTGTGATGGACGTGTGCCTGGCCCTGCCCATGGCCTATATGACCGCGACCTTCCCCGCCCTGCTCGAAGCGCGCCGGAAGGATCGTGACAGTGGTGGCGGTTCCGCATACCGGGACAGGCTGCAGCGCTCGTTCGACGGCGCGCTGTGGGCGGGCATCGCCATCGCCGTGCTCCTGTACGTCCTCGCGGACGTCGTCGTCGTGACCGCGTTCGGCGCCGAGTACGAGGATGCGGCGGCATTGCTGAGGATCCAGGCGCTGGCTGTGCCGTTCATGTTCATGTCCTCGGTGCTGAGTAAGTGGATCATCGCGGAGGGGAACCTCTGGATCTCGGTGGGGAGGCACTGGCTCGGGGCGGTGGCGACCGTCGCGTTGTGCCTGCTGCTCGTTCCGAAGTGGGGGGCCGTCGGTGCTGCCTGGGCGAGTACCGCGTCCTACGTGATGTCCGTGTACCTGTTCACCTTCCTGTCCCGATCGACCTGGCCGGTGGCGGTCCAGATGTCCCGCGCCTGGATGGCACCGGTCAGCCGCGTCCTCGCCCGTGCCGGTTCGCAGAGAGTGGAGTCTTGAAATGTTCGATCGATCGGTGACCGTGTTCCGCTCGCTCCGGCGTACCGTTGCCCAGCGCTTCTTTCTCGCGGTGGCACTGGCGGACTTCTTCGGACGACGTGCCTTCGCGCGCGAGATCGTGGCAGTCTACGCCGGGATGCGCAAGCACCACAGCGCACGTCGCTCCGGTCGCGAGGTCTACTACGTGCGACGGCACATTCACATGCTCGAGAAGGGCATCTCGATGATTCCGCGGCGGGAGACCTTCGCGGCCGGATACATCGAGGATCTCGTCGCCGCGGTGGAAGCGTGCACGGCGGCCGATCTGCTCGACACCGTGACCTGCGCGTGGGTGGCAGACACGCTCGACGCGTACTTCGCCGCGACGGAGGAGAGCCCGTCACCCGAGATCCGCCGCGCACGCGAGACGTACAAGCAACTGAACGTGGGCCCGCGCTCCCGGAACTACGCCGGCCCCGTGCCGGTCCTGGATGCCGAACGCGCAGGCTCCGAGCGGCTGCCGACCTACGACGAACTGCTCTCGCTCGCACATGCCCGCCAGTCGGTGCGATGGTTCGACTCGAAGACCGTGGATCGTTCCCTCGTCGATCGGGCGATCACCCTGGGCATGCAGGCGCCGTCCGCGTGCAACCGCCTGCCCTACCGATTCGTCGTGGTGGACGACCGCGACACGGTCCGCAGGATCGCGGAGATTCCCGGCGGTACAGCCGGATACGCGCAGAATCTCGTCGGGCTGGTGGTCGTGGTCGGTGACCTGTCGGCGTACGCGCACACCCGGGATCGTCACCTGATCTACGTGGACTCCGCGCTGGCGTCCATGGGCTTCCTCATGGCGATGCAGGCGCAGGGTGTCTCGACCTGCTGCATCAACTGGCCGGACTCGGCGGATGCGGACGCGCGCATCGCACAGATCCTGGGCCTGCAGCGCTACGAGCGGACCGTGATGCTGATCGCGTACGGCCGCGCACTCCCGAACACCGTTGTGCCCGGTTCCGGCAAGCGGGACCTGGACTCGATCCGACAGTACGTGGGCAACGTCGAAGGAGATCCGCGATGAGCAAGCGACGCAAGAACATCCTGATTACGGGCGGCAATTTCACCAATCAGGGTGCCTACCTGATGCTCTGCGCCGCCGCCGAGCAGATTCGGTCGAGGTGGGGCGCCCAGCCCGTCATCGCGATGCAGACCGGATCCGAACGTGCGAAGCGATGGGTGGGGCTCGATTCACTGCTCGAGTTCCCCAAGCTGCGAATCCGCGTGTGGGGAGGAAACCCCGAACGACTGAGCGGACTGCGGCACCGGATGCCGTTCGTGGTCGGGTCGGAAATCGACGCGGTCTTCGACGTGTCCGGTTTCGTGTTCAGCGACGAGTGGGCCCACCTCGATCTGCGGCGCCGGGCCGACGATCTGATCCGATGGTCCGACCGAGGTGTCCCGGTCGTACTGCTGCCGCAGGCGTTCGGCCCGCTCGAGCAGGTGACCGAGCCCGTCGCCGACCTGTTGGATTCCTGCGAGCTCGTCTATGCGCGGGACCCGGACTCCGCCCGGTTCCTGAAGGGAGCCGCTCGATCCCGGTCTGCCTACGAGAAGATCGCGGTGGCAACGGACTTCACGACCGCGCTCGCGCCGGAGGAGCCGCGTGGTCTCTCGCATCTACGCGGGATGGTGCCGATCGTTCCCAACTGGAACATCGCGAAACGGGCGGCTGCGCGCGGTGGCTCGAAGGACGACTACATGCGCAATCTCCAGGAGATCGTCCGGGTGCTTCGTGCGCACGACTACGAGGTGTACGGGCTGTGCCACGAGGGCGGCGGCGACGCCGACCTTCTGCACACGCTCGCCGGGACGTGCGGAGGGATGCCGGTGATCGAGGGCCTGGACGGCCGGCAGTCGAAATGGCTTCTGGGGCAAGCGCCGTTCATCGTCTCCGGACGATTTCACGCCCTCGTCAGTGCTTTGAGCCAAGGAGTTCCCGGGCTCGTCCACGGGTGGAGCCACAAGTACAAGTGGCTCTCGGAGGAATACGATGTCTCCGGGCTGGTGATGGACCCGTACGAGAACCCGAACTCGGTCGACACCTTCCTGAGCCGGCGGCTCGGGGAGATCCAGCGCATCAGGGAATCTGTGTCGGAGCTCGCAATCGTGAAAAAGGCGGAGACCGAACAGATGTGGGACGATATCGAAAAGCGCATCGAACTCTGAGTGCGGCGGAGGGCAGACCGTCCGCGCTCTGCGACCGGCCGTGGACGCACCCGGCCGGGCGCGCCGAGTGTGCCCCGTCTCTTGCCGAGGCCGGGGCACACTCGGATCGCGCCAGCTCCTACCCGCAGTCCGGTACCGACACGGTCACGGCCGGATCGTCGACGAGGGGCTGCACGGGGACTCTCGCCTCGCCCGCAACGGCCGGTTCGGTCAGCTCGTAGACGACCTCGGACGTCGCGCCCTGCAGGACGGGAACCTGGACGCCGAAAACGGGATGTCCCAGTTCGCTTCCGGTGAAAGCGAACGTCGGCCTGCCGTCGACGGTGACCCTGTTCAGCCGGGCACCGTGGGTCGCCAGCAACGACAGATCGGTCAGGTTGGTACCGACAGGTGCGCCGATCGGATTGTCGAACATCCCTGCCACATAGGTGGTGTACTCGCCGGCCGGCAGAGCGTTCGTCAGCCGAACGGTGACCGTCGACGTGCGGGTCTTCCCGTCACAGGTGCCGGCGGTGTAGTAGATCTCCCGTTCCAGGTAGTAGTCGAGCTTGTTGCCACCCAGGTTGTTCACCACGACGCCGGCATACGGCGCCGGATCGTCGGGCACGGTGTGTCCGAGTGCTGTGGCCGCCAGTACGTCCTGTTCCGCACCGTGTGAACTCCACACGGCGAGTCTGCCTTCACCGGCTGCGCGACCGAGAGCCTGGAGCAGTGCGCGCGGGCGGGCGATGTCACCGGTGAGTTTCCGGACGACCTTCCCGGCGACGGTTTCGAGGTACTCCTTGCGGGCCTTCTGATCATCGCCGAATCGCGCGTATGCGGTGGATCCGGTGAGTTCGACGACGTTTTCGGCGGTGATCTTCTCGCCGTCCGGCATCGTGACGGCGCCGACGACCTCGAGGACGTAACTCAAGGCGACGGGGTCGGTCGCGATCACTCCGTCGACGAGCTCTCCCGATTCCTGCTGCCAGATCGACTGCCAGATCCGGGCTGAGTAGGGAAAATGCGAGCTGACGTTGCTGTTTCGGAAGTCCTGCGTCGGCCGGCTCTGACCGTAGAGCCGGGTGAAGTCCGGGCCGAGGTCGATCGGTGCATAGTCCCGGCGAAGCTCGCGGTTACTCGCCACGTCGTCGACGCGGACACGGCCGTCCTCGGCGCGGACGATCGCGAATCCTCCCAGCAGGCCGCCCGACCCGCGCGCTTCGACATTGGTTTGAAAACCGAGGAAATAGCTGCGAGGTCCCTCGGCGCTGAGCATCGCCGGTGCGATCCGTGCCGCGATTGCCGTGTTCTCCAGAAGGCCACGCAGTTCCGCGGTCTGTTCCTGCAGCTGGATGCGGGCGCGGTCGACCGCCCCCACGTAGGTGCCGTCGACGCTCCGGGCCTGGACATCTAGGTCCGTCATCGCCTCGGAGGTCGATGCCAGGATCGGCGCGGCAGCCCCGAGAGCGGTGAAATCGATTCGGGCGCCGTCCAGAAAGAGGCGATCGGGGGAGACGGCTGCTCCCGCGTCGACGACCGGTCGCAATACCTCGGATGTGAGGCCTGTCACCACTTCCGACATCTGCGCGGTCGCCGAAAGCGGACTTCCGAGCCACGGCACGGTGGCGGCGATCCGCCACGGTGGCGAATGCGTGGCATCCCGGGCGCGCTGTGCGTACCGGTTCGCGTCCTCCGCCGCAAGAATCGCTGTTTCCGAATCACCGGACAGAAGAGCATCTTTGGACCGGACAGCGAAATCTCGCGCCTGCTCCAGGCTCGATTTGGCCTGCAGTGCCTCGTATCCCAGCCATGCTGCCGAGCCGAGCGCGATGCAGACTGCTGCCCCGCAGTAGATTCGGACCGTGGCACGCCGTCGGCGGTATCGAGCGATCTCCTCCTCGGTGCGTTTGCGTCTCACCTTGCGCCGTTGTCGCCCGGGTGAATGTGACCCATCGGTAATATCGCTCATGCGAACACAACCCCTTCAGAATCCTCGTCGCAGACCATAACCGAGTTTCGAATCGCCGGTCGTTCAAGTGGTGTCGACGGCCTACGGTAAGTACACTTGCGAACTATCGGTCGTCGACGTTGTTGGGAGGCTTCGTCGCGATCTCGGTCGGGGAGGTCTCTTCGTGGTTCCACTCGTCCGTGGTTTGTCGTTGTCGGGCGATGTGAGGGGAGGACAGTGCGTCGTATTCTGCTGTCTTCGGTCCAGCGCGGTCTCTGGTACGCCCAGGAGTTGCAGCCGGAGATTCCCTACACCATCGCCCAATATCTCGAACTGAGAGGCGATCTCGATACACGGCTGATCCGCGCGGCGTGTGAGCAGGCCGCGCGGGACGTCGAGTCCGGCTTTCTCTTCCTCGAGAGAATCGGAAACCGCACTTATCAGACGGTCCGTCCGGACGTCCCGGATTCGGTCGGCTACGTCGATCTCCGCGAATCCGAGGATCCGGAGGGCGCTGCGCACCGGTGGATGACCCGGACGTACTCCCGTCGTCTCGATCCGTTGCGCGACAGGCTCATCGGAACGACACTGTTGCAGTTGGCCGACGAGAGGTTCTTCCTGTCGAGCTACGCCCACCACATCGCACTCGACGGGCACGGCGCCATGGTGATGCTCGAGCGCAGCGCCGAGCTGTACACGGCCTGGGTCGACGGTGCCGAGCCACCACCTTTCCGCGGCCTCACCGTCGCCCGATTGCGCGAGATGGATGCCGCGTACGAGGTTTCGGATCGGCGCCTGCGGGACCGGGTGCACTGGATGCAGCGACTCGCCGATCTGCCCGATCCGCTGTCGCTTGCGGACGGGTCGTCTCGGCCGGAAGGATCGGCGCCGCCACGGATGCCGTGCCGGCACACCGGAGCACTGCTCGAGCCCGCCACGGCCCGGGCCGTCGCCGCCCTTGCACACGAGGTGAACTCGACGGATGTGCCCGTCGTCGTTTCCGCCTTCGCCGCCTATCTGGCGAGAACCACCGGAACGTCGGATGTGGTACTGAGCCTTCCGGTCTCGGCGCGGACCACCGCGTCGCTGCGCCGGTCCGGTGGAACGCTGTCCAACGTCGTGCCGCTGCGGCTGCAGGTCGATCCCGGCCTGACACCCACCGAGCTGATCCGGCGGGTGCAGGTGGAGCTGACGGGAGCCCTGCGGCACCAGCGTTACCGGTACGAGGACATGCTCGCGGACCTGCGAGAGCTCGGCCGGGAGCACGGAGATACCCGCAGCGCGTTCGGCCCGGTCGTCAACCTGATGATGTTCCACCCGCAGATCACTTTCGGTGAGATCGTCGGCGACTTCCACGTACAGTCCACCGGGCCGATCGAGGATCTGTCCGTCAATGTGTATCCGGGCGTCGCCGGCCGCACCGTCCGGGTGGATTTCGAAGCCGATCCCGCGCTCTACAGCGAGGAATCACTCGCTCGGCACCACCGGTTGTTCCTCGATCACCTGGCCCGGTTCGTCGCGAATCCCGATCGCGCACTGGGCGACCTACCGTTCGGGGATGCGGCGGACCTGGCCGGGCTGGTTCCCGCGCACGGCCCCGAGGCAGCGGCACCGGAACTGCTGCCGGATCTGCTCACAGCCCATGCCGACAGCGACGCGATCGCGGTGCGCGATGCCACGTCGTCCCTGACCTATCGCGAGCTCGATGCCCGTTCGAACGACCTGGCGCGACGGCTCGTCGCAGCCGGAGCCGGACCCGAAGACAGGGTCGCGGTGATCCTGCACCGCTCGGTGGAGTCGGTGGTGGCACTGTGGGCCGTTGCGAAGACCGGCGCGGCCTATACGCCGATCGACCCGGATCTGCCCGGGGCGCGCCTGAACGAACTGCTGCGTTCCGCCGAGATCGTGGTCGCCGGGCCGGACGTCGTGCTGCCCGCGCACGTCACCCTCGTAGCGCCGTCCACCGGACGCGCCGCTCCCTTCACTCCGGCGGACCGGCTCCGCGACCTGCACCTCGACCATCCCGCCTGGGTCATCCACACGTCCGGGTCCACCGGTGTGCCGAAGGCGGTCGCCGTCACCCACAGGGGAGTGGCCTCGCTCGTCGCGACCCTGCGCGAGAAGTATTGCGCCGATCGCGAATCGCGCGTGCTCCACCTGGCCGCGCCCACGGTCGACGCGTCACTGCAGGAACTGCTGCTCGCCTTCGACGCGGGCGCGACCGTGGTGATCTGCCCGGCCGACGCGGTCGCCGGTCCCGCGCTCGCAGATCTGCTCCGACGGGAGGCGATCACCCACACGATCACGGCCCCCGCGATCCTGGCCGCCACCCCGGAAGCGGACCTGCCCCACCTCCGGGTCGTCGACTCGGGCGGCGAGGCCCTGTCTGCGGCGGTCGCCGACCGCTGGTCGCCCGGCCGGATCCTGCTCAACGCCTACGGGCCCACGGAGACCACGGTGCTGGCGACGGTCAGTGACCCGCTGCGACCCGGTTCCGGAGTGCCGATCGGGCGTCCGATCGCCGGCACGGCTGCCTACGTGCTCGACACCAGGCTCCACCCCGTCCCTGCCGGTGTGGTGGGCGAACTGTATGTCGCGGGACCGGGGGTCGCCCGAGGTTATCTGGATGCTCCGGCTCGCACCGCCGAGCGGTTCGTCGCGGGACCGCAGGGGGAGCGGGTCTACCGCACCGGCGACCTCGTGCGCTGGACCCGGGACCCCGACACCGGCGAACGACGCCTCGACTTCCTCGGACGCGCCGATCGCCAGGTGCAGATCCGCGGTCGGCGGATCGAACCCGGCGAGATCGAAGCGGTGCTCACCTCGTTCGCCGAGATCACCGCGGCAGTGGTCGTCGTGCACGGTGATCGCCTCGCCGCGTACGTCGTTCCTGCCGAATCGGCGGTCGTCGACGTGGCCGAGGTGACGGCACGGCTCGCCCGGCGGCTGCCTGCCCACCTCAGGCCGGCGACGACGACGGTCCTCGAGGCGTTGCCGCTGACGCCCGGCGGCAAGATCGACCGGCGTGCGCTGCCCGCCCCCACCATCGAACCCGCGATCGGACATCGACCCCCGGCCGGACCGAACGAGACGCTCGTCGCCCGGTTGTTCACCGAGATCACCGGGGTCGAGGACGTGGGGGCCGACACCGACTTCTTCGTCGTCGGCGGACATTCGCTCACCGCAACACAACTCGCTGCGGACCTGGCTTCCGCGCTGGGGCGCGACGTGCGGTTGCGGGACGTCTTCGACCATCCGACCGTCGCTCGTCTCGCTGCGGCCGCCGCCGAGCGACCGCGCGCGGTCGATCCGGATGTCCGGTCCGAGGAACCGGGGCCGGCGCCGCTCGCACCCGCCCAGTACCGGTTGTGGCTGCAGGCCCGCGCACACGGTGACACCGGCGCGTACCACCTGCCGTTCGTTCTGCATCTCGACGGGGATCTGGACGTCCCGGCCCTGCAGGTCGCGCTGACCGATGTGGTGATCCGCCACCGGGTGCTGCGCACCGTCCTGCCGCTGTCGTCGGCTGGGCCCGTGCAGCGGGTCCTGCCGATCGCCGAGGCGCTTGCCGCCTTCCGCATCGTTCCGGTCCAGGCGGCTCCGGACCACGTGGAGGCGCTGGTCCGGCAGTGGACCGCGGCGCCGTTCGACCTGGCCGGCGACGTGCCGCTGCGCATGCGGTTGCTGCGAACGGGTCCGGACCGGCACGTGCTCGTCGTCGTCGCGCACCACGTCGCGGTGGACGGTGCATCGTTCCTTCCCCTGACGGTGGATCTCGCCACCGCGTATTCCGCGCGGCGCTGCGGTGACGCCCCGCCGTGGGCCCCGTTGCCGCTGCACTACCACGACCACGCGCGCCGGCACCGGGACCGGCTCGGAGACCCCGCCGACCCGGCCGCTCTCGCATATCGCGAACTCGAGTACTGGAAAGACGCTCTGGCCGGGCTCGATTCCGCGCCTTCGGTGCCCACCGACCGTCCCCGTACCGGAACGCCCGGAGCTCCGGCCTCCGTCGAGTTCACCGTGCCCGCCCGCCGGGTCGCCGCGCTCCGGACGCTCGCGGCCCGGTACGACGCGACGACCTTCATGGCCGTGCACGCCGCTGTCGCCGTGTGGTTGTCCGCGTGGACGGGGGAGCGAGAAGTCGTCGTCGGTACCGGTGTCGCCGGCCGCGATCATCCCGACCTCGCCGGTCTGGTCGGGATGTTCGTCGGTACCGTCGCCCTGCGCGTCACCGTCGACCCCGAGGCGCCCTTCACCGCCCTGCTCGCCGATGTCCGTGCCACCGACGTCGAGGCATTCACCCACGCGAACGTGCCGTTCGATCAGGTCGTCGAGAGTGTCGGGTTCGGTCCGCTCGGGGTGATGCTGAGCTACAACAGTCTGCCGCACACCGACCCGGTGCTTCCCGGACTCGACGTGAGAGTGCAGGAATTCCCCTCCGTACGAGCACGTTTCGACATCGAACTCGACGTCCGCGAAACCGGCGACGGTGCGCTCGCCGGGCGTCTCGTGTACGACAGCGCCTTGTTCGAACCGGACACGGTCACGCGATGGGTGCAGCGACTGGGCACCGTGATCAGTGCAGTGGCCGCCGACCCCACGGAGGCCGTCGGCGACATCGACCTCGGTGCCGTACCGGTCGTGCTCGCACCGGCCGGTCCCGTCGCAACCCTGGCGCAACTGCTCGGCGACAACCCGGCGCGGGTGGCAGCTCCCGGTGGAGTACCGGTCGAAATCCGTTCCGCGGCACGACCGCTGGCATGGGAACTGCTCGGCCGGGGAATCGGGCCGGAGGACCGTGTGGCGGTGCTGCTGCCCCGCTCGATCGAGTCGGTGCTCGCGATCGCCGCGATCGCGCTGACGGGTGCCGCGTTCGTACCCGTAGACCCGGGCCAGCCCGCCCCGCGGATCGCCGAACTCCTCGCCGCTTCCGGCGTCCGGCACGCGATCAGCGACCCGGGCACCCCGGTCCCGGCGGGGATCGAATCGATCCCGTTCGTCACGCACGGATGCATGCGCGAGATCACCGACGCGGACCGGACACGCCCCGTGCATCCCGACCACGCCGCCTACCTGGTGTACACCTCGGGGTCCACGGGTCGGCCGAAAGGCGTCGTGATCACCCACCGCGGACTGGCGCCGCTGGCACGGTCGCTGGTCGAGCGGTTCCGGCCGGCGCCGGACGCACGGGTGCTGCACTTCGCGGCCCCCGCATTCGACGCCTCGGTGCTCGAGTACCTTCTCGCGCTCGCCTCCGGCGGAACCCTCGTGGTCGCACCGGACGACGTATTCGGTGGTAACGAACTCCTGGAACTGCTTCGGGCAGAGCGGATCACGCACTGGTTCACGACACCGTCCGTGCCGGCCCGCGTCGACCCGGCCGGTCTCGACGACCTGCGGGTCCTCGCCGTCGGCGGCGAAGCGTGGCAGACGGAGACCGCGGCGCGCTGGGCACCGGGCCGCACCGTGTTGAACGTCTACGGACCGACCGAGACCACTGTGCTGGCCACCGCCAGCACGCCGCTGACGCCCGGTGAACCGCTGAACCTCGGGACAGGGCTCGAAGGCGTCACCCCGATCGTGCTGGACCGGCGTCTGCGGCCCGTCCCGATCGGTGTCACCGGCGAGCTGTACCTGGTCGGGGCGGGCCTGGCCCGCGGCTATCTCGATGCGCCCGCCCTGACGGCGGAACGGTTCACGGCCGATCCCTTCGGCGGCGGACGCATGTATCGCACCGGTGACCTCGTCCGCTGGTCCCCACACGGCGACCCGGGACCGGTGCTGGAGTTCGTCGGGCGCGCCGACCAGCAGATCAAGATCCGCGGATTCCGCATCGAACCCGGCGAGATCGACGCAGTCCTGGCCGCGCATCCGCAGATCACCACAGCCGTCACGATCGCACACGAGGGACGGCTCGCCGCATTCGTGACGGGGTCCGGCGACGTCGACCCGGAGGCGATCCGGAAGTACGTCGCGGCACGGCTGCCGCGGCACATGGTGCCGACCACGGTCACCGTCCTCGACGCGATGCCGCTGACCTCGACCGGCAAGATCGACCGCGCGGCTCTGCCGGTCGCGGACATCTTGGTCACCTCCGACGGCGACGGATACCGCACGGTCACCGAGCATCTCGTCGCGACGGTCGTCGCGGACGTGCTCGACGTGCCGACCGTCGCACCGGGCGACGACTTCTTCGCGCTCGGCGGGAACTCGCTGATCGCGACCCAGTTGGCGGCGCGGCTCGCCGGCATCGTCGGACGGCGCATCGGAGTACGGGAAATTCTGGAGAACCCGGTCGTCGCGGACCTCGCCGAGGCCATCACGAACACCGCAGCGGAACAGCGCGTCCCGCTGGTCAACGAGATCGACGACGCCCCACAACCACTCGCCCCCGCACAGCAACGCATGTGGCTGGTCAACCGTGTCGACACCGCAGCCGGTGCCGGCGGCGACCACATAGCGTTCGTCGCCGAACTCGACGGCGACGTCGACCTCGGTGCCCTGCAGGCCGCCGTCGCCGATGTCGTCGACCGGCACGCGACCCTGCGGACCGTCCACCCCGACGGACCGGACGGCCCGCGCATGCACGTGCTGCCCGAGATCCCGGTCGACCTCGCTCCCGTGGAGGCGGCAGACCCGGACCACGAGATCGCCGACTTCGCGCGGCGCCCCTTCGACCTGACGGCCGAACCGCCGGTTCGTATCCGCCTGTACCGCACCGGCACCCGGCATCGACTGGTCGTGGTGCTGCACCACATCGCCGCCGACGGGCTGTCCCTGCGACCGCTGGGACGCGACGCCGTCGCCGCCTACACGGCACGCCGCGCGGGAGTCGCCCCCGGTTGGACGCCCCTACCGGTGACCTACGCCGACTACGCGCGCTGGCAGCACCGGACGCTGGGCGCACCCACGGACCCGGACGGCCTCGGCGCACGACAACTCGCCTACTGGGCGCGAACCCTCGGCGGTGTCCCGCCCCTGCTCCCACTGCCCACCGACCGCCCTCGGATCGGCGCCGACACCGGTGCCGGCCACATCGAATTCGACGTCCCCATCGAATTGCATTCCGCGGTGGCGAAACTCGCTCGCGCCCACGATGTCACGCCCTTCATGATCGTGCACGCGGCCCTGGCACTGCTGCTGGCGTCACTCGCCGCCACCGACGACGTCGTCGTCGGCACCCCTGTCTCCGGCCGCACCGACGCGGCGCTCGACGACGTCGTCGGCATGTTCGTGAACACGGTCCCACTGCGGCTGACCGTCGATCCACGGGAGACGTTCGCCGGGTTGCTGACCGAGGTGCGCCGCGTCGATCTGGAGGCATTCGCCCACGCCGACGTCCCGTTCGATCGCATCGTCGACACGGTCGGCCACTCCGCGACCGGCCACCATCCCCTGATCCAGGTGATCCTCGCCTACGAGTCCTTCGACACCGGCACCCGCACCGTTCCGGGCCTCGCGACCGTGCGCGAGATCCTCCCCGACACCGCACGGGTGGACGTGGAGATCACCCTGCGCGAGACGTCGTCCGAGACCGGGGCTCCCGCGGGGTTGAACGGCACGCTCACCTACGCGTCCGGCCTGTTCGACGCCGGTACCGTCACGGCGTGGGCGGCGTGGTTGGTGTGCATCCTCGAGATCGTGACGGCGGACCCGACGACGGCCGTCGGAGCGGTCGATCCGCGAGGTCCGGTCGCCGAACCGGAGAGCGAACGGGCTCCGCGTCCGGACGGCCGGTCGCTGCCCGAACTCTTCCTCCGCCGTGCCGCCGCGACACCGGAGGCGGTCGCGGTCGTGGACGAGGGCGCCGCACTGACCTACGCCCGACTGCGGGCGCGATCCGGTGCACTGGCTGCGCTGCTCGCCGAGCGCGGCATCGGACCGGAGGACGTGGTCGCGGTCGCCCTGCCCCGAACCGTCGACCTGGTCGTCGCGATCGTCGCGGTCGCCCGGTGCGGGGCGGTGTACCTGCCGATCGACGTCACCCATCCCGACGCCCGGCTGCGCGCACTGCTGGACGATGCCCGTCCCGAATTGGTGGTGTGCGACAGTGATTTCCGCGCGGCCGGAGGCATTCCGACGCTCGACCCGTCCGCCGCCCTCGTGCAGGACGGCGACCACGACGCATCCGCGGATCCGGACCACGGTGCCTACCTGATCTACACCTCCGGGTCCACGGGCGCCCCCAAGGGAGTGCTCGTCACCCACCGCAGCGTGCTGAGCGTGTTCGCTGCGACGATCTCCCGCTTCGGATTCGGCGAGTCGGACGTGTGGACGATGTTCCACTCACCGGCCTTCGACTTCTCCGTGTGGGAGATGTGGGGCGCTTTGATCACCGGCGGACGTCTCGTCGTGGTCGACCACCTCACCGCCCGGGATCCCGCGGTGTTCGCGGCCCTGCTCGAGCGGCACGGGGTCACCGTGCTCAACCAGACACCGACGGCTTTCGTTCAGCTGAGCGCGGCCACCGCGCCTCCGGAATCGCTGCGCGTGGTCGTCTTCGGTGGGGAGCCGCTCGACCCCGAGCTGCCCCGATCCTGGCAACAGCAGCGGCCCGAACTCGTGATGGTGAACATGTACGGCATCACCGAAACCGCCGTCCACGTCACGTGCGGTCCGGCCGTGACGCCGGGTGTCGGTGCACCGCTGCCCGGGGTCGGGATGCACCTGCTCGACGCGGCCCTGCGCCCGGTACTTCCCGGCAGTGCCGGCGAGATCTACATCGCCGGTGACCAGCTCGCACGCGGCTATCGCGGCCGTCCGGGAGCGACCGCAGCCAGATTCGTCGCCGGCCCCGGCGGCACGCGCCGTTACCGGACCGGAGACCTGGCCCGCCGGACCGGGAGCGTCGTGCACCACCTCGGACGCGCCGACCAGCAGATCACGCTGCGCGGCTACCGCATCGAACCCGGTGAGATCGAAGCGGCCCTGCTGCGCTGCCCGGGCGTCACGGCGGCCGCGGTGATCCTGCGCGACGATCGGCTCGTCGCCTATCTGGTCGGCGGATCCGCTGCCGATGCGCTGCGCGAGGTCCGCCGCACCCTGCCCGAGTACCTGGTTCCGTCCGCCGCGGTCGTGCTGGACGCGCTGCCGCTCACCGGAAACGGGAAGCTCGATCGCGCGGCCCTGCCGGAACCCGGTGCTTCCTCTTCCTGCGGCCGGGCGGTGCGCGGACCGGTCGAGGAACTCGTGGCAGGGGTGATCCGGGAACTGCTGCGCGACACCGGATCCGAGGTCGTCCCGGCCGCCGACGACAACTTCTTCCACCTCGGCGGCAACTCCCTGCTCGCGAGCCGTCTCGCCGGGCGCCTCAGCGGCATCGCCGACGCCGACGTCACCGTCCGCGACGTCTTCGACGACCCGACCGTCGCGGGTCTCGCCGAGTGCGTCGCCGAGCGTGCCGGCCGGGGACGCACACGGATCCCGATGACTGCGGGTGGTGACGCTCCGGCGCCTCTCTCACCGGCGCAGCGGAGGCTGTGGTTCGTCAACCGGTTCGATCCTGCTTCGGCGGCGTACAACCTGCCGTTCGTGTTGCACCTCGACGGGCCGCTCGACGTGGACGCGTTGGCCGCCGCGGTGTCCGACGTCCTCGATCGGCACCGCACGCTGCGCACGGTCCATCCCGAGGCCGACCGGCAGATTCTGTCGCCGGTACCGCGTCCGCCCTTCGAGACGATCGACGCCCCGGGCGGGGAATCGGAGCGGCTGATACACGAATTCTGCTCTGCCGGATTCAACCTCACCATCGACCTGCCGGTGCGGATGCGGCTGCTGCGCCTCGCGGCCGAGCGGCACGTGCTCGTCGTCGTCGTCCACCACATCGCCGCCGACGAATGGTCGCTCACGCCGCTGCTGCGCGATCTCGTCACCGCCTACACCGCGCGCGACGACGGTCACCACCCGCGGTTCGAGCCGCTGCCCCTGCAGTACACCGATTTCGCGCGATGGCAGCACGCGATCGCCGACGGCGAGGTCGAGCACTGGCTACGTGTCCTGGCCGATCTGCCCGACGAGGTCACCCTGCCCGGCGACCGTCCGCGCCCCGCCCATGCGAGCGGCCGTGCCGCCGTTCACCGGCTGCTCCTGGACAGGGACCTGAGCGGGCAGCTGGTCCGGCTGGGACGCGACCACGACGCCACCGTGTTCATGGTGGTGCACGCGGCCCTCGCGACGTTGCTGGTCCGGCACGGTGCCGGTCGCGACATCCCGATCGGCACCGTCGTCGCGGGGCGGTCGGATCCGCGGCTCGACGACGTCGTCGGGATGTTCGCGGGCACCCTCGTGCTGCGCACCCGGGTCGAGCCCGGGGTGCGGTTCGCGGATCTGCTTGCCCAGGTCCGTGCCGTCGATGTCGACGCCTACACCCACCCGGACGCGCCGTTCGAGACACTCGTCGAGCGGCTCGATCCGCCGCGCACGGCGGCACGTCACCCGCTGTTCCAGGTGGCACTGTCGCACCGCCGCCCGGCCGTCGCGGGTGTCGTCCTGCCCGGTGTCGCCGTGACGGTCGCGCCGGGTCCGGACGACCACGCGAAGTTCGACGTGCAGCTCACGGTCACGGAGACCGCGAGCGGTATCGAGCTGGAATTCGCCTGCGCAGCAGACTGTTACGACGACGATACGGTCGCGACGTTCGCGGAGCGCTTCGACACGATCCTGCGTGCGGTCGTCGCGGATCCGGAGACGCGGATCGACGACATCGACCTGCTCTCCGCCCGGGAACGCGCCGCGTCGGCCCCGGCGGTGGGACCGGCTGCGCCGCAGCCGCACTCGCTGTGGCAGTTGTTCGCCGCCGGCGCCGCGCGCGCGGGCGCCGGCGGCGCGGTGCGCGACGGGTCGCGGGAGCTGACCTACCCCCAGCTGCTCGACCGAGCCGAAGATCTCGCGGCCCGGCTCCGGGCAGCCGGAGCGCGAACCGGGGACGTCGTCGTGTGCGCCCTGCCCAGGTCGCTCGAAACGGTCGTCGCGACATGGGGCATCGCCCGCCTCGGTGCCGCGCCGATGTTCGTCGATCCGGCACAACCCACCGGACGGCTCGCCGCGATGCTCGACGGCGTGATGTACGGGGTTGCAGCACAGAAGGACTCGTTGCCGTCATCGGTGCAGTGGCTCGACATCCACGAGACCGGCGCGGTCGCGGCCGAACCCGCCGAGGTTCCGGAGCCGCACCCGGACGCGCCCGCCTACCTCGTGTTCACCTCGGGTACCACCGGGAATCCCAAGGGAGTCACGATCGGCCACCGCGCGGTCGCGGCACTCGTCGCGGACCTCACCGAGCGTTTCGCGGCGGGACCGGGCGATCGCGTGTTGCAGGTCGCCGCACCGAGTTTCGATGCCGCAGTGCTCGAACTGCTCGTTGCGGGCACGGCCGGTGCGACGCTGGTGGTGGCCGGCCCGGACAGCTACGGCGGCGCGGGTCTCGGCGATCTGCTCGCCCGCGAACGCATCACGCATGCGTGCCTCACGCCGTCCGTGCTCGCGAGCCTGCCCGCCCGTGACCTCCCGGATCTTCGGGTGCTCATGCTCGGCGGCGAGACGGTCCCCGCCGAAGCGGTCGCCCGGTGGGGTACCGGCCGTGCGCTCTACAACGGCTACGGTCCCGCCGAGGCCACGGTCTTCGCGACCTGTTCGGCGCCGCTGACGCCCGGGGACACACCGGTGATCGGTCACCCCGTGCGCGGTGTCGCGGCCGTGGTGCTGGACGACCGGCTGCGGCCGGTGCCCGTCGGAGTGGTGGGTGAGTTGTATCTGTCGGGGGAGCGGCTCGCCCAGGGCTATCGCGGGGCACCGGGGCGGACCGCGGAGCGTTTCGTTGCGACCGACCACGGTCGGATGTACCGCACGGGCGACCGGGCACGGTGGCGCCGCGACGGCACCCTCGAGTACCGCGGCCGCAGCGACGGCCAGGTCAAGCTGCGGGGTGTCCGCATCGAACCCGGCGAGGTGGATGCCGCGCTGCGTCGCCTCGCGGGGGTCGAACAGGCCGCGACCGTGGTGCGCGACGGGGCGCTCGTGTCGTACGTCGTACCGGCGGACGTCGACGCCGGGCAGGCCAGGTCCCGGTTGTCTCGGACGTTGCCCGGTCACCTGATTCCGTCCGTCGTCGTCACCCTCGACGCGCTGCCGCTCACCTCGCACGGCAAGCTCGACGTGGCCGCGCTTCCGGCGTCGGCCCGCCGCGGTGGCTCCGCGCCGCGGACCGGAACCGAATCCCTCGTGGCCCGTGTCTGCGCCGACGTCCTCGGGGGCAGCGCGCCGGTGGGACGTGACGACGACTTCTTCGCCGTCGGCGGGAACTCGCTGCTGGCCACGGTCCTGGTGGGACGGCTGCGTGAGGAGACCGGCATCGCCGTGCCGCTGCGCACCGTGTTCGACCATCCCACCGTCGAGGCGCTCGCCGCGGCGATCGATGCGGGAGGGTTCGACGTCGCTGCCGGACCGGTCGCGGTGGCGCCCCGGCCGTCGCTCATCCCGTTGAGCCGCGCCCAAAGACGCCTGTGGGGACTCGGCCGCCTCGACCCGGGGGCGTACCGGTTACGGGCCGAGATCCGGCTCGGCGGCCCGCTCGACCCGGTCGCTCTCGACGCCGCGATCGGCGACGTGCTGGACCGGCACGAGATCCTCCGGACCCGATACGTCGTGGCCGGCACGGACGTGCATCAGGAGGTACACGAACGTCCCTCGGTGGTCGTGCGATCCCGCGATTCCGGCCGCGCGCCGACGACCGCGGGCCGATCCGACACCCCGATCCGGGTGGAGCTCGAACGGCTCGGCGACGACCTGCACGTCCTGCATCTCGACGTCGACCATTCCCTGGCGGACGGTGCGTCGCTGCGACCGCTGCTCGGGGATCTGGCCGAGGCCTATCTCGCGCGCACCGCCGGGCACGCGCCCCGGTGGCTACCGCTGCCGTTGCAGTACGCCGACTACGCGCTCTGGGAGCACGCGCGCGGAATTCCCGCCGCGGACGTCGACCACTGGCAGCGGGCCCTCGACGGACTGACCGTTACCGAACTCCCCACCGACCACACCGGCGGCGAGCCGGTCGCGGGGACGATCGAATTCGCCGTTCCGGCCCCCGTCCGCGACGCGGTCGCGTCGCTCGCCCGCACGACGGGTGCCACCGAGTTCATGGTCGTGCACGCCGCGCTGTCGGTGCTGCTGGCCCGCGTCGGTGCCCAGCACGACGTCGCGGTCGCCGCCGTCGTGTCGACCCGCCGCTGGGCGCAACTCGACGACCTCGTCGGACCGTTCGTCGAGACCCTGATCCTGCGCACCGCAGTGGCTCCCGACCGGTCGTTCACCGAACTCGTCGAAGCGGTCCGTGCCTTCGACGTCGCGGCCCTCGATCACGCGACGGTGCCCTACGAGCAACTCGCCGGAATGCTCACGGGACCGCCGCCGCAGGTGGCGCTGGCGATGCAGGACTTCGATCCCGGCCACGCGCAGCTCGGGGATCTCACCATCGCAGCGCGCGAAATCGTGGACGACACACCGAAATTCGACCTCCAGTTCACCTTCGCCCCGAGCGGTGACGGATACCTCGCGGCGCTGCGGTTCGATCGATCCCGGTTCGCCGCCGCCACGGCCCGGACGCTGGCCCGGCGGTTCACCGCCGTGCTCGCCGGGCTCGTGGACGATCCGCACGCATCTGTCGGCGACGTACCGTTCGACGTCGCCGCCGCGCCACTGACCGGTGGCGCGCCGGTTGCGCCGCGCCTCCTCGCCGACCTCCTGCGCGCGGCGGCCGCGGCCCACCCCGCACGAGAGGCCGTGCGCGGAGACGGAATCGCGCTCACGTACCGGGAATTGGACGCCGCGTCCGATGCACTCGCCGCCGAATGGTGTGCCGCGGGAATCGGTCCCGGCAGCGTCGTCACGCTCGGCGAGACACGCAGTGCCGACCGTATCCGCGCCCTGTGGGCGGCGACCAAGACCGGCGCGGCCTTCACGGGATCCGCGGCCGCCACCACCTGCCCGCCGAACGTCGCGTACATCGTGGCGACGTCGGGTTCGACGGGCGCCCCCAAACTGGTCGCCGTCACCCACGTGGGACTCGCACCGCTGGCGGCCGAGGCCGCGGCTCGCTACCGCGTCGGCCCCGGCGACCGGGTGCTGCAGGGATACCACCCGGCGTTCGACGCGGCGCTGCTCGAGGTGCTGCTCGCGCACACCACCGGCGCCACCCTCGTCGTGGCACCGTCGGACGTGTACGCCGGGCAGGACCTGCACCGGCTGTTGCGCGAGGAAAGCATCACCCATTACCTGTCGACGCCGACGGTGCTGGGCACCCTCGATCCGGCCGGTTTGTCCGACCTGCGGGTCGTTGCATCCGGCGGTGAAGCCCTTCCCGCCCGGCTCGCCGAACGCTGGGCCGCGGGCCGGCTGATGCTCGACGCGTACGGGCCGACCGAGTCGACGATCGTCGCGACCCTCACGGAAATCGACGGTCACGGGGCGGCCGGGATCGGCGAGCCGATTCCCGGCACGACCGCACACGTCCTGGACGCGCGCCTGCGCCCGGTGCCCGATGGCGCGGTCGGTGAGCTCTATCTCGCGGGCGCCGGGCTGGCGCTCGGCTACCTCGACGCCCCGGCTCTCACCGCGGAACGGTTCGTCGCGGCGGCCGGCGGGCAACGGATGTACCGCACCGGGGACCGCGTGCACCGCCGCACCGACGGAACCCTCGCGTATCTCGGCCGGACCGACCGGCAGCTGAAGATCCGTGGGGTCCGTATCGAACCCGGCGAGCTCGAGGCTGCGCTGCTCGGCGTGGACGGCGTCCGGCAGGCTGCCGTCGTCGCGGTCGACGACGCGCTCGTCGCGTTCGCCGCCACCGGCGTCACCGCCGACGAGGTCACCGCCGCGATCGCGGAAATCGTTCCGCCGCACCGTATGCCGTCACGAGTGCGGGTGGTGCCGCAGCTGCCCGTCACCCCCAACGGCAAACTCGATCTCGACGCGTTGGCCGGGCTCGACACGGCAGCAGCCGAGGTCGCGGAACCCGAATTGACCGCCGCCGAGAAGTTGGTCGTCACGATCACCGAGGACGTGCTCGGCATCCGTCCGGCCGCGCACCGCGGATTCATCGCCGCCGGAGGCGATTCCCTCGGCGCGGTCGTTCTCGCCGCCCGCCTGTCGGACGCGTTCGGGACCGAGGTGCCGACGCGGGCGGTCCTCGAGGCGCCGTCCCTCGCCGCGCTCGCCGCCCACGTCACCACCGGACCGGTGCCGCCGCCGCTGCGGCGCGCCGACACGACCGGCCCGGTGCCGATCGCCCCCGCCCAGCGACGCCTGTGGCTGCTGTCGCGTACCGAACCCGACGCGCGCTACATCGTCCCGGTGGTCCTGCGCGTGACCGGCGACCTCGATGTCGATGCCCTCGCTACGGCCGTGCGCGATCTGTGCGACCGTCACGAGATCCTGCGCACCGCCTATCCCGACGGCAATTTCGCACTCGTGGATTATCCTGTCCTCGAACATATTTCGACATCGGACCCGGATCGGGCCGTCACCGAGACGCTCACCGCGCCGTTCGACCTCGATACCGAACCACCGCTGCGCATCCGCCTGCTCGACGTCGCCCGCGACGATCGCATCCTCGTCGCTGCGGTCCATCACATCGCCTTCGACGGTGCCTCCGTCGGGCCCCTGCTCGCCGACCTGCAGACCGCCTACCGGGCTCGCGTGGGCGGAACGACGCCGACCTGGCAACCGCTGCCGGTGACCTACCGCGACTATGCACGCCGGCAGCACGAGTTCCTCGGAGACCACACCGAACCCGGCTCGGCGGCGCACCGTCAGCTCGACTACTGGGCGACGACCCTGGCAGGGGTACCGGACACGCCGCTCCCGCTGCCCACCGACCGTCCCCGCCCGGCCCGGCCGACGTTCGAGGGGGATGCGACCGCAGTACACCTCGACGCGGAGTTCCACACCCGGTTGCGCACCGTCGCCCGCGCCCACGACGTGACCACCTTCATGCTGCTCCACGCGGTCCTCGCGGCGCTGCTCGCCCGCCGCAGCGGTCGATCGGACATCGTCGTCGGCACGGCGGTCGCGGGACGCAGCGATCCGCGGCTGTCCGCACTCGTCGGCATGTTCGTCGGCACCGTCGCGCTGCGCACCCCCGTCGACCCGGCCGCCACCGTCACCGACCTGCTGCGCAAGGTGCGTGCCGCCGACCTCGGTGCGCTCGCCCACGCCGACGTCCCGTTCGAGCAGGTCGTCGAGCGGCTGGCCCCGCACCGCGACAGCGCACACCATCCGCTGTTCCAGGTGATGCTCACCCATCGCCCCGGTGGAGCCGAGAACCCCGTGCCCCAGCTGCCCGGCATGCACATTCGCGACACCGAGCTGGGAACCCCACCGGCACTGTTCGACCTGTCCTGGGAGATCGTCGAGGACCACACCGGCGACGAGGCGCACGGACTCGACCTGCGCGTCGTCTACGCCACCGACCTCTTCGACGCCACGACCGTCGAGACCCTCCTCGCGGAGTACGTGGCGCTGCTGGACGCGGCGCTGGCCACCCCCGGCCGACCCGTCGGCGACCTCGCCGTCCCCGACGTCGAGCCGATCGGCGCGGCCGAGGTGACCCCGAGAACCCTGCGGGAGATCCTGGCCGGTACGGCCGTCGCCCATCCTCGAGCGATCGCCGTGCAGGCCGGATCGGTCGCATGGACCTACGCCGAACTCGACGCGCGCGCCGGGAGGATCGCATCCGAACTGGTGGCGCGCGGGGTCGGCCGCGGCGACCTCGTCGCCGTCGCGGTGCCGCGCGGTGCGTACTGGCCGCTCGCCGTCTGGGCCGTCACGCGGGCCGGGGCGGCCTGGGTGTCGGTCGACGTCCACCAGCCGCCCGCGCGGAGCGAGGCGATCCTCGCCGATTCGGGTGCGACCGTCGGCCTGACCGTGCCGCAAGCCGCCCCGGCCGGCCGGTTGGGCCGCGAGGCGGTGGAATGGATCGACATGACCGGCTCGTACGCCGGGTCCCCGCCGCCGGAACCGCAGCAGACGGTCGACGACCTCGCGTACGTCATCTACACCTCGGGCACCACCGGCACTCCGAAGGGTGTGACGGTGCCGCATCGCGGAATCACCGCGCTCGTCGACGTCCACCGCCGACGGCTCGGGATCTTCCCCGGCGACCGCGTATTGCAGGCGGCGTCGACCACATTCGATGCCGCTGTTCTGGAACTGCTCGGCGCGCACGCGCACGGCGGCACGCTGGTGATCGCCGACGACGAATCGTTCGCCGGTCCCGCACTGCAGCGCCTCCTGATCGAATCGCGCGTCGATCACTTCTGCCTCACGCCGACCGTGCTCGCCACCCTCGACCCGGACACGCTGCCACCCGCCACGGTGATGGCGGGCGGCGAGACCCTGCATCCGGCGCTCGCCCGGCGCTGGTCGCGGCACCGCCTCTTCAACGGGTACGGGCCGACCGAGCTGACCGTCATGGTCTCGTGTGCCGGGCCGCTGACCGATACCCCGGCGAAACCGGCTGTCGGCCTTCCCGTTCCGGGGACGACCGGTTACGTTCTCGACGCGCGGCTGCACCCGGTTTCGCGCGGAACGGTGGGGGAGCTGTACGTCACCGGCGCCGGGCTCGCCCGCGGATACCACCGTCGGACCGGCCTCACCGCAACGCGATTCGTCGCCGATCCCTTCGGTAAACCCGGCGGCCGGATGTACCGCACCGGAGACTTGGTGCGGGTCGGCGCCACCGGCGAGTTCGAACACGTCGGACGGGTCGACGACCAGGTGCAGATCCACGGTATCCGGACCGAACCCGCCGAGGTCGACGCGGTGCTGCTCGCCGCCGAGGACGTCGACGCCGCGGTCACCGTCGCGGTGCCCGCGGCGGACGGAAACATCTGTCTCGCCTCGTATGTCCAGGGCCGTCCCGATCCGGACCGTCTGCGCCGCCGGCTCGCCACGCACCTGCCGCGTCATCTGCGACCGGCCACCGTCACCGTCGTCGACGCACTGCCCCTGCAGCCGTCCGGCAAGGTCGACCGCGCGGCACTACCGGCACCGGACCCCTCGTGGTCCGCCGCGAACCACGTTCCACCGAGCGGACCGACCGCGCGCACCGTCGCCGCCGTCTACGCGCAGCACCTCGGCATCCCGGTCGGTGCGGTATCGGCCGACCGCGGATTCTTCGATCTCGGTGGCAGTTCGCTCGGCACCGTCGCGGTCGCGGGGGAGTTGTCCGAGGCGCTCGGGCGCACCGTTCCGGTCGGCTGGTTGTTCGACGCCCGGTCTGTCGACGAGCTCGCCCGCCGGATCGATTGCGACGCCACCGCGACCGCGAATCCGGACCCCCTTGCGGTGCTGGTGCCTCTCGGGGCGGGTGACCCGGACGTGCGGCCCCTGTTCTGCGTGCATCCGATCAGCGGATTGGCCTGGTGCTACGCCGGTTTGGCTGCGCATCTGGACGGTGTACCCGTGTACGGGCTGCAGGCGGTCGGACTCGATCCGATCCCCGGCTCGATCTCGGAGTTGGCCGCGCACTACGTCGACCGGATCCGCGCCGTGCAACCCGACGGTCCCTATCATCTCCTCGGATGGTCCGCCGGCGGCACGATCACGCACGAGATCGCGGTGCAGCTGCGCGCGGCGGGACACCGCGTCGCACTGCTCGCGCTGCTCGACACGTTCCCGGCGGAGTTGGTGCCGGACGTGCCCGAGCCTGCCTACGGTGAATCCGAGATCGACACCACCGGATTGCCGGACGCTCTCGTCGCCCGGGTTTGCGAGCGTGCGGACACCGCCGCGGTGACCGTCGAAACCGCCCTGCGCCAGCATGTTCCGGGCGTCCACGACGGCGAGATCCATCTCTTCACGGCCGAATCCGAGCACCGCGGGCCGGCCGCGCTCGCCGCGGCGTGGAACCGCCACGCAACCGATGGTGTGGTGGAACATCCACTGCCGTTCGCACATTCGGATCTGACGACGCCGGACGCGCTTCGCCGGATCGCGCCCGCGCTGATGCAGCACGGGCAGTTTCACAGTAATTGCCACCAATTCACGCCCGCCGGGCGTAGTAGCAGTGTCATCGGAACGAGGGAGACACCCTGATGGAAGTACACGACTACCTGCGAATTCTGCAGGCACGATGGAAGATCATCGCCGTGACGACGGTCGTGGTGTTGCTCGGCGCACTCGGCGCCTCGCTCCTCGCGACACCGCAGTACCAGGCATCGACGCGGCTGTTCGTGTCGACCTCGTCCGGCGCGTCGGTCAGCGAGATCTACCAGGGCAACCGGTTTTCGCAGGAACGCGTCGCCTCGTACACCAAGCTGCTCACCGGCACGACCGTGGCGGGACGGACGCTCGACGCTCTCGGGATCACCGATCTGACTCCGGCCGGGCTCGCGGCCAAGGTCAAGGCGTCGTCGGCGCCGGACACCGTGCTCATCGACACCACGCTCACGGACACGTCCCCGGAGCGCGCCCGCGATCTGGCGAACGCCCTGTCCGACGAATTCGTCATGATGGCACGTGAACTGGAGACCCCGGAGAACGGGGGCGCGCCCGCGGCACGCGTCGTCGTCGAGCAGTACGCGACCACCCCGGCCGCTGCGGTGTCCCCGAACACGAAACGCAATCTGGTGCTCGGGCTTCTGGTCGGTCTTCTGCTCGGCATCGGTGCCGCCGTCCTGCGTGACCGTCTCGACAACACGGTCAAGGATCGCAAGACGGCCGAGGACATCGCCGGTGCCGGCCTGGTCGGGACGATCCCGCTCGACAAGGAGCGTCAGAACGAGGCGGCGATCGTCTTCCGGGACGCGAATTCCGGTAGCGCCGAGGCATATCGCGAGCTGCGCACCAATCTTCAGTTCCTCGACGTGGACAACCCGCCCCGTGTTCTCGTCGTCACCAGCGCCCTCCCGGCCGAAGGCAAGACCACCACGGCCATCAACACCGCCCTGGTGCTCGCCGAGGCGGGGCATTCGGTGGTGCTGGTGGAGGGCGATCTGCGCCGGCCGCGGGTCTCGAAGTACCTCGGTGTGCTCGGCGATGCCGGGTTCAGCACCGTATTGTCCGGCCGGGCCGGGCTCGACGATGTGCTGCAGCCGACTCGGTTCGAGAATCTGACGGTGCTCGCCGCGGGGACGCTGCCTCCCAACCCGAGCGAACTCCTCGGATCCGCAACCGCGAAGCATGTCATCGCGGAACTCCGCGCACGATTCGACTACGTGATCATCGACGCGTCGCCGCTGTTGCCGGTGACCGACGCGGTCGTGCTCAGTGCCGCCGCGGACGGCGCACTCGTCATCGCACGACACGGCAAGACCACGCGCGAACAGATGGTCCGCGCCGTCGGCAACCTCGATAGTGCCGGTGTGCGGGTGCTCGGCACCATCATCACGATGACCCCGTCGAAGGGGCCCGGCGCCTACGAATACCGGTACTTCTACGAGTCCGACGATTCCGGCAAGGCGACGACCCCAGCCACGGTCGTGGCGGCCCCGCGCGTCGAGTCGGAGGCGGCACCGGTCCCCAACCCGGTCCCCGCCTACACGGTGGCGCCGAGTTATCCGGAGGTGGTGCTTCCCCGGGCAGGGGAGCGGCCGGTGGTGCAGGCGCGGATGCGGCCGCTCAACGGAAGCTCAGTCGCGGATCCGGGTCAGCAGGGGCAGTAGAAGATCTGCGATCTCGCTTCCGACCGTGGCGAAGGTCTCTTCGTCGCAGCCGATCGGATCGGTGATGTCGTCGAGCCCGGGTGCCGTCGCGTGCACCCGGGCCGCCGACAGTTCTGCGACGGTCGAGGCGCCACTGGCCTGCTGCAGCCGGGCTGCCTCGCGAAGGGTGAACGTGACGCGCATCATCCGCGGGGCCGCGGTGATCACCGCCGAGCGATGGGCTTCGGACATGGTCAGGACGAGGTCGGCGTCCTCCGCGATGGCCGGGGTCAACCGGCGGGCGGTGAATCCGTGCGGGTCGCCGCCGAGTTGCTGCAGCACCAGCGCGGCCGTCGATTCCATACCGTGACCGACCAGGGCGCGGGTGCCGGCGCTGTGCGCGGTGAGATCCGGTCGCCCGGCCTCGGCGGCGAACGCCGTGGTCAGAAGCTCGGCCGTGGGCGATCGGCAGATGTTTCCCGTGCATACGAAGAGGACCCGCATCGCCTGATCCTATGCACCGCCCGGCCCGCCGCGCGGAGCCGTACCACAGCGGTGGAATCGAGTCCCCTCAATTGCCCGTATGCCGTATCGAGACCGTTGGGTAACATCGGGGCGTCTTGGGGCGCCGGGGGTGAGCACTGGAGCGGCGCCGGAATTGCAGAAGGCGGCTGATGAGTTCGGTACTCGGGGTGACCGTTGGGGAGAGCGCCGTCCGGATCGTGCGTCCGATCGACCGGACCACGCCCTCGGCGGGATTTCAGTTCCAGGTGGTGGACACAGGTCGCGACGACCCCGCCCGTCTCGCCGCACAGACCTTGGGCGTGTTGTTCCAGACGGGGGTGGCGGGGGAGCCGATCGACGCTCTCGGTGTGGTGTACCGCGACGCGGCGCAGGCGGACCGGATCCGCAAGGCCATGGCGGAACAGGGTCTCGACAGGTTCGACCTGGTCTCCGAGTCCGAGGCGGCGCTGGCGTATCTGCGTGCCAGCGGTGAGCTCTGCACCGACACGGCGGTGTTCTACGACCTGGGTGATTCGGGCCTCACCGTGACCGTCGTCGACCTTCCGTCCGGCGAGGTCCTCGCGGGACGCACCGACACCGTCGGGGGACGGGTGTTCGACGCTGCGATCCGCGAACACCAGCTCGGCACGAACGGGGTGTGGCTGCCCGACGATCCGGCGACCGTCACCGAGTTCGACGCGCAGTGCCGCGAGGCGAAGGAACAGCTGTCCGCGAGCGACGCGGTCGCGGTGCCGGGCGCTGCCGGGCTCATTCTCATGTCGCGGGACACGTTCGACCCGCTGATCGCGCAGTGTGTCGAGTCGTCCGCGCGGTTCGTCCGCGACATCGTCGAGCGTGCCGGCCGGGATCCGGAGGCGATCGTGCTGCTCGGTGGCGGCGCGCACATCCCCCTCGTCCAGGAGGTCCTGCGGTCCTGGCTGCGGCTGCCGCTGGTGGTGCCGCACGAGCCGGAGCTGGTCCTCGCGAAGGGCGGCGCTCTCCTTGCCGGTCGGCCGAAGGACTCGATACCGGGCATGACCACGCGCATCGTCCCGCCGCCGGCGGCGACCGAGCGCATCGCGCGCCCGGCCGGGGCGCAGGCCGGTGTCAGCGGATTCGCAGCCACGGACCGGCGCACCGAGCAGCGCACCGATCGGATCGCCCGTCCCAAGGAGAAGCCCGCGAATGCCGCGGACGCGGACGAATCGCGGTCCTGGCTGGGGATGCTCACAGCCCGCGGACCCCGGGTCAGCGGCAAGCAGATCAGCGGCGCGGGCCTCGCGGGAACCGCTCTGATGGTGGTGGCCCTGATCGGTGTCGCGCTCGGAGCCGGCAACAGCGTCTTCGGTTCGGATCCGGTCGACGAGTCCGCTCCCGCGGAGACGGTGGTGACGACGCCGCCGTCGTCGAAGCCGTCACCGAGGCCCGCGGTGGCGCCGGCACCGGTCACCACGACCACCGAAGAGCCGGAACCCGAACCGACCACGCAGCGGCAGGTGCCGGTAGCTCCCGAGACGCCGCCGCCCCCGCCGATGATCCCGGGGCTGAACATCCCGGTCCCCGTCCTGCCGACGGTGGAGCTGCCGCGGATCGAGCTGCCCAGGCTCGAGCTGCCCGCACGGTGATGTCCGGGCAGTGATCAGCGGGCGTGCCGCCCGCGGGTCGGTTCCCGACGGGGTCGTTCGACGACGGGCGCGGCCCCGCCACCCGATCCGACGGGCCGGGCGAGCAGCGCCGCGATCGCGGTGGTCAGCGGCACCGACAGGGTCAGGGCGATGCCGCCCACGCAGGCCCGCACGATTTCGATGGCGACCGCGTCGCCGGTGAGGACGTCGGAGATCGATCGTCCGGCGATGCTGAAGAACAGCAGCAGCGGCAGCGCGCCGCCGGCGTACGCGAGCACCAGCGTGTAGACGGTGCTCGCGATGTGGTCGCGACCGACCCGCATCGCGGAGGTGAACACCTCGCGGCGGCTCGCGGACGGGTCGATCGCCGCGAGTTCGAACGCCGACGACGCCTGCGTGATCGTGACGTCGTTGAGGACACCGAGCGATCCGATGATGAATCCGGCGAGCAGCAGACCCGTGATGCTCACGTGCTCGAGGTACAACTGCACGTCGGTGTTCTGTTCCTCCGACAGGCCCGTCAGATTGGTCAGCCGGATCGCCAGATAGGACAGCAGCGCCGCGAGGCCCATCGACGCCAGGGTGCCCAGCAGCGCCGAACTCGTACGCAGGTTCACTCCGTGCGCGAGGTACAACACGGCGTAGAGGATGAGCGACCCGCCGACGAGCGCGACCGGCACGGCCGGTTTTCCGTCGAGTAGTGCCGGCAGCATGAAACCGACGAGTACGCCGAACGCGACGAGCAGACCGAGCAGGGCCCTCAGCCCCCGCCACCGTGCGACCACGACGATCACGACGGCGAACGCGACGATGATCAGGGTGATGGGCAGTCCGCGGGCGTAGTCGTAGAAGGAGTACTGGGTTGCGCCCGACGGATCGGTCTGCCGGACCAGCCGGATCTTCTCCCCGGCGTGCAACTCCGGTTGTCCCGGGCCCGGGGCGATCTCGAGCAGGGTCCGGGTGCCCTCGTTGGGACCCGATTCGATGGCGATCACGCTGCGGGCACATTGGTAGGCGTCGGTCGCGGGCGGCACCGGGTTGCCGGTGAACACGCGGCCGGAGGAGGTGCTCCCGCACGAGCCGGTGTCCTGGGTGACGACAGTGCCCGCCTCGGTGACCACGGCGCCGCCGCCCGATGTCTGGAAGGGCGCGGGAATGTCGATGGACCTGCTGCTGGGCCACAGGGCGGCCGTGCCCAGCAGAACGACGATGCCGATGGCTGTCAGCAGTCCGACGACCACCCGGGCCGCAGTAGGGCCGAGCGGGACCGGACCGTCGTGCCCGTGCCCGTGCCCGTGTCCGTGTCCGTGACTCACCGGGACAGGCTAGCCACCCTCTGCGGGATGTCCGGACGGGGGCACGGCCGTCCAGGCTCCATTGGGGGATTCATTTGTGCTCTGCGCACAAGTTGATGCGTCAAGATCGTGCCACAGGCACGAAAAAATAGGCCCGGAACGAGCCTTCTGTGTGGCTTACCCAGAAAATCTGTGGTTCAATCGTGACCGCGAGTGAGTTTCCCGCCGAGATTCACGGGCCGTGGCGACTGAGCGTTCGATGTGCTCGGGGCCGGAGGAGAAAGAGTTGGGCTGGTGGTGGCGGGGAGCAGGGGGGGTGTCCCCGCCACCTTCACCTGACCTCGCACAGGGGGGATGGCGTCGGTCAGGGAGCCCGGCACGGTCGCGCCGTGCCATGGACAAACTTACTTCCTATGTCCGTGTTCGGGAAAGTCTTCTGAGGTGTGTCTCGCCTCACCGCTTGGTCCGATTGTCCGATTCGGGACCTATTAGGGACCTTCTACCTGCGGAAATGCGTCCGCAGGACTCGAAAAATACATTCCACAACGATCGGCGTGTCGTGCGTCTCGGGCGTGTCACGGCGGGCTTCGGTGTCCGGAAATTCGGAGCGAACCCCACCGCGAACGCCGGGTGCGGCCCGGCCCGACGCGCGGACCGAGCCGGTGACCTGCGTGAACGCTACTGCTTGTAGCTCGACAGGAAGTTGCCGAACCGTTCGATGGCGACGGCGAGGTCGCGGGCCCACGGCAGCGTGACGATCCGAAGGTGATCGTGGTTCGGCCAGTTGAAGCCGGTGCCCTGGACCATGAGGATCTTCTCCTGCAGCAGCAGATCCTGCACGAGCTTCTCGTCGTCGTGGATCTCGTACACCTCCGGATCCAGCCGCGGGAAGGCGTACAGGGCGCCGCGCGGCTTCACGCAGCTGACGCCCGGAATCGCGTTGAGCCGTTCCCACGCGACATCGCGCTGTTCGAGCAGCCTGCCGCCGGGCAGGATCAGGTCCTCGATGCTCTGGTAACCGCCGAGCGCGACCTGGATCGCATGCTGCGCCGGGACGTTCGGGCACAGGCGCGTCGAGGCGAGGAGATCGACGCCCTCGAGGAAGCCGGCAGCGTGTTCCTTCGGGCCGGTGATGGTCATCCAACCGGAGCGGTAGCCGGCGACCCGGTACGCCTTCGACAGGCCGTTGTAGGTCAGGCAGAGCAGGTCGGGTGCCAGCGTCGCGAGCGAGATGTGCTTCGCGTCGTCGTAGAGGATCTTGTCGTAGATCTCGTCGGCGAGCAGCAGCAGCTGATGCTTGCGGGCCAGCTCGACCAGCTGCGTCAGGACCTCGAGGGAGTACACCGCGCCCGTGGGATTGTTCGGGTTGATGACCAGCAGGGCCTTGGTGCGATCGGTGATCTTCGACTCGATATCGGAGATGTCCGGATTCCAGTCGTTGGACTCATCGCACAGATAGTGCACGGGAGTGCCACCGGCGAGAGAGGTCATCGCAGTCCACAGCGGATAGTCCGGTGCGGGGATGAGGACCTCGTCGCCGTCGTCCAGCAGCGCCTGCATCGTGATGGTGATGAGCTCGGAGACGCCGTTGCCCAGGTAGACGTCGTTGATGTCGAGCTTGGGGAAGCCCGGCACCAGTTCGTAGCGTGTGACGATCGCGCGGCGCGCCGACGCGATGCCCTTGGACTCCGAGTAGCCCTGGGCGTGCGGGAGAGCAGCGATCATGTCCTGCACGATCGTCTCGGGCGCCTCGAATCCGAACGGGGCGGGATTGCCGATGTTCAGCTTCAGGATGCGGTGACCTTCCGCCTCCAGTCGCGCGGCGTGGGCGTGCACCGGCCCGCGGATCTCGTACAGCACGTTCTGCAGCTTCGAGGACTGCTCGAGCGGGCGGGTGATGCGGTGGTGAAGGTGGCCTTGCTCTCCGATAGTCACGGCGTCCATGGTGCCACCGGCGCGCAACTCCATTTCAACCGGATTTTCCGAAACCTCCGACGCGTCTGCCGCGACGATCGTCACAATCAGTGCGATGATGGCCACTTGACCGCGGCGTCGGGGTGACGTCCGGGTGTGGATGTAGAGGGAGTCAGCGGAAATGGCGCAGGGAACTGTGAAGTGGTTCAACGCGGAGAAGGGGTTCGGGTTCATCGAACAGGACGGTGGGGGGCCGGACGTCTTCGTCCACTACTCCGAGATCCAGGGCACCGGGTTCAAGACTCTCGATGAGGGTGCCCGCGTCGAGTTCGAGATCGGTCAGGGTCAGAAGGGTCCGCAGGCGCAGGGCGTCCGCGCCATCTGAATTCGCGTTCCCCGTTCACAACGGTGGTGCCCAGGTATTGTGACCCGGCACCACCGTTGTGCTGTTTGTGGCCTCTGTCACGGACCACCGAGGGCCCAACCTCCGTGCATTACTCTTCGAGGCGATGGGGGCTGTGTTCGGGGGCGAGGACAGCCGGCGCGTAGCAATGCGGCTGGAAGTATGTGGTGGAATTGGGTGTGTCCGGGGGGTCGGCAATGCCGATGGACGACGAGATCGGTTCGCGATGGAGGGACCCGAAACGCCATCTCTGGCTGTTCGGACTGGCCGTTCCGCTGAGCCCGTTCATGGCATGGGTTCTCGTGCGCTACCTGCACCTCGGTGTCTTCTGGGCGGCCGGGGCGATCGTCATCGCCGTGATCGCGCCGCTCGTCGATCGGTTCGTCGACCAGGACCGGACCAATCCGCCCGAGGCGGTCATGAAGTCCCTCGAGCGCGACAAGTACTACCGCCGGTGCACGTACCTGTACCTGCCGCTGCAGTACGCGGGACTGGTCTTCGGCTGCTGGACCTGGGTGAACTGCCCGATGGGGCCGTTCGAGAAGTTCGCGATGGCCGCGACGCTCGGCGTCGTCGGCGGGGTCGGTATCAACGCAGCCCACGAACTCGGACACAAACGGACGACGCTCGAACGACGCCTCGCGAAAGTCGCGCTCGCCCAGTCCTTCTACGGGCACTTCTACGTCGAGCACAATCACGGTCACCATCTGCGGGTGGCGACGCCCGACGATCCTGCGACCGCTCGTTTCGGAGAGAGCTACTGGCGCTTCCTGCCGCGGACCGTGATCGGCAGCCTGCGCTCGGCCTGGAGCTACGAGAGCGCGCGGCTGCGTCGCCGCGGACGGTCGCCGTGGAATCCGGTTCGCAACAACATCCTCAACGCGTGGGCGATGAGTGTCGTGCTGTACGCGGCCCTCGTCGCGGCCTTCGGCTGGCAGATCGCACCGTGGCTCGTCGTGCAGGCCGTGATGGCCGTGATGTTCCTCGAGGCCGTGAACTATCTCGAGCACTACGGTCTGCTGCGGGAGAAGCGGCCCGACGGCCGTTACGTGCGGGTCGCCGCGCCTCACAGCTGGAACAGCGACCACGTGTGCAGCAACCTGTTCCTCTACAACCTGCAGCGACACAGCGACCATCATGCGAACCCGATGCGCCGCTATCAGACGTTGCGCAGCATGCCGGAGGCGCCGCAGCTGCCCGCCGGGTACGCGGTGCTCGTCCTCGTCTCGCTCGTGCCGCCCCTGTGGCGCCGCGTCATGGATCGTCGCGTGCTCGAGCACTACGGCTACGACCTGACGCGAATCAACATCGAGCCGCGCAAAGAAGCCGAAATCCTTGCGCGTTACCCCTCCGTTACGTAATCCTGATCACACGGATGCGGTGCGTCCGTCCGTGTCGGGGCGGGTTGCGGGGGTTGTCGGACGTGAAGACTCTTCGGAAGGGCGGTGCCGGTAGCGCGGCGCTTCGTCGGGCGTGGCTTTCCGGAGTGGTGCTCGCCGGTGTCGTGCTCGCGACGCTCGTCCATGTTCCCGCCGGGGCTGCGCCGGGATCCGTGGTGGAACCGGGTGGCGGCCTCGCGGTCGTCGAGCGGATCGAGAAGGTCGGGGACCGGCGCTGGGATGTGTTCGTGCACTCCCCGGCGATGGACCGCACCATCACCCTGAATGTGATCCGTCCCGCCGATCCGAGCGTGCCGCGGCCGACGCTGTACCTGTTCAACGGGGCCGGCGGCGGCGAGGACGCGATGACCTGGCTCAATCAGACCGACATCCTCGACTTCACCGCGGACAAGAACGTCAACGTCGTCATCCCTGCCGAGGGCATGATCAGCTACTACACCGACTGGTTGCGCGACGATCCCGCATCCGGCACGAACAAGTGGGGCACGTTCCTCACCCGGGAGTTGCCTCCTGTGCTGGACCGCACGCTCGGAGCCTCGGGCGTCAACGCGATCGCGGGCCTGTCCATGGCCGCAACCTCCGTGCTCGATCTGGCGATACAGGCACCAGGCTTGTATCGGGCGGTCGCGTCGTACAGCGGGTGCGCACAGACCAGCGACCCCCTCGGTCAGGCATACGTCCGGTCCGTCGTCGAGGTGGCCGGCGCGAAGGACGCCACGGACATGTGGGGGCCCTACGACGGCCCGGGGTGGGAGGCACACGACCCCTACCTCAACGCCGAGAAGCTGCGAGGCCTGTCTCTGTACATTTCCAACGGCAGCGGGCTCCCCGGCCCCCACGACAGTCCGTTCCTGCCCCGGTCCCCGCAGGCACCGTGGCTGATCGAGCAGATCGTGTGGGGTGGTCTCCTCGAGGCGGCCACCAACGTCTGCACGCACCGGCTCGCCGACCGCCTGCGGGAACTGGACATCCCCGCGACCGTCCGGTTCCGTGATCTCGGGACGCACTCGTGGGGTTACTGGCAGGACGAGTTGCACGAGTCGTGGCCGCAGCTGGCGGCGGCAATGGGTGCCGACGGATAGCAAGATCGAAAATCTGCATTCGCTCGCATACTCCTCGACGAGATGGGGCAGTGCATTTGTTCCCGGCGCGGGCCCTGTCGGTTCCCCGGACGTCGGTTCCGTTATGCACCACGGAATTACATCACTTCGAATTGCTTACGCGCTGCCGGCGGAATGAAATTCGACCGTTCGAACGACGCGGTAGGTGCTCGTTACGTGGAATAACGGAAAACGCTGTGCTGCGTCCTGCGCACGGTGGAATCCCGATGCAATGTGTGTAACGGGACACACTTTGCCGTGTTAAGTAACGGATTTCAACTTGATAACGATCCGGATTCTGTACGCTCCGTGAGTTCAAGAATTCGAGTGCCAGGAGGGTTCGTGGCACTGCCCACGCACGCATCCGCGGAAGATGCGATCGCCGTATCCCACCGGGGTGCCGTCGCGCGTCGACTGTGGGTGGCGACGTACGTGAAGCGGTTGGTCATCACCGACACGTTGATCGTGGCGGTGGCGGTCCTGGCGGCGCAGTGGGTCCGATTCGGGACTTTCGATGTGCAGGTCCAGTCCAAGGCCGTCAGTTTCGTCGGTTACGGCCTCGTGACCGTTGTTCTGATTGCCCTGTGGTTGTCCGTCCTGGCGATCTTCCGCACCCGGTCCCCGCGCGTGGTGGGAAGCGGGGACGAGGAGTACCGCCGGATCATCTCGTCGACGTTCTGGATGTTCGGCGTCATCGCCATCGTGGCGCTGCTCGCGGGGCTCGATCTGGCCCGCCTCTATCTCGCAATCGCCCTCCCGACGGGATTGGGGGGCCTGCTTCTCGGCCGTTGGCTCTGGCGCAGGCGAGTGACGCGCTGGCGCGAACGCGGTCAGTTGCAGACCGCGGTGCTGGTCGTCGGTGGCGAGCGCTCCATCCGTGACCTGATCGAATCCTTCTCGAGGGGGACCGCCGACGGATACCACGTGGTGGGGGCCTGCATCCCCGGTTCCGACGGCCGTAGAGGCGGAACGATCCGCTCGGCCGGCACCGAGGTCCCCGTGCTCGGCAGCGAAATCGACGTGGTCGCCGCGCTGGAGCAGACCGGTGCCGACACCGTCGTGATCACCGACACCGAGAGGGTGGGCCATCGCGGTATTCGGGATCTGCTGTGGGAATTGGAGGATTCCGAGATCGACCTCGTGGTCGCTCCGGGAATCATCGATGTTTCCGGGCCCCGCCTCGAAATGCGCCCGGTCGCCGGTCTCCCGCTCATCCACGTGGAGAAACCCCAATATCACGGCGCCAAGAGCTTCGCGAAGACCGCATTCGATGTGGTGTTTTCCGCTCTCGTGCTGCTCGTCGCGAGTCCGCTGATGATTGCGGTGGCGATCGCGATCAAACTCACCAGCAAAGGCCCGGTCTTCTACAAATCCGTACGCATCGGTCTCGACGGACAACCGTTCATGATGTTGAAATTCCGGTCCATGGTGGACGGTGCCGACCGAAATGTAGCGGCGCTGATGGACAGGAACGAAGGCGCCGGGGTCCTGTTCAAGCTGCGAGAAGATCCACGCGTCACGCCCGTGGGCCGAATGTTGCGCCGGTACAGCATCGACGAACTGCCGCAGTTCATCAATGTGCTGCGCAGGGAGATGAGCGTGGTCGGCCCACGTCCGCCCTTACGGCGCGAGGTGGCGGAATACGACGGAACGGTGCGTCGTCGATTGCTCGTCAAGCCCGGGATGACCGGGCTGTGGCAGGTGAGCGGACGGTCGGACCTGTCGTGGGAGGAGTCGGTGCGGCTCGACCTGTCGTATGTGGAGAACTGGTCGATGGTTGGGGACCTGCTCATCGTCGTCAAGACCGTCCGGGCCGTTGTCGCCGGGGCAGGCGCGTACTGATCTCCGATGCACACTTCCCTGATCGACGCTGTCGTCTTCGCCTGCTACGAACCCCCGACCGAACTCCTGGATCGAGTCGCCACGGTGGCGCGTCTCGTGGACCGGGTCTACGTCGTGGACGACGGCAGCCGCACCCTCGATCCGTCGTTCTACCGGTACTTGGATGCATGCCCGAACGTCACGGTGATGATGAAGCCCGAGAATCGTGGAATCGCGCACAGCCTGAACCTGGGATTCTCTGCGGCTCTGGCGGCGGGCGCGCGGTTCGTGATGACGCTGGATCAGGACACCGTGGTCGACGAGGCCCTGTTCGATGCCATGAACTCTGCGGTCGACGAGCTGGAGAGGACACGACCGCATGCCTGGGGTGCCGTCGGTCCCGGGGTGGTCAGTGGCATGCGGTACCACCGTGACTCCCCCGAGAGACTGCGGCCGACACCCGAGATCATCCAGTCCGCAGCGGTCTTCAACTCGGAGGGGTTGCGTTCGGCCGGATTGACGGACGAATCGCTCGTGATCGATTCGGTCGACACGGATCTGTGCTTGCGGTTGAGGGTTCACGGGTATCAGGTGTTCGCGGACGATCGAGTGCAGATCGCGCATCCGATCGGCAGCGGAGGATCCGTCCGTATCCTCGGTCGCCGGGTCTCGGTGACCCACCACAGCCCCCTGCGGCGGTACTACATCACCCGGAATCGCCTCGTGATGTTCCGGCGGTACGGCCGGCGGGAAGGGCGATGGTTCCTTGTGACGCTGCGTCGGCTGGTGATCGCGACCCTCCTGGCGTTGACGATCGAAGATGCGCGCGGGGCGAAGTTCCGTGCGGTGGGCGCCGGCATACGGGACTTCCTTCTCGGCCACAGCGGTCCGGCTCCGAGCCCTCTCCGCTCGTCGATCGATGCCGAGGTCGTCGACGGCATCGCAGTGGTGCTGGTGACCCACAACGGGATGCAGTTCCTCGAGCAGCAGCTCGCCTCGATTGCGGGTCAGTCGACGACACCGGATGCGATCTACCTCGTGGACGATCGCTCGTCCGACGGATCGAGCGAATTCGTCGTCGACTACTTCGCTACCCACGGACCGATCCCGGTGGTGGTCGTTCGCGCTCCCGAGATCCGCACGAGCGATCTGTACACACGGATCGCCGCGAACTTCGAAGCAGGCTTGCGGGCCGCGTCGAAATACCGGTACATCGCGCTGTCCGATCAGGACGACGTCTGGGAAGCCGATCGATTGGCGATGCAGCGCGACCGTCTGGCGTCGGGCCGTGTTCTCCTCACGGTCGGTGACGGGATGCTGATCGATCAGGGCGGCGTGCTCACCGGAGCGAAGCTGCGTGATCGCTTTCCGGTGCCGGCCGCGTGGCGCGAGGCGACATCTGCCGAGCGGATGCGAATGCTGCTGCGTCACCCGATGGCCACCGGGGCCGCGATGATGATCGACTCGCGCCTCGTGCAGTGTGCGACGCCCGTGCCGGCCGGATGGCTGCACGATCGGTGGCTCTCTCTCGTCGGCGCAGCGATCGATTCGATCGACGTCGACGACCGTGTGGTTGTGCGATACCGGATTTCGCCCTCGCAGGTCGTGGGGACGCGGGGACAGGTCGACAAGTCCGGTTGGGAGTACCTGACCGACGGCGGGTCGCGGCCCTCGCTCGCGGTCCGCAAGATCGGCCACTTGTCGGGGCGGTTGCGCGCTCTCGCCGACAGTGAACAGATCCGCGCCGAACTGTCGGTCCAGCGGGTGCTGCGCAGCTATCTGGGGAACCGCGGACGGGAGGCCGCATGACCACCACGTCATTCGGGGGAGCAGCCGCTCCGATAGAGTCGGACGACGCGCAGGGTGGTGGGGGCCATGCCCAGTGGGACGTTCAAGTCCTGGTCGCGGCAGAAAACACCGATGCAGGAGGCGCTTGCCGTTGTCGATAGTCAGTGAATTGGTCGACTCACGCGAGTTGGTGCTCAACCTCGTTCGCCGCGAGGTGAAGGGCAAGTACAAGGCGACGGCGCTCGGTCAGCTGTGGTCGTTGGCGAATCCGCTCACGGCGATGGTCATCTATACGGTGGTGTTCGCCTTCATCATCCGCATCCAGCCGGAACCCGGTGATCCGAGTGGCGTCGACGTCTTCGCTGTGTGGCTGCTGTGCGCGCTGCTTCCGTGGACGTTCTTCACCAACGTCGCCAACGGCGGGATGATCGCGTTCGTCGGCAACGAGAACCTGGTCAAGAAGGTCTACTTCCCCCGCATCGCACTCGTGGTATCGAACTCGATCGCATGGCTCTATACGTGGGCGATCGAAATGCTGGTACTGCTGGTCGTTCTGCTCATCATCGGCGCGAATCCGTTGCCATGGATCCCTGTTGTTCTGGTCGCCATGGTGTTCATGTGGTTGTTCACCACCGGAATTTCGATGATGCTCTCGATCGCGAACGTCTACTTCCGCGACACGCACCACATCATGACGGTCGTACTGCAGTTGATGTTCTATCTGACGCCGATCGTCTACCCCGTTTCGCTCGTCGCCGAACAGTCCGACCGGATCGGTCCGCTCTTCGGGTCGGTCACCGTACTGGACCTGTATCAGCTCAATCCGATCGGGCACTTCGTCGAGGTGTTCCGCAACCTGCTCTACGACAACCGGTGGCCCGACCTCTCGACCAGCATGGCGTGTGTGGCCTGGGGGGTAGGCACTTTCGCGGTGGGGTATTGGATCTTCAAGCGGCACGAAAAGGGATTGGCGGAGGCGCTATGAGCACGCCGGCGGTAGTGGTCGACGACGTTTCCAAGAAGTTCAGGATCTATCACGAGCGCAACCAGTCACTCAAGAGTGCGGTGATGCGGCGGCGACTGTCCGTGCACGAAGACTTCTGGGCGTTGAAGAACGTATCCCTCGAGGTCCCGGCGTCCTCCACATTTGCATTGGTGGGGGACAACGGCTCCGGCAAGTCGACGCTGCTCAAGTGTCTCGCGAAGATCCTGTATCCGAACTCCGGCAAGATCACTGCGCACGGCCGGATGGCGGCTCTGCTGGAGGTGGGATCGGGGTTCCATCCGGAGCTTTCCGGACGAGAGAACATCTATCTCAACGCCTCGATCCTCGGTATGACGCGAAAGGAAGTCGAGCGCAAGTTCGACGAGATCGTCGCGTTCTCGGGCGTCGAGGAGTTCATCGACCAGCCAGTGAAGAACTACTCCTCCGGCATGTATGTGCGCCTCGGCTTTTCCGTCGCCATCAACGTCGACCCGGAGGTGCTCCTCGTCGACGAGGTGCTCGCCGTCGGTGATGCCGCGTTCCAGGAGAAGTGCGCGGAGAAGTTCGCGCAATTCCGACGTGAGGGTCGGACAGTGGTCGTCGTCTCCCATTCGCTCGGGCAACTTCGCAACATGTCGGATCACGCCGCGTGGCTCGAACACGGACAGCTCAAGGAGGTCGGCCCGGCCGACGTAGTGATCGAGAAGTACCACGACTCCACCCGCAACGACATATATGTTGCCGAGGGCCACGTGCATTGGGGCTCAGGTCAGGTACGGGTGGAAACGGTCGAAGTGTTGGACGAATCGAAGAACAAGTTCGTCGGGTCGATTCCCCCTGGAGCTCAGGTGACATTCCGGTTGCACTACAAGGCAACCGAACGCATCGAGCGCCCGGTCTTCGGATTCTCGTTGGAAACGAAGGAAGGCATCGTTCTCTGGGCTGGCAACACCCGGGATGAACACTTCGTCATGGACGAAATCAGTGGTTCCGGAACGGTGGACTTTACGGTACCAGCGCTGCCTCTGGCAGCTGCCGAATTCTCGCTGAGTGCCTCGATCTCAGATGCGACGATGCAGCACGTCTTCGATCATGTTCGCGCAGTCGCGTCGATTTCGGTGGCCCGGGAGGGGCACGGAGACACCGGCGGATACGTTGCGATGGGCGGGACCTGGGGTTCCTCGCGTGCCGATGTTCGTCCTCGGGTCTGACCTTGGCTTCTGTGGTTCGAATCTGGTGGGGCAGTCACCCCGGCGTGCTCCGTATCGCATGACTCGAGAGGATGCGCAATAGTGGGTCAGGCGCCGTTGCAGGACAAGCGAATCACCGTCGTCGTTCCCGTCTACGCTGACTGGGCGTCTTTGTCTGCATGCATCGAATCGCTACAGGAGCACCTTGATCCGCGTCATTCTGTGCTGCTGATCAACGATTGTGGTCCCGACGTCGAACTGTTGGAGACGAATATCGAGCACGCCATCGCAGGGTGGTCCAATTTCTCTTACCAGCGCAACTCGGAGAATCTCGGCTTCGTTCGTACGTGCAATCGCGCAGTCTTCGAACTGGACCGGACCGGTAACGACATCCTTCTGCTCAATAGCGACACGGTGGTCACCAGCGGCTTCGCAGAGGAAATGCTCGCCGTGTTGTACGCGTCTGAAAAACACGGCAGCGTGTGTCCCCGCAGCAACAACGCGACGATTGCGTCGGTCCCCTTCCGGTTTTCAGGCAACGGACAGGTTGACCGGGCTCCCGAGTATGCACTGCAGGTCTACGAGCGCGTCCGGGACGACCTTCCTTGGTATACCGTGGTGCCGGTTACGCCCGGATTCTGCTTTCTCGTGAAGCGGCGCGTAATCGACAACTTCGGTCTATTCGACGAAGTCTACGGCGCGGGCTACAACGAAGAGAACGATTTTTGCCTCCGAATCAATAGATACGGGTTCTCTTCGGTGATGGCGAACCACGCCATGGTGCTCCACATGGAGAGCAAGAGTTTTTCATCCCAGAGGAAGGCTCGACTGCAGAAGCGCAATGAGAAGATCCTCCTCGAGCGCTTCCCGTATTATCTTCACCACGTCGAGAATTACATCGAAGCACGCATAGACCCTGTCGACTGGTTCGCCGACATAATCGCGCGGCCACAGTCTGCTCTCAAGGTTCTGATCAATCTCCACCATCTGCCGACAATTTACAACGGAACCTCGAGGAACGCCGTCAGTCTGCTCGCGCATCTGAAAGAAAATCGTGACGAGTATCAGGGTGTACAGTTTGTCGTTGCCGCCGAACCCGATGCTGCACGGTTTCACGATCTAGCTTCCTATGGATTCGAGGTCACCAAGCTGCGAGATGTGGACGAGCTGTTTCACGTTGGGTATTGTCCCAGTCAGATATTCCACCGCGAGTCCTTGTCTGTGATGAATAGGTACTGTCTGAAAATCGCATATTCTCACCTCGACATTATTTCGCTGAGATGCAACGAAATGCTGGCCCGCGACTATGCGGTCCGAAGCGTAATCGAGGACTCCCTTGCTATGGCCGACAAAGTCGTTGCAATCAGCGACTTCTCGCTGAAGGACATGGTTGACTATTTCGGTGATACTGTCGGTGAGATTTCCGGGAAAACAGTTGTACTTCACCAGGGATTTCAGTCTGATCCCGTGTTCGGAGGCTCTGAAATATCTGATCTGCAGGGCCAGGTTGCCGAAGTCGTGAAGGATGGGAAATACGTACTCCTGATCGGGAACGATTTCTCACACAAGATGATCCGAGAGATCGTCCCCTACCTGGAGGGACTCGGAGAGCGATTCTTGATCTTGGGGCCTGCTTCGCTTTCCTGTGGAGACCAGCAGAATATTCATGTACTGCCGACCGGCGGGTTTTCGGATCAAGCTGTCGACGAGTTGATCTCCAACAGCAAGCTCGTACTCTTCCCGTCCGTATACGAAGGATTCGGTCTGCCTATTGCGGAGGCGGCCAGGCACGGAAAGCCGCTCGTGCTCGCCGATACCGAAGTGGCGCGGGAAATCGGTGAACTTTATGAATCGGCCGTTTCCATCGGGTACTTCGGCACGCTCGATGAAGTACCGCTTGTCATCGAGGCTGCACTGGCATCCGACGGTTGCGCTGAAGGTTCAGGCCTGCGAACAATGGACGACTACAACCGAGACGTAATCAAGTTGCTCATCGAAACAGCGCGCGAAGATGTTGATATTTCCCATCTTCGATGGCGATGGCGCTATCTCGCACGGATATCCGAGTACCCGGCATTCGGTATGAAGACCGAGGTGCAGAGATTGCTGGTCACGCGAGTTAAGTCGCGAAATCCTGCGTTGTTCTATCGATTGCGCCGCATCTACAAGGTGATCCGATCGCGGCGGGCGGTCACCACGTAGAGTCGGCGACGTACTCCGGGCGGCCGCAACGCAACTCACTTTAGGAGGCGACAGCTTCATCTTGTGCCGGCGTCGCGTCACTTCGGAGGTACAGTGACCTCTGGTACGGGCCCGATACAGATAGATCCGAGTTGTCCGCTCGTTAGCTTTTACTTGTCACCCCGGGTATCCCGCGCCGCTCGGAACCTGTGAATGTGCCCGCTCGTCTTCGCGACAATTTCGTCGAACTCTCCATTGCGGAGGTGTCGGGCAATTCGAGTGGTCTTCTCGACTATCACTGGACCAATATTCTGATTTCGAACCCACTTCAGCGGATGGAACCGTGCCGCTTTTTCGGCTTCGAGCTTGTCGAGTCGACGTTGCATTTCCTGCAACTGGGCAAGGGACCCTGCGGGGAGCAGAGTGGGGGTCTTGTCGATGGACTCGATGACGTCCTGAGCCGCCTGGACCCACTCGGACTCCGTATGTGCGCGAAACGATCCGTCTCCGGATTGCCATCGTCTGTAGAGGGCTGTGGTCTCGGGGGAATCTATGACGCCGCAGAGGGTTGCGCCCCTGAGGAGAACATCCCAGTCTTCACACACGGCGAGGGATTCGTCGAAGCGAATGCCGAATTCGGTTACGAGGCGGCGAGGAAAGGCCCAGCTCATGAACGGCGTTCGGTTAGCGGCGATGTGGTGGAGCAGGTTGAAATGATCGGGCCATTCCTTCAGGATCGGTCCTACCGTCCGGACTCCCGGCCTGTCGTCGGACCACTGTTCGGGCTCGATCGCTTGCGATGCGGTGACCGTACGAAGAATCCGGCCGGGCGCCTTGTTCGAAAGCTGATGGAACACCTCGATCCAGTTCCCGAACACAGTATCGTCGTCGTCGAGGACAACGATGTAAGTGCCGCGCGCCTCGTCCAAGCCGCAATTCAGTGGGCGGGCGCGTCCACCTCCAGTGACTTGAAGGATCCGCGTTCGGTCCTGCAGGCTGGCAGGCAGATCCGTGACAGCTGATTCCACCGACTCATGCTGTGCCGAGTCGGATGTGTGCGACAGGACAAGGAGTTCGAAGTCTTGATCGGTCTGGGCGAGGAGGCACAGGAGTGCGTCGCGAAGTGTGTGTGGTCGGCGGCCCTGAGTGCGCAACAGGACGCTGAGGAATGGCGCATCGGGCTCGATCTCATCCGACTGGGATCTGTCGAGGTGCGCACCGGTGTCGAGGGCGTCCATAAAGGCGTCGATTTCTGGCTGGGGAGCGTTCATTTGACTCTCGCTTTGAATCTGGATGCGCTGGCTAGAACTTGTGAACGGCGTAGTTGCCGTCAATGAACGTGCCGACCAGATGATCAGGGTCAATTGGCGTGGGCAAGTCGTCGGCCAGTTTCCGTCGGCGAAACTCTGCGGCTGCCCGGCGATGCGCGCTGACCTTCGAATCTGTCAAGCTGTCGGCGATGTCTGAGGCGAGGCGGGGCCGCGAGTACTTGTGTGCCAAGATCATGGCAGCCTCGGCAGAATAGTATTCCTCAGCCGGAGACACCTCGATGGTTCCGTCTGCGGCCAGTCGCTTGTCATGGAAGACTCGAGCAGCGGGTTCGGTCACGATCCTGTACCCGGCGAGTCGCACACGCCAGGAGAAGTCGACATCGTCGCAGTAGAGAAAGAACGAGTCCGAATCGAATCCCTGTACGGCGTCGACGACTTCGGCGGAGGTGAGCATGCAGGCCCCAGAAGCCCAACCCGTTTCGCCGGTCTCCGAATCGTAGTCTTTCGGGTGTTCGAGAGGGATCTGCCGTGCGTCTACGATTCCGATTTCGGGCTTCTTGGCGCGTAGCAGGGCGCTCAATGTATCTGGCGAGACAATGACATCTGGGTTGCAGACCAGGACGAGGTCGGTGTCCAGACTCTTGAAGAGTCTGTTCTGGCCTCCGCCGTGGCCCATGTTCTCGTTGAAGAAGATGTAGTCGAACTCAGCCTCGACTGTTGAGAGAATGGTCGTGACCTTGTCGATAGTAGGTCCGTCGAACACAGCAGATGGTGAACAGTCCCCCATACGAACGACGACGCGTGAGACGAGTCCCTCGAGACGCGCAAGTTCGATGGATCGGGTCAGCGCGTCGATTGCCCGAATCATTGGCTGGGTGGGGTTCTGGTAAACGATCAGTTGTACGGTCAGTTCGCCGTGGGCTTGTTTGGTACTCAACGTTTCCTACTTCGAGTCATGAACGGAGAAGTCGTAACGGGTAGACGCGCAATCCATCGTCTTGGGTGTGCAACTACCTAGATTCCGAGTGCCCGCGCCAGGACCGGCCACGAATCGTGGAAGTCATCGTTCCAGTAACCCCACGAATGGGTTCCGCTGTTGCGGAAGCTGTAGGTCGCCGGGATTTCCAGTTCGTTCAAGCGATCTGCGAGACGGTGGGTGCAGTAGTTGGTGACCGCCTCGATCGAACCACCTGCGTAGACCTGACGGAACAGCGTTGCTGCGCTGCCGTCGATGTGGGGGCCGTCGAGGGTTTCGTACCTGCCGGGGAGCCCGTTGCCGGTGGAGATGAACAGCTCAGTGCCCCGGAGTTTTTCGGCGTTCACATACGGATCGTTTGCCGCCCATTCCGGATCGTTTGCGGGACCGTACATATTGGCGGGATCACCCTGGCCGTACTCGTCCATCGACAGGGTCACGATCGCGTAGCCGAGCGGGTCGCTGATGTTGGCGCAACCGCTGTAGAGCGCGACGCCCTTGTAGAGCCCCGGCTTCGCGATCGCGAGCTGCAGCGCGGCCGTGCCCACACGCGACATGCCGGCGATTGCGTTGATCCCGTTGGTGCTCAAGGCCGTATCGACGATCGGGGGAAGCTCTTCCGTCATGAACGTGCGCCACTTGTTCACCCCGAGATTGGGGTCGGGATTCTTCCAGTCCGTCCAGTAGGCGTTCTCGCCGCCGATGGGGGAGACGATGTTGACGTTCTCGTCGGCGAGGAACTCCTCGACGTCGGTCTTCTCGCTGCGGGTGGCGCCGTCCAGGAAGTAAAGGGTGGGACGGGCGACGCTGGTGTCCGCGGGCCGTTGCACGTGCACCGGGACCACACGCTGCATCGACGCCGAATAGACCTCGAGGACGAGGTGGCGGTCGTCGATGTCGGTGACCGATTCGAGTCTCGAATCGGCAGCGGAGGTCGAGGAGGCCACGTCGGTTCCGGTCTCGCCGACGGGATCCGCGACCGCCGCGGTGTGGCTGGCGAGTGCGACGCCGACGGTGAGCAGCGAGGACAGTGCGGCCGCGCGGACCTTGGGTGACAGGGTTCGTCGATTCATTCTTCGTCCATCGTTCTCAGAGGTGGGCATTTCGGCCGGTTGCTGCTCGAGCGTCGATCTGCGAGATCATCGCCTTCTCGTACGCCGCGCACACACCGTCCCAGGTGTAGTGGCTCGCCTGACGTTCGCGACTGCGCCGACCGAGATTCGACTGGAGCTCGGGATCCGACATGACCGCTGCGAGTTCCGTTGCGATGGCGTCGCCGTCCGGTCGAACGAAGCGGGCGGAGTCGGCGAGAACCTCCCGGTTGAACACCGTGTCCCGCGCCACGATCGGCGCGCCGCACGCCATTGCCTGCACCAAGGCCGGGTTGGTGCCGCCCACGCTGTGTCCGTGGAAGTAGACGCCGGCGTGCTGCCACAGGGCGAACAGCTTGTCGTCGTCGCTGACGTGCCCGAGCCAGTGGATGCGGTCCGAGGAACGGGACAGCCGATCCGCCTCGGCGTCGAGTTCGTCGCCGTACCCTGACGATCCGACGATCACGACATCCCAATCGCGACTGAGTTTCTCTGCCGCAGCGAAGAATTCGCGCACCGAATTTTCGGGCACGAAGCGGGCCACCATGAGGGCGTACGACCGTGACGGCAGTCCGTCCACGGGTGCCAGTTGCGGGGGAACGGCGCCGCCGTAGGGGATGAAGATTCCGTCCCGCTTCCATTCACGCTGCCAGCGGCGGGCGATCTCGTGCGAGTCGTAGATCAGACAGTCGGCGAACCGGGCGGTGAGATGAGCACCGCCCTTGAACACCGTCTTGGCCGAGGTGCTCCACTTGTCACGTTCCCATTCGATGCCGTCGACGTTGAGGACGGTGGGAATCCCGCGAGCCTTGAGCAGCGGCAGCCAATAACCGTTGGCCACGTTCATGATCAGTGCGACGTCCGGTCGTCGCCGCGTGGCATGAGCGACCGAGGTCAACCCGTAGGACAGGGTGCTCAGTGCCTTGGACTCGACGCCGGCGGTCGTGACCGTCTTGACGCGCCGATCGCGCCCCGGATCGTCGACCACGGTGGTGCCGTTGCGTCCGTACACGGTCACGTCCCATCCGCGATCCACGAGATAGGGGGAGAGCTTCCGCACGAGGGTCTCGAAACCACCGTAGTAGCTGGGATAGCCGCGCGTGCCGAGGATTGCGACCGAACGTCCTTCTTCGGTCATCAAATGGTCACGCATTGCACACCGGGACGTCGACGGTCACGGTCGGGGTGTCGACCAGTGGTTGTATCGGCGTCTGCGCGACGCCGGGTGCGCTCGGCTCGGTCATTTCGAACACGACCTCCACGGTCTCGCCCCGAGGGACGGCTGTGCGGATATGGAAAACCGGATGCCCCACTTCGGTTCCGCGGAGCGGGAACGCCGAGTTGCCGTCGACGGTGACCTTGTCGAGCCGGGCACCTTGCGTGGCGACCAGGCTGACCATCGGGAGGTTGGATCCCATGGGAACCTTCTCGGTTCGGGTCTCCATGATCCCGGCGACGTAGCGCGGATAGCCGACCACTTCTTCGGGCGCGTCGTTGTGCAGGCGGACCGTGACGGTCGACTTGCGGGTGTCACCCGTGCAGGTCTCCGCCCGGTACTCGATCTCGCGGCGCAGGTAGTAGTCCATCTTGTTGCCGGCGTGGTTGTTGATCACGACTTCGGCGTAGGGCGCCGGGGTGTCCGCAACCGTGTGGCCGATGGCGCTGTCGGCGAGAACCTCCTGCTCCTCGGGACGGTCGCTCCACACCGCGATGCGGTTCTCGCTCACCGCCCGCGACAGCGCGTCCATCAGCGCTTTGGGCGACTCGATGGAACCGGTCATCTTCGCGACGACCGCGGCGGCGATGTCCTGGAGGTACTGCTTGCGGGCGTTGTTGTCGTCGGCGAAGCGCAGGTAGTTGGAAGAGAGCGTGACGTCGACGATGTTGCCGGCATCGATCACGTCCCCGTTGGGCAGCGTGACGGGCCCGATCGCTTCGAGGACGTAGCTCAAGGCGATCGGATCGGTGGCGATGGCACCGTCGACGCGCTGACCGGACTGCTGTTCCCACAGGGATTGCCAGATCCGGCCGGTGTACGGGAAGTGGGAGCTGAAGTTGCTGTTGCGGATGTCGGTGGTGACGGAGTCGGAGAACGCGTACGTAGCCGCGAAATCGGGACCGAGATCCAGGGGTTCGAAGCTCTCCCAGTAGGGGACGTCGTTGTTCGATGCGAGGGTGTCGATCCCGACCACGCCGTTCTCGGCCTTGACGACGCCGAAGCCGCCGACCAGGCCGCCGGTACCGCGTGCTTCGGCGGGCGTCTGGAAGGCCATGAAGTAGTTGCGGGGTCCGTCGGCTCCGAGCATCGCAGGCAGAACCTGGGCGACGTCGGCACCTTCGTCGAGCGCATCGGCGAGTCGGGCGGTCAGATCCCGCACCTGGACCCGGGCGTTGTCGACCGGAGACAAGCCGGCCTCGGGGATGCGTGCCGCCTGCTCGGCGAGCGGGCGCGTCGCGATCGCTGCGTCGGCGAGGATCGGCTCCGCGTCGCGCAGCAGGGCGACGTCGATCCGACCGCCGGGGGCGACCAGCGTGTCGAGGGAGAATGCGCTGCCGGCCTCGACAGTCGGTCTTGCGACATTTGCGGTGAGCCCCTGGGTCACCTTCGCGATCTGGTGCACCGTCTCGAACGGCGCGCCGGCGCGAGGGATGAGGCGGAGGACTCGCCAGGGAACCGATTCGGAGGAGTCGACTGCGCTCGCTGCCGACGACTCTGCGGCGTCAACAGCGTCGCCGGCGGCACTCATGTCCCCGCCGAGTGCGGCGTCGATGGCAGACTCGGCGCTGGCCTTCGCGTCCTGCAGGCCGTCGTACACCCTCCAGGTGGAGAAGCCGAACCACAGGATCACTGCAGCCCCGACAACACCGCCGGCCACGAGCAGTGGGCGTCGCAGGTTCCTTCCCTCCCGGAGGGCGCCTGCGCCGGTCGGCTCAGTGCTGGGCCGATCATCCATGAAATGCAACTCCTAGGCTTCCGTCTCCGCCGATCGGTAACCGGATGTCGAACACATGCGACCGCTCTCTGGGTGCAGTCATGTATACGAAAGGTAACGATTCTTTCCCCGCTAGGATAAGTCTTTGTACGTACGCAGTGGCGTACGGGGATCACCGAGTGTCGAAAAGGGGTCGGGCGTGCCGAAGTCGGGCGACGGCGAATCAACATCATTGTCGCCGTTTCCGCTGGCACCCTCACAGCGGGGACTCTTCGTCGCTCAGCAGATTTCTCCCGATGTTCCGTACACAATTGCCCAGTACGTGGACGTTCGCGGCCCTCTGAAATTCGATGTGCTCGTCGCTGCGGCGGACCGGGCGTCCCGTGAGTTGCTGTCGCCCGGGCTGCTGATCCTCGACCGGGACGGCGAGCCCTACCAGGTCGTGGATCCGACCATCGAGGACGCGCTTCGGTATCGGGACTTCCGGGAAGACAACGATCCGGTAAAGGCGGCTCGGAACTACATGGTCGAGCGGTATAGCCGACCGATCGATCTGTACCGGGATCGGCTGATCGCCACCGAGCTGCTCCACATCGCCGAAGACCGCTACTTCTGGCTGAGCGTGGCCCATCACCTCGTGCTCGACGGCCACGGCGCGATGACGCTGATGAATCGAGTGGCCGAGCTGTACACGCATGCGATACAGGGCACCGAGGCGCCCCCGTCGAAGGCCGTCGACCTGCGGAAACTGTACGCAATGGAGGACGCGTACCGGACCGCTGCCCGATTCGAGGACGATCGGGCCTATTGGGCGGAGCGGGTCGCGGACCTGCCCCGCCCGGCGCGCCTGACCGACCGATCCGGACCCCCGCGCATGCCGTCCCGCCTCGTACGGCACGAGATGAGCCCGGATCTGTTGGGGTACGTGGACGCGGCAGCGGCGGACTGGGGCACCACTGCCGTGCCCATCGTGCTCGCCGCGTTCGCGGCGTTTCTCGCCCGCATGACCGGACAGAGCGACATCGTGCTGGGCCTGCCTGTCGCGGTTCGCACCACGGCCGCCGCGAAGCGGTCCGGTGGAACTCTCGCCAACGTGGTGCCGCTACGAATGCGCGTCGAACCCACTGCCACCCCGCAGGACCTCGTCCGGACGATCCAGGCCGAGATCACCGGGGCGTTGCGGCACCAGCGGTACCGATACGAAGACATGTACCGCGAAATGTCCGGACTCACCGCCGGCAGCGCCGGTTTCGGACCCCTCGTCAATATCATGCTCTTCCACCGGGAAATTGTGCTCGGCGAAGTGACCGGCGAATACAACGTCCTCAGCACCGGACCGGTCGAAGATTTGTCCGTTTCGATCTACCCCGGAATTCATCCGAACAGACTACGAATCGACTTCGAAGCAAATCCCACGCGTTACGAACCGGACGAACTGGAACGCCACCACGAACGTTTCCTGCGATATTTGGAGACATTCGTCACTGCCGGGCCGACCGTCGCGATCGGCGACTACCAAATTCTCACCGCAGCCGAGCACGCCGTCGTCTCCCGGATCGCCACACCGGCAGCGGGCGTCGAACAAACCCTGATCGACGTGCTGGACGACTACGACACCGACGACCGCACGAACCGACTGCGCACCGCCGACGGGTACGACCTGGAGGAACGTTCCCGGCAGATCGCCGCGAACCTCGTCGAGCGCGGGTTCGGTGCGGAAGATCGGGTCGCGGTGGTCCTGCCGCCCTCGAACGAGCGGATCGCGGCGACGTGGGGTGTGATCCGCAGCGGCGCCACCCTCGTCCCGATCGACCCGGAACTTCCCGAACCGGTTCGTGCCCTCTTCTTCGCGGACGCCGGCGTGGTCGCCGCGATCGCCTCCGATCCGCTCCTCGTCCCGGCCGGAGTGCTCCGGATCGACGTGGACGAAACCCGCGATGCCGACACGCCGCCGGACCCGGAGCGTCGGCATGCGATCCGCCTCGACCATGCGGCCTGTGTCGGCTACGTATCCACCCCGTTCGGACCGCCGGCGAGCCTGACAATGACTCAGCTCGGCGCCGCCAATCTGACCCGGACCCTCGCGATCGCGAACAGCCCCGACGACGACGGCGCTCGGCAGCGCATCGGACCCGGTCCGGCTCTGATCGACCAGATAGGCGGTCGCCTCGATCCGTCCGATGCGGTGGAATGGTCCGGTCTGTCGGACAGTCCCGTCTCGGCGATCCTGCTGGACACGCGGCTCAGGCCGGTACCGCTCGATTCGATGGGCGAGATCTATTTGGTGACGTCGGCGTGGACCCGGGGCTTCGAAGGACGGGCCGGCTGGACGGCAGCGACATTCGTTGCGAACCCCGCGGGTCCTCCCGGCAGCCGGATGTACCGCCAGGGCAGGTTCGGCTACTGGGATCACGAACATCGGCTCCGCCCGGTCGAGCCCGAGGACGCGGCATCAGCGGCCTCGGCCGAACGCCGACGCGCGCTCGACGGTGTCGAAACCCCTGCGCCGCTGCAGGTCGAGCGCACATCCGCGTCCGGCTCGACCCGGACATTCGGCACGACCACAGCCCACGTACCGGCGGAGATTCATCGTGCGCTCCTCGTACTCGCTCGGCAGGAGCGCGCCTCGACGTTCGTTCTCGTGCACGCAGCGCTCGCGGTGCTGTTGTCGCGACTCGGGCAGGATGACGACGTCGTCATCGGAGCACCGATCGAATCCGGAACCGGCAGCAACGTGATCCCACTTCGGACCGTGGTCGAATCGGCGCATCGGTTCGGTGAGTTGGTGCGGGCGGCAAAGGATTTCGACTCCCAGGCATTTCGAGCTCCGGACGTTCCCTACGACGAGCTCGCGGATCTCCTGGGTGGACGGCATCTCCAGGTCGGGCTGATATCGGGCATCGGTGACGAGTCCCCGTCGGCGGACCTCGACCTGATCGTCGCGTTCCGTGAAATGTCGTCGGGTGCCGAGGCTGCGGGGATCGACATCGAAATCCGCTTCGTTCGAGAGCTTTTCGGTGAATCCCTCGCAGCGTCGATCGCGCGGCAGCTCGGGGGCATTCTCGAATCCGTCGCTGTGAATCCGACGATCGAGGTCCGGGACATCCCGCTGGAATCCGGTGCGCCCCTCGAAGGGGACGCTCCGGACGCCCCCAGAACGTTGGCTCGGATCCTCGCCGAGACGGCGGCGCGTCATCCCGAACGGCCGGCGGTGGCCGATACCCACGCCACCTTGACCTACCGGGAGCTGGACGAGCGATCGAACCGGCTGGCGCAGGATCTCGTTGCGGCCGGTGTCACCCGCGGGGATGTGGTCGCGCTGATGATGCCACGCTCGGTCGGCCTCGTGACGGCCATCTGGGCTGTCGCGAAGACCGGCGCCGCCTACCTGCCGCTGGATCCGAACCAGCCGCACCACCGCGTCGACGACGAAATTCGCGGAGCGGGTGTCGGTGTCGCGATCTGCGAGAACTCGCCTCCCGCGGGCGTGGGCTCGTGGGTCCACTGGGTCACGGCGGACTCGCTCGGCGGTTCCGCGGAGCCGGTGAATGCGCAGATTTCGGTCGACGACGCGGCCTATGTCATCTACACGTCGGGTTCCACCGGGAAACCCAAGGGCGTCGTCGTCACCCACCGGGGCCTCGGGCCCCTCGCGACCTGGGCTGTGAATGCCTATCGAGTGACTCCGAATTCCCGTGTGCTGCAAAGTTACAACCCGGCATTCGATGCGGCGCAGCTGGAGATGCTGCTTGCTTTCGCTTCCGGCGCCTGCCTCGTCGTCGCGCCGCACGACACGTTCGCAGGCGAGGACCTGCAGCGGTTCCTCATCGACCAGCGGGTGACGCATTTCCTGTCCACCCCCACGGTTCTCGCGTCCCTCGATCCCGCGCGATCCGACGGCTTGCGTGTCGTCGCGGTGGGCGGTGAGGCCCTGCCGTCCGATCTCGCAGCGCAGTGGGCGTCCCATCCCGAGGTGCCCGACCGTTCGATGATCAACGCGTACGGACCGACGGAGTCGACCATCGTGGCTACGGCGGAGGAAGTCGGCGAGCAGGTCACGATCGGCAGCCCGATCCCCGGCACGACCGCTCTCGTTCTCGACAACCGCCTGCGGTCCGTTCCGCTCGGCGGGATCGGTGAGCTGTACCTCGCGGGCGAGGGTCTTGCCCGCGGCTACCTGGGGGCGCAGCGTCTCACCGCGGAACGGTTCGTCGCGAACCCGGTGGCGCCCGGACGCATGTATCGGACGGGCGACCTGGTGTACCGCCGACCGGACGGACGCCTGGACTTCATCGCGCGAATCGACCATCAGGTGAAGCTGCGGGGACTGCGCATCGAGCTCGGTGAAATCGAGGCGGTACTGCACAGCCTCGACGACGTGGCCGCGGCTGCGGTTGCGGTGCGTTCCGGTCAGCTCGTCGGCTATGTCGTCCCGAACGGCGACGTGTCGTCCTCGACGTTGCGGGCCGAGATGAGCGATGTGCTGCCGGGCTATATGGTGCCGACGCAGTTCGTCGTGATGGACGCGCTGCCGCTCAATGCGTCCGGCAAGCTGGATCGGAAGGCGTTGCCGGAGCCGGTGTTCGAGGCGCAGGCGTTCCGTGCGCCGGTGACGTCGGTGCAGCAGGCGGTGGCGTCGGTTTTCTCCGAGGTGCTGGGCGTGGAGCGGGTCGGTCTGGACGACGACTTCTTTGCTCTGGGTGGTAATTCGTTGTCGGCGACGCAGGTGGTCGCGCGGCTGGGCGCGGCGTTGGATGCATCGGTTCCGGTGCGGGTGTTGTTCGAGGCGTCGTCGGTGGAGGGATTGGCGGCACGGGCATCGGAGCATGTCGGCTCCGGCGGTCGGGTGGCGTTGGTGGCGCGGGAGCGTCCGGAGCATGTTCCGTTGTCGTATGCGCAGCAGCGGATGTGGTTCCTGAACCGTTTGGATCCGGGGTCGGCGGTGAACAACATTCCGTTGGCGCTGCGGTTGACGGGTGCGTTGGATGTGGCGGCGTTGGCCGCGGCGGTCGGGGATGTGTTGGCGCGGCACGAGTCGTTGCGGACGGTGTATCCGGAGCTCGACGGTGTCGGGTGGCAGCAGGTTCTCCGGGTGGAGGACGTGCCGGTGGATCTGGTGCCGGTCGATGTCGCGTCGGCGGATGTGGTGCCGGCGGTGTCGGAGGTGATCTCGGCGGGGTTCGATGTGGCGGTCGAGGTGCCGGTGCGGGCGCGGTTGTTCCGGATCTCGGATGCGGTGGACGAGTTCGTGTTGGCGTTCGTGGTGCACCACATCGCCGGTGACGGTGTGTCGATGGGGCCCTTGGCACGGGATGTGATGGTGGCGTATGAGTCTCGGTGCCGGGGTGAGGCGCCGGGGTGGGTGCCGCTCGAGGTCCAGTATGCGGATTTCGCGTTGTGGCAGCGGGAGGTTCTGGGGTCGGAGGATGATCCGGAGTCGGTGATCTCCCGTCAGCTCGGGTACTGGACGCGGCAGCTCGCCGGGCTTCCGGAGCAGCTCGATCTCCCGGCCGATCGGGTCCGCCCGCAGGTGGCGTCCCATCGCGGGGCGAACCTGACGGTGGAGGTTCCTGCGGACCTGCACGAGGCGTTGGCCGTTCTGTCCGGCAAGCACGATGCCACGGTGTTCATGGTGATGCATGCAGCGCTCGCGGTGTTGCTGGCGCGGTTGTCCGGCACCGGCGACATCGCGGTGGGGACACCGGTTGCCGGTCGTGGTGAGCGCGCGCTCGACGACATCGTCGGGATGTTCGTCAACACACTGGTGCTGCGGACGCAGGTCGATCCGGGGCAGTCCTTCGCGGAGTTGCTCGGGCAGACACGTTCGGTGGACGTCGCGGCGTTCGGTCATGCCGATGTGCCGTTCGAGCGGCTGGTCGAGGTGCTCAATCCGGTTCGGTCGCAGGCGCGGCATCCGCTGTTCCAGGTGGCGTTGTTCTTCCAGAACTTCGCCCCGACCGCGTTCGAGTTGCCCGGCCTGACCATCGGCGCGGTCGAGCCGAACTTCTCGGTGGCGAAGTTCGATCTGCAGCTCACGGTCGCGGAACGTCCTGGTAGCGATTCCGAGTTCGGTGGAATGACAGTGGATTTCGCCTATGCCACCGATCTGTTCGACGACAGCACGATCGCCGGGTTCGCGCAACGGTATCTGCGGGTGCTGCGGGCATTCGTCGCGGATACCACGATGTCGATCGGTGATGTGGTCTTGCTCGACGACGCCGAACGGGATCGGCTCGTCGTCGAGGTCAACGACACCGATCATCGGGTCGAGGACGAGTTGCTGTTGCAGCGCTATCGGCAGCAGGTGGCGCTCACGCCGGATGCGGTCGCGGTGAGTTTCGAGGGTGACCGGCTCACCTATGCCGAGTTCGATTCTCGGGTGTCGGCCTTGGCGCGGCATTTGATCTCGATCGGTGTGGGTCCGGAATCTCGTGTGGCGCTGGCGATCCGGCGGAGTCTGGATCTGGTGGTCGCGATCTATGCGGTGCTCGAAGCGGGCGGCGCCTACGTTCCGGTGGATCCGGACCATCCACTCGAGCGCACCGGATACGTGCTGGATTCGGCTCGGCCCGTTGCGGTTCTGTCGACTTCGCGAGACGGCTTCGCCGGCGGGGGAGCGGCCCCCGTGGTGTTCGTCGACGAGGTGGATCTGTCGTCCTACTCCGATCGGCCGGTGACCGATGCCGATCGGGTGTCGCCGCTGCGGCCGGAGAACACGGCGTACGTGATCTACACGTCCGGGTCCACCGGTCGGCCCAAGGGTGTCGCGGTTCCGCATCGTGCGATCGCGAATCAGATGGCGTGGATGCGGGATCGCTACGCACCCACCGTATCGGATGTCTATCTGCAGAAGACCGCGACGACCTTCGACGTGTCGTTGTGGGGCTTCTTCATGCCGTTGCAGGTCGGTGCGCATCTGGTGGTCGCCACGCCGGACGGTCACCGGGACCCCGGGTATGTGGCCCGGACGGTGGCGCGGGAGCGAGTGACGCTCACCGATTTCGTGCCGTCGATGTTGACGGTGTTCGCCGAGCAGGCTGCATCCGAGGATCTGATCACGCTGCGTGATGTGTTCGTCATCGGTGAGGCATTGCCACCGGAGACGGTGCGTGCGTGGACGCGCCTGTCGTCGGCGCCGCTGCACAATCTGTACGGGCCGACCGAGGCGGCGGTGAGCATCACCTATCGCCGGGTCGTCGCGGGTGATGCGATGGGGCGGACGGTCCCGATCGGTCTTCCGCAGTGGAATTCGCGAGTGGTCGTCCTCGATGCCCGGCTTCGTCCGGTGCCGGTGGGTGTCGCGGGGGAGTTGTATCTGGCCGGTGTCCAGTTGGCGCGGGGCTATCACGGCCGGGTGGACCTGACGGCGGAGCGGTTCGTGGCCGATCCGTTCGGTTCGGGTGGCCGGATGTACCGCACGGGTGACCTCGTGCGGTGGAGCGCGTCCGGTGAGCTGGAATACCTGGGGCGCACCGATTTCCAGGTGAAGTTCCGTGGTCAGCGGATCGAGCTGGGCGAGATCGAGTCGGCTCTGCTCGGCGTCGCCGGTGTCACGCAGGCGGTGGCGGTGGTACGCGGCGGTGATCTGGGTGAGCATCTCGTCGGGTACGTCGTTCCTGCTGCGGGTATGGATCTCGATGCGGTGGGCGTGCGTGACGCCGTTCGCGGGGTCTTGCCGTCGTACATGGTGCCCTCGCAGGTGGTGCTGCTCGAGGCGCTGCCGCTCAATGCGTCGGGGAAGCTGGATCGGAAGGCGTTGCCGGAGCCGGTGTTCGAGGCGCGCGAGTTCCGGGCTCCGGTCAGCCCGGTCGAGCAAGTGGTGGCGGCGGTGTTCGCCGAGGTCCTCGGTGCCGAGCGGGTGGGTCTGGACGACGACTTCTTCACGCTCGGTGGCACGTCTCTCGTCGCCACCAAGGTCGTGTCGAGGCTTCGCGCCGAGTTCGATGCGCCGGTACCGCTGCAGTGGCTTTTCCAGGAGTCGACGGTCGAAGGGCTCGCTCGCCTGGTGGACCAGGGTGCTGTAGCCGGGACCGGGAATGCCCTCGATCCGGTGATAACGCTGCGCAGCCAGGGCCCGGGGACCCCGTTGTTCTGTGTGCACCCCATCGTCGGATTGTCTTGGTGCTACTCGGGTCTGGCTCAGCATCTGGACACGGAGATCCACGGTCTCCAGTCACCGGGCATCGCCGAACCGGACTTCGCGCCCGCTTCGCTCGACGATCTGGCCGAGCGTTACGTCGACGAACTCCGGAGGGTGCAACCGCACGGCCCGTATCGTCTGCTCGGCTGGTCGCTCGGTGGCGTGATCGCCCATGCAATGGCGGTTCGACTCCAGGCCGCGGGCGAGTCGGTCGAACTGCTCGCGATGCTCGACAGTTTCGCCGGTGGTGGTTCGTCCGAACGTGCCGAGGTGTCCCTGAGTGATGTGCTCGCCGGCTTCGGTTTTGCCGACGGCGCACCGCAGGACATCCCGGGTCTGGTCACGACGGTCGCCGAACTGACGGGGAGTCCTGTCGAACGCGCCGAACAGTTGGTGCGCCGACTGCTTGCCTCGGCCGAACACAACCTGAGGCTGCAGAAACATCACCGCCCCGGAGTGTTCGACGGCGACATTCTGTATTTCACCGCGGGGGCCGACGGTCGGCAGGGAGTTACAGGCTGGACCGACACCACCACGGGCGAAGTCCACGATCACGTATTGCCCGTGACCCATTGGGAGATGACCTCGCCCGAGGCGCTCGCGACGGTGGGACCGGTCGTACGCCGAGCGCTGGATGCGCTGTCCGAGAGGGTCTGCACAAGTTCCGGCCTGTGATCGGCGGTGCGATCGGCGCACTCTGCCGACGCTCGAAAGGTTCTCCGGCTGCCGGACGCTGAGGATCCCTGAATGTCGAATGGCCCCCTCCTGAATCGGAGGGGGCCATTCGATGTCGAGAGATTACCTGCGGCCAGGCGGCTTGATGCCACCCTTGATCTGCAGGCCGCCCGGCTTCGCCTTCGGCGGCGGCGGGACGTCCGCGGCCGGCTTGGCGGGAGCCGGGGTCTCCTCGGCGGCGGGAGCCTCGGCGACCTCGGGCTCGGCGGCCTGGGGCGCTTCCGCCGCAGGTGCCGGAGCAGCCGCAGCGGCAGGTGCCGCTGCCTTCTTGGCGCCCGGAGCCTTGAAGCCACTCTTCATCTGAAGTCCGCCCGGCTTCGCCTTCGGCGGTTCTGTCACCGTGGGTGCCGCGGCGGCCGGGGCCTCAGCAGCGGGAGCCTCGGCGGCGGGAGCTTCGGCAGCCGGTGCCGGAGCAGCCGAAGCAGCCGGAGCGGCAGGTGCCGCTGCCTTCTTGGCGCCCGGAGCCTTGAACCCGCTCTTCATCTGAAGTCCGCCCGGCTTCGCCTTCGGCGGTTCCGTCGCGGCGGGTGCGGCTGCGGCCGGAGCCTCGGCTGCGGGGGCTTCGGCAGCCGGTGCCGGTGCGGCCGGTGCAGCCGGGGCTGCGGCCTTCTTGGCGCCGGGAGCCTTCAGGCCGCCCTTCATGGCCAGTCCGCCGGGCTTGGCCTTCGGTGCGGCCGGGGTCGCCGGAGCCTCGGCGGCCGGTACTTCCGCCGCCGGTGCGGCAGCGGCCGGAGCCGCGGCCTTCTTGGCGCCGGGAGCCTTCAGGCCACCCTTCATCGCCAGCCCACCCGGCTTGGCAGCAGGCGCTGCCGGAGCCGCAGGTGCCTCGGCTGCCGGAGCAGCAGGGGCCTCGGCCTTCGCGCCGGGAGCCTTGAGGCCGCCCTTCATCTGCAGACCACCGGGCTTGCCACCCGGAGCCTTCAGACCGCCCTTCATCTGCAGGCCGCCACCCTTCGGGGCTGCCGTGGCTGCCGGAGCAGCCGCAACGGCGGCTGCCTCGACCTCGGCGACACGTTCGGCCTCGAGTTCCTCGGCCTCGACCTCGGCGGTGACCGGGGTCTCCCGCTTCTCGGCCTGCACGACCTCGAGGTTCGCGCTGAGCTGGCTGGGCTCGAGCCGCGAGATCGACGACAGCATCAGCTGCGCGACGTCGACAACCTCGACACCTTCACCCTGGCCCTGTTCCTGGCGAGCGGTGACACCGTCGGTGAGCATCACTCGGCAGAACGGGCAGCCCGTCGCGATCTTCGACGGCGCGGTCGTCAGTGCCTCGTCGACGCGGTCGATGTTGATGCGCTTACCGATGCGCTCTTCCATCCACATGCGGGCACCACCGGCACCACAGCACATGGAGCGTTCGCCGTGACGCGGCATCTCGCGCAGCGTGGCACCGGAGGCTTCCATCAGCTCACGCGGCGCGTTGTACACCTTGTTGTGGCGACCGAGGAAGCACGGGTCGTGGTAGGTGACGTCCTCGCCCAGACGCGCAACCGGCACCAGCTTCTTCTGCCGCACCAGGCGGTTGAGCAGCTGGGTGTGGTGAACGACCTCGTAGTGGCCGCCGACCTCCGGGTACTCGTTGTTCAGCGCGTTGAAGCAGTGCGCACAGGTCACGACGATCTTGCGCTTGGACTTCTCGGTGCCCTCGAACACCGAGTCGATGACCGCGATGTTCTGCTGCGCCAGCTGCTGGAACAAGAACTCGTTGCCGGCGCGGCGAGCCGAGTCACCGGTGCAGGTCTCCTCGGCGCCGAGCACCATGAACTTGGTGCCGGCGGTGGCGAGGAGTTCGGCGACGGCCTTGGTGGTCTTCTTCGCGCGGTCCTCGTAGGCACCGGCGCAACCGACCCAGAACAGGTACTCGTAGCCGTCGAAGCTGTCCGCGTCCTGACCGAAGACCGGGATGTCGAAGTCCATCTCGGAGATCCAGTTCAGGCGGTCCTTGGAGTTCTGGCCCCACGGGTTGCCCTTGTTCTCGAGGTTCTTGAACAGACCCGCGAGCTCGGACGGGAAGTCCGATTCGATCAGCACCTGGTAGCGGCGCATGTCGATGATGTGGTCGACGTGTTCGATATCGACCGGGCACTGCTCGACGCACGCACCGCAGTTCGTGCACGACCACAGCGTTTCGGTGTCGATGACCGGCGCGAGCTCGCCCGCTTCGACGAGTTCGGCGGTTTCACCGACGAGCTTGCGGTCGGCTTCGGCGCGGGCGGCCGCTGGGATTGCGGCGATCTTCTCCTCCAGCACGTTGCCTTCGCCGTCGACCAGGCCGACCTCGTCGCCGCCGAGGTCCTTGCGGCCACCGGCCAGCAGGTAGGGGGCCTTGGCGTAGCCGTGGTCGCGCAGCGACATCACCAGCAGCTTCGGAGACAGCGGCTTACCGGTGTTCCAGGCGGGGCACTGGGACTGGCAGCGACCGCACTCGGTGCAGGTCGAGAAGTCCAGCCAGCCCTTCCAGGAGAAGTCCTCGATGCGGCCGGCGCCGAAGGTGTCCTTGTCCGGGTCGGCGTCTTCCATGTCCACGGGCTTGCCGCCGGACATCATCGGCTTGAGGGCGCCGAGCGCGACGCCGCCGTCGTCCTCACGCTTGAAGTAGATGTTGAAGAACGCGGCGAACCGGTGCCAGGCCACACCCCAGTTGATGTTGCGGCCCACGACGTACAGCCAGATCATGCCGGACATCAGCTTGACGAACGCGAAGATCGACACCATCACGGCGCTCGCCGGAAGCAGCTTCGCGAGGTTCATCGTGAAGAAGTCGGTCCACGGATTCGCGTGGCCGTAGGTGGCGATCTTGCCGGCCTTCACGAAGATCATGCCGAGGCCCTCGATGAGGACGACGGTCTCGACGAAGTAGGCGGCCTTGAAGTCGGAGCCGCCGAAACGCGACAACCGGCCAGGCTGACGCGGGTGGTTCAGCTGACGGATGATGATCAGCGTGACGATGCCGATCACCGTGCCGAGACCGAGGATCTCGTCGATGAAGTGGTAGACGGCGGTGCCACCGATGAGCGGCCAGTGGAACTCGGGGTTGAAGGTCTGTCCGTATGCCTCGAACCAGACGATGGCGCCGAGCAGGAAGCCCACCATCACCAGCCAGTGGGCCCAGCCGACCGTGCGGAACTTGTTCATTCGCGTGTGCGCGAGGAACTCGACGATCATCTGCTTGAAGCGCGGGAAGAACGGACGCCACCGATCCGGGGCCGGTTGGCCGATCCGGACGGTGTTGACCATCTTCAGTGCGCCGCCGATGAACGAGTACCAACACACGAGGCTCAGCAGCACGCCGATCGTGCCCAACGTGATCGTCAGGGCATTCATACGTGGCCTTTCGTGTCGGGGGCGGCTCCGGGCCGCCTGGTATCAGCCCCAGCATCGTAGCGCGTCACAAGTTACCCGCCGGTAACTTCGCTGATTCTAGTTACTCGCCGGTAACTTGTGACGGAACTGCCGAGGTTCTCTGCCACAAGGTAGAGGTCGCACCGTTCACCCCAACTGCTCAGGATGACCTAAGTCCCTCTCCGGTCTCGAATCGGCGACCGTCACATGGCTTTTCGCGCACATTTGTGGCACTACCCGGTAACGAAGTCGGGTGTGATTTCGGATATGATCAGCAACAGCCTGCACGCTGGGGTTTCGCGCTATGGGGAGTGGAACTTTGCGGTGCAAAGCTGATCCATCCAGGGGGGCGTCCGTCGGGGGCGTGCGCCACATGTCACAGAACGGGAACAAATGAAGCTCAGGAAGCTTGCAGCGGTGGCCACCATTACCATCGCGGCGATGGGGATCACGGCGGGTACCTCGTACGCGGCGCCCGCCGAAGCTGCGCAGGACGAAATCAACTACGAGTCGAAGATCGACGGCACCTCGGTCGTGACCGTCATCGACGCGGGTGCGTTCAAGGTCTCCGGCGACGGGGAGAGCGTCGAGCTTCAGGATGCCGACGGCAACGCCGTCGTCAGCCTGCCGCTCGCGATCCAGCTCGGCGACCTCCAGCTCCCGCTGGAGCGGGAGATCAGCGAGGACGGCAAGACCCTCACGCTGACCCCGGTCACCGATCCGTCCAAGGCCACCCCGGTTGCGCCCGAGGACAAGGTCGCTCCCGGCCTGACGCCGGTCAGCCTCAAGCTGCAGGACGTCGCGTCGCCCGACGAGAACATGAAGGCCCAGAACAACTTCTCCTCCCAGCTGGGTATCGCGACTGCCGTCGGCGGCTTGCTCGGCACCATCGTCGGCGCTGTCGTCGGTACGTTCGTGATGCCCGCTGTGGGTACTGTCGCGGGCGCGGGTATCGGTGGCGTCATCGGCACGATCGTGGTCGGCGGTCCGACTCTGGCCATTGCAGGTATCGGTCTGATCCAGACCCTGCTGGCACCGCCGGGAACCACGCCTTACGCGTGAGACCAGCAATAACGGGTTCGGCCCGGCACCTCTCGGTGCCGGGCCGAACCCGTTTCGCATGGATTCCGTCAGCCGAGTGAGCCGGCGTACGAGACGATCTTGGCCGCGTAGATGACGATATCGATGATTACGCCCAGCACTGGTGGTACCTCAGTTTCGTTGGTGACAGGAAGTACGGATCGTAACGATTTCCGGCGGCGCGAAGGTGTCCGACGTCTCGCTCGGCGTGTATCGCCCGCCCGGTCGGGATCGGCGGACCCCGGTATCCTGATCCCCGGTTCGCAAGGGGGAATCGCCCACACAGGGCTGTCGGATTCGAACCGAAGGAAGCAAAGGAACAAGAACTTGAAGTTTGGGAAGACGACTGTCGCGACCGCGGCACTTGCCGCCGTACTCACCATGACGGCCTGCGGCTCGGACGAGAGCAACGACAAGGGGGCGGCCACCTCGACGACCACCACCACCACCGCTGCCACCACCGAGGCTGCCGCGTATCCGCCGGTCCCGACGGCCGCCGAGCTCAACGCGTCCCTGGCGATGGCCTTCGACGAGACGGTGCCCCTCGAGCAGAAGATTCCGCTCGTTCAGGGCGCCGAGCAGGACCCGGAGCTCATCAACCAGGTGGCGGCCGCAGCGAAGGCGAACGACGCGGTCATCACCGTCGTCGATGTGGTCGACGGCGGCGACGGCACCGCAACCGCCGGTATCGACATGATCATCGGCGGCAACCCGAACCCGGGCACCGTCGTCTTCGTCGCCGAGGACGGCGTGTGGAAGCTGTCGAAGGACAATGCCTGCGGTTTCGTCTCCCTCGCGCAGCTGACCTCGCCGGTTTGCTCCTGAGCGCTCCCGCTCGGTACCCGAGAACCGAAAAGGCCGCCTCCCGTCCGGGAGGCGGCCTTTTCGATGTGTGGACCTGTTACCAGGTGCGGACCTTCAGGCCCGGGTTCTCGGCGAGAATCGCGGAGATCGGGGTCGCGTACAGCTCGGGGCTCTCGCCCAGGATGCCGCTGACGACGCCGGCGATCTCGCACATCTGGTACTGCCCGACGTTCGACGCGCTGGAGATGCCCAGGGCGAGGGTGCCGGTCACCAGGGTGCCGCCGCTGTCGCCCTGCAGGGCGCACAGGTTGGTGGAGAAGCCGCCGTCGAGCACCCGGTGGCCGATCTCGACGGTCTGGTTGGCGGCCGTCACGACACCGCAGCTGTATCCGGTGCGGACACCGGACTTGCACACCGGTGCGCCGACGACGGGCTCGGCGGTGCCGGTGACGGCGAGCGGTGCCGCGAGCGGAACGCGCACGCCGTTGTTCTCGAACCGGCCGCGAGCCTCGGCGGTCGGGCGGATCAGTGCGTAGTCGCGGTGGTCGAGGCTGGTCTTCTCGAACGTGCCGATCTTCTGGCCGAGTCCGTCACCGATGGCCTGGAAGACCTCGGACGCGTACTGCCCGCCCGCCTGGGCGCGGTTCGGGTCGCAGTGACCTGCGGTGATGTTCACCGGGCTGCCGGAGCCGTCGACACCGTTGAATCCGAGCGAGCAGCGCAGGCCGGTGCCGGCGCCGAACGCGGCGTAGGCGTCGCCGCCGAACAGCGCATCGGCCGAGGCCAGCCCGGCGATCGGCTCGAGCTTCAGCAGTTCCGGTTCCAGGGTGGCCGGGGCGAGCAGCACACGCGCGCCCTGAAGGGCGTCGGGGAGCTGCAGGCCGGCGACATCGGAGGCGCGCACCACGACGTCGTTGTGCACGAGGTCGATGGCGATGCCGCGCACCAGATCGGCGACCGCGGGCGGCTGGGTGTCGAGCCAGTCGTTCAGTTGCTTCGACAGGCTTTCCAGCTCGTTTTCGCTGCGCTCGACCGGCTGAACGGTGAATCCCTCGTCCTCGGCGGCGTCGCGCGCGGCGTCGTGCTCGTCGCCGTCGGCCAGACCGACCGTCGGGGTGCCCTGCTCGTCGAGCCAGACACCGGCGAACACGTCCGCGAACTTCTCACGGGCGGTCGCCGCGAACTGCGCGAGCTCCTGACTGCGGTCGGCATCGGCGATGAACCGCTCGGGGCTGATGCCGAGGTCGCGCGCAAGCGCGTCGACCAGCTCGATGGGCAGGTCGGCGGGCTTGTCGGCCGGTTCGGCCTGCGCCGAGGCGATGGTGGGGCCGAGCAGCAACAGTGCTGCCGAACCGATCACCGCTGCCCGACGTGCGAAGGAGCGTCGCATGAATGCCTTCCTCATAGGTCCTGCTCGTGTGCAGGTTCGGCGACTACAGGGATCTTGCTGTCTACACGGTCTGGTCTGGCTCTATGCAAAGCCGCCGTCCCGAACGCGGGGCGGCGGTCGATGCGTCAGATCATATGGGGTGAAGCGGGGTGGAGGGCAGCGGGTCAGGCAGGTTCGCCCGCGGTTCGAACCCGCGTGCCCGTCGCGTTCTCGATGTCGCGAATCGGAATGCCCAGGCTGGACGTGCCGCCGTTCGGGGCGAGCACCAGGTTCGCCTCCACACAGTCGGGGGCGCCGGCGCTGTTCGAACCGCTGATGACGCCGAGCGCGAGGGTGCCGGTGACGATCGCGCCGCCGCTGTCACCGGAGAGGGTGCACACCGTGGTCGCGAAGCCGCGGATCGTGGTGCTGTCGCCGTCGGGGTAGACCAGCTGGGTCTCGATGCGGTCGGCGGAGACAATTCCGCACGTGAAGTACGACGACTGCCCGGACTTGCACACCGGGGCGCCGACGACCGGAACCGCCGTGCCGGTGACCGTCAGCGTCGAACCGTTGCCGCCGCGCACCACCGGCCGGTTCAGCCCGGCGTCGACACCGGCCTCGTTGAAGCCGATGATCCCGTAGTCGAGGGGGCTGTCGGTGCCGACCGACGAACGGGTGAACGCCCCGATGCGGGTGCTCTCGTCGATGTTCTCGCGGTTCGGCAGGTACACCGTGGAACCACCCTGCGGGCGGGCGACCGCGTCGCAGTGGCCGGCGGTGACGTTCACCGCGTCACCGTTGGAGTCGACCGCGTTGAACCCGAACGAGCAGATGCCGATGCGATCGAGCGGCGTGGAACGCACGTCGCCGTCCGCGGTGATGTATGTGTCGCCACCGAGCGGCGCCGGATCGTTCGGCGGCAGGCCCGGCGTCAGCTGCACCTGCACGTTCGCGATGAGCGACGGGAGATTCAGTGCACGGCCGATGGGGGTGTTCACGACGTCGACGACGAGCTGGTTGTTGAGCACGTCGATCGAGGTGGACTGCACGACACCGGCCACGTCGCGCGGCAGGGCCGCGACCCAGCGGTTCAGTTCGGCGAGCGCCGACTCGAGACCGTCGGCGGACACCGGCGCGACCGTCGCGGTGTAGCCGTCGCTCTCGGCCTTGCGGGCCGCATCGGAGTTCGTGACCGCCACGACCGGCTCGCCGTCGCGGTTGATCCACGCGCCCGCGAAGTCCGCGGGACGCTCGGACCGGAAACCACGGGCGTACTCGCCGAGTTCCTGCGCCCGGGCCGACCGCTCGAGGTACTCCTCGGGAGACATCTGCAGATCGCGCTGGACCGCCTCGATCAACTCGGCCGGAAGCTCGTCCGCGGGGTCCGCCTGAGCGGTCGCAGTGAACGGACCGACCAGCAGCAGCGCCGACGCGGCAGCGACAGCCAGCCGGCGAGCAGTGGTACGTGCAGCGGCGCGCGACGCCGGCGAGAGACGCATGAAAGCCCTTCGTTGTGATCGATGTGCGGTTACGACGATCGGAAACAGCCTACGGGAGCGGTTCGGCTAGGAATCGTTCCCGGGGGGAGTTGAGGGAGAACCCGGACCCGAACCCGGCGATCCCCCTGGCTCGCTCTGTGTAGTGGTCGGTGTCGGGGTCTGCCTCGTGGTGGTCGGGGTCGGGGTGTCCCGGTCCCGGCTCCGCGTGGGCTTCTCCTCGGTGGTCTGCCAACCCGGGGCCGGTCTGGTGGTCGTGGTCTCCGGCACCGTGGTGGTGGTGACCGCTTCCGACTGACGCGAGGTCGTGGTCTCCGCCGGTTCCGCCGTGGCCGTCGAGTCGTCGACCGGGGCCACCACGGGTGCGGCCGGCTCGGTGGTCGTGCTCTCCGCTTCGGAGGTCGTCGTCGGCGGCGCACTCGTGGTGGTCGTCGTGGTGCTGGTCTTCGCCGGCGTGGGACGCGGCGACTGCAGTTCCGGAATGGTGGCGGTGACACGCTGGTCGGCCACCGACGTATTGGTCTCGGCGGCCGAGTCACGCTGCGTCAGCACGAGCACACCCACCACGGCCAGCAGCACGACCGCCGCGGCGCAGATGGCCAGCAGGATCGGCGAGGGACGCCGCGTGGTCGAGTCCTCGTCCGGCGCGATCGTCGCCACGTCGCCCGCACGGGCCGTCGACGCGGTGGCCCGATCGGTCTTCGGAGGCTGCGCGGTCGGCATCGCGCTGTGCGGCTCGCGGGGCGCGACCTTCGGGATCACCGTGGTGGCGTCGGGATCGACGAGCCGCGGAGCGGACCCGTTGCCCTGCGGAGTCTGCTTGCGCGGCAGACTCGTGCGGGTCGTCGGGATGATCTGCGTCGAGCCGAGGTATTCGACGGAACCGGCCGCGGCCGCGAGCGCAGCGCCGCGCACCATCGTCTGGTGCGGATCCGGCGCGAGCGCGCACCTCGTTCCCAGCCCGGCCTTGACGGACTGCGCGACGAGCTGTGCTGCTGCGGTGTCAACGTTCTCGTCGGTGGTGACGACGACGGCATCGAGGTTCGCCATCTGCCATCCGAAGCCGGCCAGTGCCGTCGACAGCTGCTTCGTGACGGGCGGTGCGTCGGCGATCCCGAACCGGACGGGCTTGCCCGCGGCGATACCGGCACGGACCAGCGTGACCGTCGAACCGAGGTCGTCGATGTGATAGACCGCGACGAGACGGCCGGTCTGACGCGACACCTGGGATTCGAACCAGGCCGCGGCGGCCTCGGCGTCGGACACGAGCGACACGTGCCGCAGGCCGACGTAGTCGAGAGCGTTGCGCAGCACCGCGACGGTCGAGGGCGCCCAGTCCGTCGGATGGGTCGCGACGACGGTGTACTCGCGGTCGCCGATCAGCGGCGCGGCGTCGGCCAGCAGGCATTCCATCGCGGTCGCCACCAGGTCCTCGGCGCGGGACAGTGATCCGTCCGCGGCGCGGATGCCGGCCTGGTTGCCGACGTGTTCCAGGAAGTGGGTGAAGGAACTGGCCCCTTGATCGAGAACCGGGTCGATCTCGCCGAGGGTCGCGGTACCGTCCTGGTGCAGGTGCACTGCACTGCGACGTTCGATCGGTGCGGGACCCGGCTGACCGGGGACGGCGGAGGTCACGGCAACCGATGAAACGGTGGTGCCCACGCGCAGGCCGACGCCTACGGACATGCCGAAGTTCCCCCCTTCTTCTCACTGCTACTACTCGTACTAATGCGACCGTCGCCCCCGTGCCCCATCGCCCGGAGCATGGAGATCAGCTCCGAGCGGGAACCGGCACCGAGTCGGCGCCGGATCCTGGCCACATGATGTTCGACGGTCTTGTCGGAAATGTACAGCCGTGCACCGACCTCGCGATAGGTCAGGCCGGAAACCACGAGGTCGGCGACCTGTGCTTCGCGGTCGGACAACGGTCCGGTCGTCGGCGACACCGTGTCGGCGGACGTCGCGGCGGGATCGGCGGTCGTCGTCGCCGGATGCCGTAACGCGCGCGCCACCTGCAGCAATCCGGTCGCCGCGGCGGTGTCGCCGGCCCGCAGCGCGGCCTCGCCGGCCAGCCGTGCGCCGTCCCAGGGCAGTCCGATCGCCGCGAGCGATTCGGCGGCGGTCCGCACCCGGGCGGGGTCGACGTCGTTCTGCAGAAGCCGCAGCCATGCCTGCCCGGCCCGCGCCAGCGCGGCGGCGTACGCGGTGGACTCGGCGGCGACCGCCAGGGCGCGGGCGTGCGGCAGCAGTTCGTCCGGCCGCTCCGCCGCGATCGCCGCCTGCACCCCGTACCAGTGCAGCGCCGCACCCCACAGCGGGGGCTCGCCGAGCGCGGTGAGCAGATCCCGGGCCTGCGCGACCAGGTGTGAGATGCGCGGTGCGTCACCGACCCGGACGGCGGCCAGCCACAGTTCGCCGAGGGGAAGCAGGCTCAGCAGGTCGACGGAGTACTCCGCGACGACGCCCTGCGCGGCCTTCCATTCGGCGTGCAGGCGCCCGGAGTCGCCGCTGCGCCGGGCGGCACCGACCCGCAGGCCGTGCAGGAACAGCCGGTCGCGCTGGAGCACCGCGCGGCCGGACAGGTCGTCGGCCGCGGTGGCCGCTGCGGACAGGTCGCCGCCGAGCAGCGCAGCCCACGCCGCCAGCAGTTCGTGGCGGACCGTGAGCGTGGTGTGCCGGGCCAGCACGTTCGTCGCGTGCGTCAGCTCGCCGGAGTGCAGGCACAGCAGCGCCGTGATCGCCTCCACGGTGTCCGGTTGCACGGCGATGCGGGCCGTCCCGCGCATCGACAGCGCGCGGGTGAGTGCGTTCATCGCGACCCGTCCGTCACCGCCGATCGATTCGCGCAGGCCCTCGGCGAGCAGTCGCGCGGCGGCCGCCGAGGACGTGGGCGCGACGGCGGCAGAGGTCTCGAGCATGCGCATCGCGGCCTCGGGACGGCCGGCGGCGAGCAGCACCGCCGCCCCGATCGGCGCATCGGCCCCGGCCCGGTCCGGGCCGAGCCACTCGTACAGGTCCGCGCTGCGGCCGAGCATGCCGTCACCGGCCGCGACGGTCGCGGCGATCCGGACGGCAGTGGCCAGATCTACCGGGGCGAGTGAGCCGGCGCGTTCCAGAATCTCGTCGGTCAGGGCGGCGGCGGTCGACCGGTCGCCGGTCGCAGCGGCGACTTCGGCGCGCCGCAGTGCCAGGTCCGCCGCGTCGGCACCGGCGCGCACCGCCGCGGCGTACAGGGTGGATGCCTCCGCCGGATCCGACGAATCGGCTTGGGCTGCAAGGTAATCGGCGAGCCGAGGGTCGGTGAGCCCGGCTGCTGCGAGACGCGACGCGACCGGGACGGTCAGCAGGTCGCGGTCGACGCGGCACGACAGCAGTCCCTGGGCGACGGTCCGGAATCCGTGCGGGCCCAGCGACGCGGCGGGAACACCTGAGGCGGCCGGGACCAGTTCGTCGCCACCGGTCGTGAGGAGGCCGCTCGCGTGTGCGGCGTCGGCCAGGTCGTGGGCGAGATCGGCATCTATGCCGAGCGCGGCGGTGAGTTCGGCAGGATCGGGGGCTCCGCCCAACTCGACCAGCGCCAGCGCTCCGGCGAGACCGGGATTGCCGGCGAGCCGGGTGCGCACCCGGTCCACGGCAGCGGATCGCGGATCCGCGCCCTCCCGCACTGCGGCGAACGCCGCGTCCGCGAGGTCGCGCGCGCCGCCGGTGAAGGACAGGACCGCGCGTACGAGCGTCGGATCGGAGATCCCGAAGGCCGTTGCCCGGTGCAATGCTTCCTCAATGGTGAGCGGCCGCAGCGCAACGGTGCACGCGTGCGCGGCACCCGTGCTCATCAGCTGCAGCATCTCCGCGCGGTGGGGCCGCGGCTCCGTGGCGACGACGATGCCGTGATCCCCGTGGATCATCCGATCGGCCAGGTTCCGGATCTCGTCTGCGGGCAGGCGATGCGCGTCGTCGACGACCACGATGTGCGGAAGCGTTTGCCGGATCTCGTTGAGCAGCTTCGTTTTCCCGGTGTGGGCGCCGCCGACGACCAGTAGTCGCGGCGGATCGGCGGTCAGCGCGTGCACCACAGCGCGGGGGAGTGTCGGCGAACTCATCCGCGCTGTCAGTTTCCGCCGCCGAGCAGGCCGCCGACCGCGTTCCCGGTGCCTTCGACGACCCCGCCGAGACCGTTGCCGACGCCCTCGACCACTCCGCCGAGACCGTTGCCGACGCCCTCGACGGCCCCGCCGACGCCGTTGCCGATGCCTTCGGCGGCCTGGCCGACACCGGCACCGCTCGGCTGCGAGGGTGCGGCCGGGGGTTGCGCCGGGGGCTGTGTCGTCGTGGGTGCCGGGGCGGGCGGCTGTTGCGCGGGTTGCTGTGTGGCGGGTTGCTGCGTGGCGGGTTGCTCGGGTGCCGGTTCGCCGGGGGCCGCGGGCGCGGGCGAGCCCGGAGCCTGCGGACCGCCGGGGGCCGCGGTTGCGGGCTGGACCTGCACGGTCGAGCCGGGCGTTGCCGGGGTCGCGGCGGTCGCGGCGGGGTGGGTTCTTTCCGCGGGTGCACTAACCGGCGTGGTGGTCGGCTGGTCCGGCGTGGTGGGCGCGCCGGTCGCGACCTCGGTCGGCGCGGACTCGGCGCCGGCCTCGCCGGTGCTTGCCGTCAGCGTGCCGACCGCGAGTCCGCCGCCGGTGATGACCACGATCGCGGCGGCGGCCGCGCCGATCAGCGCGAACCTGCGTGCCTTGGATCGCAGCGGTTGGACGGGCTCCCGTGGCGTGACCGCCGGGCGGGTGAACGCGGCGGGCGGGACCACCACGGACAGTTCTGTCGTGGACGCGTCGTCGGCCGGGCGGATCGGCTCCGGTGTGGCGGCAGCCGGGTCCGCGAGCCTGTGCGCCGCGTCGAGCGCCGCACCGGTCGCCGCGGTGTCGGCGGGCTGGGGTGCGACCGTGACCGGCAGGCCGAGTTCGAACGAAATCGATTCGGCGACAAGGGGTATGGAGGATCCGCCACCGACGAGCAGAACGCGGCTCACATCGGACGGGTCGATGTCGGCGCCGCGCAGCGCCTCGGAGATCAGCGGCAGCGAATCTCGCACCGGACCCCGCGCGAGTTCCTCGACCTCGTCACGTACCAGCCGCACATCGCGTCGGACACCCGGCAGATCGACCGCGACGACGGCGTCGGTATCCGCCGACAACTCCTCCTTCGCCGCGCGGCACCGGGCCCGCAGCTCGGTGAGCGCCTCCACGGTGGCCGGCTCGAACGGGTCGAGGTCGACGTCGCCGACGGCATCGAGCACATGGGTGGTCACGAGGTGATCGAGCACGTCGCCGCTCACCTCGTCGGTCGACAGCGGGCGGCCCAGCACCTCGGGTTCGGCGCCGGTGCGGAGCACCGCGACGTCGAGGGTGTGCGCACCCAGGTCGTAGACCACGACGACCTCGTCGCCGAGCGGACCGTGCGCCGACCGGAGCCAGTGCACCGCAGCCACCGGTTCGGGCATCAGCGTCGCCCAGTGCAGACCCGCGCGGTCGAGTGCCCCGCGCAGCGCGTCGACGGTGTGCTCGGGCCACGTGGCCGGGTAGGTCACCGTCGCAGCCCCGTGCGGCGGAGACGCGTGGAGCAGGCAGGACACCGCGGTCGCGGTGAGGTCCTCGCCGGTGACCGAGGTGCCGTCCTCGGACAGGATGCCGACGGGGTCTCCGACTCTGTGCACGAAGTCGGTGAAGACCCGCGTGCCCGTCTCGTGGCCCAGTTCGGCGGTGCCGTCGTCGTGCAGGCGCACGACGGTGGGGCGGCGCAGGACCGTCGGATCGTCCGGTCGTTCGGGCACGATGGCGGCAGCCACCGCGTTCGCCCATCCGATCGTGACGCCCAGTCCTGCTGTCATCGGTCGCTCCTGACGAAATTCGTGGCGGGACGGCTCCGCCGGGTCGACCGGATATGTCGTTTCGCGGCTGCCTTTCGTTAGCGGGGCGTCCGAATGGTGGGGCCCGGCCCCTATTGCCGCTCGAGCCCCTAATGTACCGACGCAGGCAGGTGGGGGTGCCGACCCCCTTGGGTGCGGGGGCCGGGGGTTCCTACGTTCGAAATCAGCCCCGAACGCTCAAGGAGATCGCGATGTCCAACGCTGTGCTCGACTTCATCCTCGCCCTGTTCCGCGACGAGGACGCCCTGGCCCGTTACTGCGAGAACCCCGACCTGGTGCTCGCCGAGGCCGGGCTGACCGACGTGTGCCACGCCGACATCGTCGCGGTCGCGCCGCTGGTCGCCGACACCGGTCTCTTCGCGGGATCGGCCGCCGACCTGACCGCCGCTCTGAGCGGGGCCGGCACGATCGCCGGCACTGCCGCCGCCGGTCTCGTGGGTGGCGCCGGGCTGGGCGCCGCTGCCGGTGCCGGGCTCGGTCTGGGTGCCGGTCTCGGTGGCGGCCTGGGTGGTGGTCTCGGCCTCGGTCTCGGGGCGGAGGCCGAATCCGAGGCGGACGGCGATCTGCACCTCGACACCGGTCTCGACATCGGTGCGGTGAGTGAGCTGGCCACCGCTCTCGAAGCGGTCCTGCAGGTGGGCGGGCAGGCCGGCGTCGAGTTGGGTGCAGCTGTCGGATCCGTCCTCGACACCACGCTGGGCCTCGGCGGAGGAGTGGCCACCGACCTCGGTGCGGCGGTCTCGGGCGCACTCGCCGGTGGTCTCGGACTCGACGGAAGCGTCGCCGCGGACCTGGGTGCCGCGCTGGACGCCGCTCTCGGTGCGGCCGGGGGCGTGGCTGCCGGTGCCGATCTCGGCGCCACCCTCGAGGCGGTCTTCGGGGTCGGTGGCGACCTCGGCGGCCAGGTGGGCCTTGCCCTCGGGGGCCTGCTCGACACGGCACTGTCCGCCGGCGGCGACTTCTCCACCGCGGTCGACGCCGCGGTGGGCGGCGGCGCGGACCTCGGCGTCGCGGTCGGTACCGCACTGGCAGGCGCGCTCGGGGCCGGAGCGGAACTGGGTGGCTCGCTCGGCGGTGCCGTCGGCTCCGCCCTCGACCTCGGCGCCGATCTGTCCGGCGGTGTGGATGTGTCCGCCGGTGTGGGTGCAGCTGCCGACCTGTCGGCTGCGGTCGACTCGGTGCTGCAGGTCGGTGGCGAGGCCGGGGCCGGGCTGGGCGGTGACCTGGCGACCGGTGTGTCGGTCGGTGCCGACGTGGCCGCCGATCTCGGCGCGCAGCTCTCCACCACCCTCGGCGGCGGCCTGGCGGCCGGTGCGGATGTAACGGGCGGGCTCGTCGCCGACAGCCTGGTTGCGGTCGACACCGCGGCAGAGGCCGGTGGTCAGCTCACCGGGGCGGTGTCCGGTGCGGTCGACGGTGCCGTGTCCGGGGCGGCCGACGCCGCGGCCGGTCTGGCCGGTGGAGTGTCCGGAGCCGTCGACGGCGCAGTGACGGGTGCCGCGGACCTCGGTGCCGGAGTTTCGGGTGCCGTCGGGGGAGCAGCGGACCTCGGCGTCGATCTCGGCGCCGGCCTGGGAGCGGGACTGCAGGGTGCCGCGGACCTCGGGACTTCGCTGTCCGGCGGGGTCCAGGGCGCGGCGGACGTGTGGTCGTCGCTCGACCCGGGCGACGTGTTCGGCAACGCCGCAGGCACCGGCGGTCTATTCGACTCCTCGCTCGGCGGCAACGGCCTGATCGTCGGCGGATCGAGCCAGGTCGGCCCGGATTCCGTCGACATCGACGACCTCCTGAACTGAGCCGGGCCGTCATAATCACCCTCGATCGACAACAGAAGGCGAGCCGACGCAGCATCATGCAGAACACACCGGTCGACCCCGCGAGCCGTCGCGCCACACTCGCCGAACTCGTCGACGAGGCAACCGAACACACCTGCGCCGCGGGCCGCGCCGACCTCGCCGCCAGGCTCGCCGCGACCCGCACGCGGGTGGTCGATCCGCGGCTGCGGGTCGTCGTGGTGGGGTCGCTCGGCCAGGGCAAGAGCCGCTTCGTGAACGCGCTGCTCGGGCTCGACGTGTGCGCGGTGGGTGACGACGAGACGACCGCGGTCCCGACCCTCGTCCAGCACGCGGCCGAGGCATCGGCCGCACTGGTGGTCGCCGAACCGGGCGCGGACCCGGAGCGGGTTCCGATCCCGCTCACCGAACTGCGCAGCGCCCACGCGGACGGACACGAGATCCGGCGGCTCGAGGTGAACGTGCCGAGCCCGCTGCTCGCCGACGGACTCGTCTTCGTCGACACCCCGGGTGTCGGCGGGCACACCAACCCGCACACGTCGGCGACCCTCACGCTGCTCTCGTCCGCCGACGCGGTGTTCGTGGTCTCGGACGCGAGCCAGGAGTTCACCGCGCCGGAAGTGAGCTTCCTGCGGCAGGTCCGGACGCTGTGCCCGGCGGTCGCGGTGCTCGTCACCAAGACCGACCTGTATCCGCACTGGCGGGCGATCGTCGACGCCGACCGCACCCACCTGCAGCGCGCCGACCTCGACGTCCCACTGCTGCCGGTGTCGTCGCTGCTGCGCGAGCACGCGCTACGCCTCGACGACGAATCGCTGCACAGGGAGTCGGGGTTCGCGGCCGTCTACGACCACCTGCGCGACCGGGTCCTCGCCCGCGGTGCCGATGCCGACCGGCGCGCGGTCGCGCAGGACGTCGCGGGCGTCGTCGACCACGTCGCACTGGGGGTAGCCGGGGAACTCGCGGCGCTGCGCGACCCGGACGCCGGGGCCGCCGCCGTCGAGGACCTCGTCCGCGCGAAAACGGCGGCCGAGGCCCTGCGCGCCCGCGCGGCCCGTTGGCAGCAGACCCTCGCCGACGGCATCACCGATCTGGCCGCCGACATCGAACACGATCTGCGGGACCGGTTGCGGCACGTCACCCGCCTCGCCGAGGCCGCGGTCGACGAATGCGACCCCGGAAAGGAGTGGCCGCGGCTCGGGCAATGGCTCGCCGAACAGGTCGCGGAATCCGTCGGGGACAACTTCGTGTGGGCGCACGAACGGTCGACCGCCCTCGCCGCGACGGTCGCCGACCTGTTCGCCGCCGACGGGGCGACGCGGTTGCCGAACCTGCATCTCGCCGACCTGGATTCGCTGTTCGAACCGGTCGATCCCCTCGAGGATCTCGACCCCGGCCGGATCGGACCGGGCCAGAAGATGCTGGTCGGAATGAAGGGCTCCTACGGTGGCGTCCTCATGTTCGGCCTCGTCACCACGTTCATGGGTATGGCACTGATCAATCCGGTGTCGATCGGCGCCGGAGTCGTGCTCGGCACCAAGGCATATCGCGACGACAAGCAGGCCCGCATCGCGAAACGACGTCTCGACGCGAAGACCGCGATCCGGCGATTCACCGACGACGTCGGCTTCCAGGTCGGCAAGGAATCGAAGGATCGGTTGCGGTCGATCCAGCGGCAACTGCGCGACCACTTCACCGAACTCGCTGACCAGACACTGCGATCGGTGTCGGAGTCGCTGCGCGCGGCGCAGGAGGCCGCGACGGTGGAACAACAACAGCGGCAAGGGCGCATCACCGAACTCGAGGAAACCCTGAAGACACTTGTCGCCCTGAGGGATCGGGCACGCGAACTGGCGGGAGCGCAAGCATGAGTGCAGTACCGGGCGCAGCCGCGTATTTGATCGCCGAGGCACGGGCGGTCTACGGCCGGGACCCGCGGGTCGCATCGCAACTGGCAGAATGCGAAGCGCGGCTGGCGCAACCGCTGCGGGTGGCACTGGCAGGCTCCCTCAAGGCGGGAAAGTCCACCCTCCTCAACGCCCTGGTCGGCCAGGACATCGCCCCCACCGACGCGACCGAGTGCACCCGCGTGGTCACCTGGTACCGCAACGGGGCCACGCCCTCGGTGACCGCCCGCTACGACGGAGACCGGTCGCGGCCGGTGCCGCTCCAGCGCCGGGACGGCCGGCTCACGTTCGACCTGGGGGATCTGACCGCCGACCGCATCGACGGAATCGACGTCGAGTGGCCCGCGAGGGCACTGCAGCAGACCACCATCATCGACACACCCGGCACCTCGTCGCTCTCGCAGGACGTCTCGGCCCGCACGCTGGACCTGCTCACCCCGGACGACGCGGCCTCCGGCGCCGACGCCGTCGTCTACCTGATGCGCACCCTCGGTGCCGCCGACGTGCAGTTCCTCGACCGCATCGGCCGCCACGTCGGTGGGGAGTCCGGGCCGCTCGGGGTGATCGGTGTCGTCTCCCGGGCCGACGAGATCGGTGCCGGCCGCGCCGACGCGATGATGTCGGCGAAGGACGTCGCGTCCCGCTTCGCCGGGGAACTCGAACGCACCGGGCTGTGTCAGGCGGTCGTTCCGGTCGCGGGCCTGCTCGCGCTCGGTGCGCGAACCCTGCGCCAACGCGAATTCGCCGCATTCGAGGCGCTCGCCGGCGTCTCGGCCGCCGATCTGCAGGCGGCGATGCTGTCCGTCGACCGCTTCTCGCGTCCGGACATGCCACTGCCCGTCGACCCCGAGTTGCGCGCGCAGCTCGCGGACCGGTTCGGGCTCTTCGGCATCCGGATGGCCGTCGCGCTCGTGCAGCTGGGGGTCCGTGACTCCCCGACGCTCGCCGCGGAACTGCTCGCGCGCAGCGGGCTCGACGAGCTGCGGCAGGTGATCGACGTCCAGTTCGGGCAGCGCGCCGATCAGCTCAAGACCCATTCGGCGCTGCTGTCGCTCGGGCGGGTGCTGCGTGCGTGCGGCGACCGGCACCTGCTCGCGTCGGTGCAACGTGAACTCGCCGATGGACACGGGTTCGTGGAACTGCGCCTGCTCGGCCGGTTGCGCTCGCGTCCCGTCGCGCTCGACGACGAGGAGCTGTTCGAGCTGCAGCGCCTCGTCGGGGGTTTCGGGATCGAGCCGCGGCAACGACTGGGATTGCCCGACGACGCCCCCGCCCCCCAGGTCCGTGCCGCGGGCGTCGCGGCGGTTCGTGCGTGGCGCGCGCGGGCCGAGCACCCGCTGCTGGACCCGTTCACCGCACGGGCCGCATCGGTCGCGGTGCGCAGTGCGGAAGGTGTGCTCGCCGGCGTCTGATGCACCCGCGCGCCAGGTTCCGGTTTCAGCTGCGCACTGGGCACGGGTTTCAGCCGCGCGCCGGGCGGACTGCGGCGCGCGGCATGCATCGCGCCGGTGTCTTCGCCGTCGGCGGGTGCGGGTGGCGGGAGCGCTCGACGGCTCGCGCGAAGCGATCCGCGACGACGTCGAAGCGGAACAGCTCCGCCCACGTCCACCGCACGACCTCGAATCCCAGGCCGCGAATTGCGTCCTCGCGCAGCTTTTCCTGGCGGACGGACTCTGCCGTCGACGCAGGATCCCCGGCGCCGTACTTACCCATACCGTCGAATTCGCCGACGATGCCGAGTTCTTCCCAGAAGAAGTCGACGCGGGCGACGAAGGTGCCGTCGGGTGTGAACAACTCGCGTTGCAGGCTCGGTTCGGGGATTCCGGCCGAACGGAGCCGGAGGCGGCCGAGGGATTCGCCGGCGCTTTCGCTGCGTCCGTCGAGAAAGTCGACGACGCGTCGCGCCGACGCGACCCCGGCGCGCAGGGCAGCACCGTCGAGCGCGGCCGGAATTCCCACGAGAGCGGACGGATACCGTCGCAGCAACGAATCCCCGGCGATCACCGCCTCGTCGACGGTCAGAGACCGGGCGAGGTCGACGATCGTGCGCGCGGGTGAGGTGACCGCGGCCGCGCCGACGACGAATATCTCCTCGCGCGCGATCGGCGCCGGATGGACGTGGAGGTTGTCCGTCCGTCGTCCACCAGACCTCCGGTCGCGGGTGATGTGTATGCGGGACAGGTCGGGGTTCCACAGGTCGGCTCCGTGGAACAGTGCGGCGGTGACGTGGCTGAGCACCGCGTCCCAGCCGAGCGTGTGCTGCACGCATCGCGCTCGGACACGGTGCTTGGCGTCGTCGTCGAGTGCGTCGGCCTCGGAGCGGCGAAGGTACGCACCGGGCGCGACCGGAGTGAGAGCGCCACTGCGCAATGCCTGCCGCAGTTCGTCGGGGGTGATGCCGGAGGCGAGAAGATCGGATCGGTAGATCGGTGTCGGATCGGTCATGCCGGTCAGCGTGGCCGTGATCTCGGTGATTCGGGACGCTCCGATGGCGAATTGCCCAAATCTGTGGATCGAATAGGCGCCTGTGGATAACCCCGTCGCCGCAGCCGCCGACGGGGGAGACAGCGGCGCGATGCATGCCGCGCGCTGCTGTCTGGCGGTTGCGCGGCTGGCGGGGGCTAGGGGTGATCCGCGTCACGCACTGGAACAAATACGTGACGGTTGCGGTTAAACCCATCGACAAACCTGAGCGTGCCAGACTCAACTTGGGCTTGACTCCAGTCTCGGTGCGGGTGCAAGCTTGAGTCGGCTTCGCTCACTTGAGTCGAACAGGCTCAGGGTTAGGGCATGAAGGTCCGCGATGCAACGAGGTGTCGCGGCGAGACATTGGAGGAGAATTATGGCTCGTGCGGTCGGCATCGACCTCGGAACCACCAACTCGGTCGTTTCCGTTCTGGAAGGCGGCGAGCCCGTGGTGGTCGCGAACTCCGAGGGCTCCCGTACCACTCCGTCGGTCGTCGCGTTTGCGAAGAACGGCGAAGTTCTGGTGGGTCAGCCCGCCAAGAACCAGGCGGTCACCAACGTCGACCGCACCATCCGTTCCGTCAAGCGCCACATCGGCACCGACTGGACCGTCACCATCGACGACAAGAAGTACACGCCGCAGGAGATCAGCGCGCGCATCCTGATGAAGCTGAAGCGCGACGCCGAGGCGTACCTCGGTGAGGACATCACCGACGCCGTCATCACCGTCCCCGCGTACTTCAACGACGCACAGCGTCAGGCCACCAAGGAAGCCGGCACCATCGCCGGTCTCAACGTCCTGCGCATCGTCAACGAGCCCACCGCCGCGGCCCTCGCATACGGCCTCGACAAGGGCGAGAAGGAACAGACCATCCTCGTCTTCGACCTCGGTGGCGGCACGTTCGACGTGTCCCTCCTGGAGATCGGCGACGGCGTCGTCGAGGTCCGCGCGACCTCCGGCGACAACCACCTCGGTGGCGACGACTGGGACGAGCGCATCGTCAATTGGCTCGTCGACAAGTTCAAGGCGCAGAACGGCATCGACCTGACCAAGGACAAGATGGCCCTGCAGCGTCTGCGTGAGGCTGCGGAGAAGGCGAAGATCGAGCTGTCCAGCTCGCAGAGCACCTCCATCAACCTGCCCTACATCACGGTCGACGCGGACAAGAACCCGCTGTTCCTCGACGAGCAGCTCACCCGCGCCGAGTTCCAGAAGATCACCAGCGATCTCCTCGAACGCACCCGCGCTCCGTTCCAGCAGGTCATCAAGGACGCAGGCATCTCGGTCAGCGACATCGACCATGTCGTCCTCGTCGGCGGCTCGACCCGTATGCCCGCCGTCACCGACCTGGTCCGCGAGCTGACCGGTGGCCGCGAGCCCAACAAGGGCGTGAACCCGGACGAGGTCGTCGCCGTCGGCGCCGCCCTGCAGGCCGGTGTCCTCAAGGGCGAGGTCAAGGACGTGCTGCTCCTCGACGTCACCCCGCTGTCCCTCGGCATCGAGACCAAGGGTGGCGTGATGACCAAGCTCATCGAGCGCAACACCACCATCCCGACCAAGAGGTCCGAGACCTTCACCACGGCCGACGACAACCAGCCGTCCGTGCAGATCCAGGTCTTCCAGGGCGAGCGCGAGATCGCCGCGCACAACAAGCTGCTCGGCTCCTTCGAGCTCGGCGGCATCGCCCCGGCTCCGCGCGGTGTCCCGCAGATCGAGGTGACCTTCGACATCGACGCCAACGGCATCGTGCACGTCACCGCCCGCGACAAGGGCACCGGCAAGGAGAACACGATCAAGATCCAGGAAGGCTCCGGCCTCTCCAAGGAAGAGATCGACCGCATGATCAAGGACGCCGAGGCGCACGCGGAGGAGGACCGGAAGCGTCGCGAGGAGGCCGAGGTCCGCAACCAGGCCGAGTCGCTCGTGCACCAGACCGAGAAGTTCATCAAGGACAACGAGGACAAGGTGCCGGCCGACGTCAAGACGAAGGTCGAGGCTGCCATCAAGGAAGCCAACGACGCTCTCGCCGGTTCCGACATCGCCGCGGTCAAGGCCGCAGTCGAGAAGCTTGCGACCGAGTCGCAGGCCCTCGGCCAGGCGATCTACGAGGCCCAGGGTGCCGATGGTGCCGCTGCCGGTGACGGTGCGGCCGCCGGTGCCGACGACGTCGTCGACGCCGAGGTCGTCGACGAACCGAGCGATACGGACAAGAAGTGAGTGCCGACAAGCGCGAGCAGGAACCGGTGACCGTCACCGACAAGCGACGGATCGACCCGGAGACCTTCGAGGTGCGCGAAGCAGACGCCGAAGCGCAGGTCGTCGAAGTGGAATCCGAGTCGCCGGCTCCTGCCGCAGGAGACGAAGCCGCACTGACCGCCGAACCGTCGCCGGAAACGGCCGAACTCGCCGAGCGCACTGCGGATCTGCAGCGCGTCACGGCCGAGTACGCCAACTACCGGCGTCGGATCGAGCGGGAGAAGGTAGCTGCGATCGAAGGCGCCAAGGCGTCGGTGGTCGGCCAGTTCCTCGACCTGGTCGACGACCTGGATCGGGCCCGCGCGCACGGCGACCTCGAGACCGGACCGATGAAGGCCCTGAGCGACAAGCTCGTCGGCATTCTCACCGGCCTCGGCCTCGAGTCGTTCGGTGCGGAGGGTGATCCGTTCGAGCCGGATCTGCACGAAGCGGTTCAGATGGAAGGCGACGGGAACAATCCCGTCCTCGGGGCGGTCCTCCGCAAGGGGTACCGGCTCGGCGACCGTGTGCTGCGGCACGCGATGGTGACCGTGGCCGACGGCGAGCCGACCGACACTCCGGCGCAAACGCCGCCGGAGGAGTCGGGCACCGAGTAAGAAACAACAAGTACTGCGAGAGGAGGAGGCGCCCGGTGAGCCAGCGGGAGTGGATCGAGAAGGACTTCTACAAGGACCTGGGCGTCTCCCCCGACGCGTCGCAGGACGACATCAAGAAGGCGTACCGGAAGCTGGCGCGGGATCTGCATCCCGACGCCAACCCGGGCGACGCTGCCGCCGAGGAACGTTTCAAGGCGGTCAGCGAAGCGAACGCCGTGCTGTCCGACCCCGCCAAGCGCAAGGAGTACGACGAGACGCGGCGGCTGTTCGCGTCCGGCGGCGGTGGGTTCGGCGGCTTCCATCCCGGTGCCGGTGGCGGCTTCACCAGCACCAACTTCGACATCGGCGACTTGTTCGGCGGTGGCGCGGCCGACAGCGGACTGGGCGACCTGTTCGGTGGCCTGTTCAACCGTGGCGGTGCCGGCGGCACGACCCGCACGCGTCCCCGCCGCGGCGGCGACGTCGAAACCGAGACGACTCTCGACTTCCGCGACGCGGTGCAGGGCGTCACCGTGCCGTTGCGCATGACCAGCCCCGCGCCGTGCACCACCTGCCACGGCAGCGGCGCCGAGCCGGGCACGAGCCCGCGGGTGTGCCCGTACTGCAACGGCAGCGGGATCGTCTCGCGCAACCAGGGTGCGTTCGGCTTCTCGGAGCCGTGCGACGACTGCCGCGGCACCGGGTCGATCATCGACAGCCCGTGCAAGGACTGCCGTGGCACGGGCATCCAGAACCGGACCCGCACCATCACCGTGCGAGTGCCCCCGGGCATCAAGGACGGTTCCCGGATCCGGCTCGCCGGGCAGGGCGAGGCGGGACTGCGCGGCGCGCCGTCGGGCGACCTGTTCGTCACCGTGCACGTGCGTCCCGACAAGGTGTTCGGCCGTGACGGCGACGACCTGACCCTCGTATTGCCGGTCAGCTACGGCGAACTCGTTCTCGGGGCGACCGTGTCGGTGCCGACCCTCGACGGTCGCGTGGGTCTGAAGATCCCCCCGGGCACGGCCGACGGACGCGTGCTGCGCGTGCGCGGCCGCGGCGTACCCAAGCGCAGCGGTGGCGCCGGCGACCTGCTGGTCACCGTCAAGGTCGCGATCCCGCAGCATCTGGACGACCAGGCCATCGACGCCCTGCGTGTCTATCTGCATGCCGAAAAGAACAGCGGCTTCGATCCGCGTGAGGGATGGGCAGGTGCATGATGTCGGAACCGAGGCAGCCGCGTGGTCATTCCGGCGACCCGGACGCCCGCGTGTACGTCATTTCCGTGGCGGCGGAACTGGCCGGGATGCACGCGCAGACGTTGCGCAACTACGACCGGCTCGGCCTGGTCACGCCGCACCGCACCAGCGGTGGCGGTCGCCGGTACTCGCCGCGCGACGTCGAACTGCTGCGTGAGGTCCAGCGCCTGTCGCAGGACGAGGGCGTGAACCTGGCGGGCATCAAGCGCGTCATCGAACTGACCAACCAGGTCGAGGCTCTACAGCAGCGCGTCGCGGAACTGACCGCCGAGGTCGAGCAGCTGCGCAGCGCGCGCCGTGACCTCGTCCCGATTCCGCGCAGCAACGCCCTCGTGGTGTGGAAGCCGCGCCACCAGCGCGACTCCTGACCTCCGGGACACTACCGAATCCGATTGACGGGAACCGACACTCGGCTCGACCGGGGGACGGTTCCCGTCTGCGTCGGAGAGGGTTACACCGCCCGGACTGCGTCCTCGAGCACATCGAGCGCCTCGACGAGCAGTTCGTCGGGGATCACCAGCGGCGGCAGCAGTCGGATCACGTTGCTGTAGGTGCCGCACGTGAGCAGCACGACGCCCTGCGCGAGCGCGGCCGCGGCGACCGCAGCGGTCGCGACCGGGTTGGGTTCGCGACTTCCGGGCATCACGAACTCGATCGCGAGCATCGCCCCGCGCCCGCGCACCTCCCCGACGATGTCGCATTCGTCGGCCAGCGCCTGCAATCGCGGCACCGCGATGTCGGCGATGTGCCGGGCGCGGGCAGGCAGGTCGAGATCACGCATCCGGGCCAGTGTCGCGAGCGCCGCCGCGCACGCGATCGGATTGCCGCCGTAGGTACCGCCGAGTCCGCCGGGGTGCACGGCGTCGAGCAGGTCGGCGCGCCCGGTGACCGCCGCGAGCGGCAGGCCGCCCGCGATGCCCTTGGCGAGGGTCATCAGGTCGGGCACCACCTGTTCGTGCTCGCAGGCGAACCAGCTACCGGTGCGGGCGAAGCCGGTCTGCACCTCGTCGGCCACGAACACGACACCGTGGTTGCGTGTCCAATCGGCCAGTGCCGGAAGGAAACCGGGTGCGGGCACGATGAATCCGCCCTCTCCCTGGATCGGTTCGATCACGATCGCCGCGACGTTCTCCGCGCCCACCTGCTTCTCGATCAGCGTGACGGCGCGGCGCGCGGCCTGCTCACCTGTGACCGGGGTGCCGTCGTATCCGAGGCCTTCCCGGAAGGGATAGGACATCGGCACCCGGTACACCTCGGGCGCGAACGGACCGAAACCGTGCTTGTACGGCATGTTCTTCGCAGTCATCGCCATCGTCAGGTTCGTGCGGCCGTGGTAGGCGTGATCGAACACCACGACGGCGTCGCGCCCGGTGGCGATGCGGGCGATCTTCACCGCGTTCTCGACCGCTTCGGCGCCGCTGTTGAACAGCACCGTGCGCTTGGGATGGTCACCGGGGGTCAGTTCCGCGAGCCGCTCGGCGACCTCGATGTACCCCTCGTACGGGGTGACCATGAAACAGGTGTGGGTGAATCGCCCGGCCTGTTCCCGAACTGCCTCCACGACAGCCGGATCGGACGCACCGACGCTGGTGACGGCGATTCCGGCACCGAGGTCGATCAGGGAGTTCCCGTCGACGTCGACGATGACGCCGCCGTCCGCGTCGGCGACGTAGACCGGCACGGACGATCCCACCCCGGCACCGACCGCCTGCCGGCGCCGTTCGGTCAGTTCCGTCGAGCGGGGCCCCGGCAGGGGAGTGCGGAGGCTTCGCCGCTGGGGAAGTCGGTATGCGAGGTTCATGACGGGCGTTCCTCGGTCGGTGCTGCAGGTGTGTTGTGCGTGTTCGGGTCGGAGCCGCTGTGCCGCGGCCACCGCCGGCGACAGTTCGTAGCCGACGTGGGCCGCAGCGATACCGGTGACCTCGACGATATCGGCGCAGACCGGGTCGGAGCCGGAGAATGCGCAACATGCGACGTCGACCGGAGCGGCGCCTCCGCCAGGGCGACCGCTGGCCGGGAGGATCGGTTTCGGCCCCGATACAGGCGCTCCTAGTGTCTCGGCACGAGCACGGTCCCCCTGCCGGCGTGTATCGGCCGGATTCGAAAGAGGTGTCCCATCGTGAACAGCAAGAGCGCCGCGGTCGACGTGGTGATTGTCGGTGCAGGTGTCGCCGGAATGTATGCCGCGCACACGTTGTGCCGGCACGGATTGACGGTCCAGGGGTTCGAGTCGGCGGGAGGAGTCGGGGGCACGTGGTACCACAACCGGTATCCGGGCGCTCGCTGCGACGTGGAGAGCGTCGACTACTCGTTCTCGTTCGACGACGACCTGCAACAGGAATGGACCTGGTCGGAACGGTTTGCGACGCAGCCGGAAATCCTCGCCTATCTCGAGCACGTCGCCGACAGGTTCGATCTGTGGCGTCACTTCCGGTTCTCGACGCGGGTGGTCTCGGCGGAATTCGACGAGGCCGACTCGGTGTGGCGGATCCGTACCGACGACGGTGAGGTCACCACCGGCCGATACTGCATCTTCGCCACCGGATGTCTTTCTGCCACCAACCTTCCCGACATTCCGGGCCGTGAGGACTTCCGGGGCGAGGCGTACCACACCGGTAGCTGGCCGCACGACGTGGTCGACTTCGCCGGTAAGCGTGTCGGGGTCATCGGGACGGGATCATCCGGGATGCAGTCGATTCCGCTCATCGCGGAGGAAGCCGATCATCTGTACGTCTTCCAGCGCACAGCCAACTATTCGATCCCGGCGGGCAATCGTCCCTTCGATGCCGAGACCATGCGCGAAATCAAGGCGACCTACGCGGAGCGACGCCGCCTGTCCAGACTCAGCGGGGGCGGTTCGCCGTTCACCCCGTACCCCCACGGCGCGCTCGATGTCACCGACGAGGAACGCACCCGGATCTACGACGAGTGGTGGAACCGTGGCGGAGTCCTGTTCAGCAAGGCGTTCCCCGATCAGCTGACCGATCTCGAGGCCAACGACACCGCCCGTGTGTACTGGGAGAACAAGATCCGGCAGATCGTGACCGATCCGGAGCTCGCCGCGACGCTGATTCCCGACGATCATCCGATCGGGACGAAGAGGATCGTCACGGATTCCGGCTATTTCGCAACCTTCAACCGCGACAACGTGACCCTCGTCGATCTCGAGCGCACCCCGATCGATCGGATCACCGAATCCGGTATCGCGACCACCGGCGGACAGTACGATCTCGACATCATCGTCTATGCAACCGGTTTCGATGCCATGACCGGCGCGTTGAGCCGGATCGACATCCGAGGTCGCGACAACCGGCGTCTGGTCGACGAATGGGCGGCCGGCCCTCGTACCTACCTCGGGCTGGGGGTGAACGGATTCCCGAACATGTTCCTGGTCAACGGTCCCGGTAGCCCGGGACCGCTGGCGAACATGGTGCTCACCTCGGAGCAGCACCTCGACTGGATCGTCGATTGCATCGAGTACATCGACGAGCGGGGAGCCGCGACCATCGAAGCCGACTCGGATGCGGTCGACGCGTGGGTCGCCGAATTGAACGAGCGGGCATCGACAACGCTGTTCCCTTCGGCGAACTCGTGGTACCTGGGGGCCAACATCCCCGGTAAGCCGAGGGTGTTCATGCCGTTCATCGGCGGATTCGCAGCGTACGGCCAGATCCTCGACGAGGTCGCCGAGGCGGGTTACAAGGGATTCGCGCTCGGCGGCCCGGCACGAAAGGTGTTGTAGTGCAGAAGATGGCAGGTTCGCGTGTTCTGGTCACCGGCGCGGCAGGAGGCATGGGCAGAAGTCATTGCGTGACCCTGGCGCAGGCGGGGGCCGACGTGCTCGCGCTCGACCTCGAGGACACGCGCCACGAACTCGACGCCACCGCAGAGGCGGTCCGTGCCACCGGACGAACCTGCGTCGCGGAGACCGCCGACATCCGGGACACGGCGGCGTTGCGGGCGGCCGTCGACCGGGGAGCGAACGTGCTCGGGGGTCTCGACGTGGTGGTCGCGAACGCGGGGGTGTACGACGTCCCCGGCCCGTCGTGGACGATCGACCCGCAGACGTGGCGTCGGTCGCTGGACGTGAACCTCACCGGCACGTGGAACACGGTCCGGGCGGGTGTCGCGCATTTCGCGGGTGGCGGGTCGGTGATTCTCGTCAGTTCCACGGCGGGTATCAAAGCGATTCCGTCCGCGGCGCACTATTCGGCGGCCAAGCATGCCGTGATCGGTCTTGCGCGCACGCTGGCGAACGAGCTCGGTTCCCGGTCGATCCGGGTCAACACGGTGCACCCCGGGTCGGTGCGCACTCCGATGATCATCAACAGCCGGGTGTTCTCGAGATTGTGCCCGGACGTGGACAACCCGACCGAGGCCGATGCGGCCGCTGTGCTCGCGTCCCGCAATCTGCTGCCGGTTCCGTGGGTGGACCCGGTGGACGTGAGCAATGCGGTGCTCTTCCTGGCGAGCGAGGACTCCCGTTACATCACCGGCACGCAACTCGTCGTCGATGCCGGTCTGACCCAGAAGGTTTGAGATGAGTGGACGTTTGGACGGCAAGGTCGCGCTGATCACGGGCGCGGCCCGGGGCATCGGACGTGCACAGGCCGTGCGCTTCGCACAGGAAGGCGCCGACATCGTTGCCGTCGATCTGTGTGGACCGACCGAGACGGTGTCGACTCCACCGTCGACGCGGGAAGATCTCGAGGAAACCGTGTCGCAGGTGCGGGCTCTCGGTCGCAAGGCCGATCCGTACATCGCGGACGTGCGCGACCTCGAGGCGCTGCGGGAGGTGGCAGATCGCGGCGTGGAGGCGTTCGGGGGAATCGATATCGTCTGTGCGACAGCGGGAATCACGTCGTCGGCACCCTCCCTCGAGCTCGACGACACGGCATGGCAGACGATGCTCGACGTGAACCTGACCGGGGTGTGGCACACCTGCACCGCGACGGTGGAGCACCTGATCGCACGTGGGGGAGGATCGATCGTCATCACCAGTTCCATTGCGGGACTAAGGGGTTTGGTCGGAGTGTCCCACTACACCGCGGCCAAGCACGGCGTGGTCGGCCTGATGCGGGCCCTGTCGGGGGAGGTCGCGCAGTACGGGATCCGTGTGAACACGGTGCATCCGACCAACGTGAACACGACGATGATCCAGAATCCCTCGGTGCGCAAGGTGTTCCGACCCGACAGGGACGAGCCCACGCTCGACGAGTTCGCCGAGGCCGCCAGGACGATGAACATGCTGCCGATCCCGTGGGTCGAACCCGTGGACGTCGCCAACGCGTCGCTGTTCCTGGCCTCGGACGAAGCCCGGTACATCACGTCGGTGGCGCTTCCGGTGGATGCGGGCAGCACGCAGCGCTGACCCGACGAATCGTCTGCAGGGGTGAACCGTCAGGCGCGGCGGGGACGCCACCCTTCGATCAGCGGTGTCAAGGCATGGATGTGGAGGGCGCGCAGGTCCTCGATGCGAGGCTGCTCGGCACCGAAGAGCCACTCCATGTATGCCGCGCGGGAGGCGGTGAAGATCATCTGGGCGACGAGGCGGCGAAGGAAGCGGTCGTCGGCGTAGATCGAGGAGCGGGCGAGCAGGTCGGCGAGACTGTCGATGAGCCGGTCCTCGGTGTATTCCCAGCGGAGGCGGTACTCGGGTGAGGCCATGAGGAGCTGGAGCAGTTGACGCCAGCCGCCGGCGTCGTCGGCGAGTTCGGCGGTGAGCGCACCCACGATCACGGCGACGACGTCGTTGCCGCCGGGGCGGGCATCGAACTGCTCGACCAGGCTCTCGGCGGACCGTTCGAACAAGGGGGACACGACGTCTTCCTTCGCTGCGAAGTGGCGGTGGAAGGTCCGTACCGACACCCCCGCCTGCTGTGCGATGGCGTCGACGGTCACGGAGGTCGAGTTGTTCTCGAGGAACAAGTCCCGAGCAGCCGTCGCTATCGCAAACCGCACGTCGGCATACCGGCGCTCGGCCAGAGTGCTCGCTCGTCTCTTCGGCATGGCGCGCCTTTCTCGTGATCGTCGACGACAGGATCGGGGTGATCGATGTGAATTCTCCCGTGTCCTCGCCGGCGGTAGGCGGTCCGGGCTTCGCGACGGGTGCGCCGGAGAGATCTCGACTGCACTGTTGTGAGTGTAGTCACATGGTGGCATAATCTGCCAATCAAGGCAGTTTGTGCCACGTTGGAGGTTGTCTTGCAGTCGTCGAATCGTGCCGAGTCACCCATTGCCATGGTCGATCGCATCATGTCCGTACTCGAGGCCTTCTCGGGTGGTGAATCCTTGACGCTGGCGCAGGTCTCGCGTCGAACCGGTGTGCCGCGATCGTCCGTGCATCGGTTGCTCACGCGTCTGTCGGAGTTGGGCGCGCTCGACCGAACCGGCTTCGAGTACCGCGTCGGAATGCGGCTGTTCGACATCGGCAGTCATGCGCTCGACAAGGACGCCGTGCACCGGGTCGCGTTGCCGTACATGAACCGGCTCGGCAGAGCCACCGGTGCCAGCGTGTACCTCGCGACGCTTTCCGGCTCCGACATCGTCTACACCGAGGGAATCTGGACGGATTGGGCGGCGCCTCGCCGTCCCGGCATCACCCAGCCCGCCCACCTGACGGCGGCGGGCAGGATGCTCCTCGCGTGCCTTCCCGAGGACGAGCTCCTCGATCACCTTCCCGGCAACCCGGGTTCGCCGCGGCCGAACTCCGGTTCGGCGGCGGACCTGCGCAGGGAACTGCGTGAGATCCGTGAACGCGGAGTGTGTGTCAGCCGCGGCAGCATCGTGCGGGATTCCGTCGCCTACGCGGTCCAGATCGGTCCTCCCGGCTACGCGACGACCGCGCTGAGCGTATGGGGCCCCACCGAACAGATGCGCTCGACCGAGATCGTCTCCCTGCTCCGGCAGACCGGACGCGCGATCTGGGATGCGGCGCAGCGCGGAGCCGGGCGTCCGCCGCAAGAGTGGCGGGGCGGCGCGCACCCGACGGGCGAGAAAGGCGATCGCCGGGTTTCCCCGGCCTACGCTGCCGTCGGGCTCTGACCGGCGGCCCGACGGTGAGGAGCAGGTTTGTCCGACCGAGCGACGGAGACCTTCACTCCGGCCGGTCGTCGCCCGGGGATGGGGCGGCGTGGCGATGGGCGGCCACCAGTTCGGTGCCGGCCGCCCGGAGTGTGTCGGTCGGTTCGATGCCCAGGATGCGCAGCGCGCTGTCGGCGACGAGTCCCGCCGACGCCGGCAACGGGCCGTCGGCGGGGGCGGCGATCGTCGGGTCGTCCGCGCGGATCGCGATCACCGATTCGGTGACCCGCACCGGCAGGGCGCACCGCGGATCCTTAGGGTCCGCGACGACCTGCGCCGCGAGAGTCCGGTAGATGCCGTGCAATTCGCGACGCTTGGCGTGGAACGCGGACAAGCCCGGCGCATCCGCCTCCGGAATCAGGTACAGCCGGCCCAGATTGGACCGGTCCGTCAGTAGATTCCACGAGTCGCCCGCCGTCAGGGCCCACAGCAGCAGCGCGGGATCGCCGCCCAGCTCGGCGAGGGTGCGCGCGTACCGCAGCGACGGCTCGACCGTCGAATCGAGCAGCGCCGCGAGAATCGATTCCTTGGTGGGGAAGTGGTGGTAGAGCGACGCCTGCCGGATCCCCACCGAGTCGGCGATCGCGCGTGTCGAGGTCGCGGCGAAACCCCGCGTGACGAACAATTCGCCTGCGGCATCGAGGATTTCCTCGCGACCCGACGCGCCGGGGCGTCGGCTCTCCACGAGGCGCGGTCGTCCGGGTCCGGTCACGATGCCTCACTCTGCCACATCCCGACCACCCGTTCGACGACCGGCACGAACGGCGCGGCGGGGACCCGGTGATCGCTGTCTGCGGCGGCCATCGCTGCCCGCGAGGCATCCATCCACGCGGTGCGGTCGATGCGGCGCAGATCGAACGGCAGTCCGGCGCGGCGGGCGAGGACGGCGAGCAGGGTCGTCGCGGTGCGGCCGTTCCCCTCCCGGAACGGGTGCACTGCAACGAGATCAGAAACGAGAGATGCTGCGGACGAGGTGAATTCGGTGGGGCAGAGGGTGGCGGCGCCGGCCTCGAGTGCCGCCGTGCGCGCTGCGAGATGCGGAACCGGCAGGAACCTCGCGTCGGCCTTGCGCAGGTCGACGATGCGCTGCTGCCCGGCCCACGGATAGACGTCGCCGAACAGGTGCTGGTGGATCGACGCGACGAGCGGAACGTCCGGCACGACCGCCCCCAGGTGGATCTCGGCGATCCGCGCTGCGCACACGCGATGCTCGGCCTCCGCCAGCGCTGCCGGATTGGCGAGTCCGATTCCGTTGCGCAGCAAGGATGTTCCGCGCACGTAGTAGGGGCGGTAGCGGCGCAGCAGCCGGGGTCGCTGCTCGCTCGGGTCGAGCGCGCGTGCCGCCGCGACCGCGGCGGCGATGTACTCGCCGCGCCCCAGCACCCCGGTCGCGAACGCGGTGAGGGCGGCGCGGGCGTCGTCGTCGGGTCGCCACCCTTCGAGTTCCTGAGCGTGTATCGCCTGCGCGACGGCGTACTCGGCGTTCACGGCCCGTCCGGGCGGGTGAACGACGACGCGGACAGTCGATAGTCGAGGACGCGCTGGATGCCGGCGACCGTGCGCGAGACCCACCGGATGGTGGCGCGCTCGGAGGGACGGAACCCGGTCAGGGGCTCGGGGCCGTCGATGCCGGGGCCGGAGAGAGCGCGGCGCGTGACGATGTCGAGGATCTCGTGGTGGCAACGCTGCAGGTCGGCGATCTCGTCGGCCTCGAGGTACTCGCCGGGCCGGGCCGCGGTCAGTCGCTCCCCGGTGGCGTGCCCGCCGGTCCCGCCCGCGAGTGCCGCCCAGCGCGCGATCTTGCGCACGGGGGTCAGCAGGTCCTGCTTGAGGTCGACGTTCGGGGCGGAGACCAGCGGAAACGCCGGACGCACGTGCGGCCGGTGGGAGAGCGCGTCGGACAGCACCGCGTTCAGGCAACGCGGATGGGTGCGTATCGCCGCGGCGAGCACCTCGCTCAGATCGGGGTCGGGACGGTCACCGACCGGGCGTGCGTCGGCGAGCAGTCCGATCATGACGATGCCACGGTCCTCGAGCGGGTTGGCGGCCCAACGGGTGATCGCGGCGCGCCATTCGTCCGGGGTGCGGCGCAGTCGTCGTTGCAGCGGGGTGGCTCCGTTCGGGTCGACGATGACCCCGGGTACGCGCAGGGCGGCGGCGTCGAAACCGTCGTCGGGGGTCGCGGTGACGGCCAGGGCATCGAGGTCGGATCCCGGCAGTGCCTCGCCGCGGCCGAGGCTGCCGGTGACCCACACCTGAACGTCGGTGCGCCCGTCGAGGGCGGTGCGCAGTTCGTCGACGCAGAGCCGCGACCATTCGGCCGCGATGTGCTCAGACGTTGCCCCGCGGGCGAATTCGGAGCGCAGGCGCGCGTGGTCGGTGGTGGTCGGCATGCAGCGATAGTGACACACCGACGCCGTGTCACACGTTCGCAACACAGGTAGCCCATTCGAAACATTGCCGTCACCGCGCAGGAATGAGCGCACCTAAAACTGTCACCCGACAGGTTTTGACGGTTGCGCGAATCGAGGACACCATGGCATTGACGACGCCCGCCGCAGCGCCCCCCGAAAAAGGCGGCGACGCAGTAGATCTCGCCGAATTCGGCTACGAACAGCAGCTCCACCGCTCCCTCGGGAAGTTCGCCTCGTTCGCGGCGGGATTCTCGTTCGTCTCGATCCTCACCACGATCTTCCAGCTGTTCGGCCTCGGCTTCGGGTTCGCCGGACCCGCCTTCTTCTGGACCTGGCCCGTCGTGTTCGCCGGCCAGTTCCTCGTCGCCCTGTGCTTCGCCGAACTCGCCGCCCGCTACCCGCTCTCCGGTGCGATCTACCAGTGGTCCCGCCGCCTCGGCGGCGAGGTGCTCGGCTGGTTCGGCGGCTGGTTCATGATCCTCGCGCAGATCGTCACCGCCTCCGCCGCCGCGATCGCCCTGCAGGTCGTGCTGCCGACCGTGTGGTCCGGCTTCCAGATCATCGGCGACGACACCTCGCTCACCTCGGCCAGCGGCGCCGCCAACGCCGTCCTGCTCGGCACCGTCCTGCTCGTCGTCACCACCACGATCAACTGCGTCGGGGTGCGCTGGATGGCGCGGGTCAACACCATCGGCGTCATCTGCGAGATCGTCGGTGTCATCGCAGTCATCGGCGTCTTCTTCACCCACGCACAGCGCGGCCCCCAGGTCGTCTTCGACACGGGCATCCACGCAGGTCAGAGCGGCTACGGATGGGCGTGGATCGCCTCCGGCCTGATGGCCGCCTACGTCATGGTCGGGTTCGGCTCCGCCGGTGAGCTCGCCGAGGAGACCCGCGACCCCCGCCGCGTCGCCCCGCGCACCATCCGCATGGCGCTGAGCGTGTCCGCACTCGGTGGCGGCCTCATGATCCTCGGCGCGCTCATGGCCGCACCCAGCCTCACCGACGGCCGTCTCGCCGCCGAAGGCCTGCCGTACGTGCTCGACACCGTGCTGTCCTCGCCGTGGGGCACCGTGCTGCTCGTCGACGTCGCCATCGCGATCCTCATCTGCACCCTCGCGATCCAGACCGCCGCGTCCCGCTTGATGTTCTCGATGGCCCGCGACGAACGCCTCCCGTTCTCCAAGACCCTCGCGAGCGTCAACCGCCGCACCGGCACCCCCATCGCCCCGTCCATCGTCGTCGGCCTCGCCTGCGTCGCGGTGCTGCTGCTCAACGTCGGTAACTCGGCGATCTTCTCGACCCTGGCCAGCGTGTGCATCATCGCGATCTACCTCGCCTACCTGCTGGTGACCGCCCCGATGCTGTACCGGCGGCTGACCGGCGGCTGGGTCTCCGGCGACGGCGGCACCGACGCCGAGGGCCGCCCCCTGTTCTCCCTGGGCCGCTGGGGTGTGCTCGTCAACGCCCTGGCCGTGCTCTACGGGCTGGTGATGGTCGTGAACCTGTCGTGGCCGCGCGCCGAGATCTTCGATCCGGCGGGCGACACCCCGATCCTGCGCTGGGCCGGACCGATCTCCATCGTCGCGATCGTCGCCCTCGGCATCCTGTGCTTCCCCCGCGGCCGGACCCACCCGCGCCCCGTCCGCTCGCTCTGACCGCCCGCTTTCCCCAGGAGTCACCATGACCGCCACCACCACCGCAGCCCGCGACCACGCCCGCTCCCAGGCCGGGCAGCACGACGGCCCCATGCCCATCGTCCCCGCCTCCGCCTGGCCGAACCCGCCGGCCGGAGTCGACGCCGACGCACTGGTGTGGGCCGAGACCGTGCCCGGCGGCCGCTACACCTCCAAGGTGCTCGCCCGCGGCACCCGGCTGCGGCTGACCGACCTCGACGGCCGCGGCTGCGCCCACCTGATGCTCTGGCGCGCCGACGCCCCCTGGGAGCGGCTCAACGTCGCCGACACCGTCAAGGTGCCGTGGCAGGCGTACCTCGGCGTCGACCACCCCCTCCTCGACGACCAGGGCCGCGTCCTCGCGACGATCGTCGCCGACACGTCCGGCCGACACGACGCGCTGTGCGGCACCACCACCGCCGTCGGCAACACCGCCCGCTACGGCGACGGCTCGGTGCACTCCGGCTCCCCGGCCGGACGGGAACTGCTCACCCTCGCCGCCCTCAAGCACGGCCTCGGTCCCCGCGACGTCGCCCCGACCGTCTCGTTCTTCCACGGGGTGCGGGCCGACGAGGACGGCACCCTGGTTCCCACCGGCAACGCCGGACCGGGTGCGAGTGTCGAACTGCTGCTCCACCTTCCGCTGATCGTCGCGGTCGCGAACACCGCGCACCCCCTCGACGAATCGCCCACCTTCGACACCACCACGATCGAACTGCTCGCCTGGCGCGCGCCCGCCGACCTCGCCGCACTCGCCGCCCGCGCCGCCGAGATCGGGCCCGAATACGACCGCGCGCACCGCAACACCGAAGACGTCCACGCCGCCGCCCTGCCGACCGAAGGGAATCTCGCATGACCGCCACCACCGCCCCCGCACCCCTCGTCCCCGGCACCGTGATCCTCGACGAGACGGTCGCGCCCCGCGGCCCGTGGTCGGCGATCGTCGCCGCCGGTGACGTGCTCACCATCGTCGACCTGTACGGCAACCAGGCCGTCGACACCCTGTTCTACGGCGCCGCGGACACCACGATCCGCTACAGCGCCCAGGCCACCATCACCGCGCAGCGCTCGCTGTTCCTGACCACCGGATCGGTGATCCGCGACCAGGAGGGCAACCCGATGATGACGATCGTCGCCGACGAGGTCGGCAACCACGACACCATCGGCGGGGCCTGCTCGCAGGAATCGAACACCCTGCGCTACGGCCACCACACCCGCCACCAGCACGCGTGCGTCGAGAACTTTCTCGCCGAGGGCGCGAAATACGGCCTGGGCAAACGGGATCTGGTCGGCAACGTCAACTTCTTCATGAACGTGCCGGTCGACCCGGACGGCACCCTCGGCATCGTCGACGGACTGTCCGCACCCGGTCGCCGGCTCGCGCTGCGCGCCGAGATCGACACCCTCGTGCTCGTGTCCAACTGCCCGCAGATCAACAACCCCTGCAACGGATTCGACCCCACCGCCGTGCAGATGATCGTCACCCGACCGGAGGCCTGACCCATGAGCGCGACCTGCACCGTCCTGCGTCCCGGACCGCTCACCACCGTCCAGGACTGGCCCGGACGCGTCGGCTACTGGAAGATCGGCGTCCCGCCGTCCGGTCCGATGGACGACCTGTCGTTCCGTCTCGCGAACCTCGCGGTCGGCAACGACGAGGGCACCGCCGGACTCGAGGCCACCATGGCCGGCCCGCGCCTGCGCTTCGACGCCGAGACCACGGTCGCGGTCACCGGCGCGGCCGCCACGGTCACCGTCGACGGCCGTCCCGTCCCGCAGTGGACACCGGTCACCGTCCCGGCGGGCGGGGTCCTCGACGTCGGCGCCGTCACCGGTGCAGGTCTGCGCGTCTACATCGCCGTCGCCGGCGGCATCGACGTCGACCCCTACCTCGGGTCCGGGGCGACGTTCACCCTCGGCAAGTTCGGCGGCGTCTCCGGGCGGGTGCTCGCCGACGGCGACGCGCTGCCGCTCGGTACGTCCACCGGAACGCCGCGGCGCCTCACCGCCGAGGAGATCCCCGCGATCGGCCACGACTGGACCATCGCGGTCACCGAAGGGCCGCACGGAGCGCCGGAGTTCTTCACCCGCAAGGACATCGACACCCTCTACGGCACCGCGTACGCCGTCCACCACAACTCCGACCGCACCGGCGTCCGCCTCATCGGACCCAAGCCCACGTGGGCGCGACCCGACGGCGGGGAAGCGGGCCTGCACCCGTCGAACATCCACGACACCCCCTACACGGTCGGTGCCCTCGACTTCACCGGCGACACCCCGATCCTGCTCGGCCCCGACGGACCGAGCCTCGGCGGCTTCGTCTGCCCGGTCACCGTCGTCACCGCCGACCGCTGGAAGATGGGGCAGCTCGCTCCCGGCGACAGGCTGCGCTTCGTCCCGGTGCGCGCCGCGAACGTCGCCTCGCCCAAGGTGTTCGGACCCGCCCGCCGCGCGGCGGTGCCCGTCGTCGGCGGTATCGGCGACGGCGACGACGGTGTGCTGCACCGCGGCGCGACCGCGGACGGCACCACATCGGTGACGGTGCGACGCAGCGGCGACGACAACATCCTCGTCGAGTACGGCACCATGTCGCTGGACCTGGTGCTGCGTGCCCGCGTGCACGCGCTGCAGACCGCCCTCGAGCAGGCCGGGCTGCGCGGCCTCGTCGATCTGACCCCCGGAATCCGTTCCCTGCAAGTGAAATTCGATCCGACGGTGACGAACACCCGCTCGGTGCTCGGTGCCGTGCTCGAGACGGAGGCGGCGCTGCCCGCCGCGGACCGGCTCGTCGTCCCCAGTCGCACCGTGCGGCTGCCGCTGAGCTGGGACGACCCGTCCACGCGACTGGCCACCGAACGTTACATGCACGGAGTGCGCGCCGATGCCCCGTGGTGCCCGTGGAACATCGAGTTCATCCGCCGCATGAACGGCCTGGATTCGGTCGACGACGTGTACAAGACCGTGTACGACGCGTCCTACCTCGTGCTCGGTCTCGGCGACGTGTATCTCGGTGCGCCCGTGGCGACCCCGCTCGATCCCCGGCACCGGCTCGTCACCACCAAATACAACCCGGCCCGCACCTGGACCCCGGAGAACGCGGTCGGCATCGGCGGCGCCTACCTGTGCATCTACGGGATGGAAGGCCCCGGCGGCTACCAGTTCGTGGGCCGCACCACCCAGGTGTGGAACCACCGATTCCCCGAGGGCGCAGGCGGATTCGAACCCGAACACCCGTGGCTGCTGCGGTTCTTCGACCGCATCTCCTGGTACCCCGTCTCCGCCGAGGAACTGCTCGACCTGCGCGCCGACACCGCCGCCGGACGCGGCCGCGTCGACATCACCGAGGGCGAATTCTCCCTCGCCGAGCACCTCGCGTTCCTCGAGCGCGAAGCCGACTCGATCGGTGCGGTTCGCGCGACAATGGAAGCGGCCCGCGACGAGGAACGCGCCCGCTGGGAAGCGGACGGCGAACTCTCCCGCGGCACCCGACTCGGAAAGGCGGCAGCATGACCGACCGTGTGACACAGGCCTACGCGCGACTGCGCGAGGCGGATCGCCCCGAGGTGTTCGTGCACCTGCGCGACGAAGCCGATGTCACCGCCGAGTACGCCGAATCATTGCGTCGCGGTGGGGAACTCGCGGGCGTCCTGCTGGCCGTGAAGGACAACGTCGACGTCGCGGGCCTGCCCACGACCGCCGCCTGCCCCGGCTACAGCTACGTCCCCGACGCCGATGCCGCCGCGGTCGCGGCACTGCGGGCGGCCGGCGCCGTCGTCGTCGGCAAGACCAACCTCGACCAGTTCGCCACCGGGCTCGTCGGAACCCGCAGCCCGTACGGGGCGGTCCGCGACGCGCGGCGGCCCGAGTACGTCTCCGGCGGGTCGTCGTCCGGGTCCGCGGTCGCGGTCGCGCTCGGGATCGTGGACATCGCGATCGGCACCGACACCGCCGGTTCCGGCCGGGTCCCGGCCGCGTTCCAGGGGATCGTCGGGATCAAACCGACGGTCGGGGCGGTCGCGACCACGGGGGTGGTGCCGGCCTGCGCCGAGTACGACTGCGTGACGATCTTCGCCCGCGACCTTCCGTCCGCCGAACGCGCGGTCGCGATCATGGCGACTGCCCCCGGCGGCCGGTCGTGGCCGGCGGACGTGCCGCTGGCCGCGGCGCCCGGTGCCGCGCTCGCGGTGCCCCGCGATCTTCCGGAACTCGACGAACGGTGGCGCGCCGCGTTCGCCGCAGCCGTCGAGCAGGCACGAGCGGCCGGGTTCACGATCGTCGAGATCGACCTCGACGACTTCCTCGCCGCAGCCCGGCTGCTGTACGACGGGGCGCTCGTCGCGCAGCGGTGGGATGCGGTCGGTGAGTTCGTCGAGGCCGCCGATTACGGCGACCAGGAGACGGGGCTCGATCCGGTGGTCGCCGGGATCGTGCGGGGTGCGGCCCGGTTCTCCGCCGTCGACCTGCTGCGTGACCGCGCGAAACTCGCCGCGCTGCGAGACCGGGCGATGACCGTGTGGGGTGACTGCGCGGCGCTGCTGGTGCCGACCGCGCCGTTCCACCCGACGATCGCCGAGGTTGCGGCGGACCCGGTCGGGGTCAACTCGCGGCTGGGGACCTACACGAACTTCTGCAATCTGTTCGACCTGTGCGGGGTCGCGGTCCCGGCCGGTGAGGTCGTCGAAAGCGACGGCAGCACAGCACAGTTCGGCGTGACGGTGCTCGCGCCGGCCGGGCACGACGCGGTCGCGGCCGACGTGGCGGCACGCCTGACCGGGACGCCGCGCGACCCGTCATCGCCGTCGTGGCCGGAACAGGCCGGGGCGCAGGCGTTTCCGTTGATCGTGTTCGGTGCGCACCTGCACGACCAGCCGCTCGCCGGTCAGCTCACCGCGCTCGGTGCCCGCTGGGCCGGACCGGTCTCGACGGCACCGGAGTACCGGATGACCGCGTTGCCCACGCAGCCGCCGAAGCCTGCGGTGGTGCGCTGCGCCGACGGCGGGGCGTCGCTGGAAGGGGAGCGGTGGGTGTGCTCACCCGCGGCGCTCGGCCGCTTCCTGGCGGCGCTGCCCGCCCCGATGGGGCTCGGGTCGGTGCAGCTGGCCGACGGCACGTGGGAGACCGGGTTCGTCTGCGGCGACGACGCCGCGTCCGCGGCTCCCGACATCACCGCCGCTGGGTCCTGGCGCACCCACCTCGCCGCGGCCCTCGTGTAGCCGAAAAGAGACGAGGGTCAGGCGGGGACGAGCCCGCTGACCTCGGCGAGCAGCTCGAGGGAGCGCAGCCAGGCGGTGCGGCCCGGCGCCGACGACACCACGATCAGTTCGTCGGCCCGGGCGCGCTCGGTGAACGCGTCCAGGTATTCGCGGACCTCGGTGGGGTTGCCGACGGCGGTGTAGTGCAGCATCTGCGTCACCTGCCGGCCGGCGGGGGAGTCGAGTAGCAGCTCGATCTCCTCGTCGGTGAAGCTGCGACCCCGGCCGACCATCTGCACGACGCGGTTGCGTTTGGTGGCCTCGAACAGTTGCCGGGCCTCCTCGGTGGTGTCGGCGGCGATCACCCCGACACCGGCGATGACATAGGGCTCGGCGAGCTGTTCGGACGGCTGGAACTCGCGCCGGTACAGCGCGACCGCGTCCTCGAGCGCCTGCGGCGCGAAGTGGGACGCGAAGCCGTACGGAAGACCCAGCAGCGCGGCGAGTTTCGCGCCGAACAGGGACGACCCGAGAATGTAGAGCGGCACATCGGTGCCCTTGCCGGGGATCGCGTCGACACCCGGAATGCGGCTCTGCCCCCGCAGATAACCCTGCAGTTCGAGCACGTCCTGCGGGAAGCTGTCCGCCGACGACGGATCACGCCGCAGCGCGCGCATGGTGTTCTGATCGCTGCCCGGCGCGCGGCCCAGACCCAGATCGATGCGGCCGGGATGCAGCGACTCGAGGGTGCCGAACTGCTCGGCGATGGTCAGCGGCGAATGGTTCGGCAGCATGACGCCACCGGCGCCGAGCCGGATCGACGACGTGTGCGCCGCGATGTGCGCGATCAGCACGCTCGTCGCCGACGACGCGATCGACGGCATGTTGTGATGCTCGGCGTACCAGATGCGCCGGTAGCCCCACTTCTCGGCGAGCTGCGCCATCCGCACGCTCGCGGCGAAGCTGTCCCGCGCGGTCTCGCCCTTGCCGATGTGCGCCAGGTCGAGGATGGAGAGGGGAACGGTCACCGGTGATCCTTCGCGTCAGGGCCCGGGATCGGCAGCCGGGCACACCTTCAGCGACAACACGGCGGCGCCGGCGGCTATTCCTGCCGGGCCGCCGACCGGGTCACATCTCGTCGAAGTGACCGTAGGTGCCGCGGTAGAACAGCAGCGGTCCGCCGCTGTGGAGCGAGGTCAGGCCGGTTACGCGGGCCACGACGATCGTGTGGTCACCGGCGTCGTGCTCGGCCTCGATGGTCGCCTCCACCCGCGCGATCGCACCCTCGAGGGCGGGTGCGCCGTTGTCGCCCGGAGTCCACTCCACGCCGCGGAACTTGTTGCCGCCGCTGACGGCGAACGCCGCGCACAGGGTGCGCTGGCTGGCGGACAGGACGTTGATCGAGAACGTGCCGATCTCGCGGATCTTCGGCCATGTCGTCGACGTGCGGGCCGGGCAGAACGACACCAGCGGCGGGTCCAGCGACACGGACGTGAACGACTGGCACGCGAAGCCGAGCGGCTCGTCGCCGTCGAGGGCGGTGATGACGGTGACTCCCGTGCAGAAGTTGCCCATCACGTCGCGCATCCGGCGTGGATCCAGCACTGCGTGTTCTGCGGTCATGTTGCTCCAATCGGGTGTCGGCTTCGGGACCAGTGTCCGCTATCGCGGATCCGGACGGCCAGGGTGCTCCCGGACAGCGGGCATGTGGGCGGGTCTCGGATCTGCACGCTCGGTGACCGGAAGGACCCCGGAAACGGCAAGGGCATCGACGGTGTCGTGCAGGTCGGGACAGGTGCGGCGCGGTGCGTCGGAGCCGATCCGGGCACACCGCCGCGACGTGTCGTCGGTGAGCCACTGGATGTTGGTGTGGAACGTGCCGTTCTTCTCGGCCAGGACACGATTGCCGCACGTGCGGCAGGTGACGGACTGCATGGAGGCTGCTCCCGTTCAGGTCGGTGGTCGCAGTGTTCCTCGGACGCTAGCCCGGGAACCGTTCCGTGGACACGGCGATGTCCCGCGTGGCGGGACATCGGTGCAGGTGGGAGCAAGCCTTGGCAGCGGGATCAGGCCGTCACGAGGTGATGCTGGGTGCGCAGCCTCAGGCCGCGACCGAGGTGCGGTGCGGCGCCGCGTCCCCGTTCCGCGCGCGTGACAGCGCGTACAACACCCATCCCACGACCGGGAGGATGATGTCGAACCACAGAGGCGGGCCGATGTTGCCGGGCTTGGTGTTGCCCTCGGCAATCCAGTAGTAGAAGTGACCGGCGGCGTCGCCGAGGTACTGGACGGACATGACGGTGAGGGTCGCCAGCCAGAAGTAGCCGCGGAACCAGATGCACATGATGCCTGCGATGCCGATCGCCAGATCACCCATCGCGTTCTCGAACTGGAACCCGCCGTCACCGCGTGTGTATCCGATCAGTTCCGCAGTCGCAGGGCCGTCTAGCAGGTGGTATCCGGCGCCGACGACCGAGCTGACGCCGACGGCGACGGCGAGCCACCATACGAGGAAGATGTCGATCGTCGTCGCCGGACCGGCATCGTGGCGGCGCCGTCGGGAATGGATGAACGCCCCGATCAGCGCGATGATCACCAGAACAATTGTCGGCATCAGGTCCTCCCCGCGTCCGCCGGCTCATTTTACGGAGGGTTCCGGTCGTCGAAGGGGGAAAGCACCTGAACAGATCATCGTGTATGTCGAGCGGTCGCGGGTATCCGAGAGCATGAGCACCGCCATGAACGGGCCGTCCAACGACGGATACGGATCCGAATCGCGTCGATCCCCGGATCCCGAGCTGCCTGCGACGCCCGCGCCCGTCGAACCCGATCCGGGATTGATCGAGGACGTCGCCCGCCGCAAAGGCATCAAAGGCACCCGTACCGGCACGATCTGGACCGGGTTGGTCGTCGGCATCGTCGTTCTGCTGTTGCTGCTGGTGTTCATCCTGCAGAACCTCGACGAGGCCACCCTCGAGCTGTTCGCATGGGACTTCACCCTCCCCCTCGGCGTGGCACTACTCTTCGCCGCGCTCGCCGGAGCCGCGATCATCGCCCTCGCCGGTGCCGTGCGCATCCTTCAGATCCGGCGAGCCGCCAACCGGCAACGTCAGCTCATCGAATAGAACCCTGCCCTGTATAGAACCCGGCCCTGTTTGGGTTCGCCCGCACCGGGCATCTCTGTCATGGGGTCGAGGTGAGGAGGAATCATGGGCACCGAACCGGGACAGCACTTGCAGGAAGAACCGCAATCCGAGCGCGGCCCGAAGGGGTCGCGTGACACCGGAGCGGACGCAGCAGGCGGTGGACCGGCCGATCGGCCTGCCGGGTCGTTCGACCAGGAGGAAATGCAGACCGGCGGAGCCGACGACGCGTCCGCAGGCACGGGCGGTGGGGAATCGGTCCCTCCCGGCGACGCCGAACCGGCCGTCCCGCCGTACGAAGGGCGCACCGCCTCGACCGCGGAAGGCCGGCCGGAACACGACGAACATGTCGACACGTCGCAACCGTTGGCCCCGAATCCGGAAGAGACTCCCCGCGGCGCGACCGCGTCGCCTGCCGACGAGCAACCGGCCGATCAGGCCCCGCAGACGGAGGAATCCGCTCGGGGCACGGGTCCGGCGCACCAGAGCGGTGTGACCAGAGCCGAAGATCAGCAATAGGCCACTCACCGGGCCGGCGAGTGCCCGCACTCCGGTCGGACGGACTGCAGTCGTCGCTGTGCCGGACCGCTCAGGCGGTCCGCTGGACGCGGCTGCCCAGGGACATACCCACTCCGCTCCGGGAAGCCGATCACGAAGACGGCGCCGCTCCGCACGAGGTCGTGCGGAGCGGCGCCGGATCGGGTGTCAGGACATCACGCCGAGCGGTTCGCTCCCGGACCAGTCGTGACCCCAGTAACTGTCGGCGGTGATCTCCTCGGCGGTGTAGAACCGCTCGTCGACACGCATCCCGTCGGTGCCGAACTCGATATCCCAGCCGCCGGGGGCCCGCACGTAGAACGAGACCATCTTGTCGTTGGTGTGCCGGCCCAGCGTCGACGACACCGAGTAGCCGTCACGCATCACCCGGTCGAGAGCCTGGCCGACCGCGTCGAGGGTGTCCACCTCCACCATGATGTGGATGAGACCGGGATCCTTGCCGGCGGGCACGGGCATGAGCGCGAGGCTGTGGTGCCGCTCGTTCACGCCGAGGAACCGGATGCGCATCGGGCCGAACTCCGGGGGCGCCGGCAGCCGGAACGCGCCGCGCGGCAGGAACCCGAGCACCTCGGTGTAGAACTCGAACGTCGCGTCCGGTGTCGTCACGGGAAGCACCACGTGACCGAGACCCATTGCGCCGGTGACGAATCGGGCACCGTGCGGGGTGACCACCGGGCTGTGGTCGAGCACCGCGCCGTGGAACACCTCGACGGACACACCCGACGGATCCTGGAACGCGATGACCTCCTCCACGCTGCGGGCGTCCGCCTCCTCCACCGACAGCGGCTTCACCGCGATACCGGCGGCCTCGACAGCGCTCTGCACCCGCAGCAGCGCCGCGTGATCGCGGACCTCCCAGCCGATGTCGACGATCCGATCGGTCTCACCCGGCACCACGACGAGCCGCGCCCGGCGTTCGTCGGTGCGCAGATACAGCGCCTCCGGGTCGGGGCCGCTGCCCTCGGCGAACCCCAGGACGTCGAAGGCGAACGTGCGCCAGCGGTCCATGTCGTTCGTCCGGATCTTGACGTAGCCCAGCGCTCTGATATCGCTCATCTTCTCTCCGAATGCTTCTCGTGTGGTCAGATCATCGCCCGCAGCGGGCCCTCGGGCTCGACCCCGAGACGGCTCAGCGAGGCGGCGTGGAACACGGTGCCGGGCACGTGAATCGCGTGGTGCAGGCCGGCGTGTGCGTCGCGCCAGAACCGCTGCATCGGCTTGTCCATGCGCAACGCATTGCCGCCGCACCGCGGGTAGATGCGGTCGATCGCGTTCACGGCCCGCCATGCCGCCTGCACCTGCGTCTGCCGTCCCGCGGCACGCTGCTCGAACGTCGGGGTCTTCCCCGAGTCGACGAGATCCCACATGCGATCGACGTTGGCCAGCAAGGTGTCCCGTGCGGCGCGCAGGTCGGCGACGGCCTCGCCGATCGCGAACAGTGTGTACGGGTCGTCCTTGACGGCCGTGCCCTGCGGGTTGATCCGGGCCGACTGGTATTCGTCGGCGTGCAGCACCAGGCCCTCGCAGATGCCGATGGTGGCGGACGTGATGCCGAGCGGGAACATGTTCGACCACGGCATCAGGTACAGCGTCTCGGTGCGGCCGTAGTTGCGGGCTGCGGTGCCGTCGATGACCTCGTCGCAGTCCATCACCCGGTAGTCGGGGACGAACGCGTCCTGCACCACCACGTCCTTCGAGCCGGTTCCGCGCAGGCCCACCACGTCCCACGAGTCCTCGACGATCTCGTAGTCGCTGCGGGGGATGATCACGTGCAGCATGCGGGGCGGCATCTCCACGCTGCCGTCCGCGTTGCACGCCATCGCGCCGAGGAACGCCCAGTCGCAGTGGTCGGTTCCGGAGGAGAACTGCCAGCGGCCGGAGAACTTGTAACCTCCGTCGACCGGGATGCACATGCCGGCCGGCATGTACGGCGAGGCCATCCACGTGTCCTGGTCCTCGCCCCAGACCTCCTGCTGCACGCGGGGATCCGCGAACGCCAGCTGCCACGGATGCACACCGACGATGCCGTGGATCCATCCCGCGGACGGATTGAGCGCCGCGGTGCGCATGACGGTCTCGGCGAACTCGCGCGGGTGGGATTCGAAGCCGCCGTGCTCCTTCGGTTGCAGCATGCGAATCGAGCCGGCCTCCTTCATCCGCTTCGCGGTGCCGTCGGCCAGACGCCCGATACGATCGGCTTCGATGCCCTCGGTGAACAGCTCGTCCGCCATCGCGTCGATCTGCTTGCGTACTTCGTAACTCATGGTCGTATTCCTCGGGTTCGGGTATCGGGGCCGGCCGTTCAGGCGACCGGCTCGTTGAGGGAATCGGATCGGGCAGAGATGTTCTCGGCCATCTCCTTCTCCCAGTGGACTGCCGACCTGGTGGTGTCGATGACGAATTCGAACCGGTTGGTCATGTCCTCGGTGACATCGGCGACGTCGACGTAGAACTGCTGGTACCAGCGGCGCAGCTGGTAGACCGGGCCGTCCTCGTCGCACAGCAGCGGGTTGTCGATCTTGGCCTTGTTCTTCCAGATCTCGACGTCCTGCTCGAACGTCTTCTCCGTGCCGCTGCCGAAGTACGCGGCCATGCCGTTCGCCTCCTCGGCGGACATGCCGGGCAGGCGCTTGACCATGACGCCGTACTGCAGCACGAACGAGTTCGGGGTGACCGGGTAGTGGCAGTTGATCAGCACCGTCTCGACGGTTCCTGCCTCGGTCTCGCTCCACAGCTTGTCGATCATGTAGGACGGGCCGTAGTACGACGCCTCCGACCGCGACACATTGTCGGAAGCACCGAAGTCGAGGTCGAGCTCGACGTCGTGGCGCTGCGTGAACGACATGTTCTGCGTGGCGATGTGGCCTTCGAAGATGTTCTCGAACGAGCGCGGCACACTCAGGTGGACGTAGAAGAAGTGCGCCATGTCCACGACGTTGTCGATGATCTCGCGGCAGTGCGAGCCCTCGATGAGTACCGAGTTCCACGACCAGTCCGACCATTCGTCGGTGCCGGCGCCCTCGATCTCGGGGATGGTGACGTGCTCCGGCGGCGGGTTGCCCTCGGGGTCGTGCCACACGAACAGCTGCTGATTGCGCTCGAGCGTGATCCACGCGCGGGTCTTGGCGAGCGGCGGGACGCGGCGCGCGTACGGGATCCCGGTGCAGCGACCGTTGCCGCCCCAGCGCCAGTCGTGGAACGGGCATGCGACGGAATCGCCCTTGATCTCGCCCTGTGCGAGATTGCCGCCCATGTGCCGGCAGTAGGCGTCGAGGACCTTCAGTTCGCCCGCGCTGTCGGCGAACACGACGAGGCTGGTACCGAACGCGTCGACCTGGTGCGGCTTACCGTCGCGGTAGGTGCGTGCCAGGCCGAGGCAGTGCCAGCCGCGGGCGTAGCGGTCGGGCGCGGCGTCGGCCTCGATCGAGCGGATCTCGTCGTCGGGGGTGGTGCTGGTCTGCGTCATGGTGACCTCCGGACCGGATGGGAGTGATGCCGGTCATGGTGGGTGACCGCGGGAACGGCGAAACAGGGATCGTCCCGCCACGCGGAACACTTTCTGCCGGACCGGTCTCGCGTCCCGCCACGCGGGAGGTCGCCTTCACCGGCGGTGGAGCGCTGTGCCACCGTCGGCTTGCGCAGCACTTCCGCACCCACATCCTCGTATTCCCGAACGCCTCATCACCTGCCTGCACTCGATGGTCTACGACCGTTCGCTCATCACCGACGAACTCGTCGAGGAACGGTGGCGGCAGGCCACCGACCCGGCGATGCTGGAGAGCGCCCGGCGGATGTACAGCCGAGCCGCATTCGTGGCCCCCATGAAACGGCACGGGGGTCACGACAGCACCCCGTGACGCAGTTCGGTCTTCCTCACCCGCGACGAACAGGGCTCTCGGTGACCGAGAGGTGTCATTGCATTGCGGGCGGCTGTGAAGCCGTCCGGGGCCGGAGATTCGAATTCTCCGGCCCCGAACGGGCTCGGGTCAGTGCACGGGTACGGACCCGTCCAGGACACACCGGGTACCGGTGAAGATGGTGGGCATGCACTTGTTGCAGTGGATGCAGAGTGATCGATGCTCCGGTTCGGCGGCGATCCGATTGACCAGGTCCGGTTCGCGGAGCAACGCCCGTGCCATCGCGACGAACTCGAAGCCTTCGGCCATGGCCGTGTCCATTCCGGCCCGGTCGGTGACCCCGCCGAGCAACACGAGCGGCAGTTTCACCGCTGCGCGGACCTGTCGTGCCTGTTCCAGCATGAACAGGTCCCGGTAGGGATAGGACTTGAGGAAGTGTTTGCCGACCAGCTTCATGCCGGTACGCACAGGCTCGCGCATCGCCGCCGCGAATTCGCGCAGGGGAACGTCACCCTTGAACAGATACATCGAGTTCAACAAGGAGCTGCCCACGGTGAGCTCGATGGCATCGAGCGAGCCGTCCTCCTCGAGCCACTGCGCCACCTGGACGGCTTCATCGAGCCAGAACCCGCCCGGAACACCGTCGTCCATGTTCAGCTTCGCCAGGATGGCGATCTTCCCGCCGACTGCGTCCCGCACAGTACGGGCCGTCTCCCGCACCAGGCGGGCGCGGTTCGCCAGCGACCCGCCGTACGCGTCGTCTCTCCGGTTGATCTTCGGACTCAGGAACGAACTTGCGAAATAGTTGTGGCCGAAGTGGATTTCGACTGCGTCGAAGCCGGATTCGACGGCGAGGCGGGCCGCATTCCCGTGGGCCAGACGGATCCGTTCGATGTCGCCGAGTGTCGCCGCGTGGACGGTGCGCATCCCGAGCGGATTGAACTGCCTCGACGGCCCGAGCGCGGGCAGTCCGTTGCTGGCCTCGTTGGCCACGGGACCGGCGTGGCCGATCTGGGCCGAGGCGGCAGCGCCCTCGGCATGGATCGCATCGGTCAGGCGCCGCAGTCCGGGCACCGCGTCCGGGCGCATCCAGATCTGGTTCGCCTCCGTTCGGCCTTCCGGTGCCACGGCGCAGTACGCAACCGTGGTCATACCGACGCCGCCCGCTGCGGGTCGGCGGTGGTACTCGATGAGATCGTCGGAGACGAGCGCGCCGGGCGTGGCGGCTTCGAACGTGGCTGCCTTGATGATGCGATTGCGCAGCGTGATCGGACCCAACGTCGCGGGCGCGAGCACGTCGGGGATGTCACGGGTGGTCATGGGGACTCCTGGTCGAGCGGTCGGCGGCGGGACAACTGCGCTGGCTCGTTGCAGATCAGCGCTGAACCATGTCGGTCGGCGCCCAGAAGGCGCGCATGCCGGTGATCCGACCGCGATCGTCGAATGTCATCACGTCGATCGGCTCGATTACGTACGTCCGGGCTCCGGCCTTCGTGGTGACGCGGAAATGGAACGCGGCATTCGGTCCGCTGATCCGGAGCGTGAGCAGTTCGGTCGTGTTCTCGGTGCTCTCGATGCCCTTGTAGAAGTCGGTGATCGCTGCACGTCCGACGCGCGGCTCGCTGCCGACCGGGTCCTCGAGGACGGCGTCGTCGGCGTACAGCGCGGCGACCTCGGCGGCGCGGCCGGAAGCCACCGCTGCGAGATAGGCATTCACGGTCGCACGAATGCGCTCCGTCAGGTCGGCTGCCTCGGAAGTTGTCATGATTGCTCCTGTGACGTCGCGAGGATGGGATGGATTCGCCGACGCTATCCGGGGCGGTCCTGGATGAACGGTCCCCTTCCCACGCAGCGGGAGATTGCGGCCCGACGTCGTCCATCGTCGTTGTTACGCTTTCGTGGTGTCCGATACCGATGCCGAGCGATATCCCGCATTACCCGCGACGAGCTGGGCCGTGCTCGGGATGCTCTCGTTCGGGGAGGAACTGACCGGCAATGATCTGAAGAAGTGGGCGGATTGGAGTATCGGCTTCTACTACTGGAGCCCTTCGGTCAGTCAGGTCTATGCGGAACTCAAGAAGCTCGAAACGCTCGGATTCGTGCAATCCCGTGTGGTGAGCGAACCCGGAACCCGAGGCCGGCGTGTCTACGCGATCACCGAGGCCGGCATCCGAGCGGTGCGGACGTGGTCGCGTGAGGCGCCGGTGGAGATTCCCGTGCTCAAGCACGGCGTCATGCTCCGGATGTACATGGGACATCTGAACGATCCGGAGCAGCTGAAGGCCATCGTGCGCGACCATATCGTGAATCTCGAAGACAAGTTGCGCCGAGCCGGTGAGCACGCGGATCACTCCGATCGTGAACCGGGCTGGGCATTCTCGCAGATGAGCCTGCGGTGGGCAGAGCGCTACTTCCGGGCCGAGATCGATCTGTCCCGACAGCTCCTCGACGACATCGACGCCGCGGCAGCACGTTTCGCGAGCAGCGACGTCGACGGGTTCGGGATACCTCGCCCGCGGACTCCCGGTAGCTGGAGAGGCATGTCGGACGGCCCCGCCGCGGTCGAGCGCGGCGAGGCTGTCTCCGACGAAAATTAGACGCGTTCAGGCGTACTGCGGTTGGCGCGCATCGGCAGTCGGATGCAGATGCCGGCGACGCTGAAGCGTCGGAGTGACGTGATTCCGGTCGAGCGTGCGCCAGATGGCGGTGGCCGTCATCCGGACGGGGGATGTCAGCCGATGGTCGAAGCGCAGATGCGGCAACGGGCCGCACACCGACACCGCGGCAACCGCGGAGCCGATCGGGCCGATCGGAACCGCGATGCACCCGAATCCCGTCAGGGATTCCTCTTTTTCGAAGGCGATCCCGTTCTCGCGAACGTCGTCGTAGTCGTGACCGGGGGTGCCTGTGTAGGCGAGTAGTGCCTTGCCGAGCGCTGTGCTGTGCGCCGGTCGTCGACCGCCGATGCGCGTGGGAACGGCGGACATCAGCCGTCCACCGAGCTTCTCGATGTAGACGACATCGTCGCCGTCGAGGACGGCGAGGTGTACGACGAAACCGGTGAGGCGTTGCAGTTCCTGCAGATGAGGTAGAGCGATGGCGTGCAGCCGGTCCTGGTGGACGGCCAGCGAGCCGAGTTCCATCAAACGCAATCCCAGGGTGTAGTCGCGTCCCTCGCGGTGGAGCCATCGCATCGAAACCAGCCGTTCGAGCATGCGATGGGCCGACGAGCGGGGTAGGCCCGTTCGATGCACGATCTGGGTGAGTGTGAGCCGGCCGGCACCGTCGAACGCGTCGAGCAAGAGGCCGACGCGGTCGAGTACTGCGCTGGGGGTCGTGTGGTCGGCTCCGACCTGGATCGCCATGGATACTCCTACAGCCGAGGCGCCGCTGACGCTTCTACGTGGGTGTTTCGATTAGGAATAGTGCCACACGAAATCGGCGTTGTGAAGCAGGTCACTGATCTGGGCCGGGTGGAGTATCCGACGGCGGCCGCCACCTCTAGTCGCTCGGGCCGCCGTCGCTTCCCGGATCGAGGACGGCGCCGTCGAGTGCGCAGAACGTGTGACACACGCGATCGCGTACCACGACCTCCGTGCCCTCGGGGTCGAACCAGCGGTCCACCACGCCCCAATGGATCGGATGGTCGAGATACTGGCCCATGAGAGAGGCGTGGTCGGAGAACTCCTGCTCCCATACATGGGTCCAGGCGGTGGGACCCACCGAGTCCTCCACACGGCTGAGGCGCCAGGAGACTATCGACTCGATGTACCCGGGCATCTTCAGCAGGTCGCGCTCGAATCGCTCGATGGTCGCTTCCGGTGTGCCGGGAGCGACGCGCAGCAGGAGCGCGCGGTAGACGGTCCGGGATGCGTCCGGACGCGACTGGGCCCGACCCGGGTGGTACTGCACGCCGTCCAGTCGCGCGACGACGGGTGAGCCGAGGGTCGCGTCCAGGGTCTCGATCGCACCGGCCGCCTCGTCCGCCGACGCAAACCGGAGATGTACCAGCAGGTCTCCGCCGTTGATCACACCCGGCAGGGTCGGGGACACGAGTCGGCGCAGTGCCCCGAGTTCCTTCACTGCGAGCCGGACGTTCGCGGTGTACTCGGCGCGATCCGAGAAATCGGCGGTGGCGTCGAAGTGGACGACGCGGGTCACGTTATACATCGTTCAATCCCTCGACGTCGTCGGCGTGAGCAGCCATGGTCCGGGAACGCTCCACGATCAGTTCGTCCATGCCCGACCACCACTCGCCGAGGCCGGGGTCGCGGCGGCTCTGACGGGTCATCTCCCACCACGAGTGGACACCGTCGACGGTCCAGGTGATGGTGACGGTATTGGAATCGTCGTCGAACCACACCGGCGGGCTGACGAGAATCCGGTCGAGTGTCATGCCCCGTCGGCGGCCACCCGGAACGTACTCTGCGACATACGCCTCCACAAATCGTCGCGCACATCCTGGTTTGGTGACCACTCGGTCGATCACGTATATCGTCTCGTCTGCCATACCGCGGACGCTACGGCCGTCGAAAGCGCTGGGGAGGGCCTTCTCCCACTTCGCGGGAGAAGTCCGTAGGCGGAGGGCGGGGCACGCACCGAATTCCGTGCGTGCCCCGCCCTCCGCGTGGAAGCCGCGTCCCCTGTGACTTCGACTGCTGTGCAACATATTTACTCGAACATCGAGATCCTCGGCCGTACGATCGTCAAGGTTCGGGGACATGGGGGAGGTGCATCAAGCGGAAGCTGCCGAGGGCTCGGCGTTTTCGGGTGCACTTTCCTCGGCACCATCCGTCTGCTTCGGCCGAGCGATGAACAGGCAGACGACGGCCACGACGAGCGAGCACGCGATGAACCACCCCACAGCCAGATCGAACGCCGACAGGGCGGGCGCGGTCGTTCCGGGCACGGTCCACAGGGAGAGCATGACCGACACGATGGCCACCCCCACGGCGGAGAACGCTTGCCGCGCAGTGGACAAGACGCCTGTCGTGACGCTCGTGACCTCCTCGGGGACGGATTCGATGACGATCTTCGGGTATCCGGTGTAGGCGAATGCCGTTGCGACGGCGGCGACGGCGAAAACACCCATCATCACCGGCAACGACTTGTGGCCGAAGTAGATCATCAGGTTGGCGACGGCGAACAGGACGGCGCCGATGAAGAAGACGGTCCTACCGCCCCATCGACCGGCGACCACCCCGGCTATCGGAGAGGCGCCGAATCCCACAATCGCGCCGATGCCGGCCACGAGCCCCGTCACGGTTGCCGACATGCCGAGTCCGACGGGCAGCGACGTCGGAGACTGCAGGATCATCGGCGTGACGATCTGCACCGCCCCGACGGGACCGAGAGCCAGCACCGAGAGTCCGATCAGGTTCAGCGACATCTGCCTGTTCGTCAGCACCCGCAGATCGACGAGGGGTTCGCGCCGGCGCATCTCCCAGACGGTCCACACCGCGAGAACACCGATGCCGATGACGATCAGTCCGACGACCCCGATACTCGTCCAGCCCCACTTCGGTCCTTGCGTGATGCCGAAAAGGAGAGCGGTGAGACCCGGCGTCAGCAGAGCAGCGCCGATGTAGTCGAAGCTCGGTAGCTCGGCAGGAGTGTGGGAGCCCGGAAGCGCGAACGCAGCGACGATGGAGGCCACAACGGCGAGAACCGCCGCGAAGACGAAGATCATGTGCCAATCCGCCACGTCGAGCAGGAGCCCTGCGATCAGCGAACCCCCCGATCCCGCGAGAAGCGCGGCACCGCTGATGAATCCGACCGCGAGAGAGACCTTGCCGGCCGGCAGCGCTTCACGGGCGATGCCGTAGCAGAGCGGAAGAATCGCGCCGGCGGCACCCTGCACACCGCGGCCGACGATGATCGCCCCCATCGAGTCACCGAAGACGCTGATCGCCGAACCGAGGGTGGACACCAGCATCACGAGGATGAGGACCTTCTTCCGCCCGTACATGTCTCCGAGCCGGCCACCGACGAGAGCGGTCGTTGCCGCCACGAGCATGTAGGCGGTCACGGCCCACCCGGTCGTGGACGCAGGCGCCTCGAAGATCTCGCTGAACCGTGGCAGTGCGATGAAGATCATGCCGGCCTCGAAGGCACTCAAGCATTCCGCGAGGACGAGCGCGGTGATGATCAGGACCGTCGATCTCGATACTGCGGAACCGTCGATCGGACCGGTCGGCAACCGGAGTGAGGGATCGGACATCGATTGTTCTCCTGGGACGAGGTGAATACGGCTTCGCCGCCCGACGCGGCGAAGCCGTTGTGATCGGTCACGCACAACGAGGTGCGGAGCATGTGCCGGGGCGAGTGTCTGCGGTCGTTGCCTCGATCGCTGCCCGTTTGGACCACTCAGTGGGAGGAATGCTCCCGTCGGGTGCCGGGACGGTGAGACCTTGCGGCCGCAGTGTCCGCGAGACCCGAGGAGATTCAGATGCTTGCCGAAACGGTTCGTCCCGTCCTCGAATCCGAGATCACAGATTGGGATCTCGAGGCCGACGTCGTCGTTGCAGGATACGGAATCGCAGGTGCCGCAGCAGCGATCGAGGCCGCCCGTGCGGGCGCCGAGGTGCTCGTGCTCGAACGGTCGGGAGGCTGGGGCGGTGCCGCCTCGATGGCAGGTGGATTCATCTATCTCGGTGGTGGGACACCGCTCCAGAAGGCGTGCGGGTTCGACGACACGGTCGAGAACATGAAGGCGTTCATGAAGGCCGCACTCGGTCCGGCCACAGATGACGAGAAGATCGATGCCTACTGCGAAGGCAGCGTCGAACACTACAACTGGCTGGTCGACGCAGGCGTTCCGTTCAAGGAGGAGTTCTGGGGCGAGCCCGGATGGGAGCCGGCGCACGACGAAGGGCTGATGTACTCCGGGGGAGAGAACGCGGCACCGTTCAAGGACCTGATTCCTCCGGCACCGCGCGGGCATCTTCCCCGGATGGACAACAAGAAGACCGGGGAACGTGGCGGTGGGTACATGCTGATGAAGCCGCTGGTCGAGACGGCCGAGAAGCTGGGTGTGAAAGCCGAATACGACGTCCGGGTCCAGACCGTGGTCGTGGACGAGGGTGGGGCGGTCACAGGTGTGGTCGCGCGACGGTACGGCCGGACGATCACCGTTCGTGCCCGTCGCGGCGTCGTCCTGGCCATGGGAAGTTTCGCCTTCGACGAGGCGATGGTGCGCGATCACGCACCTGTCCTCGTGGGGCGGCCGGGCGCCGCGATCGAGGCCCACGACGGTCGGGCCATCCGGATAGGGCAGGCATTGGGCGCCGCCACGGCACACATGGACGCTGCGGAGGTTGCCGTTCACGCCGCACCGCAGTTGATGGTCCGGGGGATCCTCGTCAACGCACACGGGCAGAGATTCATCGCGGAGGACACCTACCCGGGCAGGATCGGGCAGGCGATGCTGTTCCGTCAGAACAACGAGGCCTTCCTGATCATCGATCAGCAGGCGTACGACGAGGTGATGGGGCCGGACGCCACAGGTACTGCAAGGCGGCCGGAACCGACCTGGGTATGCGAATCCGCCGAGGAGCTCGAGGCGGAAATGGGACTGCCGGCCGGTGCCTTGACCTCGACAGTGAACGTCTACAACGCCCATGCGGCGGACGGGGCCGATCCGCTGTTCTCCAAGGATGCGAAGTGGGTGCGGCCCATCCGAACGCCGATTGCCGCATTCGATCTGCGTGGAATGACGGCTGGATTTCCCTTGGGAGGCTTGAAGACCAGTGTCGACTCGGAAGTACTCCATGTTTCGGGGGAGCCGATTCCCGGGCTCTTCGCCGCCGGACGATGCACCGCCGGCGTATGTGCCGGTGGTTACGCCAGTGGCGCCAGCCTGGGTGACGGTAGCTTCTTCGGGCGTCGCGCCGGTATGAGCGCTGCACGCAGATAGGAGAGCCGATCCGAACGCGACTCCACCGAATCGCGGAGTTCTGCAACGTACGTCGTTGTGAGGCTCCGCGATTCGGTGCTGTCCACGGCAGGGGATTTCACATACTCTCGGTGATGACAGCGATGGTTATCGCGAGATTCTGTATAAGGCAACATTTTTCGTGGCGCGATGGTGCTGGGGTCTCGAAAGGGTGCCCTCTGGGGTGTCCGCGAATATCGCGGTGTGCCTATCTCTCTCGGTCATCGGCGAAGCTCTCGGTTCCCTCTGATCGAATATCCCGTTCAATGGGAGGCCCCCCTCCGCCGGAGAGCTTCGCGCTCACATAATTCAGCACCCGGATGTGACGTGATGTACCTCACTTTCAGTACTCGATGTGCCCGGTACCACGCTCGCCTCCATAGTCGTCCTCGGTGAAGGAGTCACGTTATGAATCCACGCGGTCGGAATCGGCGGTTGCGGACCGTTGCCGGTGCGAGCGCTCTACTGCTTGCCGGAATGCTGGGAACTGCTGCATGTGCCGGCGACGAATCGGACGGAGGGAGCGCAGCGGCCGGTACGACATCCGCGTTGCCGAGCAATCCGGCGACCGGCGAGGCGGTGAAGATCGGGTTCGTCTCCACCGAGGGTGGTGCGGCGGTGTCGCTGCCGGAGATGCGCGAAGGTGCGGAGGCCGCGGTCGAATATCTCAACAACAACGGCGGTGGGCTCGCGGGTCGTCCGATCGAGCTCGTGGTGTGCAAGCAGCAGGAAGAGCCGACGTCGGCGACCGCTTGCGCGAACCAGTTCGTCGAGCAGAAGGTTGCCGCGGTCCTTTCTCCCGGAACCTCCCAGGGGCCGGCGATCGTTCCGATCGTCATCGGTGCGGGGATCCCGTACGTGACTCTCAACGGCGTCTCGGCCGTCGAACTGATGTCGCCGGAGGTCGCGGCACTGTCCGCAGGCCTGCCCGGGACGTTGACGGCGGCCGCGACCGCGGCGCAGCAGGAGGGTATGTCGAAGTTCACGATGTTCGCCAGTGACGGCGGTGGCATCGCAGGCATGATCGACCAGATGGGCAAGCCGATCTTCCAGGGGTTCGGGGTCGAGCTCGAGGTGGTACCGGTGCCGCTCGGTACACCGGATCCCACGCCTGTCGTCGCGGCCGGGCTGACGAGCAACCCCGACGGCGTGAGCTTCATCGGCGATGCAGCCACCTGTACCTCGGTGCTCAAGGCAGTTCAGACGACCGCGCCGACGGTGAAGAAGGTGCTGATCCCGACCTGCCTCGACGAAAATGTCGTCAAGGCGATCGGTATCGACACGATCGAAGGCAACATCGGTATCACCGCCACGGATGCGTTGTCCGACCGGCCCGATACGGTGCTGTTCCGGTCGATCTTCGCCGAGTACGCCCCCGACCTGTCGCCGACCGGCTACGGCTCGACCGGCTACCAGACGGTGATGGCCCTCGCCGGTGCAGCATCCAGCATCTCGGGTGAGGTGAACGCCGCGTCGATCCAGAAGGCTCTGCGTACCGCTGCGAACGTCGAGATGCCTGCCGGTGGCGGAATCACCTTCACATGCAACGGAACTGCGTTCCCGATGATGCCGTCGATCTGCTCCGGACAGATGCTGATCGGTGAGATCAACGATCAGGGCATCCCCGTGAACCTCACGGTCACCGGCTGACGGATCCGTATCCCCAGAAGGAAATTTCATGACCGACCATCTCGCCTATCTCGTGCTGGGTCTCGGCAACGGAGCCGTGTACGCCGCAATCGGACTGGCACTCGTGATGACGTTCAAGAGTTCCGGCGTCGTCAACTTCGCCACCGGAGCCGTGGCCCTCTACACCGCCTATACGTACGCGCTGCTGCGCACGGGTGAGCTGATGGTCCCGATCCCGGGGCTGCCCCGAACGATCGACCTCGGTCGACCGCTCGGGGTGGCACCGGCCATGGCCGTGTCGTTGGCAGTCGCGGCTCTGCTGGGGGTTCTGTTCTACGCATTGATCTTCCGGCCGATGCGCACGGCACCGGTGATCGCCAAAGCGGTGGCATCCATCGGACTGATGATCGTGCTCCAGGCTGTGATCGCGCTTCGGGTGGGCACCGAGATCGTCGCCGTCGAACCGATATTCGCGCTCGACAGCATTACCATCGGTTCTCGTCAAGCTCCGACGGACCGGATCTGGCTTGCCGTCGCAGTCGTCGCGATCGCGGTTCTGGCTGCGCTGGTGTTCCGCTTCACCCGCTTCGGAATCGCGACGGAGGCGGCGGCCGAGTCGGAGAAGGGTGCCTACCTGACGGGGTTGTCGCCGGATCGGATCGCGTTCAGCAACTGGGCGCTGTCGTCGGTCGTCGCCGGCCTCGGCGGAATTCTCATAGCTCCGATCGTTGCACTGAATCCCGTTGCCTACTCGATGTTCATCGTCCCCGCACTCGCAGCGACGCTCGTCGGGAACTTCAGCTCGATCTGGCTGACCGTCGCAGCGGGCATCGCGATCGGCTCGTTGCAGGCGGAAATGACGAACCTGCAGGTCACCTTCGACTGGTTTCCGCACGCGGGTATGGCCGAGGCCATCCCGCTGCTGTTGATTCTCGTATTCCTGGTCGTCAAGGGGCGGCCGCTACCCGACCGCGGCAGCGTCGTCCGGCAGCGACTCGGCCACGCCCCGCGCCCCGATCGGATTCTCGCGCCGGCGATTCCGGCCGTCGCGGTCGCTGTGGTCGCGATGCTGGTCACCGGCGGCAGCTATCGCGCCGCGATCGTCAGCAGCATCATCTTCGCGGTGATCGCTCTGTCCCAGGTCGTCGTCACCGGGTACACGGGACAGGTTTCCCTGGCGCAATTGACACTCGCGGGCGTCGGCGCCTACTCGATCAGTGTTCTGAACACCCACCTCGGAATACCGTTCCCCTTCGCGCCGCTGATCGGCGCACTGTTCGCGACGGTCATCGGCATTGTGATCGGTCTGCCGGCCCTGCGGGTGCGGGGACTGCCGCTGACCGTCGTCACCCTGGCGCTGGCAGTGTTCCTCGAAGCATTCTGGTTCCGGAACCCGCAACTCAACGGCGGCGTCGCGGGTGCTCCGGTCGACACCCCCCGACTGTTCGGATTCGACCTCGGAATCGGTGCGGGAGAAGACTATCCGCGTCTCGCATTCGGTCTGATGTGCCTGTCCGTGCTCGTTGCGGCCGCCCTCGGCGTCGCGTGGGTTCGGCGCAGCAGGCTCGGGACCGACATGCTGGCGGTCCGGGCGAACGAGCGTTCCGCGGCGGCGTCGGGGATCAACGTTCCGCGCACCAAACTGGCGGCCTTCGCGATCGGTGCGTTCCTCGCCGGCCTCGCCGGTTCCCTCATGGCGTACCAGCAGACGTTGGCGACACCGGAACCGTTCACCGTCTTCCTCGGTATCACCTTGTTCGCCGTCATGTACATCGCGGGGATCACCTCCGTCACCGGTGCCGTCCTCGCCGGACTCATTGCGCCGGGCGGCGTTCTGTACCTTTTCGTCGACCGGTTCCTGAACCTCGGCGAGTACTACGCGGTGATCAGCGGCATCCTGCTCATCGTCACCATCATGTTCAATCCGGACGGGATCGCAGGCAAATTGCCCCGGATCCCCCTGCCCACCCTGAGGAAGTCGTCCTCGGGCCCGGTCCCCGTAGAGGGAACAGCCACCGCAGCGGTGCGGTCGTCCTCGCCCGTCGTGGGCGAACCGATTCTGTCGGTACGGGATCTGAGCGTGCACTACGGGGCGGTGCAAGCGGCATCGGACGTGACCTTCGACGTTTGTGCAGGGGAGATCGTCGGTCTCATAGGTCCGAACGGCGCGGGGAAAACCACCGTCGTCGACGCGATCACCGGTTTCGCGCCTGCGAGCGGCACGGTCGTTCTGGACGGCACGGACATCGGGGGCCTGCGGCCGCATCGGCGCAGCAGGCTGGGACTCGGCCGCAGTTTCCAGGACGTGGAACTGTACGACGACCTGTCCGTCGCCGAGAACGTGACGGTGGGCGCGGCCAGATCGGGATCCGACCACGACACAGCGGACCGAGTACGGGCAGTCCTGGACACGGTCGGACTCGGAGACGTCGCAGACGCCGAGGTATCGACCCTCTCTCAGGGACAGCGTCAGCTCGTCTCTGTCGCGCGTGTCCTCGTCTCGTCGCCGAAGGTCGCGTTGCTCGACGAACCGGCAGCGGGGCTCGACGGCGCGGAGAGCCGTCGGCTCGGTGAACGGCTTGTCGATGCCCGCAATGCCGGAACATCGATCCTGCTCGTCGAACACGACATGGAATTGGTGCTCACCATCTGTGACCGCGTCGTCGTCCTCGACCTGGGAAGGGTCGTGGCATGTGGGCCACCGGACGAGATTCGGTCCGACGAGCGGGTGATCAGCGCATACCTCGGCGCCCCTGCCCGCGACGTGGATCCCGCTCTCGAAGCTGTCCCCGAGCTCGCTGCCGCACGCATCGACGAAACACAGGAGGCGAACTCGTGAACGGATTGACGATCAGGAATCTGTCGACCGGTTACGTTTCCGGCCGTCCCTGCGTCCGGGACGTGAGCCTGGAGGTGGACCGTGGGCAGATCCTGAGCCTGCTCGGCCCGAACGGCGCAGGCAAGACCACGCTGCTGCTGTCCCTGGCCGGTCTGTTGCCCCGATTCGATGGCGAGGTCGTCGTCGACGACCTGACCGTCGGCGGCGGTCGCCCACGCGAGGCGGTGTTGTCGGGGCTGGTTCTGGTCTCCGACGACCGTGCGCTGTTCCGGGGATTGACGACAACCGACAACCTGCGTCTGGCGGTCCGCGATCGGCGACGTCGACGCCGAGCACTCGACGAGGTGCTCGAGTACTTCCCGGCCCTGGAGAAGCGGCTCGGAGTCGCTGCCGGCCGGCTGTCGGGCGGCGAGCAGCAGATGCTCGCGATCGGACGCGCGATCCTGCAGCGTCCGAAGGTACTGCTCATCGACGAGCTGAGCATGGGGTTGGCGCCCGTCGTCGTCGACGAAATCCTGGCGGTGCTTCGCAGGCTGGCCACCGAGGAGGGAATGTCGGTGGTACTCGTCGAGCAGCACGTCCACCTTGCTCTCGGTGTCGCCGACCGTGCCGCTGTGCTGGTGCACGGCACCGTGGCACTGACCGATTCGGCGGAGGCGCTCCGAACCGAACCCGACCGGATCGAACGTGCCTATCTCGGGTCGTCGTCCCGCCCGCACGCCGGGATCTGAGAAGCCCGATCCCATGGTCGGGCCTCGACCCGGAGTCGGCATCGAGGATGGTGACCATTCAGCGGGAGGCACTCATCCGCCGCACATTTCCTGACCCTATCGTCCGTGATGAAAGTTGATGTGACGCAGTTCACGGCCCGGGCCCGTATTCATCGGGCCGGCGCTACTGCTCGTGGACCCTGCGCCCGCACGCCCTTACCGGAAGGCCCGACATGACCGACGTAGTTGCCGATACCGCCGCCGCCGTCGCCGCGGCTGGTGCGCGTGTCATCGAACCCCGCAAGATCGCGGGCGGCTTCTCATGGCCGGAGTGCCCGCGCTGGCACGACGGCATCCTCTGGTTCTCCGACATGTACACCGCGACCCTGAAAACCGTTGATGCCGAGGGCAATGTGGCGGTGGTCGTGGATGCGACCGGCCGCCGCGCCGGAACCGAGGTGCCGATCGTCCTGGGCGGATTCGGTTGGCTCCCGGACGGCCGGCTGATCGTCGTCTCGATGCACGAAAAGCTCGTCCTCGTCCACGGCGGGAACGGACCCGACGACCTCGAAGTCCTCGCCGACCTGTCCGCCTTCTCGCAGGCAGCGATCAACGACATGGTCGTCGACGCCGAGGGACGCGCATACGTGACGCAGCTCGGATTCGACCTGTTCGCCGGCGAGGAGCCGGTGCCCTCTCCGATCATCGTCGTCGAACCCGACGGTTCCGCGCACACCGCCGATGAAGTCGGACCGCTGCTGTGCGCCAACGGGATCGCAATCAGCTCGGACGGCACGAAGGTCTACACGGCCGAGGTGATGGCACAGAAGCTCACCGTGATCGATCGTGCCGCCGACGGATCGCTGTCGAATCCGCGGCTGTTCGCATCCTGCCCGTTCCTGCCGGACGGCATCGGGCTCGACGAGGAGGGCGGCGTGTGGGCGGCGATGCCCGGCAGCGGTTACGTGGCTCGTTTCACCGAGGAGGGGATGACGGATGCCATTCCCGTGCCGCTCGAGAACGGCGTCGCCTCGGCCTGCCTGCTCGGCGGTCCCGACCGCACGACCCTCTACATGACCGTCGGTGTCGAGGTTTTCGATTTCGACAAGTCTGCACGCGAGGCGCTGGGCACCATCTGGGTTGCCGACGTTTCGTCCCACGGCGGCGACACCCGCCCCTGACACCCACCGGCACGACACGATTCGAGGAACATTCATGACAGCACTGGATTTCACCGACCGCGTGGTCGTCGTCACCGGCGCGGGCCGCGGAATAGGCCGGGCACACGCCGAACTGCTCGCGTCACGTGGTGCCGCGGTCGTGGTCGGCGACCTCGGGTCTGCCATCGACGGTTCCGGAGTCGACGGCGACGATCCTGCCCGCGAGGTCGTGGACGCGATCACCGCAGCCGGCGGCAAAGCCGTCGCCTGCTCGGCCGACATCTCTACCGAGGACGGTGCCGTCGAACTCGTCGACACCGCCCTGTCGGCGTTCGGGCAGCTCGATGCTGTGATCAACAACGCGGGCATCGTGCGCACCGCGCCGTTCGACGAGGTTCCGTACGAGGAGTACCAGCGACATCTGGACGTGCACTACTTCGGTGCACTCCGCGTCTGCCGGGCCGCCTGGCCGCACCTGCTGAAGTCGCCGGCCGGGCGGGTGGTGAACACCATTTCCCAAGCGATGCTGGGTAATCCGGACATGTCGCACTACGGAGGGTCGAAGGGCGCACTGTTCGGTCTGACCCGCAATCTGGCGCTGGAAGGCCTGAAGTCGGGCGTGAAGGTCAACGCCATCGCCCCGGGTGCGGGCACCCGTATGGCAGAGGCGGCCGCGGACACCCTGTCCCCCGAGGTGATGGAGTACATGCGTACCCAGCTGCGGCCCGAGCACGTCGCCCCCGTCGCTGCGTACCTCGTGCACCCGACGTGCACCGTCACCGGTGAGGTCTTCAACGTCGCCGGCGGTATCGTCAACCGCCTCGCTATCCTCAACACCGTCGGGATCCACGATCCCGCTCTGACGATCGAGACCGTCGCCGAGCGGTTCGACGACATCATGGCGATCACCCCCGATGCCATCCCCCAGATCGTGGCTCCGGCACAGGTCCCGGCGACGTCCTGACCGGAACTTCCACGACATCGGCTCAGCCCCAGGAGAAGCACAGTGAGCTCTACCGAAGCCCCCACGACCACCACCGAGACCGAGGATACGGCCTACCCCTTCGGTCCGGTGAGTGTGAACGAAGCATCGCGAAGGTACGCCGCCATCGCCGCCGATCGGCCGATGACCAAGATGACGATGCCGTTCGGCGGTGACGTCTGGGTCATCCACCGAAACGCTGCCGCGCGACAGATGCTCGGCGATCCCCGCTTCGTACGCGAACCGTTCCGCACCGGCGAGCGGGTAGTGCCCTACTTCGTCGAGTTTCCCGAGTTCCTGAAGACCACACTGCAATTCGAGGATCCGCCGCAGCACACGAAGCTGCGCAAGCTCGTCCAGAAGTCCATCTCGCCGAAACGCGTACGCGCCATGCGGGAATCGGCAGTGGAGTTCGCGAACCACCTGATCGACGAGATGGTCGCCAAGGGGTCCCCGGCGAACCTGGTGCACGACTACGCTGTGGCTCTGCCGATCCAGATGCTGGCCAACCTTCTCGGGGTGCCGCCGGAGGACCGTCCGAAGTTCCAGAAGTGGAGCTCGGCGACCCTCGCGGTGGCGAACATGCCCGAGGAGGAGGTCGTCGCCAACATGACCGAACTCGTCGGTTACATGATGGCCCTGATCGACGAGCGGCGGAAGAATCCCCGGGAGGATCTGCTCAGCGACCTGACGAACGCCCAGCACAAGGACGACACCCTCACCGACGCCGAGATTCTGCCGATCGCCCTGGTGTTGATCATCGGCGGCTTCGACAACACGGCGAACTTCATCTGCTTCGGTGTGCTCTCGTTGCTGAAGAACCCGGAACAGCTGAAGATCCTGCTCGAGGACGTCGAAGGCGTCGCCCCGACCGCGGTCGAGGAGATCCTGCGGCACGGGCGAATGGCGTTCGGTGACACCGTCACCGGAGGCGGCGGTCTGGTCCCGTTCGTCGCCACCGAGGACGTCGAGATCGACGGGCACGTCATCGCCGCGGGTGAGGCCGTGCTGGTGGACCCGGCGTCGGCGAACCACGACGGGGTCGCGGTCACGGACGGTGAGAAGTTCGACGTGCGACGCGAGGGAAATCCGCACCTGACCCTGAGCTACGGGCTCCACCACTGCCTGGGTGCGCCGCTCGCACGGATGGAGATGCAGGTGGCCATCACGGAGCTGTTCAAGCGACTGCCGGGCCTCGCCTTGGTCGGCGAGCCGAAGGTGGACAAGAACAACCTCACCGAGCCGGTCGTCGACGTTCCGGTGTCGTGGTAGGGACCTCGACATGCCGAAGGTCTTCTATACCCAACCCGACGGCTCGGAGCGTGTGATCGACGCAGCTGCAGGTGATTCCGTCATGTCGACGGCTGTGACCAACGGTGTGACGGGCATCGTGGGTCAGTGCGGTGGCACGCTCTCGTGCGCGACCTGCCACGTCTACCTCGCCGAGGACGACCTGAAGTACTTCGATCCTCCGACGGAGGACGAGGACGACATGCTGGACTGCACGGCGAGCGATCGCGAGGACACCTCGCGGTTGTCGTGTCAGCTGATCCTCCGCGAGGGTGTCGACGTCCACGTGACGGTGCCCGATGAGCAGGCGTGACGACAACGGTCGGGGCACCGGCGACCCGCCACTCGGCGTGGCGGTCGTCGGCGCCTCGCACGCGGCTGTGCACCTCGCCGACCGGTTGCGCGCCGGCGGTTACACGGGCCCGCTGACCCTGATCGGCGGCGAGCCTCACCTGCCGTATCAACGGCCACCGTTGTCGAAGGCGTGGCTGAAGGGCGACGGATCGGCCACCTCGCTGGTGCTACGGGCCGAGAACCACTACGCGGACAACGGGATCGAGCTCCTGTCTGGCACCGTTGCGGAGAGGGCGGATCGGGACGGCGACGGCGTGACCCTGCAATTGCGCCGCGCCGACGGGTCCCGGGAGACACGCAGCTTCGACCGTCTGGTCCTCGCCACCGGCGCCCGCGCGCGCCGGTTGGAGATACCCGGTTCCGACCACCGTGACGTATTGGTCCTTCGCGAGCTCGACGACGCTCGGCGGCTGGCGGAGCGGATCGGCTGTGGACCGGTCGTGGTGATCGGCGGAGGCTTCATCGGTCTCGAGGTCGCGGCGACCCTCCGCGGCCTCGGCGCGGAGGTCACCGTGGTCGAGGCCGGACCTCGCCCGATGGGGCGGGCAGTCGGTTCGGGGACAGCCGAGTTCCTGCTCGCCGCTCACGCGGAGATGGGTGTCGACATCGTCCTCGCTGCGGAACCGACGGAGATCGTCGTCGCCGGCGACCGCATCCGGGGTGTGCGGCTCGCCGACGGTCGTGAAATTCCTGCTGCGACCGTGCTGGTCGGTGTCGGGGCGGAGCCGCGTACCGAGCTGGCGGAACAATTGGGGCTCGAGTGCGACCGCGGTGTCATCGTTGACGAACGGTGTCTGGCATCGGACGGTCGCACGCTCGCGATCGGTGACTGCACGGTCCAGGTGTCCCGCAGCGGTGGCAGGGTCAGGCTCGAATCGGTCGACAACGCGATCGAGCAGGCGAATGCGGCCGCGGCGACGATACTCGGCGACGACGTTCCCCAGCGGCCGGCACCGTGGTTCTGGTCCGATCAGGGATCGTGGAAGCTCCAGATCGTCGGGCTCGTCGACGAGAACGCCGACGTCGTGATCCGCAGCGACATCGGCAAACCCCAGCGACGCGTCACACTGTATTTCGCGGAGGACGCGCTGATCGCCGCGGAATGTGTCAATGCACCAGCAGATTTCGTGGCGGTGCGGTCGGCACTCGCGCGGGGGGTCCGCCCCTCACGGGACGAACTCGCGGACAACGGTGTTGCCCTGAAGAAGCTGCTTGCGGCTCTCGGCTAGGCAGGTGACACCGCGCAATCGGGGGAGGGGGGCAAAAGATGAGGCGGTGCGACCCGCAACCGGGTCGCACCGCCTCATCCGTTTGCGTCGACCCTCAGCGGTGGACCGCGAATCGTGCAGCCACCAGGGCGCCCACCTCGGCCATGGCCGCCCGCGCCCGCGCGACCGTCGCGGTCTGCATCGCGAAACCGTGCCCCACGCCGGGATACCGCAGCTGCGCCGTCGGCACACCGGCGTCGCGGAGGCGGTTTCCGTAGTCTTCGACGCCGTCGCGCAGTGGGTCGGCGTGTCCGACCGCGATGATCGCCGGCGGTAGCCCGGCCAGCGACGAAGCGAGTGCGGGTGTCCCGTACTCGTCGTCGGTGGCCGGATCGTCGCCGAGATAGAGGTCCTTCATCCAATCGATGTCCGCCGCAGTCAGGAACGGGCTGTCACCGAATTCCCGCATGGACGGCCGATCGCAGCGGCGCTCCAGACCTGGGTAGAACAAGACCTGCTGAGCGATCGCCGGGCCGCCTTCGTTGCGCGCGCGCAGTGCTGTCGCCGCGGCCAGGCCACCTCCGGCGCTGTCCCCGCCGACGCCGATGCGGCCGGCGTCGACCCCGAGGACGGACGCCTGTTCATGGAACCAACACAGTGCCGCGTACGCCTCGTCGTGGGCGACGGGGTACGCGTACTCGGGGGCAAGCCTGTAGTCGACGTTGGCGATCACCGCGCCGGTGGCTTCCGCGACGTCCCGGGCCAGGCGGTCGAAGGAATCCAGCGAGCCCATGATCATGCCACCGCCGTGGAACCACAGCAGTGCGGGTGCGTCGGCTGCGGGCGCGGCCACGGGACGGTAGACGCGGACCGCCACCGTCCCGTGGGGGCCTTCGAATCCCGTGTCGGCGATCGAGCGCATTTCCGGACCTGCGGGACGGACGATCGACTCGAGGTTGCGTCTCGCACCCTCGACTCCGATCTCTCGCATGGGCCGTGCGCCGGAGGCGGCCATGCGCTGCACGATCGCGTCGACATCGTCGTCCCAGACGGAGATGTACCGGCCGGTGGGTTCGGTGACAGACAAGTCGTGTTCTCCTCGGTGGGCCGGGATTCGCCCGGCGGGTGGGGAACGTGACGGATGGCCTGCGTCAGGACTCGGTGCGGGTCGTGTTGCGCAACAACATCCCGGTGCCGGCCTCTCCGCCACGTCGGTGCTCGTTCATCAGTGCGATCAGGCGCTCGTTGTCGTGGTCGGCGAGCGCGTCGATCATGGCTTCGTGTTCGGTCACGACCCGTCGGCGCACTTCGGCGTCGAAGAGGTAGGCCGCGTGATACGGCATGGCCAGGCGCCACAGTCTGCGGATCTCGGCCACCACCAGACCCAACGGTGATCGGTCGAACATTGCGAAGTGGAAATCCTGGTTCGCCAGTCGCATTTCCAGGAGGTCATTGCGGTCGGCCGCGGCGGCGACGCGGTCGCCGAGGCCACGGACCTCGGCGAGTGCCGCGTCGTCGAAGGCTGGGAGGGAAGCCAGCACCTCGCGCTCCAGGGCGTGCCGCATCAGGTAGATCTGGTCGAACTCCGACTGCTCGAGCCTCACGACGGCATAGCCGACGTTCCTGCGGTGCTCGACGAGGCCCTGCGAGGCGAGTTCGCGCAGTCCCTCCCGGATCGGGAGGCGACTGACACCGAGCCGTTCGGCCATCATTTCCTGCCGGATGGGCTGACCGGGGAGCAGGTCGCCGGTGATGATCATGCGTTCGATCTCGGTGGCCACCCAGTCGGCGCCGCGAACGGACGCGCCTCCGCGCGAGCCGGTGGCATCCCCATCGGCCGCTGTAGCGTGTCGGCTCACCTCGGTCCCTCCTCGCGCCACTGTCGGACCGGTGGCTGTCGGTCATGCCCTGTCGAGCGCACCGTCGCTTCTCAGGGCGTCGACGTCGTCCACGCCGTACCCCATCGCACCGAGGATCGCCTCGGTGTCGGCTCCGCGCGGTACGGCTCGGCGCGGGGTTCGCGTCGAGCTGCGGCCGAGTTTGATCGGTACGCCCAGGCCACGATAGTCGACCGTGTCGAGGAACAATCCGCGGTGAACGGTTTGCGGGGCGGTGAGCGCCTGGTCCACCGTGTTGACCGGGCTGGCGGCGACACCGGCGCGTTCGAGTTCGGCAGCGAGGTCGTCGCGGTTCCACCGGACGATCCGTTCGGCGAGCAGGGCGGAGAGTTCGTCGCGATGCCGGGAACGTGCGCCGTTGGAGAGGAAGCGCGGGTCGTCGGCGAGTTCCGGGACGCCGAGCACCGCGACCAACGAGCGGAACTGCCGGTCGTTGGCGGCGCTGACGAAGAAGTCGCCGTCGCGGGCCGCGAACACCTGGTACGGCACGACCGTGGGGTGATAGTCGCCCGTGCGCTGCGGCACCTTCCCGCTGGAGACCCAGTTGGAGGCGTGCGGGTGCAGGAGAGAGATCACCGAGTCGAGAAGCGTGATGTCGACGAGTTGTCCGCGGCCGCTGCGTTCGCGTTCGGTCAGGGCGAGCAGGATGCCGCTGACGGCCATGTGCGAGGCGACGATGTCGACGACGGGGACGCCGACACGCAGCGGGTTACCGTCCGGGTAGCCGTTGACGCTCATCAACCCGCCGAAGGACTGCAGCACCGCGTCGTATCCGGGCAGACCTGCCATCGGCCCGTCGACGCCGAACCCGGTGATCCGGCAGTACACCAGTCGCGGGTTGGTCTCGGTCAGCACGGTCTCGTAGTCGAAGCCCCACCGGGCCATGGTGCCGGCCTTGAAGTTCTCGATCACCACGTCGGCACCGTCCAGCAGGTGGCGCAGCACGTCGCGACCGGCGGTGGTGCGCAGGTCGAGGCAGATGTTCTCCTTGCTGTGGTTGAGCCCGGCGTAGTACGCGCTGCTCTGTCCGCCCTCGTCGAAAGGCGGTCCCCAGCCCCGTGTTTCGTCGCCGGTGGGTGCTTCCACCTTGATGACTTCCGCGCCGTGGTCGGCCAGTGTCTGGGCTGTGTACGGGCCGGCCAGGACCCGGCTGAGGTCGAGAACCCGTAGACCGGCCAGGACGCCGATCCCCGTGTTCTGCTCCGCTGCACGCCATGCAGCGCGGCCGTCGATGACGGGGCTGTCAGCAGCGGTCGGTTGTGCGGTTCCGCCCGCCGGTGGGGAAATACTCACTGCCGGCTCCTGTTCGTGGTCCTCGGTGACTCGTCGTGCGCCGATCGGGTTCCGACGACGACATCCCAGACGTCCGCGCCGTCGTCGAGGATGCGGCTCGCCAGGGCATCGGCCCAGAACCCTTCCGAGCCGTGGCGGTCGCGCCAGCTCCACAGAGACGTGGTGAACCGGCCGAGCGGGTGTTCGGACGTGGTTCCGATGGCGCCGTGGATCTGGTGGCCCGCGGAAGCGACAGGCTGGGCCGACATCGCCGTCACCACCTTCGCGGCGGCCGTCGCCACGTACGGGTCCTCGGGGGTGTCGTCGGCCGCGGTCGCCGTGTCCACCGCGATCTCCATCATGGTGGTCAGAGCAGCGAGCTGTGCCAGTCGTTGCTGAACCGCCTGGAACTTTGCGAGGGGCCTGCCGAACTGGATGCGTTCGGAGGCATAGCGCAGCGTGTGGTCGTGTACGGCGGCGGCCGCCGCGGCCGTGGCGGCCGCATAGGCGAGCGCGCCCCGCCGGACGAACTCGTCGAGCGAGACCGGGGCAGCACCGTGGAACAGGACGGGCGTGTCCTCGAAGGTGACGTCCCCGATCGAGACGCCGATCGGATCCACTTCGGCTGTGACGGTGACGCCGGGTCCGGACATCGCCACTATCGCGACGGCCGATCCTTCGGCGCCGGGTTCGGGCGGGAGCAGCACGACGAGCGTGTCCGCGTCCCCGGCGTAGGCGACGTCGGTGACCGTGCCGTTCAGAACGGTGGCGCCGTCGAGGGAACGGACCGAGCACGAATGTCCCACTGCGGCAGACGCGGTTGCCGCGGTCGGTGTGTGACCCGCCGATGCGGCGAGCCAGTGGGCCAGGACCGTGTGTTCGATCAACGGGGTCAGCGCGCCGCGTCGCGCTGCGACCGCCACGATCGCGAGCACGTCGGCGAGTGTCGCCCCGTCGCCGCCCGCGGTTTCGGGGATACCGATGGTGGTGAAGCCGGCGGCACCGAGCTGTGCCCAGATCGCGCTGTCCATGCCCCGAGCGGGGGTCTGCAGATCGACGCCGATGCGATCGATCATCGACGTGGTGGCCGAGATCAGCTCGGCGGTGAACTCGCTCATCGAACCCCCAGACCGCGGGCGACGATCCCGCGCAGGATCTCGTTGGTGCCACCTCGAAGGGTGAACACCGGTGTGTGCAGGACACTTTGGGCCAGCATGCGGGCGAGTGGATCTGCACCGCCGCGGCGTGCTCCGACACGGCCGGACGATCGCACGGCCTCGACGAGGTCGCCTTCGAACGTCGAGCCGAGGTCCTTGACCATCGCTGCGAGTACGTCGGGCTTGCGTCCCGCGGTGAGTTCGGCGGCGACTCGCAGCGACATTCGCCGCAGGGCCCAAGCACGCGCCGTCAGTATGCCCAGGGTCTCCCTCTGGCCGGGCGTCGCGCCGGCCTCGGCGAGGTGCGCGGACCATGCGCGCAGGAGCGGCATCGTGCTGAGGTAGCGCTCGGGTCCCGAGCGTTCGAACGCGAGCTCGCTCATCACCTGGGTCCAGCCGTTGCCACGGACCCCGAGCAGTGCGGACGCGGGCACGCGCGCGTCGTGGAAGACGACCTCGTTGAAATGCTGCTGCCCGTCGATGCTTCGGAGTGGACGGATCTCGATGTCGGGGTGGGGGAGATCGACGATGAACTGGGACAAGCCGTTCTGCCGGTCGGCGGGTTGTCCGTCGGTGCGGGCGAGCACCACCATCGCGTGCGCGAGATGCGCGCCGGTGGTCCACACCTTGGTTCCGCTGATCGTCCACGAATCACCGTTGTCGACAGCGCGCGTGCGGACCGCTGCCAGGTCCGAGCCCGCGTCCGGTTCGCTCATACCGATCGCGAAGAACGTGGTGCCGGCGGAGATTCCGGGAAGATAGCGCTGCTTCTGTTCCTCGGAACCGTTCGCGAGGATGCTCGGGGCCATCTGCCGGTCGGCGATCCAGTGCGCCGCGACCGGGGCACCGTGAGCGAGCATCTCCTCGTTGACGACGAAGCGTTCGAGGGGGCTGCGTCCGCGTCCGCCGTATCGGGTGGGCACCGTCAGGCCGAGCCAGCCTCGCTCGGCCACGCGGCGGCTGAAACCGGGGTCGAACCCGGTCATCCAGCTGTCGACGTCCGGAACGTAACTGCCGCGGGCGAGTTCGTCGGCGAGGAAGCCGCGCACGTCGGCGCGCAGGTCCTCGAGTCGGGTATCCGTGGGATCGGGATGTTCGGTACGCACAGCGGTCATGAGCGATTCGGTCCTCGGGACGACCACGCGGCGTTGCCTTTCCGCGACATCGACCACATCTGCACGCCGCGCTCGATTTCGAGTGCAGACGCCCAGCCGACGGCCGGGGGACCGAGTTCCAGACGTGCGCTGGTCATGATGCGGCGGGTCAATTCGGGATCGGCAGCGGCTGTTCTCACCAGCTCGTCGACCGTTCGGGGAATGTCCTCGACCGCGACCGCGGTGTAGGCCAGACCCCGGGCGACGGCTTCGGTCCCCGTCAACGTTCGGCCGCAGGCGGCAAGAGCGATGGCTCCCGACCAGCCGAGGGCCCGCCCGAGCAGGGAGATGTGCCCGCCACCGGGGTGGATCCCGCGGGCGGAGAAGCCGCTGTCGAGCACGGTGTCCGGGGTGACCACCATGATGTCGGCGGCCATCGCGAGATTCAGTCCGGCACCGACTGCGCCGCCGACCACGACCGCGATGGTCGGCACAGGAAGCGAACCGACGCGCACGAATGCGCCGTAGACGGCGGAAGTGCGGCGAACCGACTCGGGGGCAGCCGGATCGGAGGACGACGACGCAAGGTCGCGGGTGTCGGCGCCGCTGCAGAAGTAGCTGCCGTTGGCCTCGATCACGGCGACGCCGATCGTCGGGTCGGATTCGACGCGGTCGCAGAAGGCGACGATCTCTGCGGCCATCTCGAGGGTGATCGCGTTCTTGCGACGGGGATTGTTGAGGGTGAGGCGGGCGACGCCGTCGGCGAAAGAAGTGAGAACGGGCGGTTCCGTCGGGCCTGCACCCAGGTCCGCATCGGGAGAAGTCTGGGTCATGCGGCGACGGTAGCAGATTGAATCCACTTTTTGGATCCAATTTTGATTGACAAAAACTGCCGGGCTGCTGTGCACTGGCTGCACCACAAGTCGCCGCGCAGGCGGCGGCGGGAAGGAGTACCTGTGTTCAGCTTGGCGGGACGCATCGCGCTGGTCAGTGGTGGCGGACAGAGCGTCGGTGAAGGAATCGCGAAAGTGCTGGCGCGACAAGGCGCCGCGGTCATCGTCAACGATCTGCACGCGGAGCGCGCCGAAAAGGTCGCGGCTGCAATCGTGGAAGAGGGCAACGTGGCCGTCGCCTCGGCGTTCGACGTCACAGACTTCGACGCCACCCTGGAGCACGTGCGCGCCGCGGAAGCGGAACTGGGTGGGCACGTCGACATCGTCGTCAACAACGCTGGTGTCGCCGAAGGTCGCGTGATCAAACCGTTCCGGGAGCTGTCGCCCGAAGAATGGCGGGCGCCGATCGACCTGAACATCTTCGGGTCCATGAACTGCATCAAGGTCGCCCTCGACGGAATGTGCGACGCCGGCTGGGGGCGGGTCGTACAGATCTCGTCGGGATCCGCGCGGACGGGCCAGGACATCAACCAGACGATGTACGCGACCGGCAAGAGCGGCATCGAAGGCTTCATTCGTCATCTCGCCGCCGAGACCGGCAAGTACGGTGTGACCGCCAATATCGTGGCGCTCGGCCACCAGAAGAACCTCGAGGACAAGATGAGCCCCGAGATGATCGAGCAGATCCTGCGGACCATCCCGATCGGCCGTCTGGGCGACCCGATCGAGGTCGGGGCGTTCTGCGCCTATCTCGCATCCGACGAGGCCGGTGGTATCACCGGACAGACGTTGGACTTCAACGGAGGGTCGCAGACGCGGTGACGCCGGACGCGAGCCCACAGACGACGATGTCGCTCACCGCGCTGCGGGTGGCCGATCTCGATCGCGCCGTCGAATTCTACATTCGGGGTTGCGGATTCGTGCACGACAAGGATCTCACCACCCCGGCGTTCCGTGCCGCGATCGTCCGGGCCGGTGTCGCCGGACTCGAACTGGTGCTTCCGACGGACGGGGGCGCGGACGCCGCGCCCGACCACGGCAACATGCTCGTCAAGATCGTCGTCAACACCACCGACACCGAAGCGCAGATGGCCGACGCCTGTGCGCACGGCGGTACCGAGGTGACCCCGGCGACCGGACTCGAGGCGTACGGCATGGTGATCGGATCCGTCCGCGATCCGGACGGCTATCTCGTCGAGTTCGTACAACGCGCGGTCTCCGAGCCTTCCGACCGTTGAGCGGGAGAGCCACTCGCTCCGAGGCACAGGCGCCGTCAGGGTCCGTGACGGAATTCCACGGACCCTGACGGAACGCGCGGTAAATACTGCTGCGAGACAACAAGTTCGACGTTGAATCAGTCGGTTCGGGGTGGTCACCCTGTGCGGTGCCCTCGCCGCAACAGCCCGCGGAACGTCGGTGTCCGCCTGAGATCGGAGAACGTCCATCGGCCGCGGTGTCTGCAGGGGACACCGCGGCCGACGTGTTCGGTGACAGCGAGGTTCGACGAACCGGCTCAGTGTGCGACGAACCGGCTCAGTGTGCGACGAACCGGCTCAGTGTGCGACGAACCGGCTCAGTGTGCGACGAACCGGCTCAGTGGGCCACGAGGTCCGCGGCCACGCAGCGCTGCCAGATTTCTCCCGCGACCATGCGCAGGGGAGCGACCATCTTCTGATGGTCGAACGTGCCCACGGGCGCGCAGACGGACAGCGCCGCCAGGTTGCCGTACATATGATCCGGCGGGCCGATCGACACCCCGACGCACGCGATGCCAGGGAACGCCTCACCCCGGTCGAACGCGGCGCCACGGTCTCGGACCAGGGCCATCTCCTCCTCGAAGCGGCTCGAGGCGGAAGGGATGCCGTGCTTGCCCTCGGTGGCGCCGTGGAGCCCACGGGCCGACGATGTCCCGGAGACCGCAGAGAAGGCCATGACGACCTTGCCGAGCGCGGTGAGGTGCGCCGGCACCCGCTGTCCGACAGCAGTCGGGGTGGAACCCGATGCGCGCCCGTTGATCTTGGTCAGGTAGACGGTGTCCCCGCGGTCGACGACGCCGAGCTGAATCGTGATCCCGGTGCGCTGCGCGAATGCGTGCATGACGGGACGCGCGTGCTGGAGGAGCCGGTTCTGATTGAGCGCGGCCTGCCCCATCTCGTAGGCCTTGACACCCAATTCGTAGGTCTGCTCGGGCGAGCGGGCAAGCCATCCGGCATTGGCGAGTTGTTCGAGCAGGCGGTGCGCCGACGACCTGGGTAATCCGGTACGTGCCGTGACCTTGGCCAATGTCATCGGGCCCGCGCTGAGGGCATCGAGGACCAGTGACACCCGGTCCACCACGGAAACCGGAACTCCATCGGTGCGTGACGTACTCAACCCATCCTCCTGACACCCGAACTCGGTGTGATGCCCATCACGGTACCTGCGGTGTGCTTCGGACATCAATGCACTCGAGACCGTTCTCCCGACGCGCGCCGCGTCGGGGGGCCGGCGTGTACGAATCCACGCCGTCGTCCCGGCGGAGATGCCGCCGGAACTGCCCTCCCGTTGTACGGGAGACCCGCGTCACAGAGCAAGCCCCGCTTGCCAAGCTGACCACATACCACGGGCGAGTTGTCGCGATCAGCCGATCAGGAGGCGAGGCACAGTGAGTTCCACCGATTCCGAGGATCAGATTCGCATCATCGACACCGGCATGCCACCGGCACGGTATGCGCGCGGCTGGCACTGCCTTGGGCTGGTGCGCGACTTCGCCGACGGTGAACCGCATCAGGTGGACGCATTCGGGACCTCCCTCGTCGTGTTCGCAGGCGAGGACGGGCAGCTCAATGTCCTCGACGCGTACTGCCGGCACATGGGCGGCAACCTGGCTCAGGGTACCGTCAAGGGCAACTCGATCGCATGCCCGTTCCACGACTGGCGCTGGCGCGGTGACGGAAGATGTTCCGGAATCCCCTACGCGCGCAGGGTTCCTCCTCTCGCCCGGACGCGTGCGTGGACTACGGCGGTGGTCAGTGGCCAGCTCTTCGTGTGGCACGACCCCGAAGGGGCCCAGCCGTCCGGTGAAGTGGCGATCCCCGCGATCCCCACCTACGGCGATCCCGGCTGGACGGACTGGGTGTGGAACTCGATCGAGGTCACCGGTTCGCACTGCCGCGAGATCGTGGACAACATCGTCGACATGGCGCACTTCTTCTACGTGCACTACGGGATGCCCACATACTTCCGCAACGTGTTCGAGGGACACACGGCGACACAGGTGATGCGCTCGCGGCCGCGGGCCGATGCCGTCGGGGTGAGTCAGTCCACCAACTACAGTGTCGAGAGCCGATCGGATGCAACGTATTACGGTCCGTCCTACATGATCGACAAGCTGTGGAGCGGCGGCCGGGATCCCGAATCCGAGCCGAACATCTACTTGATCAACTGCCACTACCCGATAACGCCGACGTCGTTCCGCCTGCAGTACGGGGTGATGGTGGAGAAGCCCGCCGGAGTCCCGGACGAGCAGGCCGAGCAGATCGCTCAGGCGGTCGCGAAGGGCGTCGCGATCGGTTTCGAGCAGGACGTGCACATCTGGAAGAACAAGTCCCGCATCGACAATCCGTTGCTGTGCGAGGAGGACGGTCCCGTCTACCAGTTGCGCCGCTGGTACGAGCAGTTCTACGTCGATGCCGCCGATGTCCGACCGGAGATGATCAACCGGTTCGAATACGAGATCGACACGGAACGTGCCCTCGCGAGCTGGCAGGCCGAGGTGGAAGAGAACCTCGCAGCCGGGCGCAGTGCCTTCGCGCCGAACCTGACGGCAACCCGTGCGGCATCCGGGGCGGCCGGATCCTAGCGCGCGTCCCCCACTCGACGATTTCATCCGATTCCTCACAGGAGTACGACCATGAGCTACGAAGTGCTCGACAACATCGTCGCGATCGCGGACGACCTGCGTGCCGCCGCCGACGAATCCGACGCACTCGGCCGGCTGACCGATGACATGGCCAAGAGCCTCAAGCGAGCCGGGATCATCCGGCTGCTGCAGCGCAAGAAGTACGACGGCTACGAGGCGCACCCGCGAGAGTTCGCCGAGACCGTCATGAAGACGGCGAGCATCTACGGTTCTGCGGGTTGGGTCGGAGGCATCGTCGGCGTCCATCCCTGGCAGCTGGCGTTCGCCGACCCCAAGGTTCAAGAGGAGGTGCTCGGCTGGAACTCGGACACCTGGCAGGCGTCGCCGTACATGCCGGGCGGTATTGCGATCCCGGTCGAGGGTGGATACCGCATGACCGGACGGTGGCAGTTCTCGTCGGGAACCGACCACTGCGACTGGATCTTCCTCGGCGCGATGGTCGGCGGGCAGGACGGAGCTCCGATCATGCCGCCCAGTGGATTGCACGTGATCCTGCCGCGATCCGACTACGAAATCGTCGACGACTCGTGGGATGTGATCGGACTGCGTGGAACGGGCAGCAAGGACATCGTCGTGAAGGATGCCTTCATCCCGGACTATCGGGTGATGAAGTCGCAGGACGTGATCGACGGAACCGCGGCCAAGGAGTACGGAGTCACCGAGACCCTGTACCGGATGCCGTGGTCGACGATGTTCCCCCTCGGCATCACCTCCGCCACGATCGGCATCTGCGAAGGTGTCCTGGCCGCCGGAATCGCGTACCAGCGTGAACGGGTCGGCGCCGCCGGAACGGCGATCAAGGACGACCCGTACGTCCTCCATGCGCTGGGAGAGGCAGCCGCGGAGCTGGACGCGGCGCGGCAGCAGTTGCTCGCGAACGTCGACCGTATCTGGGATCTGGTCGACGCGGGTAAGGAAGTCGACTTCGAGACTCGGGCCTCCTCCCGGCGCAATCAGGTGCGCTCGGCATGGCGAGCGGTCCGTGCGGCCGACGAAGTCTTCGACCGCACGGGCGGCAACGCGCTACGCGTCGACAACCCTCTGCAGCGGTTCTGGCGGGACGCGCATGCCGGCCTGCACCACGCCATCCACGTGACCAGCACGACCTACCACGCCTCGGCCATGGCCTCGTTGGGTATCGACGTCCCGAACGGCCCTCTGCGCGTGATGATCTGACGCTGTTTCCGGTGAACAGGAAGGGAACACTGTGACCGAGATCAAGGGCCTGGGATATGTGCGCGTGCTGGCCACCGACATGGATCGCTGGCGCGAGCTGGGATTCGACGTACTCGGATTCGCACCGGGTAGCGGTGTCGAAGAGGACGCGCTGCACTTCCGGATGGACGAGCGACCGTCCCGGATCACCGTAGAACGCAGCGATGTCGATCGCGTCAGCGCAGTGGGCTGGGAGGTCCGGGACGGCGCGTCTCTGCGCCGGCTCGCTGAGCGGCTCGACAGTGCCGGCTGCGAGTACAGCGAGATGCCGTTCGAGATGTGCGAGGCACGTCGCGTCGAAGGTGGGATCCTCATGAAGGATCCGGGCGGTACTCCGTTGGAGTTCTTCTTCGGCCCGGCGCTCGATCACAGCCCGGTGATCACCCGCTACGGCCAGAAGTTCGTCACCGGAGTGCAGGGGCTGGGGCACGTGGTGATGCCCACAACGATGTTCGACGCGTCGTTCCGCTTCTATACCGAGGTACTGGAGTTCCTGCCGCGCGGCGCATTCCGCATGCCCTCCCCGCCCGGCACTCCACCTCAGCGGATCCGTTTCCTCGGCGTCAACCAGCGGCACCACAGTCTTGCCATCATGCCGAGCCTCGAGGGACGAGACCCCGGGCTGATCCACGTCATGGTGGAGGTGGATTCCCTCGACGCGGTGGGGCGTGCCCTCGATCAGGTCGAGGCGCACGAGTTCCCGGTCTCGTCGACGCTCGGCAGGCACACCAACGACAAGATGATCTCGTTCTACGTCCGGGTACCCGGCGGATGGGACATCGAGTACGGCACCGGCGGAAAACTCGTCGACGAGACCTACTACACGGCGGAAGAGATCACCGCGGACAGCTATTGGGGCCACGAGTGGATGTGGGCCCGGCAGGCGGAGGCCGCGAGCGCATGACCCCGTCGACCGATTCGCAACTGGGTGAGCCCGGACCCACGGACTCCCGGACAAGGATGTGACCAGAATGGACATGCAGAGAACAGATTTCGATGCAGTTGTCGTCGGAGCCGGCATCTCGGGACTGTACGCGGTGCACAAGCTTCGTGCACGGGGAATGACCGTGCGCGGCTTCGAATCCGCGGCAGGCGTGGGGGGTACGTGGTTCCACAATCGCTATCCCGGAGCGCGGTGCGACGTGGAGAGCGTCGACTACTCCTACTCGTTCGACGAGGAGCTCCAGCAGGAGTGGACCTGGACGGAACGGTTCGCCACCCAGGCGGAGATCCTCGCCTACCTCGAGCACGTGGCAGACCGATACGACCTCCGCTCTGCATACGAGTTCCTCACCCGGGTCACCTCCACCGTGTACGACGAGGAGACGGCGCGATGGACGGTCACCACGGACACGGGTCACTCGGTGACTGCGAGGTTCTGCGTCATGGCCACCGGTGTGCTGTCGGCGACCAACCGCCCCGACATCCCGGGCCGGGACTCGTTCACCGGTGAGTCCTACCACACCGGCGAATGGCCGCACAGCCCGGTCGATTTCGCCGGCAAGCGAGTCGGGGTGATCGGAACCGGATCGTCGGGAATGCAGTCCATCCCGCTGATCGCCCAGGAAGCGGCACACGTCTTCGTGTACCAGCGCAGCCCGAACTATTCGATTCCCGCCGGAAACCGGCCGTTGACCGCCGAGCAGATCGAGGCAGTCAAGGCCACCTACCCGGAGCGTCGCCGGCTCGCGCGTCTGAGCGGAGGCGGAACCCCCTTCACGCCGTACCCGAAGGGGGCGATGGAAGTCGACGAGGCCGAGCGCCGACGGGTGTACGACGAGTGGTGGCAGCGCGGTGGATACCTGTTCGCGAAGGCATTTCCCGATCAGACCGTGAATCCGGCTTCGAACGACACCGCACGCGAATACGTCGAGGCGAAGATTCGCGAGATGGTGAACGATCCGGAGATCGCGGACCAGCTCATTCCCACCGACCATCCCATCGGGACCAAGAGAATCGTCACGGACAGCGGGTATTTCGAGACCTACAACCGGGACAACGTGACCCTGGTCAATCTGCGACGCACTCCGATCGTCGAGGTTACCGAGACGGGCGTGCGAACGAGCGAGGAACACCACGAGCTGGACATGCTCGTGTTCGCGACCGGCTTCGATGCGATGACCGGTGCGCTGTCGCGGATCGACATTCGCGGGCGCGGCGGCCGCGCTCTGCGTGACGAGTGGGCAGCGGGGCCGCGTACCTACCTGGGACTCGCGTCCCACGGCTTCCCCAACATGTTCTTCATGGTCGGTCCGGGCAGCCCGAGCGTGCTGGCCAACATGGTGCTGATGGCGGAACAGCAGGTGGACTGGATTTCCGACTGCCTCGATCACCTCGACGAACACAATGCACGGTCGATCGAGGCCGGCGAACAGGCCGTCGACGAGTGGGTCGCCGAATGCAACGAGAAGGCCGCGGGCACTCTGTTCCCGACCGCGAACTCGTGGTACATGGGTGCCAACATTCCCGGCAAGCCGCGAGTCTTCATGCCATACATCGGCGGTTTCGCCAACTACTGCAACATCTGTGCCGAGGTCGCGGCCGCGGGCTACAAGGGATTCGACATCGTCGGATCGGAGAAAGCCTGAGATGACTACGGCACATCCATCGACGAGGGGACAATCATGACCGAGACGGTGCCCGTCGACTCCGGTGCGGACGTCGACGCCCAGAGCCGCGAATCACAGTTGCGCGCAGCGATCGACGTATGTGATCCGGCGCCGCTGCTCATGTCGCTCGTACACGTAACCGGTGATACCGGCCTCCTCGACGAATTCGGGTCCCGGCTGACGATCGGCGAACCCGGCAATCACTACCGCACCGGCACTCGCCCGACCGCTCCACCCGGGCAGTACCCGGCCGAGGTCGTCGCCGACATCCGGACCCGTGCGCACGAACTGCTCACCGTCGAAATGATCGATCGCCTCGGTGTTCCCGATCGCGAGACATTTCTCCGCATGGCGACGATCGCGACGTCGGAGCGCGTCGACGACGAATTCGTCCCGATCCTGCTCGAGCAGGCCGGCTTCGTCCTGGGGGAGCGCCGCGTGCCGGTGACGGTCACGCCGCCCTCCGACTTCTCCGTCATCGTCATCGGTGCCGGGATCGTCGGAATCAACGCCGCGATCAAACTGCAGGACGCCGGCTTCACGTACCGCGTCTTCGAGGCACGGCACGAGATCGGCGGAACCTGGTCGCGCAACACGTATCCGGGCGCTGCCGTCGACACGCCCAGCCACTACTACTCGTACTCCTTCGAGCTGAACCCCGGCTGGTCGAAGTACTACCCCTCGGGCGCCGAGTACCAGCAGTATCTGAAGGGTGTCGTCGACACCTACGGGATCGCCGAGAATATCTCGTTCCGGACCCGGGTGCTGTCCGCACGTTGGCTCGACGACCGGCACGTGTGGGAGGTGACCACCGAGTCCCCCGACGGATCCCGTGAGGTGCACCGCGCGAACGCGGTCGTGACCGCGCTGGGCATGCTCAATTCACCGAACATCCCCGATGTCGAGGGCCTGGATTCGTTCGGCGGCACGGTCGTCCACACCGCCGACTGGGACGAGGGTCTCGACCTGACCGGCAAGCGGGTCGTGGTCCTGGGCACCGGATGCACTTCCGTGCAGGTGGTCGCCGACATCGTCGATCGGGTGAAGACGCTCGACGTCGTAGTCCGCTCACCGCACTGGATCGTGCCGGAGAAGGCCGTCGTGAACGACGTTCCGGAGGAGGAGAAGTGGGCCCTCGCCCACATTCCCCGTTACCACGAGTGGTTCCGGCTGCGTTCGTACTGGTTCGCGTCCGACAATCTGTACACACTGCCGCGAATCGATCCCGAATGGGCGCAGACCCATTTCTCGGCCTCGCCGGCCAACGAGATGGTGCTCAACACGGCTCGGAACTATTTGCAGGACAGCTTCCCGGACCGCCCGGACCTGATCGAGAAGCTGACCCCGGACTTCCGTCCGTACGGTAAGCGGATCGTCAAGGACCCCGGGTTCTTCAAGGCACTCACCCGGGATCATGTGACATTGCATCGAGCATCGTTCGAGCGCGTGACACCGGACGGCGTCATCACAACCGAGGGCCGGTTCGTGCCCGCCGACGTCGTCATCCTGGCGACCGGATTCGCACTGGAGTTCACCACGTCGATCGAGATCACCGGGCGCGACGGTCGCACCCTCGCCGACCGGTGGAAGGGCGGTGACGATCCGCGTGCCTACCTCGGTATCCAGGTCTCCGGATTCCCGAACCTGTTCGTCACGGCAGGGCCCAACTCTGCGCCGAATCACGGTGCGGGACACAATATCCTGAGCGAAGAACACGTCCACTACATCATCGAGTGCCTGCAGTACCTCCTCGAGAACGGGCACGACGCGATGGACGTGCGTCAGGACGCACTCGACGACTACAACCGCAAAGTGGACGAAGCGCTCGACAAGACTGTGTGGGTGCATCCCGGCGCGGAGATCAACGGCTACTACCGCAACAGCCAGGGACGGGCGGTGGTGCCGTGTCCGTGGCGCCTGGTCGACTACTGGACCATGCTGAGAGAACCGAACCCGGACGTTCTGGAATTCATCGACCCGGTGGTTCCGGGATGACGATGCAGCCGCTGAACTGCGAGACGTGCGGGCGTGGTGTGCTCGTCGAGAAGTTCAGCGCCGCGCACACCTCGATCCAGTGGACCTCAGAGGCATCGGAATGTCCGATGATCGGGGACGCAGCGCAATCGCTCGGTGACCAGCGGCGCGGCTGCAGTGCGCTGCGTCGCTCCATCGACCGTGCGGTGGAGCGTCACGAACTGAGCGAATCACGGATCGATCTGCCGGCCGGATCGGATCTGCCGCGGCTGCATTGATCAGCAGTAGCACGGCTCGCTGCGGAATCCCGCAGCGAGCCGTGCTGTCCGATCGGCGTCAGGCCGGAATGTCGAGTATCGGCCACCCTGGGACGGTGGCCCTTCGAGCGCGCAAAGGGCGGTGCTGTGGGTATCTATGCGGTGACAGGATCGGCGTCGGGAATGGGCCGTGCGGTTGCGGATCGGCTCCGGTCCGCCGGGCACACCGTCATCGGTGTCGACATCCAGGAAGCCGACGTCGTCGCCGATCTGTCGACCGTCGGCGGACGGCAGAAGGCGGTGCGGGGGGTGCTCGCGGCCGCTGGCGATCGGCTGGACGGTGCCGTGCTTGCCGCCGGTCTCGGTCCGGCGCCCGGGCCGGAGCGTCCGAGGCTGATCGCAGAGGTCAACTATTTCGGTGTCGTCGATCTCCTGGAGGGGTGGCGAGACGCGCTCGCGTCGACCGGTAACGCCAAGGTCGTCGTCTTCTCCTCCAATTCGACGACCACCACCCCGGCCGTGCCCCGCCGCACGATCAAGGCCTTCCTCGACGGCGACTCGGAGCGTGCGGTGCGTTCGGTCCGGATCTTCGGACGAGGAGCTCCGGGAATCATCTACGCAGGATCGAAGATCGCCGTCAGCCGATGGTTGCGACGCGCCGCTGTACGGCCCGAGTGGGTGGGTGCCGGAATTCGGCTCAACGCTCTCGCGCCCGGCGCGATCATGACGCCGTTGCTGGAGAAGCAGCTCGCCACACCGTCCGAGGCCAAGGTCATCCGTTCCTTCCCGGTGCCCGTCGGCCGATTCGGCGACGCCGGGCAGCTCGGCGACTGGGTGGTGTTCATGCTGTCCGAAGCTGCCGAATTCCTCTGCGGAAGTGTCGTCTTCGTAGACGGCGGCTCCGACGCGTACTTCCGGCCCGACGACTGGCCTCGGTCCGTCCCGGTCGGTCGCATCGTTTCCTACCTGCGCAGGTTCCGCGCATTCGGCCGGTAGTCACCGGCCTCTCCGGAATACACACGGGAAAGGAAGGGAACCGACCCATGGGGCGATTCGGGCGCAGATCCGTGAAGCTCGCAAACTGGCGCTTGTCGTACAAGCTGACTGCGATTCTCGTAGTTCCCCTGCTCGCGGCTGTCGCTCTCGGCGCGCTACGGATCTCCACGCAGCTGGATGAGGCCCGCCGCTTCGAATCACTCTCCGAACAGCTCGCTACTATTCCTGCGCTGTTCAACTTTTCCTATGACGTTGTCACCGTGACGACTGCGGCGAGCCTCGGCATGCCGGCCATCATTCGGCCGGAACAGTTCAGGCAATCCACCGCGGACGTCCGGGCACTCGCCACTGCCGGAATCCTGGAGCCTCGAATCGTCGAGGGCCTTGCCCGCCTGATCCAAGACGGGCAAACACTCCACGACACCACGCACACCGGGGGTACGTCGGCCGAGGAACTCGATCGGCGCACGATCGACTTTCTGATCCGCTGCGAGGCGACTTTTCGTGAGTTGCTCGATCTGGCCGAGGGCACAGAGGTGCTGACCGACGGTGCCAACATGCTCAATGCCTGGAAAGCGCAACGGACGATGCTCGACCAGGCGAACGCACTCGGCTTGTTCGCCGTCGATCCCGAGACAGCACGGCTCACTGCTCAGAACGCCATGCACATCGAGGAGGCCACTCTCGGGCTGCTGCGCGGAAGTTCGCTCGATCAAGGCCGACTCGACGGCTTGCTCGAGAATCTTGCCGTCCGCTGGGCGCTGGTTGCCGATTTCGATCCTCCACGGGATTCGGGGACGGAGTTGAGCAACGCGATGTTGGCGGCTTTCCCTCCGTACCAGGAGATGAACAGCAAGGCGCACACGCAGATCACCGAGACGCTGGACCGGCTCACCGCCGACGCGCGGACCGCCGCGACGCGCGACAGTATCCTCGTCACCGCGATCCTCGTGATCGCCCTCGGCGTTGCCCTTCTCGTGGCGCGCGCTCTGTCCGTTCCGATCCGGCGACTTCGCGAGGGCACCCTCGCCGCCGCCCACCACGAACTGCCCGCCGCAATCGCCGCAGTCAATGACGGAATCGACATCACCACCGTCGAACTCACTCCCATCGAGGTGCACACCGACGAGGAAGTCGGCGAACTCGCCCGCGCCGTCGACACCGTGAACTCCGAAGCCCTCCGTCTCGCCGGCGAACAGGCACACCTGCGCCGACAGATTTCGACGATGCTCGAGACTCTCGCTCGCCGCAACAAGACCCTCGTAGAACAGCAACTGTCGCTCATCGACTCCCTCGAATACGAAGAGAAGGACCCCACCCGACTCCGGAGCCTGTTCTCCCTCGACCACCTCGCCACGCGAATGCGCCGCACCGGCGACTCGCTCCTGGTCCTGTCCGGCACCCGGCCCCGTACCCGCACCGCGGCCACCCCGCTGGGCGACGTTCTCCGGGCCTCCGTGTCCCAGGTCGAGAACTACGACCGTGTGCGGATCGGAAGAACACCTCACGGTTACCTCGTCGGCACCGCCGTCACGGACGTCGTGCACCTGCTCGCCGAACTCGTCGACAATGCGCTGCGGGCCTCGCCGCCGAACAGCACCGTCACGTTCGAATTCTCACCGGCCTTCGGTGGAGGACTGCTACTCGAAATTGCAGACTGTGGCATCGGTGCACCAGCCGAAATCCTCGGCGAGATCAACACACGTCTCGCTGCCGGCGACAGCGCCGAAATTCATGCACCCCGGCAGATGGGCTTGTTCGTGGTCGGCCGTCTCGCCGCCCGAAACGGCATCAGCGTCCGGCTGCGGCCCACGTTCGAGTCGGAGACCAATGCCGGCATCACTGCGGCCGTCTACTTCCCGGCCACGCTCCTCGCCGAGGTCCATCACGCGGAGCCCGAGCAGATGAAGGAGCGTCCCCGTCGCCTGTGCCGGTTCGACGATTCCGCCCGGCGCGATGACGACCCCATCGCGTGGGCTCCCTTCCAAGGGTGAGTTCTCCCGGCACGGACGAGCGGTCGGGGGCCGCGCGGCCGCTCGTCCGTGAACTGCTCGATTTCGTGGTCGGAACGGAAGATCAGCCCTGTGATGTTGGCTCCCTGCACTCGTAGAATCGTGGAGTCGTGTCCACGCGGAGTCGGGTCAGTGCGCGCCGGCTGATCAGCCACCTGCCGTTCTCCAGGCGGTATTCCTCATGATAGTGACCGTATCCGTGGAGGTGCTCCTCCTGATCCCCGTTCGTCCACCACAGTTTGTCCTCCATCGCCCAGATGCCCCGGGCTGTCGTGTCGGAGGTCAGCTCGATTTCGGGTGTGTGGCCGTGATGCACGGACGTGATCGGGACGCGGCCGTCCAGGACGCGCTTGATGGATGCGGTCACGGCGTCGGCGCCTACGACATCGTGGTCGCCGAACGTCGAACTCACGACGTCGTCCGTGTGGAGAGTCGGATAGACGTGCCATTCCTTGTTGTCCATGCACCGTAGCCGCGCCGCGAAGGTGCGCTTGATCTGCTCGATGGCCAGACACTGCTCGGCTGCGCTGAGAGTCGGTTCGATTGTCATGGTGGCACTGTCGGTCGTGGACTCCGGAGAATGCAACGGCTGATTCCGCTGAGCGGGTGAGTAGATCCACCACCGTCGGCACCGCGCCGATCGGTCTCCGGTACGACTGCCACGCTTCGTATTTCGGCGGATCTCCCGTAGAACGGGAGACGGTGGTGTGCGAGTGTGTCCGGCCTCATAGCGTGAGCGGATGACGACTGGGGGATTCACTTCCGATCAGAAGGAGAAAGGCGTGCGCCGATCCGATCTGCACCCCGATGTCGAGGCGATGCTCTCCACCTTGGAGGCAGGATTCCCCGACGTAACGCAGTATTCCGCTGCCGAGCTGCGGCAGATCATCGTTTCGCGGCGAGCGCCGCTGACGCGGACCCCGGATATGCGGATGGCGCGGGACGTGGTGATCGACGGGCCGGGCGGTGATCTGTCTCTGCGCGTGTACGTCCCGCACAGCGACGGGACGGTGCCGCGCCCCGTGATCGTCTTCGCGCACGGCGGCGGATTCGTCTTCTGTGACCTCGACAGCCACGACGAGTTCTGCCGATCGATGGCGGCGGCAGTAGATGCAGTCGTGGTTTCGGTGGATTACCGGTTGGCCCCGGAGAATCCGGCACCTGCGGCGATGGAAGACGTGTACGCGGCGGTGTGCTGGACGGTGGAGAACGCTGACTCCTACGGGGGTGATCCGGCACGGGTCGCGGTTGCCGGAGACAGCGCCGGTGGAAATCTCTCGGCAGCCGTCTCGGTGGCGGCACGGGAGCGTGGCGGCCCGTCGATCGCGGCGCAGATCCTGCTGTATCCCGTGATCGGGGACGATTTCGAGACGGAGTCGTACCGGAAGTACGGCGTCGGCTACTACAACACAACAAAGGCGATGCGCTGGTACTGGGAGCAGTACGCGCCGAACGGCCGCGACAGCGCCCTCGTCGTCCCCTCTCGCGCCTCGACGTTGGCGGGGCTGCCCCCCGCGCTGGTGGCCACCGCGGAACTGGACCCGCCGTGCTCGGAGGGCGAAGCCTATGCGGAGAGACTCGCCGCGGACGGGGTGCCCGTCATCGCGCACCGCTTCGACGGGTTGTTCCACGGATTCCTCACGTTCCCGCAGCTGTCGCTGACCGGGCCTGCGCGGGAAGAGTTGTGGCAGTTGATCAGCCGGATTCTCGACCCTGCCGTGCGAGGAGCAGGCTCCGCGAGCCGAGCAGGCACCTCCTGACAGGACACGACCACGACAACTCGGGATGCAATGCCCGGACAACCAGGCATACGGGGATAGAAATGACACAACGACTGACAGGCCGCACCGCTCTGGTGACCGGGAGCAGCCGGGGGATCGGGCGGGCGATCGCACAGCGGCTCGCTGCAGAAGGTGCCACCGTGGTGGTCACGGCCCGCTCGAAGACGCCGTCGCGATCGATTCGGGACGGACGTGAGCACGTGCTCGAGGGCACGTTGGACGAGACGGTGCAGTTGATCGAGAGCGCAGGCGGCCGAGCCGTGCCGATTGCGGCGGATCTGGAGGATCCGGCGCAGCGATCCGGGCTCGTCGATGCCGCGGTGGAGGCCGTCGGCGGAATCGACATCCTGGTCAACAATGCGGGGTTCGCCGATTACTCCTCCATCGAGGACATGGGTGAGGACACCTTCGACCGCACTCTCGAGCACTATCTCAAGGTTCCTTTTCTGTTGTCGCAGGCGGTGATTCCCCGCATGCGCAAGGCCGGCGGCGGGTGGATCGTGAACATCGGCTCGTCCACCGGCCTTCCGCCGATTCGTCCGTTCCGTGAGTACAACAAGACCTCCGGCGATGTGATCTATGCGTCGGCGAAGGCGGCGCTGCATCGGTTCACGCAGGGCTTGGCCGCAGAGGTTCTCGACGACAACATCGCGGTCAACGCGGTCGGCCCCTCGACGGCGATCATGACTCCGGGCGCGGCGTCGTTGCTGCCGGACGGCTACGAGACCGAGCCGGTGGAGTACCTGGCGCAGACAGTGCTCGAGATGTGCACGCTGCCGGCGGCCGAGCGCACCGGACTTGTTGCGTTCAGCCTGCACTTCCCCTGGTCGCAGGGGATTCCGGTGACGAACCTGGACGGAGGAGGCGAATTGCCTCGGCGGCAGCCTCCGGAATGGGCGAATCCGAACATCGCTGCGGACGGGCTGGTGGTGTGACCATGCCGGCAGGCAAGGCGAGCGAACGGTTCTCCCACGGCGTCGCAGTGGTGACGGGCGCGGCGGCCGGGATCGGGGAGGGGCTTGCACGCCATCTCGGATCCCTCGGAATGACGGTGGTTGTCGCGGACATCGACTACGAGCGTGCGGTGAAGGTGGCCGACGACATCGTGGCGGCCGGCGGTCGGGCGGAACCGTACGCAGTCGACGTCGCCGATCCCGAGTCCGTGGAGGCGATGGCTGCCGAGGTGTTCGAGCGCCACCGCAGTGTGGAGTTGCTCGTGAACAACGCGGGGGTGGAGTCGGCGGGGCTCCTGTGGGAGATCGACAGAGACCGCTGGCGTCGGGTGATGCAGATCAACGTCGACGGCGTATTCTTCTGTCTCCGATCGTTCGTGCCGCGGATGATCGAAGTGGGAACGCCGTCGTGCATCGCGAATCTCTCCTCGGTGGGTGGACTCAATGCCGTTGCCGTCCAGTCTCCTTACATCGTCAGCAAGCATGCCGTGCTGGCGATGACCGAGTGCCTGCATCAGGATTTGTCGATTGTCGGCGCACCGATTCAGGTCAGTGCCGTCATCCCGCACTCGATTCGCAGCGAGATCTTCCTGTCGGCGCAGCGCGACGCACCAACGGAGAATGCCACCGCGAACGCGGTGTTCGAGGCGATGCAACGTGACAATGTGGAGAAGGGACTCGACCCGCTCGTCGCGGCAGAGCACATGATCGAGCAGATCGCCCGCGGCGAATTCTGGATCCATTCCGATGACGACTTGTGCGTCGCCGCTGCACATCGACGCGGAAAACAACTTCTCGACCTCGACCCGCCCGCAGATCCGCGAAACATGCTCACCCGGATGGGAATACCGATCGAACGACCGTCGTGACCCGATGGAGGCAGGAGCAGCGGAGCTTCCCACGCCGGCAGGCGTGACCGGCGAAAGAAGGTCTCTCGTGAAGCGCAATTGCTCGCGCTTCGCGAGAGACCTTCGCTGCGTTCGGTAGAACGTGGTCAGATATCGTCCTTGCGGAGCAGGAACGCAAGTACGGCAGCGGTCCATGCCTCCTTTGCTTCGATCATCGTCCAGTGACCGCAGTTCGGGAACACGTGCAGTTCCGCGTTCGGGATGTCACGCATCGGCAGCATCGCCATGTCGACCGGGCTGACCCGATCGTCACGGCCCCAGGTCAGCAGGGTGGGGGCCGTGATCTTGCTCAGTTGTGCCCAGTACGGGGTCGCGCCGGAGGCTTTTGCGGCGGCAGTGTTGGCGGCAAATGCTGCGCTGCTGTACATCCGGGAAGCGATCTCGAGTGTCGTCGGCTCGGTTGCGAGTGCCCAGCGTTCCTCGATCAGTTCCTCGGTGACAACGGACGGGTCGTACACCATCGAGTGCAACCAGCGGACCAGTCCCTCGCGGGTCGGATTGTCGGTGAACTCCATCAGCAGCCGAATTCCCTCGCCGGGGCTGGGTGCGAAAGTGTTCTTCCCGATTCCGCCGATGGTGACGAGCTTGTTCACTCGCTGTGGCGCGTTGATGGCCACGGTGGCAGCGACGATGCCACCCATCGAGTTGCCGATCATGTCGACCGGACCGTCGACACCGATCGCGTCGAGGAACACGCCCACCGACCGGCCGGCCATCGCCATCGGATGGCCGTCGCCGGGATCGCTGACACCGAAGCCCGGAAACTCCAGCACGAGGCAGCGGAAGTGCTCGGCGAAGTCCGCCAGGACACCGCGATAGTTGCGCCAGCCCGTGACTCCCGGCCCGGAACCGTGGAGCAACAACAGCGGTGGTCCGTCGCCCGCTTCGTGGTAGCGCAGTACCCCGAGGTCGGTGGCGATCTCGCGTCGTGTGGATTCGTGGGTGAGTGCTTGTGTCATGGTCCCTACGGTCTCAATTCGACGAGCGTTGCGGCAGAGTGCTTCCCGGCCAGCGAGAGGATAGTTCACGTAGGTACGGAACGCGGGTTTCCCGTTGAGCGGGAGATGGTGGAGGGTAGGTCGGTACGTCGGTGCATAGCATGCGGCATGAACGAAACCAACTGGAGCAGAGAAGAACTCGAGAATGCGTTTCAGAACTGGCATGCAACAGTGAACCGAGCCGGTTCGGGCGAGGGCAGCTGGCGGGACTTCCTCGAACTGTTCACCGACGACGTCGTGTATGTCGAGCAGATGGCGGGTGTCCTCAACGGCAAGGACGGTATCTGGGCGTGGGCCGAGCCGAGCCTCGCCCAGTTCCCCGGTTCGCACACCGTCGCCTTCCCCGAGCACTTCCACGTCATCGACGAAACGAACGGCACGATCGTGGCCAAACTGGACGACGTGATGAGCGATCCGGGCGACGGATCCGTGTGGTCGGCACCCCACGTGAGCATCCTGACGTACGCCGGGAACGGCAAGTTCTCCAGGCAGGAGGACATCTACGACGTCACCGGTTTCCTCGACCTCATCAAGGGGTGGGGCCGCCGCGCGATGGAACTGGGCACCTTCGATGAAGCTCAGCGCGGATGGTTCGAGCAGGTCTATCCGGAGACGGTCCCGCAAACCGTGTCCGACTGAGGTCGAGGAAGCGTCGAGCCTGCGACAGTCGCGGGCTCGACGCTCGAGAGACGGGGTGCCGGCGCTGTCACGGCTGCAGGCCCGAGCGGATCGCGAACACCACCAGTTGTGCTCGGTCGCGCGCGCCGAGTTTGATCATCGCGCGCGACACGTGTGTGCGGACGGTGTCGGGACTGACCACCAGCTCGTCGGCGATCTCCTTGTTCGACCGCCCTGTCGCAACCCACGCGACGACCTCGCGTTCCCGTGCCGTGAGGTCCGCCATGCGGGGGTGGGGTTGCACAGTGTCCTGCGTGTGGACGAAGTGCTCGATCACGCGTCGGGTGACCGACGGCGCGAGCAGTGATCCTCCGTCGGCGACGACCCGGACGGCATCGAGCAGGGCCGTCGGTTCGGCATCTTTGAGCAGGAACCCGCTCGCGCCGGCGTGCAAGGCCTCGAAGACGTATTCGTCGAGTTCGAACGTCGTGAGCATCACGACGCGGACGTCCCTCAACACGGGATCGGCGGTGATCCGACGCAGCACTTCGAGGCCGTCGGGGGCAGGCATGCGGATATCGCACAGGACGACGTCGGGGTGGGTGCGCGCGATGACCGCGAGTGCTTCACCACCGTCGCCGGCTTCGCCCACGACCTCGATTTCGGGTTCGGCGGCGAACAGCGTTCGTAGGCCCACCCGGACGAGCGTCTGATCGTCGACGAGCACCACCCGCACGGTCATGCCCGGTCCTCCGTGCTCTCGGCGGCACCGACCGGAAGCACGGCCCGCACGACGAAGCCGCGTTCCGGTCCCGGTGCGGCGACGAGCGTTCCACCGAGCTCGGCTGCACGATCTGCCATCGCGCGGAGGCCGAGGCCACCGGTCGGCGCGTCGGTGGTGCGGCCACGCCCGTCGTCGGCGACCCGCACTGTCACCGCCTGTCCTTCGCGCATGATCTCGACAGTCACCCTGGTGGCCTGCGCGTGCCGGAGAACGTTGGTCGTCGCCTCCGCGACGATCGAATACGCGACATGATCGACGTCGGCCGGTAGTGGGAGGGCCGGTACCCGCACGTCGACGTCGAGGCCGGCGGCCCGGACGCGGTCGACGAGAACCGGCAGGTCGGCCAGACCACGTCGCGGTCGGCGCTCGGCGGCGTCACCCGTGAGGGTCGTCAGCTCGGTCCGCAGGTCGTTGAGGGCGTCGCGGCTCGTGTCGCGGATGGCGACCAGTGCGTCCCGCACCGCCTCCGGGTTGCGCTCGAGCACGTGCAGCGCCACCCCGGCCTGCATCGCGATCACTGCGAGCCCGTGCCCGACCCCGTCGTGCAGGTCGCGGGCGATGCGTAGTTGTTCCTCGGTCGCGGCACGGCGGATCCGCTCGGCGTTCGCATCCCGCCGAGCCGACCGCCACCACCCCACGGCCGCGGCGGCGAGGGCGAGGGCGGCGGTGCCGAGTGTCTGCCAGAGTGTGACCCACGCGGGATATCCGGCGACGAGGACCCGGGCCGTCATCCCAGCGACGAGAACCAGGACGGCGAGGGCAGCGGGAACAGCGAGGTCGCGGGCGGGACGCACGCTCGCCGCCCCGAACGCTGCGAGCGCGGGCAGGAGGAAGATCGGTCCGTCGGCTCCACCGGTCGCAAAGTAGATCCCGACCAGCGCAGGCACCGCGATCAAGGCGGTTCGTGGCCATCGCGGGGCGGTCAGTGCGACCCCCGCGCAGGCCGCGGCGAGGGCACCCGCACCGACCATCGCGGCCGGCGGGCGCATGTTGTTCGCCCCGAGTGTCGCCACGGTGACCAGGGCAACGAGCGCGAGCGTGAACCCGACGCGGAGCATCACCGGGTCGGTGACGGCACGGCCCTGATCGGTACCCACATCGTCGACGCTAGCCGTGCACGCCGGTCGATGGTGTACGCAATATCGCGTAGGTCGATGACGCCCGTGGGCGGACGACGTCGGCGTGTGTGCGGCCGACGATCGAGGCATGAGCGACAACACGACACTCACTACTGCGACCGACCGGCCCGGCCGGGCGGGATCGGCCGATATCGATGCCGACATCGTGGTCGAGACGTCGGCGCTGACCAAACGCTATGGCGACCGCGCCGCGGTCGACTCCGTGGACATGACCGTTCGACGCGGCGAGATCTACGGATTCCTCGGTCCCAACGGCGCAGGGAAGACCACGACGCTGCGCATGATCCTCGGCCTGATCCGCCCGACCTCCGGGTCCGTCCGCGTTCTCGGCCGGCCTGCCGGCTCGCGCGAATCGTCCTCGTGTACCGGTGCTCTCATCGAGGGGCCTGGTTTCTTTCCCTATCTGTCGGGACGAGCGAACCTGCGCACCCTGGCCCGTCACCGCGGGTTGAGTGATCGGTGCGTGGAGGAGGTGCTGGCCCGGGTCGGTCTTGTCGACCGCGGCAACGATGCGTACAAGTCGTATTCGCTGGGGATGAAGCAGCGGCTCGGGGTCGCCGCGGCCCTGCTCGGTGACCCGGACCTGATCGTGCTCGACGAGCCGACCAACGGCCTCGACCCGAGCGGCATGGCCGACATGCGGGCCCTGATCGTCGACCTCGCCACGGCCGGGCACACCGTGATTCTGTCGAGTCACCTGCTCGGCGAGGTCCAGGAGATCTGCGACCGCGTCGGCGTGATCGCGAACGGGCGCCTGGTGCGCGAATCGACCGTGTCCACCCTGCTCGGCGACGCGATCCTGAAGGTGCGCGGCACGCCCCAGGACCGGGTGGTGTCGATCGCCTCGGATCTCGCCGGTGAGAACGGCTTCGAGATCGACGGCGACGCTGTGCTGCTGGACCTGCCACCCGACCGTGCACCCGATGTTGTCCGGGCGCTCGTCGCCGCCGATGTGGCGGTGTCGTCGATCGGACCGACCGAACGCACCCTCGAGGACGTGTTCTTCGAGATGACCACCACTTCCACCCCGATGAAAGGGGTGTGACATGTCCGCCTCGACACTCCGCTCACCCACCAGCTCGGTCCCCGATGTCGCGGGGCGCAACACCGTGGCGCGCAGTGTGCGCGCCGAACTGTTCCGGTTGCGTGCGTGGCCGGCGATGTGGGCGACCCTCGGCACATGGTTCCTGCTCGCGACCGTATTCGGTTACGTGTTCCCGTACATCTCCTATACGACCGGATCGGCCGGTTTCTCCACCGAGGGACAATCTGCCGAAGTCCTGTTGCAGGGCGTCCTGCCCGAGTCGGTACCCGATGTCCTGGTACAGGGCACGCCGTTGTTCGGGGGTGCCCTCGTGCTCGTCCTCGGCGCCCTCGTTGCAGGGAACGGTTACACCTGGGGAACCTGGAAGACGGTGTTCACCCACGGCCGGCTGCGTCCGACGAGCGGGGCGCTGCTCGCGCTCGCGGTGATCGTGGCCGCGATGGTGATCGTCACCGCGGTGCTGTGCACGGCCATTTCCGTCGTACTCGCCAGGGTCGAATCGCAACCGCTCACCTGGCCGTCGGCTGCCGACCTTCTCCGCTCGGCGGGTACGGCGTATCTGGTGTTCCTGATGTGGGCGACGATCGGTTTCGCGCTGGGCACCTACGCCCGCAGTGCGGCGTTGTCGGTCGGCCTGGGTTTGGTGTGGACCCTCGTCGTGGAGAATCTGCTGCGCGGTGTCGGTTCCGCGCTGCCGCTCGTCCAGGACGTGACGGCATTCCTGCCGGGCACCGCCGCCGGATCGCTCGTCGGTGCGGTGACCGGGGCGGGACAGGGCACGCCCGGGGTGGTGGACGTGATCTCCGGACCCAGGGCGGTCGTCACCGTCACCGCCTACATCGTGGTCGCGGTGGTGACCACCGGGATTCTGGTGCGGCGTCGGGACGTGGACTGACCGCGATGCTCCTGTCGGGTAACGAGTTTCGCAGTCTTCCCGGCATCCGCACCACCACCGGAAACAGTGGAGACTAAACTCTTCTCAACCGTTTGCTTTCCGAATGCCGGGATCGTCCTGCTCTCGGGCGCCGTCGACAAAAGCGGATGTCCAGGCCGGTCGCGGTGTACCCGGAAGGAACAGGGGAGAGGCATGCAGATCGCGATCGGCCAGTTCGCGTCCGGCGATGACACGGCCGCCAACCTCGCACGTGTCGGTGACCTGGTGAAACAGGCCGTATCGGCAGGTGCCCGTCTGCTCGTACTGCCCGAGTACTCCATGTTCACGGTGCCGGTGATGGACGATCGATTCGTGAAGACGGCGGAACCGCTGGACGGACGATTCGTCACGGAGTTGGGGCATCTGGCGCAGACCCACGACATCCACATCGTCGCGGGGATGAACGAGACCATCACGGGCGAGGACCGCATCTACAACACTGTTGTCGCAATGGCTCCCCACCGCAGCATCGTGGCGACCTACCGAAAAATCCATCTCTACGACGCATTCGGCTACCGCGAATCCGACATGGTGCAGGCCGGACCCCTCGCCGCCCCGGAGACCTTCCGGATAGACGGAATCACCTTCGGGATCCAGACCTGCTACGACCTCCGCTTTCCCGAGGTGACGAGGACGATCGTCGATGCCGGTGCCGATGTCCTGATCCTGCCGGCGGCGTGGATGGCCGGACCGCTCAAGGAAGACCACTGGACCACTCTGGTCCGTGCCCGCGCCATCGAAAACACGATCTATGTCGCTGCAGCCGACCAGAATGCTCCGGTGGGATCCGGCGCGAGCATCGTCGTCGATCCCATGGGTGTGGTGATTGCCGGTCTGGGTGAGCGTGAAGGCATCGCCGTGGCCGAGGTCGATCCGGCTCGCCTGTCTGCCGTTCGTGCCAAGAATCCCGCTCTGACACTGCGCCGGTACACGGTCGTTCCGCGATAGTCGCCGTTCCGGTTTCCTGGAGCGGACCGGTTCGTCCGGTTCCCGACCGCGTGTCCCGGTGGTAGGGAACGTCCGTGCCGTCGGGGTCGATACCGGTCTACCGTCGTCCCTCGTTGCGGAACAACCAGGCGAAGGAGAGTGGCATGGCGAAGAAGCCCGTACCGGCCCCCGTCCAGGCACAGGACACCACCGTGGACCTGCTCGTGATCGGCTCGGGCACCGGCCTGGCCGCCGCGCTCACGGCGCACGAGGAGGGACTGTCGGCGCTCGTCGTCGAGAAGACGCAGTACGTCGGCGGGTCCACGGCACGGTCGGGCGGCGCGTTCTGGATGCCCGCCAATCCTGTTCTGCAGGAAGCGCGTTCCGGAGACACCCGTGAGCGTGGCCGCACCTACGTCCGCGCGGTGGTCGACGGCAGCGCCCCCGCCGAGCGCGGTGACGCGTTCGTCGACAACGGCGCCGAGACGGTGGCGATGCTCAGCCGCACCACGCCGATGAAGTTCTTCTGGGCCAAGGGCTACGCCGACTACCACCCGGAGCGTCCCGGCGGCGCAGCGATCGGACGCACGTGCGAATGCCGCCCGTTCGACCTGTCGCAGCTCGGCGACGAGCGGGGCCGGTTGCGGCCGGGGCTGATGGAGGCGAGTCTGCCGATGCCCACCACCGGCGCCGACTACAAGTGGATGAACCTCATGGCACGGGTGCCGGTTAAGGGATTCGCGACGATCTTCCGCCGCCTCGCGCAGGGCGTGGCAGGGCTGGCGATCAAGCGCGAGTACGTCGCCGGTGGCCAGGCCATCGCCGCGGGTCTGTTCGCGGGTGTGCTGCGCGCAGGGATCCCGGTGTGGACGGAGACCTCGCTGGTGCGCCTGGTGACCGACGGCGATCGCGTCACCGGCGCGGTCGTCGAGCAGAACGGCCGGGAGGTGACCGTCACGGCTCGTCGCGGTGTGGTCCTCGCCGCCGGTGGTTTCGACCACGACATGCAGTGGCGGCACAAGTTCCAGTCGGAATCGCTCGTCGACGGCGAAAGCCTCGGCGCGGAGGGCAACACCGGCGACGCCATCAAGATCGCGCAGGAGATCGGCGCCGATGTGGACCTGATGGATCAGGCGTGGTGGTTCCCGGCGGTCGCACCGTCGCGCGAAGGCAATCCGCCGCTGGTGATGCTCGCCGAGCGGTCGCTGCCCGGCTCGTTCATCGTGGACCAGAAGGGCTCCCGGTTCATCAACGAGTCCTGCGACTACATGACGTTCGGCCAGACCGTCCTCGAGCGTGAACGCTCGGGTGATCCGGTCGAGTCGATGTGGATCGTGTTCGACCAGAAGTACCGCAACAGCTACGTGTTCGCCGCGGGACTGTTCCCGCGCCAGCCGATCCCGGGCTCCTGGTTCAAGGCCGGCATCGCGCACAGCGGTGCCACCCCCGAGGAACTCGCGGCATCGATGGGAATCCCGGTGGAGGCCTTCGCCGAGACCTTCCGCCGGTTCAACGACGACGCGGTGGCGGGAACGGACTCCGAATTCGCGCGCGGCGCAAGCGCATACGACCGGTACTACGGCGACCCGACGGTCGAGCCGAACCCGAACCTGCGCCCGCTCGACCACGGCCCGTACTTCGCGGTGAAGATGACCCTGTCCGATCTCGGCACGTGCGGCGGCCTGCGCGCCGACGAACGTGCTCGCGTGCTGCGCGAGGACGGCAGCGTCATCGAGGGTCTGTACGCGATCGGCAACACCGCGGCCAACGCGTTCGGCAATCGCTACCCGGGTGCGGGCGCAACCATCGGCCAGGGTCTGGTGTTCGGATACATCGCGGCACGCGACGCCGCGAACTCGAGCGTGTCCGTCTGACGCATTCTCGCCGAGCGAGAGGGAGAATCATCGTGAAAAGTGTTGTTCCGGAAACAGGTTCCGCACCCACCTTCCTGTCGCTCGGCGTCGCGGCGGGTGGGCTCGACGGCGCAGGTGCCGACGAGGCGGACATCGTGTTCTTCCTCCCACCCCGGCCGGACGAACCGCTCCGTGGCCGGACCCGCACGGTGCGCGACGCCGAGACCCACCGTGTGGACCGGACCGTCGAGTACTTCGACACGGTCGGCCGCAGGGTTGCCGAAGTGTTTCTGTCGGGGTGTGAGGACGCACCGGCGACATCGGAGCGGGCCGTGGGGGAACTCGCCCGCTGTGTCGTCGATCGGTTCGGCGTCGAGAACGTCCGGAGGTTCCGCGTCCGCATCACCGGTCCCACGGCCGGTACCGAACCGGCGAAGTGCACTGTCGGTGTGCTGCAGCACTATCGCACCGATCACGAATTCGTGCAGGACGTCGCAGTAATGTGTGCGACCGATTCCGGAGCGGTGATCGCGCGGGCCTGGGTCACCGTCGCGGTTCCGGCGCAGTCGCACACCGATGTGGACGCCGTGTCCGCATCTGCGTGATCGAGCGCCCGGCGAAAACCCGCCGGCACCTCACCTTTCGGTGAGGAGCGCGGCGACGCGGGCGCTCATCGAACGCCCCAGCGCCGCGACCTGACCGTCCGCGTCCGGCGCGTGCGCCAGCGCTCGCAGCACGATCCGGTCGGCGACCGCCGAGGTGATCAGGGTCCGTGCCCACGCTGCGGTCCGCATCGGACCGGGCACGTACACGCGGCGGGACCGCCTCCCGAGGGCACGGACGAACGCGGCGGCGCACTCGTCGACGTCGTGGACCTTCCCGAGCGGCCCGGGTAGAGCCGTGAGCATCCGGTCGAACGCGGGCAGATCGGCGCGGGCATCGCGGATCAGCGGGGTGTCGATCCACCCCATGTGCGCCGACCCGACACCGACGCCGTGGCGTGCGACCTCGAGACGCACAGTGTTGGCGAACTGCTCCACACCGGCTTTCGCCGCGTTGTACGACGCCTGCCCCGGCATGGGCAGGTACGCGGCCATCGACGACACGAGAAGAAGGTAGCCGCGGCGCTCGATGATCGCCGGCAACGTCGCGCGCACGGTGTGGAACACCCCGACGAGGTCGACGTCGATCACTGTGCGGAACGCTTCCGGATCGACCTGCAGCACAGAGCCGTACGCGCCGACCCCGGCGTTCGCCACTGCGAAGTCCAGGCCGCCGAACCGGTCGACGCCCGCGTCGACGGCGGCCTGGACCGCGTCGAGATCCCGGACATCGGCGACCGTCCCGACCGCGCGGTCGTCGCCGATCACCGCGACCAGCTCGTGCAGTGGTTGCGCGTCCACGTCGAACAGAACCAGTTGCGCGCCTTCGGAAGCCAGGGCGCGCGCGGTCGCGGCACCGATGCCGCGCGCTGCGCCGGAGACGAGAACGGTCTTGCCTGTCAGCGCGCTCATCGGCGCTCACCTCGATTCGGGACGGGTTATCTCATGGTGGCGCAGATGGATTCGACGAACCGGCCGACCTGTTCCTCGGGCAGGTGTGTGGCCAGATCCGCTTCGCTGATCATTCCGATCAGCCGGTGGTCGCCGATCACCGGCAGTCGCCGGATCCGGTGTTCCTCCATGATCGTGAGTACGTCGTCGATGTCGGCGTCGGCAGCGACCGTGTACGGCTTGCCCTGGGCGAGGTCGCCGGCGGTCATCATCGTCGGATCCAACCCGCGCGCAACGCATTTCAGAACGATGTCGCGGTCGGTGATGATGCCGTGCAGCCGGTTGTCGTCGCCGCAGATGGGAAGTGAGCCGACGTCGAGCTCACGCATCTGCTGTGCCGCGTACTCCAGGGTTTCGTGTTCGCCGATGCACGTCGCACCGGCATGCATGATCCCTCGAGCGGTCGTCATGACGACCCTCCTCGGTGGACGAGAATGTTTGCCCATCCATCGTCCTGCCGAGGCGCGAAGCAGGCAAGCCCCGCACCCGGGCGATCAGTACGGGTCGAAGCGGATGTTCTCGACGGGGGTACCCGTCTCGATCAGCTTGTGCAGGGTCGCCCGGACCATCGCCGCGGACCCGCACAACAGGACCTGATGGTCGCCGAACGCGCCGTAGGACGTGACGACCTCGTCGAGGCTGCCCTCGATCAGATCGTCCGGGTCGGCGCCGATGTCGCCGAGCTGGGTGACGATCCGGTTGTACCAAGGGTCCGGGAAGTCCGGATCCTCGACCGATTCGACGACCGGAACCACCGTCAGCCACGGCAACGCCTCGGACAGCAGCGACAGCATGTCCGACGCGTAGAGGTCGCGGGGAGAACCGCCGCCCACGAACAGGAACGTGCGCGGCGGTTCGGGGCGGCGAGCCATGTCGAGCAGCAGTGCGCGCAGCGGGGCCAGACCGGTCCCGCCCGCGATCATGATGACGATGCGGCCGCTGTCGTCGACGTGCAGATCGCCGCCCTTCGGTTCACCGATCGTCCACACGTCGCCCGGCCGGGTGTCGGCGACGATGCTGCCGCTGACCCAGCCGCCGGGAACGGACCGCACGTGGAACTCGAGTTTGCCGTCCAGGGACGGGGGCAGCGCGGGTGACAGGCGTCGCGGCAGACCGGGCCGCTGCGGGACGGTGACGTCGACGTATTGGCCGGCGCGGAACGGCACGACCTCGTTGTCGCACTGGAGACGGATGACCGAGAGGTTGTTGCGAAGGCGATGGTGTTCGACGACGGTCGCGGTCACCGTCGTGCCTGTTTCGGCAGGTGAGGTCGAGGCAGGCTGCATTGTGTCGTATCCCCCGGGGTGCGCGGTGTTGCCCCGACTGTAATAGCCCGCCCGCGCGTCGTCCCGGTGGGTGTCGTGCGTGCGTTCGTCGCCGTCGACCGGCGGTTGGTTCTCGCCGCAAATACGCTGACGAGCCGATCGTCGATGGCGAGTGCTCGATACATTTATGCGGATTCACTTCTTCGGAGAAAGGGCCCCTCGGTGACCGGGCAGAATGTTGAAGATCGCGTCAGACGGCGTCCGAAGGACCGCAAGCAGCAGATCTTGGCGCATGCGCGGGACCTGTTCGTCGAACAGGGCTACCACAACGTCACCATGGGTGCGATCGCGAGCCGGGTAGGAATCGGGCCGAGCGCGCTCTACCGGCATTTCGCCAACAAGGCGGTTCTCCTCGAGGCCGTGATCGAGGACAGTTTCGGTGACATCGAGTTCCCGGCGAGCGGCGACATCCCGCTCGACGAGGTGATCGCCGAAGCCGCATCGATCGCCGTCGCTCGCCCCCTCGGTGTGCTCTGGTCACGCGAGGCCTGCCACTTGCCCCCCGAGGTGCGGGAGTCCCTCCGGGAACGGCTGCGCAGGTCTGCAGAAGGATACGAGCGTCTGCTGCGGCGAGACCGGCCGCAGCTGACGGCCGGTCAGGCGGAGCTGTTGGCGCGGGCGATCCAATCGGTGATGGCGAGCCCGAGCTATCGGTCGGTGCGCATCCCCGCCTCGACCCATGTCGAGGTGCTCATCCGCGCAGCGCGTGCGGTCGCGGGAGCGCGGATGGCCGACATCGGGGCTGCCGGTCCGAGCGTTGCGCGCAAGGGGCTTTCACCGGTGTCGCGCCGGGAGCGGCTGCTCTTGGCTGCGAGTCGTCTGTTCGCGGAGCAGGGTTATCAGGAAACCTCCCTGGACGATATCGGCAGTGCGGCCGAGGTGACGGGACCGAACCTCTACGGCTACTTCGAGAACAAGGCTGCCGTGCTCCGCGCAGTGCTCGATCGGGGCACCCACTCCTTGTGGCTGGATCTCGACCAGGCATTGAGCCGAACCAGCGATCCGCGCGAGGCTCTGGCTCTTCTCGCCCACGCCTATGTGTCCCGGTTCGCGGCTCAGCCGCGGATGGTGCACCAGCTGACGGGGGAAGTGGAAATCGAGGAGCGGAGTGTCGCGTATCAACGCGAGTACGTGGCCGAATGGGTAGCGCTCGTCCGAGCGGTCCGACCCGAGCTCGACCAACGAGATGCTCGACACCTGGTTCATATCGCGCTGTCGGTGGCCGATGACCTGACGACGGCGCGACATCTCGCATCCACAGAGGGTTTCGTGGCCGACGCGAGTGCGGTTGTGGTGGCAGTGCTGGAGGCGTGAGTCCGAGGATGGCGAGCGCCCGCCGCGCTCGTGACCCTCTTCACACATAAGTGAATCTCGGTTAAGGTCTAGTCTATGACTAGACCGGATCCGAGCATGAAAAATCAAGCGATCAGGAAACCTACAGTCAGGTCTGATTCCCTCGAGGCGGGCGGGTTCGGAGAGCCCCGCGTGTGGTCCGGTGGCAGGTCGCGAACCCTGGTGGAGGTCAAAGCCAGGGCCGCGCGTCTCGCCGCCGGGTTGCGAGCCTCGGGTGTCGGGCCGGGAGACCGCTTCGCCATCGTGATGCGCAACGAGGTCGCGTTCCTCGAGACCACTCTCGCGGCGGCACCGATCGGCGCCGTCCCGGTCCCCGTCAATTGGCACTGGATGGGTTCGGATCTGGCGCACCTGCTGCGGGACAGTGGGGCGAAGGCTGTGATAGCCCATTCCGACCTGATCGGTGCCGTCGTCGCCCAGGCGCCCGAGGGGGTGATGGTCATCGAGGCGGAGGTGCCGGCGGAGGTCGCCGACGCCTACGGGCTCGGTGACGTCCGGACCACCGGGCGGTACGACACCCTCGACCGTCTCATTGCGAGCAACGAGCCGATTTCGGTGGTCACCGATCAGACGCCGATGGGCGTCATCTACACCTCGGGCACCACGGGCCTTCCGAAAGGTGTTCTCAGGAATCGCATTTCAGCGGAAGATCAGGCGAAGGTGCTGAAAGCATCGATGGGCCTGCTCGGCCTGCGACCCGGGGGGAAGACGCTGCTGCCCGCGCCGCTGTACCACGCGGCCCCGAACAACCATGCGCTGTTCGCCGCGGCGCTCGACATGGACATCACGATCATGCCCAAATTCGATCCTGTCGAGTTTCTGCGTCTCGTCGAAAGTCGCCGAATCGAGTCCGTCCAGATGGTGCCGACCATGTTCACCCGCCTGCTACGGCTGCCGACGGAGGTGCGGAAGTCGTTCGATGTGAGTTCGCTGCAGGTGATCGTGCACGCCGCGGCGCCCTGTGCCCCCGAGACGAAGAAGGCGATCATCGACTGGTTCGGACCCATCGTGCGCGAATACTACGGTGGATCCGAGGTCGGGCCGTTCGTCATGTGTGACAGTGCCGAGGCGCTTGCTCACCCGGGAACGGTCGGCAAGCCTCGCTTCGGCTCCGATGTCCGCATCCTGGACATGTTCACGGGCGAGCGGCTTCCCGCCGGGACACCCGGAGTCATCTACGGCAGGAGTGTCGAGGGGTGGCCCGACTTCACCTACATCGGGAACGATGCCAAGCGCCGCGAGATCGAGCAGGACGGTTACATCACCGTCGGCGACATCGGATATGTGGACGACGACGGGTACCTGTACCTGACCGATCGGGTCAGCGACATGGTCATCTCCGGCGGCGTCAACATCTATCCGGCCGAGATCGAAGCCTGTCTCATGCGCATGGACGGAGTGGCCGACGTCGCGGTATTCGGCATTCCCGACGACGAGTTCGGTGAGTCCCTCGCCGCCCACATCGAACTCCTGCCGGGCGCCGAGGCCACGGCCGACGCCGTCCGGGACTTCGTCGCAACACACCTGGCTCGCTACAAGGTTCCCCGGGTGGTCGTGTTCGACGACGACCTGCCACGTGACGACAGCGGAAAACTGTTCAAGCGCCGGCTCAGGGAGCAGTACCGGCGGCCCACCGCATCCACCGAAAGGCGCCGATGATGTTCGACTCGAGTCCACGAGCAATTCACTTGCGTGAGAAGATGATCGACTTCCTCGAGAATCATCTCTATCCCGCGGAGAACGTGTTCGAGGAGCAGTTGCGTGATCAGAACGGGCAGCGCGCAAACCCGCCCGTTCTCGAGGACCTCAAGAAGGTTGCTCGCGACCGAGGATTGTGGAACCTCTTCCTGCCACACCCGGAGGCCGGACACGAGCCCATGACCAATCTGGACTACGCACCGTTGGCCGAATTGAGCGGCCGGAGCCTTCCCCTCGGCCCCGAGGCGATGAACTGTTCGGCACCCGACACCGGAAACATGGAACTGCTTTCGCTCTTCGGGACACCCGAGCAGAAGGCCCGGTGGCTGCGCCCCCTGATGGACGGTGAAATCCGATCCGCTTACGCGATGACCGAGCCTCGGGTCGCGTCGTCGGATGCGAGCAACATCGAGCTGTCCATCGTTCGAGAAGGTGACGAGTGGGTGCTCAACGGGCGCAAGTGGTGGATCTCGGGTGCTGCGCGCCCTCGATGCGAGCTCTTCATCGTCATGGGCATCACCGATGCCGCACCCGACGCGCCCAGGCACCGCCGGCACAGCATGGTGCTCGTTCCGAAGGACACCCCGGGCGTCACCATCGAACGGGATCTTTCCGTCCTCGGCTACCACACGTTCGAGTCGCACGCCGAGATCACCTTCACGGACGTCCGGGTTCCGGTGACCAACATGCTCGGCGAGGTGGGCGCGGGTTTCGCCATGTCCCAGGCGCGTCTCGGTCCCGGCCGTATCCATCACTGCATGAGGATGATCGGTGCTGCCGAGCGCGCCCTCGAGTCGATGATCGACAGGGTGAACAAGAGAGCCACCTTCGGCACCACGCTCGTCGATCAGGGAGTGGTCCGCGAGTGGATAGCGGATTCCCGGATCGAGATCGACCAGGCACGGCTCTACACGCTGTACACGGCGCACCTCATGGACACGGTCGGCAACACCGGAGCCGCGAGCCAGATATCGGGGATCAAGGTTGCCGTCCCCAACGTCGCCTCCCGAGTGATCGAACGCGCCATGCAGGCACACGGCGCCGCCGGTCTCGGACCGGACTTCCCGCTGGCGCGGATGTACGCCGAGGCCAAGATCGTGCGCGTGGCGGACGGTCCGGACGAGGTTCATCGTCGTGCCGTGGCACGCACCGAGCTGAAGCGATTCGCCTCCGTCACGACACCGACACCGCAGGGGGTCGCCGCGCACCTGGTCCACCAGCGATGACCGGCACATCTCGAAGGGGACCGGACGTGATCGGTCTCGATCTTCCCGCCGTGGAACGGTGGATGGACTCGGCCGGCTTGGGAAGCGGACCGGTCTCGCACGTCCGGCCGGTGGGTGGGGGGACCCAGAATCTGATGTACCGATTCGAGCGTGACGGAATCGGATACGTCTTGCGCCGCGGACCGCGGCATCCGCGCCCCGAATCCGACGACGCGCTGCGCCGTGAGATGACGGTACTGCGTGCCCTCGGCGACACCGGTGTGCCGCACCCCCGACTGCTCGGCGGATGCGAGACACCTGAGGTGCTGGGAGACTCGGTCTTCTTCCTGATGGAGCCCGTCGACGGCATCAACGCGATGGTCGCTCTGTCACCTGATCAGCAGGCATCGGCCGACCTACGTCATCGGATGGGATTGTCGGTTGTCGACGCGCTGCTCACGCTGGATGCAGTGGATCCGGACGAGATCGGACTCGGCGGAATGGGACGTCCCGACGGTTTCCTGGAACGACAGGTGCGCAGGTGGCTCGATCAGCTCGACAGCTACCGACGAATGGGGTACTCCGGCAACGAAATACCCGGTGTCGACACAATCGCCGAATGGCTCGATTGCCACCGACCCCCAGCAGCGGACCCTGGGCTGATGCACGGTGACTTCCATCTGGGCAACCTCATGTTCGCGCCGGACAGCTCGAAGGTCGTCGCGATCGTCGACTGGGAGATGTGCACGATCGGCGACCCGTTGCTCGACCTCGGATGGCTGCTGGCGGTCTGGGCCGATGCGGGGGCAAGAACGGATCTCATGGGCAGCCGCCTCGCCGAAGCGGGTGGTATCGCCACACCGGACGAACTGATCGCCCGTTACGCCGCGTCGGGCACGCGGTCGCTGGAACATCTGGACTGGTATCGCGTGCTGGCATGCTTCAAACTCGGCATCGTGCTCGAGGGGACGTACGTCCGTTCGCTCGCCGGCATGGCCACGCCGGAACTCGGGGTCGAGATGCACACGCGCACATTGCAACTCTTCGAGCGTGCGCATCGATTGATCGGGTGATCCCGGAAGTCGAACAACCCCGGCGCCCGTGCGCGTGCACGGGTGCCGGGGCGTTTGTCCGGGGCGATCGCGGTAGCTGCTTCTAGGGCATTCCGCCGTCGACTCGCAGAACCGAACCGGTACAGAACGACGATGCGCCGGTCGCGAAGAACAGCGCGGCGTCCACCACCTCTTCGGGCCGTCCACATCGCGCGAGTGCGAGGCTGCTCTCGAGGTTCTCGCGAACCCCCGGCGTCCAATTCTCGGAGATGTCGGTGAGGAACGGGCCGCACTGGATCGTGTTGACCCGAACGGTAGGGCCGAGAGCCTGGGCGAATCCCTCTGTCAGCGTGTGCAGACCGGCTTTTGCCGCCGCGTAGGGGAGGGCGTCCGGTCCGGGACGGATCGCCTCGATGGATCCGATATTGATGATCGAACCGCCACCCTGCTCCATCATGTGTGTCCCGGCCAGTGCAGCCAGACGGAACGGCGCCCGCAGGTTGACGGCGATCACCTTGTCGAACAGGGCTTCCGAAACCTGATCGAGGCTGGGGTAAAGCGGAGACAAGCCCGCGTTGTTGATCAGTACGTCGATACCGCCGAACTCACCGAGGGTCTTCTCGATCAGCGCCGTGCACTCGTCCCAGTCGCTCACATTGCACGCGAGCGGCAGTGCGCGAACGGAGTAGCGATCCTCGACCTGCTCGGCAAGAGCCTTGCAGCTCTCGAACTTCCGGCTCGCGATGACCACCGATGCGCCTCGCTCCGCGAAACCGTGCACCATCGCCCGGCCGAGGCCACGACTTCCGCCTGTGACCACGACGGTCTTCCCTGTCAGCATGCTCATTTCTCCTGTCTGCTTTCGTACTTGAGTTCAGATTCACAAGATCGCGCAGAATCTCACTGAGCGACCGTATCTATCGGCTACATACTGGCCTCTTTGACTCTTGCGGTCAACGCGTGCCTGTGTCACTCTACTTATTAGAGATTCACTTAATGAAGGAGGGCAAGATGAATCGCCGAGTATTCGTGGTCGGTGTCGGGATGACGAAGTTCGTGAAGCCCGGCGCACGCGAAGGGTGGGACTACCCCGACATGGCGCGGGAAGCGGGGAGTGCGGCACTGTCCGACGCCGGCGTCTCGTACGACCGGATCCAGCAGGCGTACGTGGGCTACGTGTACGGCGACTCGTGCTCGGGACAGCGCGCGGTGTACGAACTGGGGCTGTCCGGGGTGCCGGTCGTCAACGTCAACAACAACTGCTCGACGGGTTCGACCGCACTCTATCTCGGGGCCGAAGCCATCCGGGGCGGTCGCGCGGACTGTGTGCTCGCTCTCGGGTTCGAGAAGATGCAGCGCGGCTCGCTCAGCGCTTCCTACACCGACCGGGCGGGCGCGCTGGACAAGCACCTGGAGGTGCTCGCCCGCAAGTACCAGCCGCAGGAGCCGTTCGCCCCGTACATGTTCGGTGCTGCGGGACTCGAACACATGGAGCTGTACGGTTCCACGCCCGAGCATTTCGCGATGGTGGGGGAGAAGAACCACCGGCACTCGGTCGACAATCCGTACGCCCAGTTCCAGGACGAGTACACGCTGCAGGAGATTCTCGATTCGCGTTCGATCTACGGGCCGCTCACCAAGCTGCAGTGCTCGCCGACCTCGGACGGCTCCGGCGCCGTGGTCCTCGCGAGCGAGGATTTCGTGCGCGAGAACGGGCTGACCGAGCAGGCCGTCGAGATCATGGGCCAGGCGATGGTCACCGACCTTCCGGAATCGCTCGGTGGGAGCGCTATCTCTGCCGTCGGTTTCGACATGAGTCGTAAGGCCGCCGAGATGGTCTTCGAGCAGTCCGGCCGATCGGCCGAGGAGGTCGATGTCATCGAGCTGCACGACTGCTTCTCCGCAAACGAGCTGCTCACCTACGAGGCGCTCGGTCTCTGCGACATCGGCGAGGGGCACAAGCTGATCGAGAAGGGCGACACGACCTACGGAGGTCGCTGGGTGGTCAATCCGTCCGGTGGCCTGATCTCGAAGGGCCACCCGCTCGGCGCCACCGGCCTCGCGCAGTGCAGCGAGCTCACCTGGCAGCTGCGGGGTATCGCCGGCAATCGTCAGGTCCCCGATGCGCAGCTCGCGCTGCAGCACAACATCGGACTCGGTGGCGCCGTCGTGGTCTCGCTCTACCGGAAGGCGGCGATCTGATGGCCATCGATCGCAGCATCATCGGTCAGGAAACCGGCCGGGCGTCGTTGCTGATGACCCGGAGCCGACTGCGCGACTTCGCGGTCGCCACAGGCCAGCGGGACCCGATCTACACCGATCTCGAGGCGGCGAAGAAGGCCGGGCACCCGGACCTTCCGGTCCCACCGACCTTCCTGTTCGGGATCGGCATGGAGGACCCGGACTCCGCCGGATTCCTCGACCGCCTCGGCGTGGACCTGCGCTTCGTACTCCACGGCGAACAGCAGTTCTCCTACCGGCAGGTGGCCCACGCGGGGGACGACCTGACAGTGGTGAGCACGGTGAGCGACATCTACGACAAGCGTGGCGGCCGACTCGAGTTCCTCGTGCAGGACTCCGTCGTCACCGACCAGCACGACGCGGTCGTTGCGGAGATGCGCAGCGTCCTCGTCGTCCAACACCCGGACCCGGCCGCAGTGGCCGGCGAGGAGGGCAACCGATGAGCATCGACACCCTGGTGGCCGGAGCCACCCTTCCCGCCCTGGAGATCCCTCCGATCTCGCGGACCACATTGGCCCTGTTCGCCGGCGCTTCCGGTGACCACAACCCGATTCACATCGACCTCGACGTGGCCCGGTCGGCCGGCCTGGACGATGTGTTCTCTCACGGAATGCTCTCGATGGCGTACCTCGCCCGATTGCTCACCGACCTGGTTCCGCAGGAACGGATCCGGTCGTACAAGGTGCGATTCGCCTCGATCACACCCGTGCACGGGCAGCCCACCTGTACCGCGACGGTGGCCTCGGTCGCCGACGTCGACCGCGAACGACTCGCCACGCTCGATCTTCAGGTTTCCCTGGCCGACGGAACGACCACCCTGGTCGGCGAGGCAACCGTCGCGCTCGACTGAACCGGAACCCACCTTCTCACGACACACCCAGTAAGGACGAACAATCATGGGAAAGCTCAACGGTAAGACGGCGATCGTCACCGGCGCGGGTCGCGGCATCGGCCGGTCCATCGCCCTCCAGCTGGCAGCGGAAGGAGCCAACGTCGTTGTCAACGACCTCGATACGGTGCCGGCCACCGAGGTGGTCGACGAGATCACCGGCGCGGGTGGCGCGGCCGTCGCCTGCGCAGGCAGCGTCACGGATCCGGAATTCGCAGATCGATTCGTTGGCACCGCCACGCAGAACTTCGGCGGCCTCGACATCATCGTCAACAATGCCGGATACACCTGGGACAGCGTCATCCAGAAGATGACCGACGAGCAGTGGGACGCAATTCTCGACGTCCACCTCAAGGCGCCCTTCCGTATCCTCCGCGCCGCCCAGCCGGTGATCAGCAAGGCCGTCAAGACCGAGCGCGACGCAGGACTCCAGGTGCATCGCAAGGTCGTCAACATCTCCTCCGTGGCAGGCATTTTCGGCAATGCCGGTCAAGCCAGCTATTCCTCGGCGAAAGCCGGCATCGTCGGCATGACCAAGACCCTGGCCAAGGAGTGGGGACGCTACAACGTCAACGTCAACGCGGTGGCGTTCGGGTTCATCGAAACCCGGCTGACCATGGCACCCGCCGACGGTGACTCGACCATCGACGTGGAAGGCCGCCAGATCAAGGTCGGGGTCAACCCGCAGCTGCTCGCCGCCGCGAAGCAGATGATTCCTCTCGGCCGTCCCGGCACACCGGAGGAAGCTGCCGGTTCGGTCGTGATGCTGACCTATCCGGAATCCGACTACATCAGCGGACAGCTGATCATCACCGGCGGCGGGTACGAGGGCTGAGACATGGCTACAGCGCAGTACGTTTCGCCGTGGCGTGACCCCGAGGTCGACGCCCTCGGTGAACTCGCCACGAAGTTCTTCACCACCGAGGTGGTGCCGCACCGGGAGAAGTGGGAAAGTCAGCAGTACGTCGATCGTGAGGTCTGGCGCAAGGCCGGCGACCTCGGGCTGCTGTGCTGTTCCATCCCGGAGGAGTACGGCGGCGGCGGTGGCAACTATGCCCACGAGGCTGCAATCATCGAGGCCCAGGCCCGTTCGGGTGACGCGACATTCGGCATTCTCGTGCACTCGGCGATCGTCGCCCACTACATCTACGCTTATGGAACCGAAGAGCAGCGCCGTCGATGGTTGCCGCCGATGGCGAGGGGTGAGCGCATCGGGGCAATCGTGATGACGGAGCCGGGAACCGGGTCGGATCTGCAGGCGATCCAGACCCGGGCGGTCCGCGACGGCGACCACTTCATCGTCAACGGTGCCAAGACTTTCATCTCCAACGGTGGCACCGCCGATCTGCTCGTCGTCGCGGTCAAGACGGATCCCGAGGCCGGGGGCCGCGGAATCTCCCTCCTCGTGGTCGAAACCGACAACAGCCCAGGCTTCGTGCGAGGCCGGATCCTCGACAAGGTCGGGTGCAAGGGCGCCGACACGTCCGAACTCTTCTTCGAAGACGTCCGGGTGCCGGTCGCGAACCTGCTCGGTCCGGAGGGGCAGGGCTTCATGCAGCTGAAAACTCAACTCGCCCAGGAGCGTCTCAATATCGGGATCTCCGCCGTCGGCGCGATGGAAGCCGCTGTCGCGGCAACCGTGGACTACACGAAGTCACGTAAAGCATTCGGGCAGTCTGTCTTCGACTTCCAGAACACCAGGTTCGAGCTTGCCGAGTGCGCATCCGTGACGCATGTGGCCCGGGTGTTCGTCGACCAGTGCATCCAGCGGCACCTGGCCGGAGAACTCGACGCCACCACCGCCGCGATGGCGAAGTACTGGCTTACGGAGCAGCAGTGCGATGTCGTCGACAGATGTCTCCAGCTCTTCGGGGGCTACGGATACATGCGTGAGTACCCCATCGGACGTATGTATGCCGACGCCCGGATTCAGAAGATCTACGGCGGCACCAACGAGATCATGAAGGAGATCGTCGCACGGTCCCTGTGACCGGGACGAAACGACCATGAACACATCGAATCCGAATCACCCGCGGTCGACCGGGCCGCTTGCCGGGCTCCGAGTGGTCGAGCTGGCCGGTATCGGTCCCGGGCCGCACGCGTGCATGCTGCTGGCCGACCTGGGTGCCGAGGTGATCCGCGTCGAGCGCCATTCGGCGCCGGAACTGATCCCGGGAGTGTCGAGCGACGAAGACACCACTCTACGGGGCCGAAAAGTAGTGCGCGTCAACCTCAAGGATGCCAACGATCTCACCGGTGTCCGCGACCTCATCGGCCGGGCCGACATACTCGTCGAGGGCTTCCGCCCGGGTGTCACCGAGCGTCTCGGCCTCGGACCCGATCCCTGCCTGGAACTCAACCCGCGGCTGATCTATGCCCGGATGACCGGCTGGGGTCAGGACGGCCCGCTGGCGAACTCGGCCGGCCACGACATCAACTACATCTCGCTGACCGGAGTACTCGACAACATCGGTGTGGCGGACGGCAAGCCGGTTCCACCGCTGAACCTGGTGGGCGACTTCGGCGGCGGCTCGATGTTCTTGATCGTCGGCGTTCTGGCGGCGCTCTGGGAGCGCGAACGTTCGGGGCGCGGGCAGGTCGTCGATGGTGCGATCGTCGACGGGACCAGTGTGCTCGCCCAGCTTCTGTGGTCGTTGCGGGGAGCGGGAGCATGGGCGGCGGGCCGGGGGGAGAACTTCCTCGACGGGTCCACACCGTTCTACGACACCTACACGTGTGCAGACGGCCGGCATGTCGCCGTCGGCTGCCTGGAACCGCAGTTCTTCGCGGAGATGGTCCGTGGTCTCGGTCTGGAGATCGGTGAATTGCCGGCGCAGTGGGACCGCGCACGCTGGCCCGCGCTGAGAGCGGCTTTGACGTCGGCGTTCAAGTCCCGTACCCGGGACGAGTGGGCCGAGGTGTTCACGGGCTCCGACGCGTGTGTGACCCCGGTGCTCAGCTACGACGAGGCGCTTGCGGACCCGCACATGTCGGGGCGCGGGATCTTCGAGAACATCGGTGGCGTCGATCAGCCGCGGCCGGCGCCGCGGTTCTCGAGGACCGACCCGGCTACGCCGGTACCTGCCGGCCGACTCGACCTCGACGCGGCGATACGCAGCTGGGCCTGACCCGAAATGCGTACCAGCCGATGATCGCGTATCCGGCGCGAGCCTGTTGTCCGAGCTCGGCGCAACCGATAGGGCTGAGCGGCATCGGTTTTCGGGAGGCACTCCGCTCATGGGGCGGAGTGCCTCCCTCGAGGTGGGAGAAGTACGACGTGGTGACATGGGAGAAGACGCGATGAAGGTTCTGACCTACCGCGGGCCGAGGGACGTGGCCTGTGCCGAAGTCCCATCGCCGGTGCTGTCCGGGGACCTCGACGCGATCGTGGAGGTGACGTTGGCCGGCATCTGCGGCAGCGATCTGCACATCTGGGGCGGTCACGGATTCACCGACGACATCGGTTTCATCGTCGGGCACGAGGCCGTCGGAATCGTGAGGGAGGTGGGTGCCGGTGTCACCGGATTCGCGCCCGGCGACCGAGTGTTGGCCACGGCGTCGGTGGGCTGCACGACGTGCTCCGAGTGCGCGGCCGGTCGAGTGTCGACCTGCACCTTCAAAGCCGGTAAGTCCTGGCAGTCGAGCTGCTACGGGCTCGGCCACGCGCTGGCCGGCACCCAGGCCGAGTACCTGCGAGTGCCGAACGCCGACGTGAATCTGGCGACGATCCCGGACTCGGTCGGCGACGAGGCCGCCCTGGTGCTGACCGACAACGCACCGACCGCATGGTACGGCTGTCGGCGGGCCCGGATCGTGCCCGGCGACTCGGTGTTGGTGATCGGGCTGGGGCCGGTCGGGTTGATGTCGGTCCAGTCCGCCATCGCGATGGGCGCCGGGCAGGTCCTCGCGATCGATCCGGTGCCGGACCGCCGTGCGCGGGCCGAGGCGATGGGTGCCCGTGCGATCGACGTGGGTGACGACCGGAAGAGCCAGGTCCGAGCAGTCCGCGACGCGACGGGTGGCCGGGGCGTCGACGCCGTCATCGAGGCGGTCGGCGCGGACGCCACGATAGATCTGGCGCTGCGCGCGGTACGGGTCCGTGGGCGGGTCAGCGTGATCGGCGTCAGCCAGAACAACCGGTTCACCTTCCCGATGGAGATTGCCCAGCTCAAAGAATTGGACTTCGCGATCGGCTTGTGTTCGGTGCAGGCGGAGCTCCCGACGTTGCTGGCGCTCACCGAGAACGGGCGCCTTGATCCGGGGGCTGTCGTTTCCCACCGGTTGCCGTTGTCCGAGGGTGACCGTGCCTATCAGATGTACGGCAGCCGCTCGGACAGCGTCTGCAAGGTGGTGCTGGATCCGAGACTCTGAGCACGTCGACCCGCGCTGTTCGTCGCCGACGTCCCCGTACGCGAGCGGCGTTTGCCGACGGCTCCTCGAGGCCGCGTCGTGAAGGGACCCCGAGTGGCCGGTTGGGGCCGCGCGTGTTCATTCCCATCTGCGGACGCGGCGATACTGCGGATTCCACCAGAACCGGTGGAGGAGCCGCACCGGCAGCGGAAGTTGGCGCAGCAGCCGGCGGGTCCGGTCCTCGGGTGCTCCCTCGAACAGGTACGGGGTCGCCTCCCGGAGCTCGGAACGGGACACCGAACGTATTGCGTCCTTGGTGAGGGTTTGCACTTCCCGGGCTGTGATGGTGCGCGCCATCAGCGGTAGGGCGTCTTTCTCCTCGTGCGCGAGATGGGACCGCAGCGTGTGCACCACCGTGTCGAGGCGCTCGGCCAGGACGTCGGGTCCGTGCTCGCGGTCGTCGAACGCTTCCTCGACCGCTGCAAGTGACGGATCGAGAAGGGCGTGTTCGGCTTCCATCGCGTCGAGCACCTCGAGGGCATCGGGTTCGTCCTGGAGCCGGGTCCGCATCAGCGGCCAGAACATCTCGTCCTCGATCGTGTGGTGATGGTGCAGTATCGTGCTGAAGCCGTGCCAGCCGAGCAGCACGGCGTCGTGGGTGGCCGGGTCCTCGGGGACGCCGTGTTCGGCGACCCGTGTCAGACGTTCGCTGTCGCGCCGGAACGCATCGTGGATGAGGTACAGCATCTCGAGGTCCGCTTCGGACAGCTGAGTGGATTTCGTGGTGGGCATCGGTCCTTACCTCCTGACTCGCCCCTGACTTCAGATTCCGACCACCCGTGCCCGTTCTCAATCCCTCATTGGTGGGGAATACTGGGCTTCATGGACGCGGCGCGCTCTGCCGCCCGGTTGAAGTCGACGGTCCGTCGCGCAGTACGGACTGCGACCGATTCCGCGGATTTTCGGACGCAGATTCTCGATGCACTTCGCGAACAGGTCCCGTTCGATTGTGGGTGCGTGGCGACCGTGGATCCCGCGGTGCTGGTTCCGACGTCGGGGACGAATGTCGGTTTCGACGACCCGCTCCGCGCCATGAATACCGTCTTCGAGTTCGAATACGGGCCCGATCCGGATGCCTTCGGCTACGACGCGATGTTGCGCCGGCCGAGCGGAATCCGGAGCGTGCAGCAGGAGGGTGGGCGATACCGGGCCACCCGGCTCTATCGCGAGGTGCTCGAACCGTTCGGTATCGATGACCACGTGCGCATGGTGTTCCGTGGCCGGGACGGAACATGTTGGGGTATGGCAGATCTGGGGAGAACGGAGACGGCCGCGTTCACCGACGTGGAGATCGAGGTGCTCGCCGGGGTTCTCCGCGACATCGGGGACGGTTTCAGGACGAGCCTGCTCCGCCAGGCCGCGTACACGAATTCGGACTCGGGTGACGGTCCCGCGGTCGTGGTTGTGGACGACCAGAACGAACTGGCGCTGACCACACCGGCCGCGCTCGGGTATTTCGAGAGGCTCGGCTGGGTGGAGCCCGATCGGCCGGGGGGACTGCCGGTGTACATCCTCGCGATGCGGGTTCGTTCCTCCGGCGGCGGGCCGGTCGTGGTGCGGGCCAGGACACTCGACGGCGAATGGGTCGTGCTGCGGGCCGTGGGCACCGCGGACGGGACCGGGCCGTCCGGGGTGGTGGTCAACATCGAGCGAGCGCACCTGCCCGAGGTCGTCACGTTCGTCGCCGCGGCTCACGGCCTGTCCGCGCGGGAAACCGACGTGGTGCGTCAGGTGCTGGCCGGGCGCACCCGCGAGCAGATCGGGCGAGCGCTGTTCATCAGCCCGTACACGGTGCAGGACCACCTCAAGAGCATCTTCGCCAAGACCGGGGTGCACAGCCGGCGCGACCTGGTGGCGCGGCTGGCATGGTCGCACTACGTGCCGCGGCTCGGTGATCCGGTGGCGTCCGACGGTTCGTTCGCGGTCGCGTCGAGCGGGTGACGTCCGCCCTCCTTTCGTTCCGGGTGGGTGCCGTGCGTGCGCCTATTCCCATCTGCGGGCGCGGCGGTACCGCGGTTCCCACCAGAACCGGTGGAGGAGGCGCAAGGGCAGCGGCAACTCGCTGTACACCAGACGGATCCGGTCCTCCGGTGCTCCCTCGAACAGGTACGGCGTCGTCGCCGCGACATCGGAGAAGGACATCTTGCGCAGCGCGTCCTTGGAGATCCGGTGCCATTCCTCGGACGTCAGGGCGCGGGCGACAAGGGGCAGTGCGTCCCGTTCCTCGTGGGCGAGATGGGACCGCAGCAGGTGCACTATCGCGTCCAGACGTTCCGCCAGGACGTCGGGTCCGTGTTCGCGGTCGTCGAACGCTTCCTCGACGGCCGCGAGCGTCGGATCGATGAGTGAGTGTTCGGATTCCATCGCATCGAGCACTTCGAGGGCGTCCGGCTCCTGGTCGAGCCGGGTTCGCATCAACGGCCAGAGGAACTCGTCCTCGATCGTGTGATGCTGATGCAGTTCCCGGCTGAATCCGTGCCAACCGAGCAGCACCGCATCGTGGGTGGCCGGGTCCTCGGGGACACCCTTCTCGGCGACCCGGGCAAGACGTTCGGAGTCGCGCCGGAAGGCGTCGTGGATGAGGTACATGACCTCGAGATCGGTATCGGACATCGGAGTGGATTTCGTAGTGGTCATCGGTCCTTACCTCCTGGCTGGCCCGTCTCCAGATTCCGATCTCCCATGTCCGTTCTCAATCCCACTTTCGTGGGGAATACTGGCTCCATGGACGCGGCGCGCTCTGCCGCCCGGTTGAAGTCGACGGTCCGTCGCGCAGTACGGACTGCGACCGACTCCGCGGATTTTCGGACGCAGATTCTCGATGCACTCCGCGAACAGGTCCCGTTCGACGGCGGGGTTGTGGCGCTCCTGGATCCCGCAGTCCGCGTTCCGACGGCGGCGACGAACATCGGTTTCGACGACTATGCCGGAAAGCTCTGCGCCGAACTCGAATACGGACCGGACCCGGATACCTTCAGTTTCGACGAATTGTTTCGCCGACCGGGTGCAATCTGCAGTGTGCGGCAGGTGACCGGTGGGCGATTCAGGACCTCCCGGCCGTACCGCGAGTTCCTCGAACCGATCGGCGTCGACGACGACGTGCGCATGTTGTTCCGTGGCCGTGACGGAACATGTTGGGGTGTAGCCGAATTGTCGAGATCCGAGATGCATGCGTTCACCGACGCCGAGATCGGTACCCTCACCGCGGTCCTTCGCGACATCGGTGACGGTCTCCGGACGAGCCTGCTCCGCCAGGCCGCGTACACGAATTCGGAGTCGGATGACGGTCCTGCGGTCGTGATCGTGGACGACCACGACGAACCGGCGATGACGACACCTGCGGCGCGGGCCTATTTCGACCGGCTCGGCTGGACGGCATCCGCCCGGCCGGCGGGGGAACTGCTGGTGCGCTTCATCGCGATGCGGGTTCGTTCCTCCGGCGGCGGGCCGGTCGTGGTGCGGGCCAGGACACTCGACGGCGAATGGGTCGTGCTGCGGGCCGTGGGCACCGCGGACAGGACCGGGCCACCCGGGGTGGTGGTCAACATCGAGCGAGCGCACCTGCCCGAGGTCGTCACCTTCATCGCCGCGGCTCACGGCCTGTCCGCGCGGGAAACCGACGTGGTGCGTCAGGTGCTGGCCGGACGCACCCGCGAGGAGATCGGACGAGCCCTGTTCATCAGCCCGTACACGGTGCAGGACCACCTCAAGAGCATCTTCGCCAAGACCGGGGTGCACAGCCGGCGCGACCTGGTGGCGCGGCTGGCATGGTCGCACTACGTGCCGCGGCTCGGTGATCCGGTGGCGTCCGACGGTTCCTTCGCGGCCGCGGCGGGCGGGTGACTTCTCCGGTGCCTGCGGGCAGCGAAATGCAACATGTTTCAGTTTTCGGCGTCCGGCGGTTATCGTGACGGACAGCAGGTGACGGAGCCCACACCGGCGGAGCTGCCGTCACCCCACGCCGTCACCACGAGCGGAAGGACGACCATGACCGAGGAGTACGCCGACCTGCACCGGCCCGTGTTCACCGGGGACCTGCTGATCACCGCACTCGACCGAAGCGCCGACAAGCCCGCGCTGTACCTCGGCGACGTGGTGCTCACCGGTGGTGAAATGCGCGACGAGATAAGCCGGTTCGGGCAGGCGCTCGCGTCCGTTGGCGTCGGGCAGGGCTCGTCGGTGGCCATGCTGTCGAAGAACCGCCCCGAGGTGCTCATCTCCATGGGCGCGACGATGATCGCCGGTTGCCGCAACAGCGCCCTGAACCCGATGGGGTCGCTGACGGATCACCTGTACATCGTCGAGGACGCCGCGATCGAGACCCTCATCTTCGATCCCAACCACTTCGAGGAACGCGCCGCGGAACTGAAGGCGCAGGTCCCCACTTTGAAGAACGTGTTCTCGCTCGGTCCGTCGGAGGTCGGCACCGACATCCTGGCACTCGCGGCGACGTTCACACCGCAGCGCCTCGTCGCCGCACCGGTGGACGCCGAGGACACCTCGAGCATCGTCTACACCGGCGGCACCACCGGCAAGCCGAAGGGTGTGATGGGGGCGTTCCGGTCCGGTGTCGCGCTGACCCAGATCCAGATGGCCGAATGGGAATGGCCCGAGGAACCCCGGTTCCTGATCTGCACGCCGCTCTCGCACGCGGGCGCCGCGTTCTTCGTCCCCACCCTGCTGCGCGGCGGATCGCTGTACGTTCTGCCGTACTTCGATCCGGCGCTCGTGCTGGAGACCATCGAGAAGCACCGCATCAACGCCACGATGCTCGTGCCGACGATGATCTACATGCTGCTCGACCACCCCGACTTCGACAAGCGCGACCTGTCCAGCCTGCAGACGCTGTTCTACGGCGCCTCGGCGATGTCGCCGGCGCGGCTGCGTGAGGGCATCGAGCGGCTCGGTCAGGTGTTCTTCCAGTTCTACGGGCAGTCCGAGTGCGGCATGACCATCTCGGTGCTCCGCAAGAGCGAGCACATCGCCGACGACCCCGAGCGCCTCGCCACCTGCGGCCGGCCCGTGCCGTGGCTCGACGTGCGCCTGCTCGACGACGACCTCAACGAGGTGCCGCGCGGCGAGCTCGGCGAGATCTGCGTGCGCGGCCCCCTGGTGATGAAGGGCTACCTGAACAAGCCCGCCGAGACCGCCGAGGCGCTACGCGGCGGCTGGCTGCACACCGGCGACGTGGCCCGCGCGGACAAGGACGGGTTCCTCACCATCGTCGACCGCAAGAAGGACATGATCGTCACGGGCGGTTTCAACGTCTTCCCCCGCGAGATCGAGGACGTCATCTCCTCGCATCCCGCGGTCGCGTCGGTCGCGGTGGTCGGGGTGCCGGACGTCAAGTGGGGCGAGGCCGTGAAGGCCTGCGTCGTGCTGCGCGACGGCCAGACGGTCACGGCCGAGGAGTTGATCGAAAGCGTGCGCGCTGCAAAGGGTTCGGTGCACGCGCCCAAGTCCGTCGACTTCCTCGATGCGCTGCCGTTGACTCCGCTGGGGAAGCTGGACAAGAAGACGTTGCGTGCCTCCTACCGGTAAGTGCGGCTGACGCCGCCGGTGTGCCTTTGTGGCGGTCAGGGCCGCCAAAAAGACACACCGGCAGCGCAGCTGCACTCGGACGGTGAGCGACGTCGCCACCCGAGGCGGACGAGGACCGCTTCGACCTCGGCCGCCACGCCGCACGGGTCGCGGACGACTTCGTCGTAGCCGTAGACCAATCGGGACCGGCCGGCCAGTTCGGCGGCGTTGTCCCGGCGACGGTCGCGGAAGGCGACCTCCGCCATCGCGTGGAACCGGCGCCCGTCGAGCCGGACCGTCAACGCGGCTCCGTGGGTGTCGTACGTGCAGTCCTCGTACAGAGTTCGCCCGTCGACGACCACCGGGGTCTGACGGTCCGCCGACGGCAGACCGTGGCGGCGCTCGACGTCGGTGGCGTACCGGAACTCGAGCATCGACTGGACGCCCGAGGCGAGCAACCCGACGGCATCCTCGAGTGTCCTGCGGTAGCGATACGGCTTGCGCTCGTGCATGCGACGTCGCACCTCCGACAGGGGAATCCGCCCGTTCGTCACGATGCACACCAGGGCGCTGTAACCGTCCTGCGCAGTGGGTTCGGCCGTCGCCAGATCGATGGCGGTGTCGGCGGTGCTCGTGCGCGGCGGCATCGTCGGCACCGCGATATGCGGATGCGCGCGGCTGCGGTGGACGATCACCCCCGGATGCAGCATCTCCCCGAAGTGCGGCAGCCGGACGTCGCGGGGTTGCGCGGTCGCGAAGGTCGCGGGCTGACCCCTCGTCGACAGACCGAACGGGACGGTGACGTGTACGGGTGCGAGCGGGTCGATCGGCAGCAACCCCCATTCCTCGGCGGCCGTGCGATGGCTGAGGACCGCGACGTCGCCGCAGAACGCCAAGGCGGCGGCGAGGATCGCCGGGCGAGGCAACGGGCCGGTGGTCACCGAATACACGCCGTGGAGGACCTGCTGCCAGCGACCTCGGTCGAGGCGGTGGCGTATCCCGTGCCACGTGAATCCGTGATTCATCAGCTGGGCGCGGGTGACGATGCCGTGCTGGAACGCGACGACCCGGTCGAGTTCGGGGATCTCCGGAAGGAACGACACGCCCTCATGATTGCCGTGTAGACCGCGCGGAGACGTCCGCGAACGGCGGATCGGCGAAATCTGTGGATGAACAGGGCGGGTGGGGATAACCCCGCGGTGTGCACATGTGGCGGCGCCAACCGCCACAAAGGCACACGGGCGGCGTCAGCCGCACTACAGCGGATCGAAACTGATGTTCTGGCGCGGTGTTCCGGCCGCGGACAGGGCGTACAGCGTCGTCTTGATCATCGAGGGGGAGCCGGCGATCTGGATCTGCCGGTCCGCCCACGACCCGAACTGGGCCACGACCTTACCGAGCTTGCCGTACATCGTGCGGTGCAGACCGGTCGGCGGTTCCAGCACGGGAACCGGGTGCCACCAAGGGTTTTCCTTCTCCTCGACGACCGGGACGACGGTGAGCCAGGGGTTGGTCATCGCCAGGTGCCACAGCGTCTCGATGTCGTACAGGTCGCACGGGTACTTGCCGCCGTAGAACAGGTGGACGCGCGGATTGTCCCCGCGCATCGCCATTTCCATGAGCTGCGCGCGCAGCGGGGCCAGGCCGGTGCCGGAGGCGATCATCAGCACGTCGCCGCGCGACCGGTCGACGTGCAGACCGCCGAGTGGCGGGCCGATGACCCACCGGTCGCCGACCGCGGTCTCGCCGACGAGTGCCGGGCTCACCCAGCCGCTGGACACGCGCCGGACGTGGAACTCGATCTGCCCCTGGGGGTTCGGCGGGATCGCCGCGGACAGGTACCGCCACATCTGCGGGCGGTGCGGGGTCTGCACGCTCATGTACTGACCCGCGTGGTACGGGATGGGGGAGTCGGTCTCGAGCCGGATGATCGCCAGGTCCGGCATCACCCGTTCGTGGCCGACGACGGTCGCGCCCCACACGGCGGGCAGGTCGTCCTCCGCGGACGCGATGGCCATGGCGGCGACGAGCCGGCTGATGATCTCGCGCCAGGTGTGTTCGAGCGCGGCCGTCCACAGGATCAGCGGTGTGCACTCGCGGACCGCGACGAGCATCGCCGCCCCGGCCGCCCGGAAGTGCTCGGGTCGCACCCCGTACTTGCGGTGGTCACGGGCGAGCTGAGAGAGGAACGCCTCGACGACGGCGAAATCGCCGAGCCGGTTGACGGCCCACCCGACCGCGGTCGCGAACCGGTGCCGCATCGATTCCATGCCCGCCGGGAACAGCTCGCGCAGGGACGGGTTGTCCGCCCACAGTGCGGTGTAGAACGCGGACGCGAACCGTTCGGGGCCGGTGGGGGTGGCGACGATCGACGCGAAACTGAGCTGGACACGGGCGATGGCGAAGGCCTCCACGCCACCCTCCCACGTGCTGTTCCTGCTGGTCGGCCGCCACTGTAGCTGTTCCTTGATCAATTGCGCCACCAACAGGTGACGTCCGACCGCGGCGGATAGCGCACACTGGAAGCGGGAGGGTGACGCAGATCACCGAAATTCCCAAACTTGAGTGGAACAAACTCAACTTTGGACCCGTTGATCACATCGAGTTCCCGCGGACGGTACTGCGGGCGTAAGAATTGATACGGACACACTCGAGAATGGAAGGGGCCCGTAGTGGACTCGTTCAATCCGACCACGAAGACCCAGGCTGCACTGACCGCTGCGCTCCAGTCGGCGTCCGCTGCGGGCAACCCGGAGATCCGACCTGCCCACCTGCTGGTGGCGCTGCTCGATCAGACCGACGGCATTGCCGCGCCGCTGCTCAAGGCCGTCGGCGTCGATCCCCTCGTCGTCCGGCGGGAGGCCGAGAACCTCGTCGACCGGCTGCCCAAGGCCAGTGGCGCGACCACCACACCGCAACTCGGCCGCGAGGCCGTCGCGGCGATGACCGCTGCCCAGCATCTGGCGACCGAGCTCTCCGACGAATACGTCTCCACCGAGCACGTCCTCGTCGGGCTCGCGAGCGGCGACTCGGACGTCGCCAAGCTCCTCGCCGGCCACGGTGCCACCCCGGCCGCGCTGCGCGAGGCGTTCACCGCCGTGCGCGGCACCGGCCGCGTCACCACCGCCGACCCGGAAACGACCTACCAGGCGCTGGAGAAGTACTCGACGGACCTCACGGCCCGTGCCCGCGAAGGCAAGCTCGACCCGGTCATCGGGCGCGACAACGAGATCCGGCGCGTCGTGCAGGTGCTCTCGCGCCGCACGAAGAACAACCCGGTCCTCATCGGCGAGCCGGGCGTCGGCAAGACCGCCATCGTCGAAGGGCTCGCGCAGCGCATCGTCGCCGGCGACGTCCCCGAGTCATTGCGCGGCAAGACCGTCATCGCCCTGGACCTGGGGTCGATGGTCGCCGGCGCCAAGTACCGCGGCGAGTTCGAGGAACGCCTCAAGGCCGTCCTCGACGAGATCAAGCAGTCCGCCGGTCAGATCATCACGTTCATCGACGAGCTGCACACCATCGTCGGCGCGGGCGCCACCGGTGAATCCGCGATGGACGCCGGCAACATGATCAAGCCGATGCTGGCCCGCGGTGAGCTGCGGCTCGTCGGCGCGACCACCCTCGAGGAATATCGCAAGTACATCGAGAAGGACGCCGCCCTCGAACGTCGATTCCAGCAGGTGCTCGTCGGCGAACCGAGTGTCGAGGACACCATCGGCATCCTGCGCGGGCTCAAGGAGCGGTACGAGGTGCACCACGGCGTGCGCATCACCGACTCCGCGCTCGTCGCCGCCGCGACCCTCTCGGACCGGTACATCACCTCCCGGTTCCTGCCGGACAAGGCCATCGACCTCGTCGACGAGGCCGCGTCCCGGCTACGGATGGAGATCGACTCGCGTCCCGAGGAGATCGACACGGTCGAACGCATCGTCCGTCGCCTCGAAATCGAGGAGATGGCGTTGCAGAAGGAAACCGACGAGGCCTCGAAGGAGCGGCTCGAGAAGCTGCGCAGCGAACTCGCAGACGAACGCGAACGCCTCAACCAGCTCACCACCCGCTGGCAGAACGAGAAGGCCGCGATCGACTCCGTCCGCCAGATCAAGGAACAGCTCGAAGCCCTGCGTGGTGAGGAGGAACGAGCCGAACGCGACGGCGACCTCGGCAAGGCCGCCGAGCTGCGGTACGGCCGAATCCCTCAGCTGGAGAAGCAACTCCAGGCCGCCGCGGAAGCCTCCGGTGCCGCCGCCGACGGCGACGTGATGCTCAAGGAGGAGGTCGGACCGGACGACGTCGCCGACGTCGTCGCCGCCTGGACCGGCATCCCCGCGGGCCGCATGCTCGAGGGCGAGACCGCCAAGCTGCTGCGCATGGAGGACGAACTCGGCAAGCGTGTCGTCGGGCAGACCGAGGCCGTGCAGGCCGTCTCGGACGCGGTGCGCCGCGCCCGCGCCGGCGTCGCGGACCCCAACCGGCCGACCGGCTCGTTCCTGTTCCTCGGCCCGACCGGTGTCGGCAAGACCGAGCTCGCGAAGGCGCTCGCGGACTTCCTGTTCGACGACGAACGCGCCATGGTCCGGATCGACATGTCCGAATACAGCGAGAAGCACTCGGTCGCGCGGCTCGTCGGTGCACCTCCGGGCTACGTCGGTTACGAGGCCGGGGGTCAGCTCACCGAGGCGGTGCGTCGCCGTCCCTACTCGGTGGTGCTGTTCGACGAGGTGGAGAAGGCCCACCCGGACGTGTTCGACACGCTGCTGCAGGTGCTCGACGACGGCCGGCTCACCGACGGTCAGGGCCGCACGGTGGACTTCCGCAACACCATCCTGATCCTCACCTCGAACCTCGGTTCGGGTGGCGACAGGGACCAGGTGATGGCCGCGGTGCGGGCTGCGTTCAAGCCCGAGTTCATCAACCGGCTCGACGACGTCGTCATCTTCGACTCCCTGTCGGAGGAGCAGCTCGAGCAGATCGTCGAGATCCAGCTCGGTCAGCTCGCCGAGCGGCTCGCGGCGCGCCGGCTCACGCTGGACGTCAACGGTGCCGCCCGGATGTGGCTCGCGGTGCGCGGGTACGACCCGCAGTACGGTGCCCGGCCGCTGCGTCGCCTCATCCAGCAGGCCATCGGTGACCCGCTCGCCAAGAAGCTGCTCGCCGGTGAGATCCGCGACGGCGACACCGTGCACGTGGGTGTCACCGACGACGGCGATCGCCTGACGATCGGGGCCTGACGTACCCTCGTGCGCGTTTCCGGTAGCACCCGCTACCGGAAACGCGCACGGGTACCTTGGGAGAGACCATGACGAATCCGCAGGATCCGCGCACACCGCAGGAGCGCGCGTACTCGCTCGACGAGTCGCACGACGAGACGCGGGTGCTGCACACGTCCGATCCGACCGAGGCATACGGTCGCCCCCAGCCCCCACAGGCGCTGCCGCCCTACGGCCAGGCGCCGGGCTATCCGCAGGGCTACCAGCCGACCCAGCAGTTCTCACCCACCGAGCAGTACCGGCAGTACCAGCCCGAACAGCAGTACCAGCCGACACAGCAGTACCAGCCGACCCAGCAGTACGGCTACGGACCGGGCGGGCCGGGCGTACCGCCGGGACCCACGCCGACGCCGGAACCCCAGGAACCGCGCCGACGCCGCTGGCTGCTGCCGGCACTGGCGGCTCTCGTCGTCATCGCCCTGGCAGCGGTCGTCGGGTACCTGCTCAGCGGCGGCAGCGGCAGCGACGCCCCGACCGCGTCGGCTCCCACGACCGCGGTCGCGCCGCCACCCGCGGCGACGAGGACGCAGCCGCCGACCCTCGAACCGTCGCTGCCTCCGACCCTTCCGCTCGATCGGTTGCCCGGTGGGCTCGGCGACGCCATCGGATCCAACGGGACGACCATCGGCACGATCACCGCGAACGACGGATCGAGCATCACGATCAGCGGGATCGGCGGCACGATCGTCACCGTCCGGATGACGCCCGAGACCCAGATCATCGCCCTCGCGGGTTCCTCGCCGTCGGCGCTGCGGGTGGGGGACACCGTCCTCGCGCAGGGCACACCGGTCCGGGACGGCGAGATGACGGCGGACACAATCGTCAGCGCGACCGTGCCCGGCTTCAACCGTTCCGGCAACTGAACACGCTAGGCTGGGCCCGATGACGGTTATGTGGTTCGGTCTTGCAGCGGTCGCGCTCCTCGGCGCGCTCGTGCTGCTCTACATCGACCGCACACGCCGGGAGCAGTCCGGGCGGGTGCGGGAGATCTGGGCGCGTGCACAGGGCTACAAGTACACCGCGTCCGACGGTTCGTTGCCGTCGAACTGGCATCGCGCCGCTCTCGCGAAGCAGGAGTACCTGGGCGCGATCGACGTCGTGCACGGCGTGCGCAGGGGCGACGAGTTCCTGCTCTTCGACATCGAGGAGACCGCCACCATCGTCGCGGTGCGCCGCAAGGTCGGGTCCGACGTCGACATCGACCTGCGCCTGAAGTCGACCCCGCCGCCGAAGGATCCCGACATGAACCTGCTCGGGTCGATCGGGCCGCGGGTGGTGTTCACGACCGATCTCGAGATCGCGCGGCGCGTCTGCGACCAGCGGATGGTCGCGTTCACCGAGTCGATCCCGCCGCACGTGCAGATGCTGTGGAGCGAGAACGAGTGGACCCTCGGTTCGATCCCGCTGAACAGCAACGGTCGCGAGTGGGACGCCGCGATCGACACCGTCGCGCGGCTCTCGGGGATTCTGCACGTGCTGCCCCCGGTCGTGGAACCGGCCGAGATGGACCGCGGCATGCACGACCCCGGCCGGCCGTCGGCGCACTACTGACACCGCGCACCCGGTATTACTTGCGGGTAAGGACCCGCTAGTGTGACCGGCATGACACCGGATCGTTCTGCTCGACCCGTCGCTCTCGTCACCGGCCCCACCTCGGGCATCGGCGCCGGATTCGCCCGTGCGCTCGCCGCTCAGGGCTACGACCTGGTGCTGGTGGCCCGCAACGAGACGAAACTCGCCGACCTCGCGGCCGACCTGAAGGGCCGCCTCGGCGCCGAATCGGAGATCCTGGCCGCCGACCTCGCGACCGAGGCGGGACGGACCCGCGTCGCCGAACGGCTCGCTCGCGGTGTGGACATGCTCGTCAACAACGCCGGCTTCGGCACGACCGGCGAGTTCTGGACGGCGGCACCGGAACTGCTGCAGGCGCAGCTGGACGTGAACGTCACAGCGGTGATGCAGTTGACGCGCGCGGCGCTGCCGCCGATGATCGCGGCCGGTTCCGGCCGCATCGTCAACGTCGCCAGCGTGGCGGGCCTGTTGCCCGGCCGGGGCTCGACCTACTCGGGCAGCAAGGCCTACGTCGTCTCCTTCACCGAGGGGCTGGCAGGCGGTCTCGCGGGGACGGGCGTGCAGGTGCAGGTGCTGTGTCCCGGTTTCGTGCACACCGAGTTCCATCGCCGCGCGGGCATCGAGATGGACTCGATCCCGGAGTGGATGTGGCTCGATGTCGACACGGTGGTGCGTACGTCCCTCGCCGACCTCGAAGCGGGGAAGGTGCGCAGCATTCCCGGCCTGCAGTACAAGGTCCTCACCACCGCGGGCCGGCTCGTCCCGGTCAACCTCGTGCGGCGCCTGACGAACATCTTCGGCCGGGGCCGCGGCCGCACCTGACAGCGTGCGCCAGGTCACGGTCCGGACACACCCTGCGGACACGCGGGACCGGTGATGCGCACGCATGGACCACCTCGGTACATTCTGCGCGTGACCGTTGTGGCTGTTGTGATCGCTGTGATTGTGCTGCTCGTGCTGTCGACCCGCACGGCGATGCGCCGCGCGCAGAAGCTCAGAGCCCGGCACCGCGACAGCCTGCGCCTGCTCGCCAACGAACTCGACGATCGCTACGATCTCGTGCCCGCGCTGATCGCGGCGTCGGCCGGTGCCGGCGTCGAACGCAGCCGCATCAGCCCGGTCGTCGGCGCCCGCACCCTCGCGATCGCGATGCGCGACCAGCGTCTCGGCCTCGGCGAGCGCGCGGCCGCCGAGAACACGCTGTCCGCGACGCTGCACGAACTCATCGGGGACCCGGACGAGGGCACCCACTGGCCGTTCATCCGCGTCGCCCGGGAACTGCGGAAACGAGAGGTGCGCATCGCCGGGGCGGCGCGCGTGCACAACGATCTCGCCCGCGAGATCAACAGGACGGTGAGCCGCTTCCCGTCCTCGATCTTCGCGAAGCTCGCCGGGGTGGAGGCCGTCCCCCTGTTCGAGGTCACCCTGCTGCCCGAGGAGACGGTGCAGGCGGAGGACACGGTCCGGGTCGAGGTCGCGCAGCCGGTCGCGACCGAGGGCGGGGAAACGTCGAGCACCGTCGCGGCCTGACCGTACGTCGCACCGACTAGGCTTCTTGCCGCCGGTCCCGCGGGCCGGCGGCACGAACAATCGACGGTGAGGACGAGCGATGAGTGATCGCGAAGAGCTGGCTGCGCTGGTGCGTGAGCTGGCAGTGGTGCACGGCAAGGTGACGTTGTCGTCCGGTAAGGAAGCCGACTACTACGTGGACCTGCGCCGCGCGACCCTGCATCACCGGGCGGGTCCGCTGATCGGCAGCCTGCTGCGCGAACTCGTCGCCGACTGGGACTTCGACGCCGTCGGCGGGCTCACCATGGGCGCCGATCCGGTCGCGCTGGCCGTGATGCACGCCCCGGGCCGGCCCATCGACGCGTTCGTCGTCCGCAAGGCCGCGAAGGCCCACGGCATGCAGCGTCAGATCGAGGGACCCGACGTCGTCGGCAAGCGCGTGCTGGTCGTCGAGGACACCACCACCACCGGCAACTCGCCGCTCACCGCCGTCAAGGCGCTGCGTGAGGTCGGCGCGATCGTCGTCGGTGTCGCGACGGTCGTCGACCGGGCCACCGGTGCCGACGCCGTCATCGCCGCCGAGGGTCTCGAGTACCGCTCGCTGCTGGGCCTGGCGGACCTGGGCCTCGAGTAGCAGCCGGTGACCCCGCGGGTGCGCCGCGCCGTCACGCACCTCGCGGACGGTCGCGAACTGATCTGCTTCGACGACACCGAACCGTATGTCTCCGGTGGTGCCGCGCGGGATCTGCACGACACCCGCGACCTTCCGCCGGTGACCGCGACGTCGGAACTGCGTCTGGATCCGCTCACCGGTGAATGGGTGACGTTCGCGGCGCATCGGATGGACCGCACGTTCCTGCCGAGCGCCGCGGACTGCCCGCTGTGCCCGACCCGTCCGGGCGGTCCGCCGACGGAGATTCCGGCCGCCGACTACGACGTGGTGGTGTTCGAGAACCGATTCCCGTCGCTGACCCCCGGCGGGGATGCCGCCCCGGCCGTCGACGACGAATCGATGTGGCCCCGGCGACCGGCCGGCGGACGCTGCGAGGTGGTGGCGTTCACCTCCGATCACGACGCACGGTTCGCGGATCTACCGGTGTCGCGGGCCCGCACCGTCGTCGACGTTCTCGCCGACCGCACCGCCGAACTCTCCGCGTTGCCCGGTGTGCGGCAGGTGTTCTGCTTCGAGAACCGCGGCACGGAAATCGGTGTGACACTGGAACATCCGCACGGGCAGATCTACGCGTACCCGTTCCTGCCGCCGCGGTCGCAGGTGCTGCTCGACCGTGCCCGCGCCCATCGGGCGGCGACCGGACGGTCGCTGCAACGCGACGTGCTCGACGCCGAACGCCGCGCCGGCACCCGCGTCGTCGCGGCCGGTGCGCACTGGACCGCGTATGTGCCCGCGGCGGCCCGCTGGCCCGTCGAGGTGCACGTGGCCCCGCACCGCGACGTTCCGGATCTGGCGGCGCTCACCGACGACGAACGCGACGAGCTGGCGCTGATGTACCGGGACGTGCTCGGCCGCGTCGACCGGTTCTTCGACGGGCGGGACCGGGTGCCGTACGTCGCGGCGTGGCACCAGGCCCCGGTGGGGGACGGTCGCGAACACGGGCGGCTGTTCGCGCAGGTGTTCTCGGTGCGCCGCGCCGTCGACAAGCTCAAATATCTCGCCGGATCGGAATCGGCGATGGGGGCATGGATCAGCGACACGACGCCCGAGCGCATCGCGGCACGTCTGCGGGAGGTCGCGGAATGAGCGTGTGCAGCGACGCCCGCGCGCGGTTCGTCGACGACTTCGGCGGAACCCCGGACGGGGTGTGGTGCGCGCCCGGGCGGGTCAACCTGATCGGCGAACACGTCGACTACGCGGACGGGCTGTGCCTGCCGATGGCACTCGACCACCGCACGGCCGTCGCGGTGCGCCGCCGCGTCGACGGGATCCTGCGACTGCGCAGCGCCGGATTCCCCGAGGTCGACGTCACCGTCACCGACCTCGCGTCCCGCGCGGTCCCAGGCTGGGCGGCCTATGTCGCCGGGGTCGTGTGGGCCCTCGGACCGGCCGGTTTCGCAGGAGCCGACGTCGCGGTGGCCTCGGACGTCCCGGTCGGTGCGGGGTTGTCGAGTTCCGCGGCGCTCGAATGCGCGGTCGCGCTGGCGCTGGCCGAACTGTACGGACGGGCCACGGACGACACCGGCCGCGCGGCGCTCGCGTCCGCCTGCATGCGCGCCGAGAACGACTTCGTCGGCGTCCCCACCGGTGGTATGGATCAGCAGGTCTCGCTGCGCGGGCGGGCCGGGCACGCGATGCTGCTGGACTGCCGCACCGGTCAGGTCCGGCACGTCCCGTTCGACCCGGCCGCCGACGGCCTGACGTTGCTCGTCGTCGACACCGCCGCACCGCACCGCCTCGTCGACGGGCAGTACGCGCAGCGTCGCCGCGCGGTCGAGGACGCGGCGCGGCAACTCGGGGTCGCGATCCTGCGTGACGTGGAAGATGTTTCGGTTCTGCAGGATTCGCTGACGGACGAGGCGCTGCTGCGTCGGGCGCGGCACGTCGTCACCGAGGTCGGCCGGGTCCGTGCCGCGGTGGACGCGCTCGACGCCGGTGACGTGCGGGCGCTCGGCCCCTTGCTCGACGCCTCGCACCGCTCCCTGCGCGACGACTTCGAGGTCAGCTCCGTCGAACTGGATTCGGCCGTAGACGCCGCGCGCGACGCCGGGGCGCTCGGCGCCCGCATGGTCGGGGGAGGTTTCGGTGGTTCGGCGCTCGCGCTGTGCGAGGCGGACGCGGTCGAGGTGATCTCGCGTGCCGTGCTGGTCGCGGCCGAGCGGCGCGGACTGCCGCAGCCGAGATTCTGGGAGGTGGCACCGGCCGCCGGGGCCCACCGCTGCGACACGGCGTGAGCGGCGGAATGCGAACGGTACTGTGCCCTCCATGGGTGGGTTCAGCACAGCCGGGTTCAGCACAGCCGGGTTCAGCACAGGTTGGTTCGGCAGGAGGAAGTGGGGCGCCGAACATGCGGTGTTCGCCGCCGCGACCGCGGCGACGGTACTCGGTGGGGTGCTCGGCAACGAGAAGCTGCAGCAGGTCGCCAAACCACTGATCGCTCCGGCACTCGCGGTGCGGGTGCTGCGCCGCAGCCGGGACACCGACCGCGTCGAGACCGCGCTGCTGCTGGCCGGACTGGCGGCCGCGACCGTCGGCGACGTGTTCATGATCGACCCGGACGACGATCGGCGGCTGCTGCGCGGCGCCGCGTCGTTCGCGGTGATGCAGACGAGCTATTCGACGCTGCTGGCGCGGCGCGGTGCCCGTCCGCACGCGATCGCCGCGGTGCCGCGCGCGGCGGCCGCGCTCGGTGCCGGCAGCCTGCTGGCGGCGAAGTCCCGCAACGTCGCCGCGCCCCTGACCGGGTACGGGACGCTGCTCGCCACCACCGCGACCCTCGCGGCCGATCCGGTGCTCGCCCCGGGTTCGGAGCAGGTGGCGGGGATGCCGCGGCCGTCCACGGACCGGCGCAGCTGGCTCGGGCTGGGTGGTCTGGTGTTCACGATCTCCGACGGCACGATCGTGGTGCGTCGCGTACTGCTGAAGAACAGGAAGGTGCGGGCTGCGGCCGAAGGGTTGATCCTCGCGACCTACGCGGCGGCGCAGCTGCTGCTGGTGGAGGGCATGCTCGCCGGTCGCCGCAAGTGACCTCGGACGAACGTTCAGGGGACTACCGGGCAGCGGTGATCACGCGGAACCTGTCGAGACGATGCTCGCCAGGCAGGTGAGCGCCGTCAGGTGCAGGTACGGCGTGTGATGGGTGCACCACGGGGAGGCGATGTTCGTGGGAGCGACCGGAGGCGACAGGGCGACGGCCGTGCCGGCGGATCCCACCGCAATTCCGGTCGCGATCGTCAGGACGCACATCGTTTTGCGCATGGAAACACCATTCCAAGCCGGTGCACGCCCGGGAAGACTTCGTCCGGACTACATGCCGCGGCCTGTGTCACCCGGCCGGTGACGCGAGCCGCTCACGGGCACAACACGATCCGATCGCGGTTCTTCGGATCGACCCGGATGGTGATCACCCGCCCCGGCTCGAAGGCCTCGGCGAATTCCGGGGTCACCTCGTAGACCACCCGGCCGCGGTAGGACTCGGAACCGGGCACCGTCAGGTCGAGGTCGAGTTCGGTGATCTCGCCGTTGTCGACGGTGTGTGCGATCGGGGTCGCCGAGCGGATCGTCGCCCACCCTTCGAGCCCGCGCCGGAGCAGGCGGCGGTCGCGGCGGGGCGGGCGTCCGGCGGCGATCATGGCCAGGCCCAGCGCGGAACCGTACGCGCAGACCAGGAAGATCACCTGGAATCCGATCGTGCCCTCGGGAGAGCCGCCCACGAAGTACGTGAGCCACAGGGCGAGTACGAGTACGTACCCGCCGGTGACGACGGCCACGGCACGCGCGACACGCTGGTGGTTCATGACTCCTCCGACACCAGGATAGTCCGCACGTGCGGTCGCGTCGGGGTCGCTAGGCTGGCGTTCATGCCTGCCACCAGCGTGTTCGTCACCGGCGCCGCCGCCGGTATCGGTCGTGCCACCGCCCTGCTCTTCGCGCGCCGCGGCTATCGGGTCGGCGCGTTCGACGTCGACGCCGAGGGCCTGGAGATCCTCGCGGCGGACCAGCCCGGGATCGTCACCGGGGTCCTCGACGTCACCGACCCCGAGCAGTGGGCACGGGCGCTGAAGGCGTTCTGCCCGGACGGTCGCCTCGACATCCTCGTCAACAACGCGGGGGTGTTGTCGTCGGGCCCGTTCGCCGACACTCCGATCGAACGGCACCGCCGGATCGTCGACGTCAACGTGACCGGCACCGTCAACGGTTGCCATGCGGCATTCGAGTATCTGCGTGTCACACCGGGCTCGCACGTGGTGAACCTGTGCTCGGCGTCGGCGCTCTACGGCCAGCCGGAACTCGCGACCTACAGCGCCACCAAGTTCGCGGTGCGCGGCCTGACCGAGGCGCTCGAGATCGAGTGGGCCGAGCACGACATCCGGGTGCTGGCGATATGGCCGCTGTTCGTCGACACCGCGATGACGACCGGCATGGACACCGGCGCGACTCGGTCTCTCGGGATCCACCTCACCGCCGAGGACGTGGCGCGCGCCCTGTACGAGGCGACCCGGTCCGGGCAGCCGCGCTGGAAGGTGCACCGGCCGGTGGGATGGCAGGCGAAGCTGTTCGCCGCGACCGCGCAGGTGTCGCCGGCGCCGGTCAACCGGCTGGTGAACCGGTGGCTCACGGGCCACAGGTGACCGGCCGATAGAGTGACACCCGGGTCTTCGGAGGGAGTTGCGTGAACGTGCGTCGGGTGACGTCGATCGGTGTGGTGACGGTGGCGGGTCTGCTGCTCGCGGGATGTGGGAGCACGGACGAGAGCACGCAGACGGAATCCGTTGCGGCGGCACCGACTACCACCACGAGCACTCCGGCGCCGACCACCACGACCGTCGCGCCGGTGACCACGACGACGGAACCGGTCACCACGACCGTCGCGACGACCGAGCCGGAAGCGCCGACCTCGCTCGTCGACGTGCCCTACGAGCGCAACGAGTCGTACTACTTCACCAGCCCGGACGGGCAGTTCCACTGCGGCATCGTCAAGCTGCCCACCCGCACCGAAGCCGGATGTGAAGGCACCACCGATCCGGTTCCGCCGCGACCCGACGACTGTGTCGTCAACTGGGGCAACGGTATTCGGGTTGCCAACGAGGGCGAGGGTGCGTTCATGTGCTCCGGCGGCCCGGTCTACCTGTCCGACGGCGACACCGCCGTACTGCCCGCCGGTGCGACGCTGTCGAAGCTCGGGTACTCGTGCACCACGACCGAGACGGACGTCACCTGCGTCAACGACGGCACCGGACACGGCTTCACGGTCGCGGCCGGTTCGAACGAGACGTTCTGACCGTGACCCCCGACGACGAGGCTGCCGGACCGACCGAGTGGGGTGAGCACCCGCACGGCGTCGGCCCCTGGATCGACGAGTTCGGTACCGAACCCCCGCAGGATCCGCGCTACGACCCGGAACTGCTCGCGCACGGCGACCGCCGCAACGTGGTCGACGCGTACCGCTACTGGACGCGGGAGGCGATCGTCGCGGACATCGACACGCGCCGGCATCCGCTGCACGTGGCGATCGAGAACTTCGGGCACGACGCGAACATCGGCACGGTCGTGCGTACCGCGAACGCGTTCGCCGCGGCCACCGTGCACATCGTGGGTCGCCGACGCTGGAATCGCCGGGGCGCCATGGTAACCGACCGTTATCAGCATCTGATGCACCATCCGGATGTGGACGCGTTGATCGATTGGGCGGCGGACCGCAACATCGAGATCGTCGCGGTCGACAACACCCCGGGTTCGGTGCCGTTGGAGACGACGACGCTGCCGTACCACTGCCTGCTGCTGTTCGGGCAGGAGGGCCCCGGCGTCACCGAGCGGGCGCGGGAGGTCGCGTCGACGACGGTGTCCATCGCCCAGTTCGGTTCGACCCGCAGCATCAACGCCGGGGTCGCCGCGGGAATCGCGATGCACGCCTGGATACGTCAACATGCGGACCTGACGCGTGCGTGGTGACGTACGTCGCCTGGTGGTAGCACACCCATCGTGAAGTGAGGATGATCGACGTCATGTCGGAACTGTGGACCGAGCGGGCCGATGCCGCCGAGGCTGCCGTCGACTCCCGGCACATACGCCGGTTGTGGGCTCTGCCCGGTACCGCCATGGGGGTCGTCGGATGGCCCCCGGTTCGCCGCGAACGGCTGTTCCTCACGTGGCACTACTGGTGGCAGGCGCACCTGATCGATCTCGCCGTCGACGCCGCCGAACGCGATGCGACACCGCGACGCCGGCGACGCGTCGTCCGGCTCACGCGCACCCACCGCATCCGCAACCTCACCGGGTGGACCAACAACTACTACGACGACATGGCGTGGCTCGGTCTCGCGCTCGAACGCGCACAGCGGCACCTGTTGGTGGATCACCGCAAGGGCATCGCGGATCTCGAGGACGCGCTGTTCGCGGCGTGGCAGCCCGAGCGCGGCGGCGGATTGCCGTGGCGTCGACGCGACAACTTCTTCAACACCCCCGCCAACGGGCCCGCCGGTCTCCTGCTGTCCCGCACCGGCAAGGTGTGGCGCGCCCAGGAGATCGCGGACTGGATCGACGAGACCCTCAAGGATCCCGAGACCGGCCTGATCTTCGACGGCATCCGCAACGGGAAGATCGAACGCGCGATCTACAGCTACTGCCAGGGCGTGGTGCTCGGACTCGAAACCGACCTGGCGATCCGCATCGGCGACGACCGGCACCGCAAGCGGGTGCACGCCCTCGTCGACGCCGTCGACCTCGAACTCGCCGACGCCAGCGTCATCACCGGCGGAGGCGGGGGAGACGGCGGACTGTTCAACGGCATCCTCGCCCGGTACCTCGCGATGGTCGCGACGAGTCTGCCGGTCCACGACGTCGACGACGAACGCGCCCGCAACACCGCCGCCCGCCTGGTGCTGATGTCGGCGGACGCGGCCTGGGACAACCGCCTGCAGATCGAGGAACTCCCGCTGTTCGGCCGGGACTGGTCGGTGCAGGCCCGGCTGCCCGGCTCCGGTCACGCCATCGCCCGGTTCTCCGGCGGTACCGTCCACGAGTCCGAGATCGCCGAACGGGACCTGTCGGTGCAGCTCGGCGGATGGATGCTGATGGAAGCGGCACACGCGGTCGCGACCGAGCGGGCTTTACGATCGTCGCAACCTTAACCCTGTTCGCGACGCGGGCCCGGGTCTACTTGTAGGAACATGACCGAACAACGACGTCAGCTCAGCCTCAACGCCTTCATCTATCCGACCGGCCACCACGAGGCATCGTGGCGGCATCCGGGCAGCAGCCCGGAGCGGCTCTACGACGTCACGTACTACCAGGACATCGGACGGACCGCGGAGGCGGCGAAGCTCGACGCGGTGTTCCTCGCCGACGGTCCGGCGCTGCGCACCGACGTGCGGTTCAACGCGACCTACGGCTTCGAGCCGATCACGCTGCTCACCGCGATCGCGTCGGCCACCACCCACCTGGGTCTGATCGCGACCGCGTCGACCACCTACTACGAGCCCTACAACCTGGCTCGCCTGTTCTCCTCGCTCGACCACATCTCCGGGGGCCGCGCCGGCTGGAACATCGTCACCACCGGCACCGACAAGGCCGCCGCCAACTTCGGGCTCGACGCGCACCCCGACCACGCCACCCGGTACGAACGGGCCCGCGAGTTCGTCGATGCCGTCGTCAAGCTGTGGGACAGCTGGGAGGACGATGCGCTCGTCATCGACAAGGACCGCGGCATCTACGCGGACACCGGGAAGATCCACCCGATCGATTTCGAGGGCAAGCACCTGAAGGTCGCCGGGCCGTTCGGTGCGGCACGCTCGCCGCAGGGCCATCCGGTGCTCGTGCAGGCCGGGTCGTCCAACGACGGCCGTGACTTCGCCGGCCGGTATGCGGAGGCGATCTTCACCGCCCACCAGCGGTTGTCCGACGCGCAGGCGTTCTACGCCGACATCAAGAAGCGGGCGGTCGAATTCGGCCGCAACCCCGATCACGTGAAGATCCTGCCCGGCATCAGCCCGTTCATCGGCGACATCGAGGCCGAGGCCCACGCGCTCGAACGCGAATTCAACGAGCTGACGGTCGTCGAGTACGGGCTGACCCAGCTCGAGAACATCGCGCAGGTGTCGCTGCGTCACCTCCGGCTCGACGAGACGGTCCCGCTCGAGGTGTTCGGTGAGGCGGGCACCGTCACCGACAACACGGCCAGCCGCAAGCAGGTCGTCGCGAACATCGTCGAACGGGACCGGCCGACGCTGCGCGGCCTGCTGCATCGGCTCGCGGGCGCGCGTGGCCACCGTGTGTTCGCCGGCACCGCCGAGCAGGTCGCCGACACCATCGAGGAATGGTTCACGCAGGGCGGCGCGGACGGCTTCAACGTGATGCCGCCGCAGTACCCGCAGGGACTCGAGGCGTTCACGTCGCAGGTCGTGCCGATCCTGCAGGAACGCGGCCTGTTCCGCACCGAGTACAGCGGCCGCACGCTGCGCGACCACTTCGGGTTGCCGCGCCCGGCCAGCCAGTTCGCGGCCATCGCGGTCTAGAGGCGGTACCCGGAAACGCACGAGGCCCCTTCCGCAGCGAAGGGGCCTCGTCGTCGCCTCGGTCAGCTGTTCGGCTGACCCGGAGTCGGGATCGGCGTGGTGTCGACGGCCGAGTCGTCGGTGCGCCGCGGCTGGTCGGCGAACGCCGAGGTGTCGATGACCAGGGTCTTCTCGTTGTCGGAGCCCCGGTCCGCTGTGGTGGCGTTGCCCGGCGCGGGTGCGCTGCCGGACTCCTCGCTGTCGCCCTTGCCGAGGAAGCGCTTGCCGACCTCGATCATGATCGGCACGACGGAGACGAACACGATGAGCAGGAAGATCAGGTCGATGTTGTCGCGGATGAACCCGATCTGCCCGAGCAGGTAACCGAGCAGCGTGATGCCCGCGCCCCACAGCACACCACCGATGATGTTGTAGGTGATGAACACGCGGTAGGGCATCTTCGCGGCACCGGCCACGAGCGGCGCGAACGTGCGGACGATCGGCACGAACCGGGCCAGCACGATCGTGATCGGGCCGTGCCGCAGGAAGAACGCGTGCGACTCGTCGATGTACTTCTTCTTGAAGATCTTCGCGTCGTTGCTCTTGAACAGGGCGGTGCCGCCCTTCGTGCCGATGAGGTAGCCCACCTGGTCGCCGAGGATCGCGGCGATCGGGACCAGCACCAGCAGCACCCACAGCGGCGCGAACGCGTCGACCTCCGCGGACTTTCCTGCGACGACGAGGCCGGCGGTGAACAGCAACGAGTCGCCCGGCAGCAGCGGGAACAGCAGACCCGACTCGATGAACACGACCAGCAGCAGGCCGATCAGGACCCACGTGCCGAACGAATTGAGCAGATTGACCGGATCCAGGAATCCCGGTAACAGGGCCAGATTGGTCACAGATTCCGAGGTTTCCAAGAAAGTCACGGTCTTCAGAGTACCGGCGGCACACGGACCGACGAGGCTCGGTGTCGCCGCGACCGGCCCGCGCCGCAGTTCGGAGCCGAACCCAACTGTGCAGTTCCGGGGACTGTTGACATACTGCAAGGACAACCCTTGCGCCTACCGGCACCGCAGGTAGGCGACAACATCTCATCTGGAGGACAGCCGCTGTGCCTATCGCGACTCCCGAGGTTTACGCCGAGATGATCGCCCGCGCCAAGGAGCATTCCTTTGCGTTCCCCGCGATCAACTGCACGTCGTCCGAAACCATCAACGCCGCCATCAAGGGCTTCGCGGACGCCGGTAGCGACGGCATCATCCAGTTCTCGACCGGTGGTGCCGAGTTCGGTTCCGGTCTGGGCGTGAAGGACATGGTGACCGGCGCGGTCGCGCTCGCCGAGTTCGCGCACGTCGTCGCCGAGAAGTACGACGTCACCATCGCCCTGCACACCGACCACTGCCCGAAGGACAAGCTCGACACCTTCGTGCGCCCGCTCATCGCGATCTCCCAGGAACGCGTGAACGCCGGCCGCAACCCGCTGTTCCAGTCGCACATGTGGGACGGCTCGGCCGTTCCGATCGACGAGAACCTCGAGATCGCCCAAGAGCTCCTCGCGGCCGCGCAGGCCGCGAAGATCATCCTCGAGATCGAGATCGGCGTCGTCGGCGGTGAAGAGGACGGCGTCGAGAACGCCATCAACGAGAAGCTCTACACCACGATCGAGGACTTCGAGAAGACCGTCGATGCGCTCGGCGCCGGCGACAAGGGCCAGTACCTGCTGGCCGCGACGTTCGGCAACGTCCACGGCGTCTACAAGCCGGGCAACGTCAAGCTCAAGCCGTCCGTCCTCGCCGAGGGCCAGGCCGCCGCCTCGAAGAAGCTGGGTCTGCCGGCCGGTTCCAAGCCGTTCGACCTGGTCTTCCACGGTGGCTCCGGCTCGCTGAAGTCCGAGATCGACGAGGCGCTGAGCTACGGCGTCGTGAAGATGAACGTCGACACCGACACCCAGTACGCGTTCACCCGTCCCATCGCGGCCCACATGTTCCAGAACTACGACGGGGTCCTCAAGGTGGACGGCGAGGTCGGCAACAAGAAGACCTACGATCCGCGCAGCTACCTCAAGAAGGCCGAGGCGTCGATGACCGCCCGCGTCATCGAGGCCTGCAACGACCTGAAGTCGGCCGGCCGCTCGGTCTCCGCAGGCTAGAACACCCCTCGTGCGTGTTTCCGGTAGCTCCGGCTAGGCGGATTCATGCGGTCGTCGCAACAAGCACCTCGTCGAGGCGCTCGGCTGGAGTATGCCAGTCGAGCGTCTTGCGGGGACGTTCGTTGAGTTCGGCGGCGACGAAGTCGAGGTGCTCGGCGGTGTGGACGGACAGGTCGGTGCCCTTGGGGAAGTACTGACGAAGCAGTCCGTTGGTGTTTTCGTTCGAGCCCCGCTGCCACGGTGAGTGCGGGTCGCAGAAGTAGACCTGCACGCCGGTGTCGACGGTGAACCGGGCATGCTGGGTCATCTCGGTGCCCTGATCCCAGGTGATCGAGCGGGCCAGCGCCGCGGGCAACTCCCGGATCTTGGCGGCCAGCGCGGCGTTGACGTGCTCGGCGGAGTGCCCGTCCGGCAGGTGCAGCAGCATCACGAACCGGGTGGTGCGTTCGACGAGGGTGCCGATCGCGGACCGGTTGCCGGCGCCCATGATCAGATCGCCCTCCTTACGTTGTAGCGGTGGGCGACATCAGGGTCCGGACATAAGGTCCTGATCGCTCTCCTTGGGGCAGCGGGTATGGCTGAGATCGCCCTGCCGCAACGACGGCTCACTGGGAATGGCCACCCGCTGTCCTACTGCCAGCTCGACCGCTCATTGAGACTCGCGCACCGATCGTTGGGTAAGGACGTGCCGGCGCGGCTGTCAGGCAAGGAGACGCCCAGTAGGGACGACGATGGGGAGGGACTTCGTGAGCGAACTATGGGTAGGCATCGACGCCGGGAAACGCGCCCATCACTGCGTCGCGATCGACGCAGCAGGATCCGTGGTGTTGTCCAAGAGGATCGTCAACGACGAAAGTGCCCTCCTCGACCTGATCGCGGCAGTGCTCGCCACGGCGAACGGCGATCCCGTGGTCTGGGCCACCGACCTGAACACCGGTGGGCCGGCGCTGTTGCTCGCCTTGCTCGAAGCACACGGCCAGCAGGTGCTCTACATTCCCGGGCGGATCGTGCACCACGCCGCAGCGACCTATCGCGGGGACGGCAAGACCGACGCGAAGGACGCACGGATCATCGCCGACCAGGCCCGCATGCGCAGGGATCTTGGGCCTGTCCGAGCCGCCGACCAGATCAGCACCGATCTGCGACTGCTCACCTCGCATCGCACGGACTTGATCTACGACCGGGTCCGGATGATCAATCGCCTGCGGGCACTGCTGCTGGAGTACTTTCCCGCTCTCGAAGCGGCCTTCGACTACTCCAAGAAGGCGCCGTTGGTCCTGTTGAGTGGATTCCAGACAGCAGAGGCCATCCGACGCATGGGCGAAAGCCGGCTCGCGACGTGGCTGCGCAAACGCGGCTGCCGCAACAGTTCTCAGATGGCGGCCAAGGCGGTCGCCGCCGCGCACGCCCAGGACACCACGTTGCGCACCCAGCCGACGGGTGCAGCGCTCGTAGCACGCATGGCAGCCAAGATCACGGCACTCGACCTGGAGATCGCCGAGATCGATGCAACGATCACCGAACGGTTCGCCGCGCACCGTGACGCCGAGATCTTGACCAGCATGCCCGGCTTCGGCACCGTGCTGGCGGCGACCTTCCTGGCCAACACCGGCGGTGATCTGAGCGCATTCGGAACCGCCGACCGGCTCGCCTCGGTGGCCGGGGTGGCTCCTGCTCCCCGCGACTCGGGCAGGATCAGCGGCAACCACCACCGGCCCCGTCGCTTCAATCGGCGTTTGATGCGCACCTGCTACCTCGCCGCGCTGTCGAGTCTGAAGAGCAGTCCGTCCTCACGCAGGTTCTACGACCGCAAACGTTCCGAGGGTAAGAGTCACAAGCAGGCATTGATCGCGCTTGCACGCCGACGAATCGCTACCTTGTGGGCGATGCTGCGCGACCGCACCCACTACCAGGAGCCGGACCCGGTCAACCTCGCTCAAGCTGCTTGACAACAGCATTGAGATTCCCAATGCCCGGGCACGGCCCGGTCGTCGGCCTCGGCGGGACGTTCGCTGATGTTGACCATGCCGGGGATCCGGCCCCGCCGCTCGTCGGGCGTGCGGTGCCCTTTCCGCAAGGTCCTACCGGTCCGAAGATGTTGGGTCAGTTCGCGGTTGAGTCCACCCCTGGATTGGATGTAGAGGGAGAGGTAGATCGTTTCGTGGGACACGCGCATCTCCGGGTCGTCGGGGAACTCACGCACCAAGGCGCGTGAGATCTGCTCCGGGGAGTGATTCTTCCCGAGCCGTTCCTGCACGAACATCCGTAGTCGCTCGCAGGTGGACAGCTTCGCCGGTTTCGGGCGCTTCGCGCGCTCCTGCGCGGCCCGGTGCGCGGTGGAGGCGATGTAGTAGCCGCGTTTGTTCGTCCCCCGTGCGATCTCCCGGCTGATCGTCGACCGGGACCGCCCCAACGCCTCGGCGATCTCGGTTTGGGTCTTCCCGGCCTGCAGCAGCTCGGAGATCGTCTCGCGGTCCTCGAGGGACAGGTACCGTCCCGACGGTGGTGGCGTCCGGCGGGGACGGACCCCACCGGACGCCACGATCCACCGTTGCGCCGTCGAGTACGCCACCGCCGCCTCGCACGCCGCCGCAAGAGTGGACATGCCCTGGCTGCGGCACTGCCAGAACTTCAGCCGTGCCTGCTCCGACGCCGGTGGTCGACCGATCCATACCATCTGCAACACCCTCCATCATCAGTGGTGTTGCAACGACCGGTTGAACCGGCCCTACCGGAAACACGCACGAGCACTATTCGCCCCAGGTTTTCATTCGCCCCAGGTTTTCATTCGCCCCAGGTTTTCATTCGCCGCAGACCTTCCATTCCCCGCCCACCTCGGACAGGTCGAAGGTCCGCTCGGTGACATCGGTCGGTGTCCCCGTCGGATGCGCGGTGACCTGCACGATCGCGTGCGAGTCCGTGATCTGGACCTTGTCGATGCTCGTCACCACCGGCACCGAGCCCTGCTGCTCCGCCAATTCGTGGATCTCCGCGAACTTCGCCGGATCCACCGTCGCGTAGAACTCGGCCAGCCCCCCGCACGTCGACGTGCGCAGCGTCGCGAGGTCGCCGGCTGCGAGCGCCGTCACGAACGTGTCCACGCTCGCGCGTATCCGTGCCTCGGGGGAGTTCTCGGCCCGATGATCGAGATACACCAGCAGCGCCGACACGACGATCGCCGCGATCACCAGCACTCCCGCGACGGTCGCGGCGACGGCCCAGCGCTTGCCGCTGCGGCCCGAGGACGCCGGTTCGATGCGCTGCGGGGTCGGCTGCGGCTGGAAACGCTGCGGTTCGGGGCGGGCAGGTTCCGCCGAACGCGGCTCGATGCGCTGCGGCTGCCTCCTGTTGGGCACGTGCGCCCGCACCGGGATCTGCACGGTCTCGGCGTCGACAGCCTCCGGTGCCGTCGCATCGGACTGCTCGGTCTTCTCGGTTTTCGCGCTCGCCTCGTCGGCCGAGGTTTCGGAGGCGTCGGGCTCGGCGGCCGAGGTCTCGGTGGCGTCGGGCTCGGTGGCGTCGGATTTGCGGGTCTCGGATGTGCGGGCGACGGGGATCGTCACGGTCTCGGCATCGGCGGCGGCGGGGATTGCGACGGTCGGCGCGGTATCCGCCGGGCTCTCTGCGGTCATCGGGGTCCCGGCGCTCTTCGCAGCTCCGGCGTCCTCGGCCGTCCCGGCGTCTTCCGGTGTTTCGGAACCTGCGGGCTCGTCGGTCACGCCTGCTTCGGCACTCTCGCCTGCGTCGGCACTGTCGCCCGACGACGCGGACGCTTCGGGCTCACCTGCCGCGCCGGACCCGGTGCCGGCGTCCACGGGGTTGTCCGATCCGGCGTCGTCGGATCCGGCCTGCTGCTGCGGCGCTGTCGCCGCGTCCGGGGGAGTGGAAGCGTCTTCGTTCTTCGGATCCGGCACGAATGCACCTCGTTCGACGGCCTACGGTTTCCCGGGCAGCCTATCCAGCCTCGAGCGCCGCCGGGCAGAATGGTCGCCATGACCTCTTTCGGTGATCTCCTCGGACCTCAGCCCACCCTGCTTCCCGGCGACGACGACGCGGAATCGGCACTGCTCAACCACGAGGACCCCGCGAAGGTCGCGGCGGACCATCCGACGGCGTCCATCGCGTGGGCGTACCTGGCGGAGGCCGCGCTCGAGCGTGGCGAGACGATCACCGCCTACGCATACGCCCGCACCGGCTACCACCGCGGCCTCGACCAGCTGCGGCGCAACGGGTGGAAGGGCTTCGGCCCGGTGCCGTTCGAGCACGAACCGAACCGCGGATTCCTGCGGTGCGTCGCCGCTCTCGCCCGGGCCGCGCAGGCGATCGGCGAGACCGACGAGCACGCCCGCTGCCTCGACCTGCTCGAGGACTGCGATCCGCGGGCCGCTCGTGAGCTCGGCGTCGAATAGGCGCCTGCTCGACCGAACCGAGATCCGCCGCCGCCTGCGGGGACCGGCGGCGAGACTGCGCAGGTCGGCTCTGCCGATCGTCCAGTGCGCGCTCGCGGCCGGTTTGGCCTGGTGGGTGGCGACCGGTCCGGTCGGGCACGAGCGTCCCTTCTTCGCACCGATCGCCGCGGTCGTGTCCCTCGGGTTGTCCCTGGGCGCGCGGCTGCGGCGATCGGTGGAGCTGGTCTGCGGCGTCACGATCGGCATCGGGGTCGGCGACCTGATCATCTCGATGATCGGCAGCGGTCCCTGGCAGATCGCGCTGGTCGTGGTGATGGCCATGTCCACGGCGGTACTGATCAACGGTGGCGTGATCTTCGCGATGCAGGCCGGCAATTCCGCGGTGCTGGTCGCCACCCTGATCCCGCCCGGAGGCACCGGGGGCATCGACCGGATGGTCGACGCCCTGGTCGGCGGCCTCGTCGGGATCGCGGTGGTCGCGATGGTGCCGACCCACCCGGTTCGCCGCGCGCGGCGCGACGCGGCGGGGATCCTGGCGACTGCCAGGGACGTGCTGTGGAAGGTCGAGGCCGGGTTGGTGGAGAACAATCCGAAGCCGATCGACGAGGCGCTGCAGCAGGCCCGCGCGACGCAGCCGGCGATCGACGGGATGCGCACCCACCTCAAGGGTGGCCGGGAGATCAGCCGGATCTCCCCGCTGTACTGGAACACCAAACCCCGGCTCGAACGGCTGACGGCGGCGGCCGATCCGATCGACAACGCGATGCGCAACATCCGGGTCCTGGCCCGGCGGTCGCTGTCGCTGGTGCGCGACGACGAGATCCTCGACCCTCGGCTCGTTCAGCGCATCCAGGACATCGCGAAAGCCCTCGACGTACTCCGCGAGATGATCCTCGCGGAGCCGGGGGATCAACCCGATCAGGCCGAGGCCGCGCGGGTGTTGCGCAGCGTCGCCCGCAAGATGAGGCCGGAACTGATCGAGGGTGCCGGCCTGTCCGCGACGGTGGTGTTCGCGCAGTTGCGTTCACTGATCGTCGACCTCATGCAGGCCGCGGGCATGGAACGCATCTCCGCGATCGCGACCCTGCCGCCGACCACGGACACTCCCGCCTATCGTCCCGAGCTCGTCAGCGACTACGACCCCGAACCCCGTCCCACCTCGGATGACGGGAACCGATTTCCTGCCTGACCGGGTGACGGATTCCCGTCACCCGCCACGAAAGTATTGAATACATGCGCATGTGTGCATATGCTGGCCGGGATTCGGAGGGAGAGTCATGGGGGCCGGTCACGGGCATTCACACGGAGTGGGACGCGAGAACGGCGGCGTCGGTCCTTCCAGGACGACGATCCGCCGGATGGCGATCGCGCTCGGCATCCTCGTCGGATTCCTGATCCTCGAAGCCACCGTCGGCCTGCTGATCGGGTCGCTGTCGCTGCTCGCCGACGCCGGGCACATGCTCACCGACGTCGTCGGCATGTCGATGGGGCTGGTCGCGCTCCTGCTGGCACGACGCGGCAGCACCGCCGCGGCCCGCACGTTCGGCTGGCACCGCGCCGAGGTGCTCACCGCGATGGCCAATGCCGTCCTGCTGCTCGCCGTCGCGGCCTGGGTGTTCTACGAGGCGATCGAGCGCATCGGCGACACCCCGGAACTGCCCGGGCTGGCGATGATCCTCACCGCCGCCGCCGGACTCGCCGCGAACCTCGTGGTGATGTACCTGCTGCGCAGCGACGCGAAGGACAGCCTCGCCGTCCGCGGCGCCTACCTCGAAGTGCTCGCCGACGCGGTCGGCAGCGTCGGCGTCCTGATCGCCGGTGCGTTGATCATCGGCTTCGGCTGGGACTACGCGGACATCGTCGTCGGTGTCCTCATTTCGCTGTGGGTCGTGCCGCGCGCGTTGAAGCTGGCCGCTGCTTCGCTGCGGATCCTCACGCAGGCGTCGCCGGCACACCTGGACGTCGACGCGGTCCGCGCGGACCTCGCGGCGCTGCCCGGCGTGGCCGGGGTCCACGACCTGCACGTGTGGACTCTGACGACCGGAATGGACGTCGCGACCGTGCACCTGGTCAGCGACCACGACTCCCGATGGGTCCTCGACTCCGCCCGCACCGTGCTGTCCGGCCACGGCCTCGACCATGCGACCGTGCAGATCGAAACCGTCGTCGACGGACGCCGGTGCGAGGACGACGTCACCTGGTAGGCGGTCAGGTCAGCCGCAGCGTCCATCTGCCGTCACGGGCGTGCAGGCGGGTGATGCTCACCGGCCGCACGTCGACGCGCCAGAACGCCGAGACCGGAGCGCCCAGCGCACAGACCGTCGCGGCCCGCACCACCGACGGGTGCGTCACCGCCAGCCACCGGCCCGATCTGCCCGCCATCGTGTCGAGCCAGCATCGGGTTCGGTCGAGCAGCGTCGCGATCGATTCGCCGCCGTGCGGCGCCGCATGCGGATCGGTCAGCCAGACCGCGAGATCGGCGTCGGGCACCTCCGACATCGGCCGGCCCGTCCACGTGCCGTAGTCGAGTTCCCGCAGTGCCGCGTCCGGTTCCGCGCGCATCCCCAGCCCCGCGGCGGTCTCGACGGTGCACCGCTCCGGTGCGCTCAGCGTGTGGTCGACGGCGGGCGCGTGGACGCGCCGGAGTTCGCGCCGGCCCCGATCGGACAGCGGATCGTCCGCAGGGAAGCGCACGTCCGCGATCGCGTCGGTGGACGCGTGGGCCAACAGCAGCAGGCGCAACACGAGCGATATTCGACCACAACGGTCCTCCGCTTGACATGCGCGGTGGCGCAGTGCAATTGTTCGGCGTACGCATGTGTCGAGGTGCAGGCAATCCGGTGGGAAACCGGAGCGGTCGCGCCACTGTGACCGGGCCGATGGTCCGGGAGCCAGAAAACTCCCTCGGCGCGTGACCTTTTCGATGGGACGCGTCAATCCCGAGGAGGCTCTTTCATGGCTGTCGTTCATCTTCCGGACGAGTCGCTGGGCAACGCTGCGCTCGCCGCGGCCGTCACCGCGACGGTTCTGTTCGCATTCGTGGTGCTCTACCTGGTCGGATTCGATCAGGGCGCGATCTCCCGCAGTGGCATGTTCATGCACGAACTGATGCACGACGGCCGACACCTGCTCGGTCTGCCGTGCCACTGAGCGCGGGTGGATCGATGCACCCCGCCACAACCGAATCGAAGTCCGTTCCGCTGACCGGCAGTTTCGTTCAGCTCCTGCTGCGCGGCTTGCTGGCCGGTCTCGTCGCGGGCCTGCTCGCCGGGGCGGTCGCCTTCGTCGTCGGCGAACCGCACGTCGACGCGGCGATCGCCCTCGAGGAAGCTGCAGCGGATCACGGGCACTCACATGACAGTGCAGAAGCCCAGGGCCACAGCCACGGTGAGGATGCCCTGGTCGGCCGCACCGGCCAGAAGGTCGGTCTGTTCCTGGCAACCACCCTCGCAGGTCTCGCGCTCGGCGCAATCTATGCGTCCGTACTGCATTTCGCGCGCCGACACTCCGCGCTGTCCGGGTGGTCGCTGGCACTGGCGACGGCGGCACTGGGCTGGGTCGCGATCGAGGCGGTTCCGTTCTTCGAGTACCCGGCGAATCCGCCCGCCGTCGGCGATCCGGAGACGATCGCCCAGCGCACCTGGTTGTGGCTCGCCGCCGTCGTGCTCGGCCTCGTGGCCGTCACGGTCGCCGTGATCGTCCGGAAGGCGCTGGCCGCGCAGGAATTGCGTACCGTCCGCCTCGGGGCGCCGGTGCTCGTCTTCCTCGCCGTCGTGGTCCTCGGCTACCTGGTGCTGCCGGCGGTCGACGAGGTCTCCGACGACTTCCCGGCGACACTGCTGTGGGAGTTCCGGATCTCGTCCCTCGTCGTGCAGGCCACGCTGTGGGCCGGGCTCGGTGTCGCGTTCGCGTTCCTGACCGAACGCGCCGATCGCCGCACCGCGGTCGCCTGACCGATGGGACAGGGTCTGCTCGTCGCCGGAACCACCTCGGACGCAGGAAAGTCCGTGGTGACCACCGGGATCTGCCGGGCCCTGTCCCGCCGCGGACTTGCGGTCGCGCCGTTCAAGGCGCAGAACATGTCCAACAACTCCATGGTCACCGTCGACCCGGTCACCGGCGCCGGCGCCGAAATCGGTCGCGCCCAATGGATCCAGGCGGTCGCCGCCCGCGCGACCCCCGAGCCCGCGATGAATCCGGTGCTGCTCAAGCCCGGCAGCGATCGCACCAGCCACGTCGTCGTCATGGGTGCACCGGCGGGACGGCTCGAAGCAGGTGAATTCGCCGGTGGCCGGAAACATCTCGCCGAGGCGGCGTTCGCGGCGTTGGACGATCTGCGGTCCCGTTTCGACGTCGTCGTCTGCGAAGGCGCGGGTAGTGCCGCCGAAATCAACCTGCGCGCACACGATTACGTGAACATGGGACTGGCCCGGCACGACAGGATGGCGACGATCCTGGTCGGCGACATCGACCGTGGAGGTGTGTTCGCCTCCATGTACGGCACGCTGGCGTTGCTCGACCCCGACGACCAGGCGTTGATCCGCGGTTTCGTGATCAACAAGTTCCGCGGCGACGTGGGGCTGCTCCGCCCGGGTCTGGACTCGCTGGAGAAGCTCACCGGCCGCCCGGTGCTGGGCGTGCTGCCCTGGCAGCGCGACCTGTGGCTCGACTCGGAGGATTCGCTGGCGCTGACGTCGCGTCCCGCCCACGACGGCGCAGGCTCGCTGACCGTGGCGGTCGTGATGCTGCCGCGCATCAGCAATTTCACGGACGTCGACGCGCTGTGCCTCGAACCCGACGTGCGGGTGCGGTTCGTCGACGACCCGCGGGCGCTGGCCGGCGCCGACGCGGTGATTCTCCCCGGCACCCGCGCGACACTCGCCGACCTGGCGTGGCTGCGGTCGCGGGGGCTCGACGTCGCACTGCTCGACCACGCCCGCCGCGGCGGCGCGATTCTGGGGATCTGCGGAGGGTTCCAGATGCTCGGCGCGGTGATCGACGACCCCGACGGTGTGGAAGGGTTTGCCGGGGCATCCGCTCGGGGGCTCGGGTTGCTCGACGTGCGTACGGTTTTCGCGCGCGAGAAGGCGCTGCGGCTGCCGGCGGGGTCGGCGCTCGGTGTCCCCGCGTCCGGGTACGAGATCCACCACGGGCGGATCACCGTCGGCAGCGGCGAGGAGTTCCTCGGCGGCGCCCGATCCGGGTCGGTGTTCGGCACGATGTGGCACGGCAGCCTCGAGGGCGACGCCCTGCGCGCGGCCTGGCTGCGGGAGGTCGCGGAGTCGGCCGGTCGTCGGGTGCGCACGGGCGCAGTGAGTTTCCCGGCCGAACGGGAGGCGCGGCTCGAGGTGCTGGCCGATCTGATCGAGCAGCACCTGGACGTCGATCGCCTGCTGGGCATGCTGTCGGACAGGTCGCGACTGCCCACGCTGACCGGGGTCCTGGCGTGACCGTTCTCGTCCTGGGCGGAACCGGCGAGTCCCGTGCGCTCGCGGAGCACCTGCATTCGGACGGCACCGCGTTCGTGTCCTCCCTCGCCGGCCGGGTCACGGACCCGCGACTGCCGGTCGGGGAGGTCCGCATCGGGGGCTTCGGCGGGGTCGAAGGTTTGCAGAAGTTTCTGCGGGACAACGCGATCGAAGCCGTCGTCGACGCTACACACCCGTTCGCCGCCGGCATCAGCGCGAACGCGGTGACGGCGTGTGTGAGGGAGGGTGTCCCGTTGTTGCGGCTCGCACGCCCGGGCTGGGCGGGAACCGCCGGATCCGATACGTGGACGTGGGTGGACGGGCACGACGAAGCGGCAACGGCCGCCGCCGGCGGCGACCGCGTCTTCCTGAGCACGGGACGCCAGACCCTGCACCGATTCGTCGGTCCGCTCGCCCGGCACGAGACCCTGGTGCGGGTCGTCGACCCGCTCGACATCGAGGTGCCGGCCCGATGGACGGTGCTGCGCACCCGCGGGCCCTACACTCGCGAGGGCGAGCGAAACCTGATGCGGGAACACCACATCGACACCCTTGTCACCAAGGATTCGGGCGGCACCTACACCCGCGCCAAGCTCGACGTGGCGGCCGAACTCGGGGTGCGGGTGATCGTGGTGCGCCGGCCCGCCGTGCCGGAAGGGGTCGACACGGTCGCGACCGTCACCGCTGCGGTGTCGTGGGTGCAGCGCCGCTGAACTGTCGGCGTTGTCGAATTGTCAGAGTTGTGGTCCCTCGGCGCGTAGATCGTCGACCTTGCGCATCGCCTCCCGCAGCTCGGCGAGCCACGCTTCGCTGTGCTGCCCGGCCAGTTTGACGGTCCAGCTCAGGGCGTCCGCCCGGGAGCGTGCCACACCGGCGTCGACCAACGTGTCGAGGACCTTCCGTTCGGGCTGGCGGAGTCGCGTCATCACGGGAACAGCCAAGTGGGTGAACAGAACTCGGCGATCGCCGAGGGTGACACCCCACGCGACCTTCCGGCCGTAGCGGGCCTCGGCCTCGTCGGCGATGCGCATGCGCTCGCCGCGGGTGGTTTCCCGGAAGCGGGCGATGCGCCCGTCCGCGGTCGCGTCGCTGTTCTCGTCGGGTGGGGGAAGCGCGCCGACGACGACGATCTCCTCCCGATCCACCTCGACCTCGGCGGGGCCGGTGAACCAGTCGTCGGGTAGTCGCCCGGCGAACCATTCGGCCGCGTCGGACGCATCGGGGATGTCGGCTTGCTGCCAGCCGCCTGGGCGGCCGAATCGCCTGTAGGTAGTCATGATGGTCCTCCCAGGGACCGATCGGCAGGTGCGTGTTGCACTGATTACAACGTTACACCGATTCACCACGCGGGGGCAGCCGTGTTGCTGCAAGACTGCGATCATGGCCGAGAACAAGACCAAACCCACCACACAGTCCGTGCCGGAATTCCTGGGAACGGTCGAGCACCCGGTCCGGCGGGCCGACGCCTGGACGCTGCTCGACCTGATGAGCGAGGTGACCGGAGAGCAGGCGGTGATGTGGGGACCGTCGATGGTCGGGTTCGGGAGCTACCACTACCGCTACGCCAGCGGCCGGGAAGGCGACGCACTCGCCGTGGGCTTCGCCCCGCGGAAGACGAACCTCGCGCTCTACGGACTCACCGTCGCGCCGGGGGCTGCGGACCTCCTCACGACCCTCGGCAAGCACAAGACCGGTGCGGCCTGCCTGTACATCACGAAGCTCGCCGACGTCGACCTGAACGTGCTGACCGAACTCGTCCGCATCGGGTACAGGCACATGACGACGGTGGAGCACCACCCCTGACAGGACCCAGGACTTCGGCGGATCGGGAAGGTGTCGGTGGCACACCTCGTTCGACACGGTCGGGCTGGCATCTGCGCCATCGTCGTTCGGTTACAGTCGAGCGATGACGGCGGAGACGGTGAACTCGGTTCCGGATCGTGATGCGGCTCCCGGGGGCGCGGTGCTGACCCGGGAGCGGTGCGCGCACGCGCTCAATCGATTCCAGGTCGTCGCCGCCGATACCGGGGGCCGCCGTGCCGCGGTCGCGCTGGCGGTCGTGGAGCGTCCCGACGGGCCGGTGCTGCTGCTGACGCTGCGCCCGAGCCGGATGCGGGCGCATCCCGGCCAGTTCGCGTTGCCCGGCGGCGGTATCGACGCCGGTGAGACTCCCGAGCAGGCGGCCCTGCGCGAGCTCGAGGAGGAACTCGGGGTTACGGCGGACTCGAGCGCGGTACTCGGACGGCTCGACGACTTCGTCACCCGATCCGGATACATGATCACCCCGGTGGTGGTGTGGGTCGGCCCGCTCGAGGACCCGATTCGCCCCAATCCCGACGAGGTGGCAATGGTGTTCGAGGTGACCGAGGCCGAGCTCGATGCCGACCCCGCGCTGGGGTCGCTGCCCGGGCACACCGGGACCCTGTTCCAGTGGCCGTTCCGCGGCGAGCACCTGTACGCCCCTACCGGGGCGATCATCCACCAATTCCGCGAAGTGGTGCTCCACGACCGCAGCACCCGCGTCACGGCATTCGTCCAGCCCGACTTCGCGTCGAGGTGACTCACCTCCGCGATACCGGCGGAGCGCAACGAACTCACCGTCCAGGTCGCTGGTGGTTGTGAGGCAGCGGGCGTTCGACCCACGTCCAGGGCAACTACCGGCCGCGGGGACCGGCTGCGAGCGCCGTGGCAACCGCCACGGCGAGCGCTCCCGCCCCGACCCGCGCCGCGAGCCGGGCGGTGCGGCCGATGTCGACGGGCACCGGGTGCGGGCCGTCGCCCAGGGTGCCGCGGTCCTCGACGCGCCCGTGGTAGACGTTGACGCCCCCGAGCGTGACCCCGAGGGCTCCGGCGAACGCGGACTCGACCGGCCCGGCGTTGGGACTCGGGTGCTTGTGCGCGTCGCGCCGCCAGATGCGCAGCGCGGCCCCGGGATCGTCGCCGAGCAGCGCCGCCAGCAGCGCGGTGAGACGTGCGGGTGCGAGATTCAACGCGTCGTCGAAACGTGCGGAGGCCCAGCCGAACCGATCGAACCGGGGGGTACGATGGCCGACGCGGGCGTCGAGGGTGTTCGCCGCCCGGTATCCGAGCAGTCCGGCCGGGCCGAGCAGCGCCCCCCACACCAGTGGGGCGACGACCGCGTCCGAGGTGTTCTCGGCGACGGATTCGATGGTGGCCCGGGCGATTCCGTCGGCGTCGAGTCGCGAGGGGTCGCGTCCGACGAGATGGGTTACCTGGATGCGGGCGGCATCGAGATCTCCGCGGCGGAGCTGGTCGTCGAGGGCGCAGGCCTCGCGGCCGAGCGATCGCCCGCCGAGTACCGCCCACGTCGCGGCGGCGGTGACCGTTGTGTTCAGCAGGGCATGTCGCCGGGTGGCGCGGTCGGCGGCGTAGCCGAGCGCAGCGGCGCCTCCGACCAGGACAGCGGTGAACAATGTTCCGGCACAGCGGGAGTCGGCATACAGCCTGTGTTCGGTGGCGCGGGCGATCGCCCCGAATCCGCTCACCGGATGCCCGCGTCGCGGATCGCCGAAGATCCGGTCGGCCACGTATCCGAGGGCCAGTCCCGCCGCCCTCATCGGATGGACCGCCACGCGTCGACGAGCGCCCCGGTGGTCTGCGGGTCGCGCACTGCGATGCGGATCCAGTCCTCGCCGAGGCCGGGGAAGGTGTCGCCGCGCCGCACCGCGAACCCGCTCGCGCGCAGCTTCTCCCGGGTGTCCTCGGGAACCCGCGCCAGCACGAACGGTCCGGCGGGATCGCCCGCGACGGGAAAACCGAGCGCGTTCAGCTGATCGACGAGAAACTCTCGGTGCGAAGCGATCTCGGCCGCGATGGCCTCGGATTCGGTGGTGGCCTGCGCCGACGCGCAGGCGATCATCGCCGCCGCGGCGGGGGTCGACACGGACCACGGCGGCTGGTGCACGGCGAGATCCGCGATCACCGCGGCGTCGCCGACGACGTAACCGGCCCGCACCCCGGGGATCGCCCACGTCTTGGTCAGTGACCGCACCACGACCAGTCCCGGAACGAACGCGTCGGCCAGTGTTTCCGGTTCGCCCGGTACCGCGTCCATGAACGCCTCGTCGACGACGACCACGCGCCCGGGCCGCACCAGCGACCGCAGCGACCCGGCCGGATGGAGCACCGACGTGGGATTGGTCGGGTTGCCGACCACCACCAGATCGGCGTCGTCGGGAACGCGGGCCGGGTCGAGCACGAAACCGTCCTCCGGTCGCAGCAGGACCCGGTGCACGGTGTGCCCGGCGGCGATCAGCGCGGCCTCGGGTTCGGTGAACTGCGGGTGAACCACCACCGGCTTGCGCCAGGGCCGCGCCCGGGCGATCAGGGTGAAAGCCTCGGCGCCACCGGCGGTGGGCAGCACCTCGTCGGCGGTCCGGCCGTGACGTGCCGCCAGGGCCGCGCGCGCCGCACTCGGGTCCGGGTATCGGCTCAGCTCGTCGAGTGAGGCGCGCAGTGCGTCGTCGAGCCAGACCGGACGCGGTCGCCGCGACACGTTCACGGCCAGGTCCACCAGCCCGGGGGTGGCTTCGCGGTCGCCGTGGTGATGCAGGTCCGGGGCCTTCGTCCGCGGTCGGCGCGGGGGTGCGGGGACGGGCGTCGCGCCGCGCACGGCGTCGACGAACCGCTGCGCCATCGACGGGTGCCCTGCCCAGTGGGTGTGCAAGTACGACGCGTGCAGCGTCGCGGTCGCGAACCCGTCCGGCCGTCCGTTCAGCAGCCACCCAGGTTCGCTCCCGGGTTCGACTGCAGTGCGGTGGAATTCGTGACCCGTCACCCGCGTCCCAGCGACCGCGAGGAGGCTGTCGACAGGGGCGATCGCCGTGCGGTAGCCGAGGGTCAGGCGCGGCGTCATCCGGGCGGAGGCGTCGAGCACCCCGACCATGTCGGCGCCGTCGACATCGCGGCACAGGTACAGCAATCCCGCGCACTCGGCGACCGTCGGGACCCCGGCGCGGATCGCACTCCGAAGGTGTTCGCGCAGAGGTGTGTTCGCGGACAGGTCCGCGGCGTGCACCTCGGGGAATCCGCCACCGAGGTAGATGCCCGCGGTGCCGTCGGGAAGCTGTTCGTCGCGCAGCGGATCGAACACGACGGTGCGACATCCCGCGGCGCGCAGCATCTCCTCGGTCTCGGTGTAGCGGAACGTGAAGGCGCGACCGCCGGCGATCGCGACGACCGGACCATCCTCCTCCGTGCCGGCGCCGGGGGACCACGGTTCTGCGTGCAGATCCGGTGCGCTGCGGGCGATCCGGACGATCTCGGCGAGGTCGACGTGCGCGGCGATCCGGTCGGCGAGCCGGTCCAGCTGCCCGGCCGTCTCGTCGCGCTCCTGCGCCGGCACCAGCCCCAGATGTCGCGACGGGGCGCTGATCCCGTCGTCGCGCTGCAGAACACCCAGCACGGGGATCCCGGTCGGTTCCAGCGCGGCGGTCACCTCGTCGGAATGCCGCTGCGATCCGGCCTTGTTGAGGATCACCCCGGCGATACGGACGCCCCGGTCGTAGGACGCCATGCCGTGCACGACCGCCGCGATCGACCGCGAGGCGTGCGAGATGTCGACGACGAGCACCACGGGGGCCTGCAGGAGCGCGGCGCCGTGGGCGGTCGAGGCGAACCCCTCGGTGCCGAGCATCCCGTCGTACAGGCCCATGACGCCTTCGACGATCGCCAGATCGGCACCGGCCGCTCCGTGCAGGAACAGCGGCGCGACCAGGTCGGTGCCGACGAGGTGCGGGTCGAGGTTGCGGCCCGGGCGGCCGGTGGCGAGGGCGTGGTAGCCGGGATCGATGTAGTCGGGTCCGATCTTGTGCCCGGACACGACGTGACCGGTCACGCGGAGTGCAGCCATGAGACCTGTTGCAACGGTGGTCTTTCCGTGCCCCGATGCGGGAGCGGCGATCACCAGCCGTGGTATGGCTACCATGCTGTGCCTACCATGCTGTGCCTACCATTCGATGCCCTTCTGGCCCTTCTGTCCGGCATCCATCGGATGCTTGATCTTGGTCATCTCGGTGACCAGGTCTGCCGCGTCGACGAGCTTGGGGTGGGCGCGGCGACCAGTGATCATCACGTGCTGATGTCCGGTGCGGTGGACGAGGGTGTCGACGACCTCGTCGATGTCCACCCAGCCCCAGTTGATCGGGTAGGTGAACTCGTCCAGCACGTACAGCCCGTGCTGTTCGGCCTCGAGCCTGCGCCGGATCTCCCGCCATCCGGCGAGGGCGTCGGCGGCATGGTCCTCCTCGGTGCCGTCCTTGCGCGACCACGACCAACCCGACCCCATCTTGTGCCATTCGATGGCCCCGCCGGTGCCGCGTTCGTCGTGCAACGCCCCGAGCGTCTCGAACGCCGTCTGCTCGCCGAGCCGCCACTTCGCGGACTTCACGAACTGGAAGACCGCGACCGACCAGCCCTGGTTCCAGCCGCGCAGCGCGAGACCGAACGCGGCCGTCGACTTGCCCTTCCCGTCGCCGGTGTTGACCATGAGCAGCGGCCGGTTCCGGCGTTGCCGGGTGGTGAGACCGTCGTCGGGGACCGCGATCGGTTGTCCCTTCGGCATCAGGCGGCCCTCCCTCGGATCGCGGTGGTGATGGCGTCGGCCTGCACGTCGCCGACCGCGACGTACTCGGCACCCAGACGTTCGGCGAGCCGTCGTGCGAGTCCCATCCGGAACCGGCCGGTCTCCGAGTCCAGAACCACGGAGGAGATGCCCTGTGCGGCAATGAGTTCGGCGGCAGCGAGTGAGCGGTTCACGGCGTCGGGACCGGCGGTGGCGCGACCGTCGGTGACGACGACGAGCAGCGCCCGCCGGTCGGGATCGCGTAAGCGGTGCCGTCGAATGGTCTCGGCGGCCTCGGCCAGCCCCTCCGCCAGCGGCGTGCGGCCGCCGGCGGGCAGTTCCCGCAACCGGGTCGCGGCGACGTCGACGGAGTTCGTCGGAGGCAGCAGCAGATGCGCGCCGTCGCCGCGGAAGGTGACGAGCCCGACGGTGTCGCGGCGGCGGTAGGCGTCGAGCAGCAGCGACAGGATCGCGGTCTTCACCTGCGTCATCCGTGCTTTCGCGGCCATCGACCCGGAGGCGTCGACGCACAGCAGCACCAGGTTGGCTTCCTTGCCTTCGATGACCTTCCGCCGCAGCTCCCACCCGTGTGCCTTTGTGGCGGTCCCAGCCGCCACAAAGGCACACGGGCGTGCGGCGGTGGCGCGGATGGTCGCGGGCAGGTGGATCGGGCCGGAGTCGCCGTTGTGCTCCCCGACCGTGCGGCCGATCGTGGTGCGTGCCCGCGACCTACGCCCCGCCGCTCCGCGACCGGTCCGGTCCGCGGTCAGCAGGCGGGCACGATAGGGCTCGGCGGGGGCCGTCACCGTCGTCTCGGCGGGCCGACCCTGGGGATCCTGGCCGGAGGTGTCCGGGCCCTCGCAGCCACCACCGCCCGGATCGTCGTCGGGGCCGTCGGGCTCGCCGCCGTCGTCGAGCAGGTCGTCGAGCAGCCGGTCGTCCATCCCGGGGGAGTCGAACGGATTGCGGCGACGCCGGTGCGGCAACGCGAGTTTCGCCGCGACCGCGATGTCCTCGCGGGTCACCTCGCCGCGCCCGCACCACGCGGCGTGCGCGACCGCGGCCTTCGCGGTCACCAGGTCGGCGCGCATCCCGTCGACGTCGAACGCCGCGCACACCTCGGCGATCGCGACGAGCGCGGCATCGGGCAGGCGGACGTGCGGGAGCCGGAGCCGGGCATCGGCGATGCGACGCGACAACGCGGCCTCGGCGTCGGACCACTTTGCGACGAATCCGTCCGGGTCGGCATCGAACGCCAGGCGACGCCGGACGATCTCCGCACGCTGCGCGGGATCACGTGGCGCCGCGACCTCGACGGTGAGCCCGAACCGGTCCAGCAGCTGCGGCCGCAGCTCGCCCTCCTCCGGGTTCATCGTCCCCACCAGGACGAACCGGGCCGCGTGCGTGACGGAGACACCGTCACGCTCGACGGTCGAACGACCCATCGCGGCGGCATCGAGCAGCAGATCGACGAGATGGTCGTGCAGCAGATTCACCTCGTCGACGTAGAGCACGCCGCGGTGCGCGAGCGCGAGCAGTCCGGGCTCGTATTCCGCGGTCCCCTCGGCCAGCGCCTTGCCCAGGTGCAGCGACCCGGTGACCCGGTCCTCGGTGGCGCCGACCGGCAGTTCCACGAGCCGGGCCGGGCGGGTGCGCGCGGCGGCACCGGCGGGGTGCGGACCGTCGACGCACGCCGGATCCGGGGCATCCGGATCGCACCCGAAACGACAGTCAGTGACCACGGTGACCTGCGGCAACAGTGCCGCCTGCGCCCGCACCATCGTCGATTTCGCGGTGCCCTTCTCGCCGCGCACCAGCACCCCGCCGATCGCCGGCGAGACGGCACACAGGGTCAGGGCCAGCGCCAGGTCGTCGGAGCCGACGACGGCGCTGAACGGATACACGTGCACAAGATCCTCCACAGGCTCCCGCTGGGACGTTCTGTCCGGCAGCCGAATCGAGGCCGGTATTCGGACTTCCCGGTCGAGCGCCGTGCGATCGCCTTCCCGGACCGACGGTCCAGTGGCTGCGCTTACGCGCGTGATCGACGACTCCCGGGTCACCGCAGCGGGCCTGTGCCGGATTCACACCGGCTTCCCGATTATCCCCTGTGAAGGAGCACCTCGATTGTCACTACCGCCGCCGAGTGTAGCCGGAGAGTCTCGGTTATGGTTCACCGCCATGGGTTCCTCGATCAATGTCGTCGGCGTCGGTGCGGACGGCTGGGACAGCATCACCTCCGAAGGGCAGGCGCAGGTGCTGCAGGCCGACGTGCTCATCGGCGGACGCCGGCACCTCGCACTGCTGCCGGACACGCCCGCTCTCCGCGAGCCGTGGCCGTCGCCGCTGCTCGCCGGTCTCGACGACCTGCTGGCGCGGCACGCCGGGCGCGACGTCGTCGTGGTCGCGTCCGGTGACCCGATGGTGTCGGGCATCGGCACCACGCTGATCCGCCGACTCGGATCCGGTGCCGTGCGGGTGATCCCGACGGTATCCTCCGTTGCGTTGGCCAGGGCCCGGATGGGTTGGGCCGCAGAGGATTGCGACACCGTCACCCTGGTGGGCCGCCACGTCGGCACATTGCGCCGCTATCTGACACGCGACCGCCGCCTCGTCGTATTGACCTCCGACGCCTCCGGTCCGGCGGAGGTGGCGCGACTGCTCGTCGACGCCGGTTTCGCAGACGCCCGCGTCACCGTGCTCGCAAACCTCGGACATCCCACCGACGAAACGCGCCGCGACGGGCGGGCCTCCGAGTTCGTCGACATGCCGGCCGCCGACCTGAACCTGTTGTGCATCGAATGTTGCGGAGCTGAAGGGTTTTCGACCACGCCGGGTCTGCCCGACGACTGTTTCGAGCACGACGGGCAACTCAGCAAACGTCCGATCCGCGTCGCGGCGGTGTGCGCGCTGGCCCCGAAAGCGGGCCAGGTGCTGTGGGACGTCGGGGCCGGCGCCGGGTCGGTGGGCATCGAGTGGGCCCGCACCGATCCACGCTGCCGCACCGTCGCGCTCGAGCACAACGACGCCCGCGCCGACGCGATCGAACGCAACGCCGCCCGACTCGGCGTCCCGGCCACGGTGCAGGTCGTGCGTGGTGCCGCCCCCGCCGTGCTGGCCGGACTCGAGACGCCCGACGCGATCTTCGTCGGCGGCGGAGGCAGCCGGCCGGGGGTGCTCGACACCTGCTGGGATGCGCTGCGCCCCGGTGGCCGCCTCGTCGCGCACGCGGTGACGCTGGAGACCGAGGCGGTGCTGGTCGAGTGGTGGAAGCGCCGCGGGGGAGAACTCACGCGGCTGTCGGTCGAACACGCCGCCGCGATCGGAACGTTCACCGGCTGGCAGGCGCTGCGTCCGGTGGTGCAGTGGAGTGTCGTGAAAGGTGGAAAATGACAGTACATTTCGTTGGTTCCGGACCGGGGGCGGCCGATCTGCTGACGCTGCGGGCGGTTGCCCTGCTGCGTGAGGCGCCGATGGTGCTGTACGCGGGCACCTACCTGGACGAGGAGGTGCTGTCGCACTGCGCGGCCGGCGCCGAACTGATCGACACCCAGAACCTCGATCTCGACGAGATCACCGCGCATCTCGTCGATGCGCACCGACGCGGACTCGACGCCGTGCGGTTGTGTTCCGGTGACCCGTCGCTGTATTCGGCCCTCACCGAGCAGACCCGGCGACTCGACGCCGCGGGCGTGCCGTGGGACGTCACGCCGGGGGTGCCCGCGTACGCCGCGGCCGCCGCGACGCTCGGCACCGAACTGACCGTTCCCGAACTCGCGCAGACCGTCGTGCTCACCCGCACGCAGGCCCGCTCCACCAAGATGCCCGACACCGAGGCGCTCGCGAAGGTCGCGGGGATTCGCGCGAGTCTCGTTCTGCACCTGGCGATCACGCGGATCCGCACGCTCGCGGAGGAGTTGAGCGCAGAGTACGGCACGGACTGCCCGGCCGCGGTCGTGGCGTTCGCGTCCCGGCCGAATCAGGTGGTGCTGCGCGGCACGCTCGCCGACATCGCCGACCTCGCCGAGGCGGCGGAACTGAAGCACACCGCGGTCATCCTCGTCGGCCGGGCACTCGGCATCCGGGAGCAGGCGGACGTCGCGTGCTCACATCTCTACGATCCGGCGCGCGACCGGGTGCGCTGACCTGCCCCTCCGCCCGAGCGAGCGGTACACTCACTCGCTCAGATCGACTGAATGTACCGTTCGCTCGGAAGAACGGGAGAGAAATCCCGGCCCCTGCCCTCGGCCCCTCGTTCAGTCGTCGGCAGCGACGGTGCCCGCGGCCGCCTTCACGGCCGCGATGATTCCCTGATAGCCGGTGCAGCGGCAGATGTTCCCGGACAGCGCTTCCCGGATCTCGTCGTCGGTCGGGGACGGGTTGTCCCGCAGGAATGCGCTCGCGGTGACGACGAAACCCGGTGTGCAGAAGCCGCACTGGAGACCGTGGTGATCGCGGAACGCGGCCTGGACCGGTGACAGCGTGCCGTCGGGTTCGGCGATCCCCTCGATGGTCGTGATCTCGGAACCGTCGGCCTGCACCGCGAACACCAGGCACGCGCGGACCGCTTCCCCGTCGAGCATCACGGTGCAGGCGCCGCAGACCCCGTGCTCGCAACCGAGATGTGTTCCGGTCAAACCGCAGTCGACGCGAAGGAAATCGGCGAGGGTCAGCCGCGGAGGCACGGTGCGGCGAAAGCTCGTGCCGTTGATCCGGACCTCGATGTCGACGTCAGCCATGCGTTGCCTCCTCCACGGCGCGCTGCCATGCGCGCGCCACCATTGCCGTGCCGACACGCTTGCGGTACTCGACCGGACCGTGCAGGTCCTCGGAGATCGACTCGACACCGGCAAGAACGTCCCGGGCCACCATCTCCGGATCCTGCTCGGCCACAGCCCCGCCGGTGAGAGCCTGTTCGACGACGGTCGCGCGGGTTGCGGTGGGACCCAGCCCGAACGTGGTGATCGCACACCGTTCGATCGTCGAGTCCTCGGCGAGAGTCAACGCGACCAGCGCACCCGCGACCGCGAAATCGCCGCTGCGACGGGTGAACTCCTCGATCGCGTAGCCGCTGCGAGCCGGCGCGACCGGGAAGGTGATACCGGTGATCAGTTCGTCCTCGGCGAGGTCGGTGCTCCACATGCCGGTGAAGAACTGCGACGCGGGGATCGTGCGGGTGCCGCCGGGCGACAGTGTCTCGATCTCGGCGTCGAGTGTCAGCGCGACGGCCGGGTATTCGCCGGCGCCGTCCGCGTGGGCGATCGACCCGCCGATCGTGCCCCGGTTGCGGATCTGGAAGTGCCCGATCAGCGGGGTCGCGCGCGACAGCAGAGGCACCGCAGTCCGGATCTGCTCGGACCGGCCGACCGTGCTGTGCGTGGTGCCGGCGCCGATCCACACCGAATCGCCGCGAATTTCGATGCCGCGCAAGGTCTGTACGCGGCGCAGGTCGACGAGGTGCTCGAACACGGCCAGCCGCAGGTTGAGCATCGGCATCAGGGACTGTCCGCCGGCGATGAACTTCGCTTCGTCGCCGAGTTCGCTGATCAGTGCGACGGCTTCCTCGGCGGTCGCGGGCGCGTGGTAGTCGAATGCTGCCGGTTTCATGCCGTCACCGTCCGGGCCTGCTCGATCATCGACACGATGGTCGACGGGGTCAGCGGCAGCCGGGTGATCTCGACTCCGAAGGGGGAGAGGGCATCTGCGACCGCGTTGACGGCCGCGGGCGACGATCCGATCGCGCCGCCCTCGCCGACGCCCTTGTGGCCGCCCGGTCCGGGACTCGGTGTTTCGATGTGCCCGAGTTCGATGTCGGGGACCTCCGTGGTGGTCGGCAGCAGGTAATCCATGAACGTGGTGGTCACGGGGTTGCCGGTCTCGTCGTAGGCCAGGTGCTCGTAGAGGGCGCCGCCGATGCCCTGCACGGTGCCGCCCCAGATCTGGCCCTCCACGACGTTGGGGTTGATCATCGGGCCGCAGTCCTCGCTGACGATGTAGCGCAGGAACTTCACCGCGCCGGTCGCGATGTCCACTTCGACCGTGCACAGGTGCGTCGCGTTGGCCCAGATCATCATGTGCTCGGCGCGGTAGCGACCGCTCGCCTCCAGCCCGGGTGGCACACCGGGCGGCAGGGTCTCGGTCTGGAAGTACGCGATGTCCGCGATCTCCTGCAGCGAGATCCCGGCCCCCGGGACGCCGCGGACGGTGGCGCGGCTGTCGGCGAGTTCGATGTCCTCCGGGGCGGCCTCCAGACGATGCGCGGCGATCGCGAGGATACGTTCGCGCAGCACCGACGCGGTCTCACCGACCGCGCCGGCGGTCATCGCCCCCGAACGGCTGCCGCCCGTGCCGGCGCCGAACGGCGTGACCGCGGTGTCGCCCTGGATGGTGTTGACGTCGGAGAGGGCGACGCCGAGCGCGTCGGCGGTGAGCTGGACGACGGTGGTTTCGAGGCTGTTGCCCGACGATCCGCCCGCGACGTAGACGTTGACCTTGCCCGACGGTTCGATGCGGATGGTCGCGCCCTCGGTGCTGTGGAACGGGGTTGCACCGGCGGTGGGTTCGAGGTAGGTGCAGGTGCCGACGCCGATGTAGCGGCCCTCGGCGCGGGCCTGCTCCTGTTCGCGGCGGAACGCGTCGTAGTCGAGCATGGCCAGTGCCTGCTCGAAGGTCTCGCGCGGGGTGACGTCGCTGAACGGCATTCCGGTCGGTGCCGCGACCGGGAATTCGTCGCTGCTGTACATGTTCCGGCGCCGGAGTTCGACGGGGTCGAGGCCGATGCGCCGGGCTGCGCTGTCCAGCAGCACTTCTCGTGCCATCGACTCGTACTGCCACGGACCCCGGTAGGCGACGCGGCCGACGGTGTTGGTGTAGTGCAGTTTCAGGCTGAACGTCGCGGCGGGGATGCGGTAGGGGCCGGGGAAGAGCATGCCGACGGCGGATGCGGCGGTGATCGGGGACGGGATCGGGTAGGCGCCGACGTTCTGCACGTGGTCGAGCGTCGCGGCGAGGATCCTGCCGTCGGTGTCGAACGCCATGCGGGCCTCGCCGTGTTCCTGCCGTGCCATGCCCGCGGACATCATGTGTTCCTGCCGGTCCTCGATCCACTTGACCGCGAACGGCAACATCGTCGCCGCGAGCATGATGCAGATGTCCTCGCGCTGTGGCACGACCTTCTGTCCGAATCCGCCGCCGGTGTCGCGCATGAGCACGCGGACCCGGTGTTCGTCGATGCCGAGCAGCTTCGCGCAGAACGCGCGGACCTCGTGCGGCGACTGGGTCGACGCCCAGATCGTCATCTCCCCGGTCGATTTCGTCCACTCGGCGACCAGGCCGCGCGTCTCCATCGGCACCGCGATGTAGGCCTGCTGATGGATGGTCCGGCTCACGACGTGCGGGGCCTCGTCGAAGATGCGCAGCAGGTCCTCGGACGGCGGGATCGCCATGCCGCCGGCGTTGTTTCCGGGGAACTGTGCGTGGACGAGTTCGTCGTTCGTGTCGGCGGTGGCGTAGTCGACGACGGGGGTCAGCGCGTCGTAGTCGACGGCGACGAGTTCGGCGGCGTCCTCGGCGATGTAGCGGTCGCGGGCGATGACGAGCGCGACCGGGTCGCCGACGAACCGGACCTCCTCCTCGGCGAGCGGCGGCCAGTTCAGGCTCGGCATGAACGGCCCGTCGAGCGCGTACTTCTGCTCGTGGACGCGCGGGTTGAGGTCGGACGCGACGAACACCGCGTGCACGCCGTCGAGTGCTTCGGCTTCGCTGGTGTCGATCGAGAGGATTCTGCCGCGGGGAATCGGGCTGCGGACGAAGCACGCGTGGAACATGCCCGGGCGGGTCACGTCGTCGACGAACAACCCGGCTCCTGTGAGCAACCGAGGGTCCTCGACGCGTGGAACGCGGGTACCGACATAACAGGACGGAACTGAGGGGGTCACGCTCACTCGTCACCTCGGACTTCGCACGAACAAAGGACGCTGGACGGTCGAGATCGCTGTGTGCTGAGCACCTGTTTAGCATCAGCTCGAAAGAGATGTCAATCACATTCTCCTCATTGGAGAGTGGGAATTGCCTGCATGGGCCCGCGTCGAACCGGGAGCGTTCTTGACGGAAAGGGGTGAACGACGTTCACTGGGGCGCGGTGAACATCGTTCACCCCCTGCGAGCGATGGAGAACACCGTGACCCCAGATCATCCGAGCCCCTCGGCGGGCACCCCCGCGCCGGTACGGTCCGGTACCGCCGTCACCGCGCTGCTGAGCCTGGCCGGGCTCGTCGTCGCGCTGCAGACCACCCTCGTGGTCCCGCTGCTGCCGAACCTGCCGGGCATCCTGAACGTCAGCGACGGCGACGCCACCTGGCTCGTCACGATCACGCTGCTGACCGGCGCGGTCGCGACGCCCATCGTCTCGCGCATGGCCGACATGTACGGCAAACGCCGGATGATGATCCTGTCCCTGTCGATGATGGTGCTCGGTTCCCTGATCGCCGCGCTCGGCGGCACCTACGTCGCGGTTCTCGTCGGCCGCGGCTTCCAGGGCTTCTCCTCCGCGCTGATCCCGGTCGCGATGGCCGTCCTGCGCGACGTGCTCCCCCGCGAGAAGGTGGCAGCCGCCGTCGCCCTGGTCAGCGCCACGATGGGCATCGGCGGCGCCCTCGGGCTGCCGGCCGCGGGCCTGCTGTTCGACCACCTGGGCTGGGCCTCGGTGTTCTGGGTGTCCGCGGCCGCAGGTGCGCTGCTGCTGACCGGCATCCTGATCCTCGTTCCGGCCGGCGTCACCGGTACCCGCGGCCGGTTCGACGTCGTCGGCGCGGTCCTGCTCTCGCTCGCCCTGATTGCGCTGCTGCTCGGCATCTCGAAGGGACCGGCCTGGGGCTGGACCAGCCCGCGCATCCTGCTGAGCCTCGCGGCCGCCGTCGTCGTCCTCGCCGTGTGGGTTCCGTACGAGCTGCGCGTGAAGGCGCCGATGGTCGACCTGCGGGTCTCGATGTATCGCCCGGTGCTCCTCACGAACATCGCGGGCCTGTTCGTCTCGTTCGCCGCGTACGCCAACACCCTGGGAACCACCCAGCAGCTGCAGCTGCCCGAGGCCACCGGATTCGGATTCGGGCTCAGCGCCGCGACCGCGGGCCTGTGTATGGTGCCCGGCGGCATGGCCATGATGATCTTCTCGCCGCTCTCGGCCCGGATCACCGGTCGCTTCGGTGCCCGCGCGACCCTCGTGGCGGCGACCGTCCTGATGACCTGCGCCTACGCCTTCCGCATGACCTTCGACGACACCGTCGCGCTCATCATCGTGGGCAGTGTCCTGGGGAGTATCGGCAACGCCGTGGCCTTCGCGACCATGCCGGCGCTCATCATGAGTTCGGTGCCGTTGAGCGAAACCGCCGCCGCCAACGGCGTCAACGGGCTGCTGCGCACCATCGGCTCGTCCGGCATGAGCGCGGTCGTCGCCGCGCTGCTGACCGCAATCACCGTCGACGTCGCGGGACAAACCCTGCCCGGGCACGGCGCGTTCGTCGCGATGTTCGGCGTCGCCGCCACCGCGACCCTCTTGGCTACCCTGGCCGGTGTGTTCCTTCCGAAGCCCACCCGTGCCCGCGCAGAACAGGTGTCCACCCCGGAATCCGTCCGGGCAGGGTCGTGACCGACCGGACGACGCGTGATGTCATCCTCGATGTCGCGCGGCAGTTGTTCACCGAACGCGGATTCACCTCGACGACGATCCGCGACATCGCCGAACGCGCCGGTGTCTCACCGGCGCTGGTGATGAAACTGACCGGCAGCAAGGCTCAGCTCTTCGAGGCCGCCGTCCCGGACGCTCCCAACGTCGGCGAACTCGACCATCCCGCCGAACCGCTCGGCCATCGGATGACCCGGGCGCTCGTCGAACGCCGCGATACCGGCGACTTCGAATTCTGGGCGATGGCGCCGTTCCTGCTGCAGGAGGCACCCGACCGGGAAGCAGCGCGGGAGAAGATGGCGGCGCGGTTCGTCCCGCGGATCGCGGCCGCCATCGGTGAGGACGGCCCGACCCAGGTTCGTGCCCGGCTGATCGTCACGATGCTGCTCGGGCTGGCCAGCGGGCTGCGGACCTTCGAACTCGTCACCCCCGACGTGATCGAGAGCAACCGCCTCATCGAGACCTACGGCGTGCTCGTTCAATCGATCATCGACGACCCGACACTCTGACCTCTCCAGGCGCTCACCGCACGGATCGGGCCGTCCACACGGCACCCGAGGACGTTACCGAAGTACCTGCGGCGCCGACGATCACGAGGCATTTCATGTCGATCGTCGCCGGATCCAACTTTTCGAGCGTGGTGACCTCGAGAGACTCGCCGGGCCGGCCCACGTCCCGGCCGACGACGACCACGGTGTCGGCCGGACGGTGCCGCAGCAGCACCGTCTTGGCGTCGGCGACCTGCGTCGTGCGCGACCGCGACGCCGGGTTGTAGATGCCGAGGACCAGGTCCGCCTGCGCGACCGCGACGAGGCGTTTCTCGATGACCGGCCACGGCTTGAGCCGGTCGGACAGGCTCATCACCGCGAAGTCGCCGCCGATGGGGGCGCCGACGCGCGCGGCGACAGCCTGGATCGCGGACACACCCGGGATCACCCGGACCGGAACCTCTGCGTAGCGGTCGTCCTGCGCGGCCTCGAACACCGCCGACGCCATGCCGAACACGCCCGCGTCGCCGCCGGACACGACCGCGACCTTTTCGCCCCTCAGTGCCAGCTCGAGAGCAAATCGCGCGCGGTCCACCTCGACGGTATTTCCGCTCGAATGACGTTGCAGCCCCGGACGAACCGGCACCCGATCCACATAAGGCCCGTACCCGACCACATGATCCACGTCGGCGAGCGCCGCGGAAGCCTCCGGGGTCAGCCACCGTTCGTCGGCGGGACCCAGCCCGATCACCAGCAGCTCCTGCGCCGCAGGCAGTTCCGGATTCTGTTCGACCTCGGGGCGGGAGCGGTCGGCGGTGTCACGATTGCGCGGCGCCCGGTCGCCGGGCGCCAGGATCACCGAGAAGTACGGCACCGCATCGGGATCCACCTCAGCGGCCGGTGCGATGCGCTGACCGCCCATCGATGCGTGTTCGACGTAGACGGCGTCGTCGAGTCGGCCGGCCTGGGCGAGGGCGTTGCGTACGGCGGGAAAGGTCCGGCCCAGCTTCATGATCACGGCGCCGTCCGTGTCGGCGAGGCGCCGCGCCAGTTCCGGTTCCGGCAGGGTGCCGGGCAGGATCGTGAGCACGTCGGTGCGCCGTACGAGCGGTTCCGCGGCTGCGGCGGCCGCGGCGGAGAACGACGTCACGCCCGGAACGACTTCGGCAGCATACTGTTCCGAGAGTCGATCGTGCAGGTACATGTAGGAGCCGTAGAACAGCGGATCGCCCTCGCAGAGCACGACGACGATCCGGCCGGCATCGAGGTGTGCCGCGAGCCGTCCGGCGCAGTCGTCGTAGAAGTCGGCGATCGCGCCGTCGTACCCGCCGGGGTGGTCGGTGGTGCCGGTCGTCACCGGATACACCAGCGGTTCCTCGAGTGCGCCGTCCGGGATGAGTTCGGCGGCAATGGATCGTGCGATGGATCGGCCGTGCGTGCCGGAGTGGTACGCGATGACGTCGGCCTCGCCGATGAGTCTCGCCGCCTTGCGGGTGATCAGTTCGGGATCGCCGGGGCCGAGACCCACGCCGTAGAGTCGTCCGGTGCTCATTCCTGCTCCTGCGCCAGTGCATTGAGTGCGGACGACGCCATCGCCGACCCGCCACGTCGTCCCCGGACCGCGAGGAACGGGATCTGCAGTTCGTGTTCGATCAGGGCTTCCTTCGATTCCGCGGCACCGATGAATCCGACCGGCACACCGACGATGGCGGCCGGCCGCGGGGCGCCCGCGTCGAGCATCTCGAGCAGGTGGAACAGGGCGGTGGGCGCGTTGCCGATCGCGACGACCGCGTTCTCGAGATGCTCGGCCCACAAAGACACCGCCGCCGCGGACCGGGTGGTACCCCACCGTTCGGCGAGGCCCGGCACCCGGGGATCGCCGAGCAGGCACAGCACGGGGTTGTCCGCCGGAAGTCGCTTGCGGGTCACGCCGGAGGCGACCATGTTCGCGTCGGTGAGGATCGGGGCACCGGAGTTCAGTGCGTTCCGTGCCGCCCCGACCAGTCCGGGATGGATGACCAGATCGCGGGTCAGGTCGGTCTGGCCGCTCGCGTGGATCATCCGGACCGCGACCTTCTCCGCATCGGCCGGGATCCCCGAGAGGTCGGACTCGGCGCGGATCGTTGCGAACGAGCGAACGTAGATCTCGGCGCCGTCGGTTTCGTACTCGTACCGGCGGGGTGGGGGTGTCTCGATCACATGGAACTCCTGGCGACGACGAGGGTATGGGGAAAATGTGGTGCGCCGCAAGCACGTTCGCATCCGACGATGTGGACATGCCGGGAAGGGGCCGGCCCCGCGACGGTTCGTCGGGCCACTTCTCGCGTATCGCTGCGGGCGAGACTACACCCGGGTGCGCCGGTACACGCGGTCACCCGAGACCACGGCGAATCCGCGGCAGCGTCGAATCCCACAACCGTAAGCGCCTCCACGTCGGTATCGGCGGGAAGGACGAGTCCGCGCCAGGGCGTGACGATCACACCGCTGTCCGGGAGTGCCGCGACCATCGACGGCGTCAGGATTCCCAGGGGCACCCGGACGGACACCGCGCCGTCGAGAACCCCGTACGGCATTCGGTGCCGCTCCGGACGGGGGAGCGGTGCGGTACCGCCCAGTTCGCGGCCCTTGCCGGGTAGTTGCCGCACGTTCCAGCGGGTTTCGCGGATCGCGACGAACCTCAGCGCGGTGTCGATCAGTGTCCGGACCGCGTCCGCAGTCGGGACGACCGGTCCGCTCAGGGCGCCGATCCCGATCCGCATCCGATCCGAATCGAGCGCCGTCGCGGACAGATCGCACCGGAGACCGGCGACGTCGCCGCGGCCGTCGTCGACACCGAACAGGAACCGGCCCGGCAGGTCGGCGAGCGCCGGTTCGCGGCACAGCGCAGCGTCGAGTGCACCGACGATCGGGCGCACATCCGCGAACCCTCCGGTGAGTCCCGACAGCGGGGACGCGACGATGTTGCGGACCCGTTCGTGGCTCGCGGACGGGAGGAACCCGGCCGTCGCGATCGATTCGATCAAGCCGGTGGGCACGCCGCCGCACTCGTCGACGACGACACCTCTGACCTGCAGGTTTCCCCGAGAGGTGAGGTGTACGTCGCCGTCCGCGAATGCGCGTGAGGCCGCCGCGAGGAGTCGCAGACCCCCGTCGGGAAGACGCCCGCCCGGGGCGCGAACGCGCACCAGTGCGCCGTCCGCGGCGAGGTGCGGCCGCAGCAGGCCGGGGCAGCGATCCGGAGGGAGATGGTCGGCCGAATGGTCCGTCATGGGCGCACATGGTTGCACACCTGCCGAAATCGTGCGCTAGGCTCGGCGTGCCGTGGTGCTCGGGAAGCCGGTGGGAAACCGGCGCGGCCCTCGCCACTGTGAGCGGGTAGTTGTTCGCCCTCGTCCGTGCCGGTTCGCCGGTGCGGAGACCACTGGAGTCACCTCCGGGAAGGTCGGCCGAGCAGCGTCGATCCGTCAGCCAGGAGACCGGCCACGGCACGCGAGGTCCACGAGGGTTTGGAGACTGAACATGGCTGTATTCGTGCTGTTCCGGGGCGCGCAGTGCCGCGCCTGACGTTGCTGTCGACGTCCGACACCGACCTGCTGTCGGCGCGGGCCGGTGGCGCCGACTGGGTGATCGGCAATCCGTCCCGGCTGGACCTCTCCGGCGAGTCCCCGGCGGCGCTGCCCGCGCTGCTGGAGGGCTCCGACCTGGTGGTCGTGCGGATCCTCGGATCCGCGCGTTCCTGGCAGGACGGGCTCGACCGGGTTCTCGCACAAGGGGTCCCGGTCGTCGTCCTCGGTGGGGAGCAAACCCCCGACGGCGAACTGATGAGCTACTCGACCGTGCCGATCGGGATCGCGGCCGAAGCACACCGGTATCTCGCCTACGGCGGACCTGCGAATCTGGCCCGGTTGCACGCATTCCTGTCGGATACCGTGCTTCTCGGCGGCGACGGATTCGAAGCCCCGGCGGCGCTGCCCGAATGGGGTGTCGCGGAGCGTCCTGCGCTTGCGCCCGGCGGCTTGCCGAGGGTGGGGGTGGTCTTCTACCGCGCCCACCACACCAGCGGAAACGTCCGATTCGCACACGATCTCGCGGATGCGATCGACGCGACCGGACGAGCGCAGGCCGTGGTGATCCACTGCGCCTCGTTGCGCGGGGCACCCGACGATCTGCTCGCCGAACTCGGCAGCCTCGACGCCCTGGTGGTGACGGTGCTCGCGGCCGGCGGCACCCGCCCGGCGACCGTCGGCGCGGGCGGGGACGACGAGGCGTGGGACGTCGCGGCGCTGGCCGCTCTCGACATCCCGATCCTGCAGGCGCTGTGCCTGACCTGGAGTCGCGACAGCTGGGCCGACTCGGACGACGGTGTCTCCCCGCTGGATTCGGCCACCCAGATCGCGGTTCCCGAATTCGACGGCCGGATCATCACGGTGCCGTTCTCGTTCAAGGAGTTCGACGCCGACGGCCTGCCGCGGTACGTCACCGATCCTGAACGTTGCGCCAGGGTCGCGGGAATCGCGGTAGCCCACGCGCGATTGCGGCACGTGCCGCAATCGCAGCGCCGCATCGCGATCATGCTCTCTGCCTACCCGACGAAACATTCCCGCGTGGGAAACGCGGTGGGTCTGGACACGCCGGTCTCGGCGATCCGTCTGCTCCGGGCGATGCGCGAACAGGGCTACGACCTGGGCGAGGGCTTCCCCGGCATGGATCTGGCGGACGATACGGAGGCCGGAAATGCCCTGATCCACGCGCTCATCGACGCCGGCGGTCAGGACGAGGAGTGGCTCACCGCCGACCAGCTGTCCGGTAATCCGGTGCGCGTCACCGCCGAGCGGTATCGCGAGTGGACGAAGGACCTGCCCGCGGAGCTGACCGACGCGATGACCGAGGCGTGGGGTGAGGCACCCGGGTCGTTGTTCGTCGACGGCGAAGGCGACGACAAGGCCATCGTCCTCGCGACCCTGCAGGCCGGCAACGTGGTGCTGATGATCCAGCCGCCCCGCGGATTCGGGGAGAACCCGGTCGCGATCTACCATGACCCGGACATGGCGCCCTCCCATCACTACCTGGCCGCATACCGTTGGGTGGAGCGCGGATTCGAGGCCGACGCGGTCGTGCACCTCGGCAAGCACGGTTCGATGGAGTGGCTGCCCGGAAAGAACGCGGGACTGTCGGCGGCGTGCGCGACCGACGCCGCGATCGGGAACCTGCCGCTGATCTACCCGTTCCTCGTCAACGACCCCGGTGAGGGCGCGCAGGCCAAGAGGCGCGCGCACGCGACGATCGTCGACCACCTGATCCCGCCCATGGCGCGCGCCGAATCCTACGGCGACATCGCACGTCTGGAGCAACTGCTCGACGAGTACTCGAACATCGCGGCGATGGATCCGGCGAAACTCCCGGCGATCCGCGCCCAGATCTGGACGCTGATCCAGGCCGCGAAACTCGACCACGACCTCGGCCTGGACGGCCGGCCGCACGACGCCGAGTTCGACGACTTCCTGCTGCACGTGGACGGGTGGCTGTGCGAGGTCAAGGACGCCCAGATCCGCGACGGACTGCACGTGCTCGGCGGTGCTCCCGTGGGCGAGGCGCGTGTGAATCTGGTGCTGTCCATCCTGCGGGCCGCCCAGGTGTGGGGTGGCAAATCGCACGCCGTGCCGGGTCTGCGTGCTGCGCTGGGTCTGAAGCCCGATGCGCCGCTGACCGAGGTCGACGCCGTCGAATCGCAGGCCCGGTCGCTCGTCCAGGCGATGGAGGACGGCGGGTGGGTACCCGAAATCGCCTCGTCCACCGTGGAATCCGTGCTCGGGCACACTGATGCCGAGGTCGCTCGGGTGCTCGGATTCGCCGCCGAGCAGGTCGTGCCGCGGCTCGCGCAGACGACCGGCGAGCTCGACGCCGTGCTCCACGCTCTCGACGGCGGCTATGTCCCCGCCGGGCCGTCCGGCTCACCGCTGCGCGGTTTGGTGAACGTGCTGCCGACGGGACGCAATTTCTACACCGTCGACCCGAAGGCGGTGCCGAGCCGTCTCGCCTACGACACCGGTGTCGCTCTCGCGAACGCCCTGGTCGAACGCTATCTCGCGGATACCGGAAGCTACCCGCGGTCGGTGGGACTGTCGGTGTGGGGGACCTCCGCGATGCGCACCTCCGGCGACGACATCGCCGAAGTCCTGGCGCTGATCGGTGTCCGGCCGGAATGGGACGCCGAATCCCGCCGGGTTCGAGAGCTGACCGTGATTTCGCTCGAGGAACTCGGCCGTCCCCGCATCGACGTCACCGTCCGCATCTCCGGGTTCTTCCGCGACGCCTTCCCGCACGTGATCGGGATGCTCGACGACGCGATCCGCATGGTCGCGGCGCTCGACGAGCCCGATGACCTGAACTATGTTCGCGCCCACGCCGAGCGGGACGAGGCAGAGCACGGTGATCCGGAGCGCGCGGTGCGGCGGATCTTCGGGTCGAAACCCGGGTCCTACGGCGCGGGCATCCTGCAGCTCGTCGACTCCGGCAACTGGCGTACCGACGAGGACCTCGCCGAGGTGTACACCGCGTGGGGTGGATTCGCGTACGGCCGGAACGTGCACGGCGAGCCCGCCGCCGAGGACATGCGCGCCAACTACCGGCGCATCGCGGTCGCGGCGAAGAATACCGACACCCGCGAACACGACATCGCCGACTCGGATGACTACTTCCAGTACCACGGCGGCATGGTCGCGACCGTGCGCGCGCTGACCGGCAGCGACCCCGAGGCGTACATCGGTGATTCGACGACGCCGGACGCCGTGCGCACCCGGTCGCTGTCGGAGGAGACCGCGCGGGTGTTCCGGGCACGCGTGGTCAATCCGCGGTGGCTCGCGGCGATGCGCCGGCACGGCTACAAGGGCGCGTTCGAACTGGCAGCGACCGTCGACTACCTCTACGGATACGACGCGACCGCCGGCGTCGTCGCCGACTGGATGTACGAGACCCTGGCGCAGACCTACGCCCTCGACCCGGAGAATCAGCAGTTCCTGCGCGAGGCGAACCCGTGGGCGCTGCGGGGAATCGTGGAACGCCTCAGCGAGGCCGCCGATCGCGGGCTGTGGGCCGAACCGGACCCGTCGACGATGCAGGCGCTGCAACAGGCCTACCTCGACGTCGAGGGTGACCTCGAGGACCGCGGATGAGAGTGCGCCTCATCGGGATCGGACCCGGCGGACCGGACGATCTGACGGTCGCCGCGGTGCACGCGCTCAACGAGGTGGACGTGTTCCTCGTCGCGGACAAGCAGCGCGGCGTGGACGATCTGGTGTCGGTGCGCGAGGAGATCTGCCGACGTCACATCACCGGCGACCACCGGATCGTCGTCGTCCCGGACCCGCCCCGTGATCGGGCACCGGAACGGTACGGCGACGAGGTGCGGGATTGGCATGCCGCCCGCGCGCAGGTCTACGAGACGGTCCTCCGCGAACAGGTCCGCGACGGCGAGACCGCCGGATTTCTCGTGTGGGGCGATCCGAGCCTGTACGACAGCACGATTCGCGTGATCGAACGGATCCGCGACCGCGGTGTCGTCGACCTCGAATACGACGTGATCCCCGGCGTCAGCAGCGTGCAGATGCTCGCCGCGCGGCATCGACTGGTGCTCAACAGGATCGGCGGTCCGGTCACGATCACGACCGGCCGCCGCCTTTCACGTGAGGTCGCGGCGGGCGGCGACAACCTCGTCGTGATGCTCGACAGCGATCTATCGTGCACGGAACTGCCCGGGGAATGGGACATCTGGTGGGGCGCGAACCTCGGTACGTCCGACGAGGAACTCGTCGCCGGACGTCTGTCCGAAGTCCTCGGGCACATCGAGGCCGCGCGGTCGCGGTCGAAGGCCGCACGTGGCTGGGTGATGGACACCTACCTGCTGCGGCGAGCCTGACCCGAATTTATCGCTGCGCGAACAGGACCGCCGGGCGCGGCCCGGTATCGGTGGGCGACTTGCTCAGCACGACGGGCAGCCACTGTGAGGTGAGCGCGACCATCGCGAGCCAGGCGAGCACCATCCCGAACGACGGCGAATGCGGCGCAGACGTTTCCATCCCGTTCTGCGACCAGTATCCGAACAGACCGAACAACGAGGACAGGCCCGAGCCGAGCATCGCCGGCACGGCCAGGCGCCACCGGCGCAGGCACAGCGCAGCGGTCGAGATCCCGACCCCGAACACGGTCGCCAGGGTCACGAACAGACGCATCGGAACCGTCACGGGCGCGTCCGCACCGAACCAACCGGCGAGCACGGTCCACGACGCTGCACTCTCGGTCGTGGGCAGCAACAGTGCGACGACCAGCACCGTCACGCATCCGGAGAGCACCCACTGGCGGCGACCGGCACGGAATTCACCGGCGACCTTCTTCTCGATGCGGGCGAACTCGTGGCGGTAGGCGGACAGGTCGTCGCTCACCGGTACTCCTCCTCGCTCAGGGCACAAGGTCCCCAGTATGCCCCGGCACCCCTGGTGAGGGGTTCGTGGGGTCGGGCGAACAGAATCTCGGTGCCGCCGATCGCGAGCAGGGGGCGCCGAATTCTGCACGCAAGCGATGTCGGCTGTGTCACGATTGCACCACTCAGACACCCCGACAGGAACTTTCCCATGAGTGGTTCGAGTGGTTTCAGGCGTCAGTGCGCGATCGTCGTCACGGTGGTCGTGGCCGCCCTCTGGTCCGTGGTGGCGGCGTCCCCCGCCTCCGCCGACGGCGGCACGCTGCGCGGGCGGGTGCTCACGGCAGGCGCGCCGCTCGCCGGCTACGACGTCGCCCTGTTTGCCTCGGGCGTTCCCGCACCCCTCGGCACCGCGCGGTCCGGTCCGGACGGCGCCTTCACGATCGACTACACCGCGCCCGCGGGCACGCCGGTGGTGTACGCGGTCGCCACGAACCCGGGGGATCGCCGCGTGACGCTGGCGAGCGTGCTCGGGGCGGGCGGGCTCCCCGGCGACGTCGTGATCAACGAGAGGACGACGGTGGCCACCGGGTTCGCGCTCGCCCAGTTCACGAACGGCGGGCGCATCGACGGTAGTGCGCCGGGCCTGCCGAACGCCGCGGGTATGGCGCGCAATCTCGTCGATCCCGTCAGCGGGGAGGTCGGTGCCGTGCTCGCGACCTCGCCCAACGGCCCGGACACCGAAACCCTGGGCACCTTCGGCTCTCTCGCCGACATGATCGCCAATTGCGTTGCGGTCCCCGTGGTGTGCGATCAACTGCTGAATCTGGCTGGTGAGCCCGGGCAGGGAACGGCCGCCGACACCTGGCAGGCGATGGTGAACACCGCCCGACACCCGTGGCAGAACGTACCGGCGCTGTTCGCGCTGTCGAAGGCGGGACCTGCTCCGTACCAACCGGATCGAGTGCTGCCACCGAGCGCATGGACGCTCGCGTTGCGGTTCGTCGGGGACGGACATTCCATCGACGGTCCCGGCAACATCGCCGTCGACGACGACGGCAACATCTGGGTGACCAACAACTACCAGTACGCGCCCAGCGCGCAGACCCCGGTGTGCGGGGCGAACAACCTGATCAGGCTGACCCCGACGGGGCAGAACTTCCCCGGGGCGCCGTACACCGGCGGTGGGCTCAGTGGTGCCGGGTTCGGCATCGACATCGACGACGACGGGAACGTGTGGGTCGCGAACTTCGGCTTCGCAGCGCCGGTTCCGGACTGTCCCGAACAGGATCAGCCGCCGCACAACAGCGTGTCGCTGTTCTCGTCCGACGGCGTCGCGCTCTCGCCCGACGAAGGTTTCACGCAGGGCGGGATCAGCTGGCCGCAGGGCACCATCGTCCACGGCAGCGGCGACGTGTGGTTCGCCAACTGCGGCAACGACAGTGTGACCGTCTACCCCGGAGGGGATCCCGGGTCGGCGCGGCAGCTCACCGACCTCGGGATCGTCAAACCGTTCGGTCTCGCCGAGGGCACCGGCGGCACGGTCTTCGTCACCGGGAACGGGAGCGATACGGTCGCCGTGCTCGGGCCTGACGGCACCCCGATCGTGCCGCCGGTCGCCGGGGGTGGACTGGACAAACCGCTCGGGGTCGCGACCGACAGTGCCGGGACCGCCTGGGTCTCGAACTCCCGCACGATCGGTATCCCGTGCCCGACCCCGGAAGGGCCTGTAGATCTGGACGGGACGTTGACCCGGATCGGGGCGCGCGGCGAACTGCTGACCCCGACGCCGCTGTCCGGTGGTGGCCTGCGTATCCCGTGGGGCATCGCCGTCGACGGCATCGACAACGTGTGGGTCGCGAACTTCGGCGGGCAGGCGCTGTCACAGTTCTGCGGTGTGCGGGTCGTGGCGTGCCGGCCGGGCACGACCACCGGCGCGCCCATTTCGCCGGACGGAACCGGCTACGGGTTCGACGGATTGACCCGTAGTACCGCCGTCGCGATCGATCAGGCGGGCAACGTGTGGGTGACCAACAACTGGAAGCAGATCCCGATCCAGACGAATCCGGGTGGCTACGAGATGGTGGCGTTCGTCGGCGCCGCAGCCCCCGTGATCCCCTGACCCGTGCGTGGGTTTGGGTGAGGGCGCGAACGCAACCACACCCGGGGGGGGGGGGGCCCGGGGGACA